>CAVGCW010000021.1:0-19478 GCA_963628025.1 Alloprevotella sp. | reverse complement strand
ACTGCGGGAATGGCCTATTTGCTCAATGTGTTCGGCTGAGATCGGAAATCAACCGAAGGATGAATAATGGCAAAAGAGGGAAAGAAGCCGATCGGTAAGATTGTCCTAGGCGTCATCGTGGTGCTGGTTATTGTCGGTGCCGTGGGCTCTATGGGCGGCAACTCAACCGATTCGCCTGCGAGCGATTCGGCAAAACCTGCCGAGACGACACAGCAGGCTGAGGAGCAAAAAGAACCGCAAGAACCGTATACCATTGCTGACGAGGCTGAAGACACTTCCAATCAGTTTGCCTATAAGATCACGGGGACGCTGACCAATAACACGGACAAGGAAAAGAGCTACATTCAGATTGAATATGTTCTGTATGATGCTGATGGCAACCAGGTTGGAACGGCTCTTGCAAACACCAATCATCTGAAGGCGGGCGGCTCCTGGAAGTTCGAGGCGCTGGGCACGGTGTCTCCCGATCAGGTCGCCAGTTGGGAGCGTTCGGACGTAAGCGGTTTCTAGCATGTTGTATGCACTGGGGGAGGTGAAGTCGTATGCCCGATAAAAAGCTGACTGACGAGTTGCTCAATGAGCTTCTCGACGCGCCAAACATCGATGGCTATATCAAAGAACACGACTTTGCCGCCCCGTCGCTTTCGAACTACCTGAAGCAGCTACTGCAGGAAAAGGGCTTGGAGCGCTCGCGCGTGGTTCGTATGGCCGATCTCAATGAGACCTTTGGCTATCAGATTTTTACCGGTGCGCGGCATCCGAGCCGCAATAAGGTGCTGCAGATTGCCTTTGCGATGGCGCTGACGCTCAAAGAGACTAACCGTGCGCTGACGGCTGCCGGGGTAAGCGTCCTTAACTGCAAGGACCGCCGCGATGCGATTATCATCTTTTGCATCGATCGCGGGTGCAGCCTCCAAAAGGTCAACGAGGAGCTGTATCGCTTTGGCGAGGAGACGGTGAGTTAGCGGCTGATATCTGAGCCGGCGGAGCTGCCGAACAACGATGCAAACGAACGGGGCGCGGATGCCATGGGGTGTCTGCGCCCTGCGCTATGATGGAGGCTATGGATACTCAGACCCCAACATATTCCGATGACGAGCTAACCGCAGCGCTTGCCGAGCACCTGGCGTCGCTCGATCGCGACGACAGCTATCGCGTGGAGCGTGTACTTAAGCGCTCGTCCGTTGAAACAACCGAGCTCGTGTACTTTGAAGGAACCGGCGGTGGTTCGCTCGGCCCCTTTGTCCGTAAACGCATCGATGCTTCGGCTCAAATCGGCGGGGCATACGAGCGCCTGTTTGCCGCTCAGCGGGCAGGCAGGCGTTTTGAGCACCTGCCCAGAATCGTCGATTGTCGTCATGTAGGCGATGAGCTTAACGTGGTTATGGAATACATCGAAGGGGAGACGCTCGGGGCGCTGGTGGACCGTCTGGGAGTTACCCCCGATTATGCACGTGAATTGTATCCTGCCCTTTGCGACGCCGTGGGCGAGCTCCATGCCGGTTTTGCAATGGCGGGGGAGACGTCGGCGCCGGTGATCCATCGCGACCTCAAGCCGTCGAATATCATCGTGACAGGTGCCAACTATACGCCTGATGACGGCCTGACGTTTTCATCGCTGGTGATTATCGACTTGGGGATCGCGCGCGTATGGCGCGATGGCGCCGATGCCGACACCGTCAAGTTTGGCACGCGACCCTATGCACCGCCCGAACAGTATGGGTTTGGGCAGACGAGTGTGCGCAGCGACGTCTACGCACTTGGCGCTCTGCTGTTCTTCTGCTTGACGGGAGTCGCCCCTAAACCAGGGCTCGACATGCGCGAGCAATGCGAGGCGCGCGGCATTCCCACTCCACTTGCCGATGTCATCTGCATGTCGATGGCGCTCGACCCGGCCAAGCGTTTTGCGAGTGCGGAAGCGTTGGGACGGGCGACGCGCGCGGCATACGATCTGAGTCGCCCCGTGCGGCCTCCTGCGCCTGTCCGTACTCCGGCCTCGGAGACGGCGTTGACGCCCCAAGGGCTCCAGAACCCCGCAGGGCTTCCTAGGCCTGCCGCCTCCGCTGCATGCGGCCTGCTCTCTCGCGTTCCGGAGTCTCTGGGGCGCATTTGGAATACGCTCGTCTGCTTCTCGTTGCTTGTGTTCTTTGTCGGAAGTCACTTTGCCGTCTTTCACCCCACCGGAGCAAACCAAAGCTACCCGACGTGGCTTCTCATAATCGAGTATTTTTTCTTTGTCGATGGCCTTATGGTGCTTATGCATTTTGCGCTGTTCGATAAGCGCCGTCTTCGTCGGCGATTCGCACTGCTCGACAGCTATCGCGGCAAGAAACTCGCGAAACTCTGGCTCAAGGCATTGGGTGTGCTGCTCCTATGCATGATTGTCATAGTCGCGGTTGCCAATGCGACCGGCGTCGTCGATACTTCCGCCACCTAAAAGAAAAGGGCCCCATTGGGGCCCTTTGCAGTTGCACTTAGATGCGGTTCATCTGAGCGGCGACTTTGTTGTACCAGTCCTGCCACGTGGGCGGGCAGTACTTTTTGGCCGCTGCCGGGGTAAGGGTGGAGCCGTAGTTGGCGCCCAGATAGGCAACGTGAGCGGAGATGCCCTCGCTCCAGCTGCCAAAGCTGCGCCAACCGCCGCCACGTGCACTCCAGCCCCAGGCGTTGTAAGAATTGGCGCAATAAGCACCCTTGGTGCTCTCGATGCAGGCGATGGCGGGGGACCAACGGGGGTCGACACCGGTATTCCAAGCGGCGACGGCAAAGTTATAGCCTTGGCCTGCCATGGGGGAGCCGGCGAGATAATTGTCGATGCGGCCTGTCCACTCATTAATGAACGAATCGTAATCGGAGCTACCAGTATTGGAGCTGTTCACCGTGGTGTCGATGGTGGTGTTGGTGTTGGTGGCCTGGCTGCTGGAATTGCTGCCGCTTACGCCCTCGCCCAAGAGCTTCTCGGCGGCAGCGGCCTTATCGGCCTCAAGCTTGGCAAGCTCGGCGGCATTTTCCTGCTCGGCTTTTGCCTGTGCCTCGCTGCGGAGCTGCTGGGCCTGCGCCAGCGCATCCTCGGCGTTTTTCTGCTCTGCCTCAAGCTGAGACTTGGCCTGCTGGAGCTCAGCCTTGTTCTGCTCGAGTTCGGTTTGCATGTTATTGAGCTCTTCGATCTCGTCGACGCTCGAGCTCGTGATCTGGTTGGTGTATTTGCAAGTCGTGATGAACTCGCCCAGGCTCTGCGCATTGACCAGGAAGCTCACGATAGGATTGGTGCCCTTCTGATACTTGTACAGATCGCGCATGGCGGAGCTTGCCTTGGCCTGCTGCTCGGGAAGCTTAGCCTCGATTTCCTCGATGCTTGCCTCATTGGAATCAATCTGCTTTTGCAGGTCATCGAGTTTGGTGCGGGCGTCGTTGTAGGCGCTCGTGGCGGCTTCAATCTTCTGCTGGGCTGCGGAAAGCTGGTCCTGCGTTGCCTGCGAGGCGGCATACGCCGCAACGGGGGAGAGCATCGGCGTGGCCGTCAGCGCAACGGCGAGCACGGCGCTCGTGATGATACGAGCCGGCTTCGACGCAATGAGCGCTGCGGTGCGATGATTCGAATGCTGCATCCAGTCCCTCTGCAATCAATCGTAGGTTATGGTTCGAACGGTATTCTACTACTGCTTTCGACCTCAACTTGAACCTTAAAGGTTCCAAAGGGTCAAGTTGAACTTGAGGCTTTGGCTTTGACCTGCAGTTATGATGAATTGTTGAGAAACCATAGAGTTCAACTTTAACGTTACAGAGCTCTGTTTGAGAGGGGTTTTGGGCTGTAAAAGCCATCTCAACGTGGGGTTTTATAACTACAGCGTGCCCTTCTGGCGAGCCTGCTCAATCTCTTCGAGGGCCTCGGCGGGGGTGAACGAACAGGTGCCGTCGCCGAGTTTGATTACCTGGATATCGTCGCCGGCGTAGACCTCTCCGCCCTTTAGTACCACGCCAAAAACGCCCTCGTGGGGAAAGATGCAGTCGCCGGCGAGATAGTAGATGGCACAGCGTGTGTGGCAGACCTTGCCGATTTGGCTGATTTCGACAAGCACCTCGCTGCCAAGCTTGAGCTGTGTGCCCAAGGGGAGCGAGAGCAGGTTGATGCCCCGGGTTGTGAAGTTCTCTCCGAAGTCACCCTTGCGCACATCGAGTCCGCGGGCCTGCGCCGTCTGGATGGACTCTGCGGCCAAAAAGGAAACCTGACGGTGCCAATGCCCGGCGTGTGCGTCGGAGGCGAGGCCAAATTGCTCTATAACGGTGTCGTGTCCATCGGCGACGGGCGACTTGCGCGTGCCCTTGTGTGCCGACGTGTTGATCGAGACGATGCGGGCGGGTCCGTTGTAGGCGTCGTTTGCCGTGCACAGGGGAGCGGTCGCTTTCGCACGTTCCGCCAGCTCGCGCTTCGCGGCATTGAGGATAGGATTATCGGTCGGATGGTCTTGGGGCACGTGTGCGCCTTTCGTTTGAGGATGTCAATACGCTGAATCCTACAACAATGGTAGGTTCATTGCCCATTGTCATACAACGGTGAGCGCCGTCTTCGTGCTGGCCTTCGTGCTGGACGATTACGTCGATTGCCATAGATACGGTGGAGCTTTGGGCGCCGGCGGCTTGGCACGCTAGAATAAATCAGTTGCGCAAAGACCGCCCGTTGTGTGGGCAGTTCATGATAGGAAGTTTCCATGGCATTGCAATTTACAGAGCGCGAGTTCATTCCCGTGCTGCTTGGTGGCGACATCAACGCCTATTCGGTGGCGCGCGCCTTCTACGAGGAGTACCAGGTCAAGAGTCTGGTCTTTGGCAAGTATCAGACGGGTCCCGCGTACCGCAGCCAGATTATCGACTACACGCCCAACGTGGATATCGACACCATGCCCGTGATGCTCAAAACCGTCAACGGCATTGCCCAAGCGCATGCCGACAAGACGATTGTCCTTGTGGGTTGTGGCGACAACTATGTCGCTCTCGTGGCTCAAGCCAAAGATGCTCATGAGCTGGCGGATAACATCGTCGCTCCCTACGCGCCCTACAGCATGCTCGAGCAGTGCCAGAAGAAGGAGATCTTCTACGAGCTGTGCGAGAAGCATGGTGTGCCCTATCCGCACACGTTTACCTTTACCAAGGCGATGCTTAATGCCCAGGGTGAGGCGCCTGCCGAAGTGCTCGACCAGATCGATTTTCCTTACCCGATGATTCTGAAGCCTTCTGACGGCATCATGTGGTGGCAACATGAGTTCGAGGGTCAGAAGAAGGCCTATGAGATTGCCGACCGCGCCGAGCTGGAACAGGTCATTCGCGATTCGTATGCCAGCGGCTACACCGACGATCTGATCTTGCAGGACCGCGTGCCCGGCAACGACGAGTACATGCGCGTGCTCACCAGCTATTCCGACCGCAACGGCAAGGTGCGCATGATGTGCCTGGGCCATGTGCTGCTCGAGGAGCATCAGCCCCACGGTGTTGGCAACCATGCCTGTATCATTACCGAGCCCAACGACGAGCTCATGGGCGGCGTGCGCAAGTTGCTCGAGGACCTTCACTTTGTGGGCTATTCCAACTTTGACGTTAAGTACGACGAGCGCGACGGCTCGTTTAAGTTCTTCGATTTCAACACGCGCCAGGGCCGCAGCAACTACTACGTTACCAACAGCGGCTTTAACGTTGCCAAGTATGTGGTGGACGAGTATGTGTTCAACCGTCCGTTTGAGCCGGAGTTTGTGACGGCTCAGGACGAGGCCCTGTGGATGGTCGTCCCCATGGGCGTCGTCGACAAGTACGTCAAGGATCCCGAGTTGCGTGCGAAGGTGCATCGCCTGGACAGGGAAGGTAAGGGCGCCGACCCTTCGTTTATGAAGGGCGACTTTGTCTTTAACCGCTGGCTGCGCATGTGGCACACCAAGCTGCGCCACTTTAAGCTGTTCAAGACGTATTACAAGTAGATGAGCGCGGCGCCCGTCCGGTTTGCATCGGGCGGGCGCGGGTATGATACGCGCAATTGCGCAAGCGTCACCAAGGAGGCGGCGATGGAAAAGCTGGGAGTTATCGGCGGCATGGGCGCCGAGGCCACGTCGTATTACTACGACCAGGTGGTGCGTCATACGGCTGCTGCCTGCGATCAGGAACATATCGACATGGTGGTGCTCTCCAAGTCGACCATGCCCGACCGCACGTTGGCCATTAAGACCGGCGAGCATGCTAAGCTGCTGGCGACCATGAAAGAGTGTGCCCAGGCACTCGAGTCGCTGGGCTGTGCGCACATTGCCATTCCCTGCAACACGTCGCACTACTTCTACGACCAGATCCAGTCGTTTACGAAGGTGCCGATTATCCATATGCCGCGTGAGTCGGTGCGCTATGCTCTGGCCGGTGCGGTGATGGGGGAGTGCGAGTTCGACCCCAACCTGAGTATGCCGGCCGAGCCAGTGCACAAGATTGGCATCATGGGCACCGACGGAACCGTGGGCGCGGGCGTCTACGGCCGCGAATGTAAGGCTGCGGGTGTTGAGGTTGTCTATCCCAGCGAGAAACGTCAGAACGATGTGATGTCGCTTATCTACGATGATGTGAAGGCCGGACGTGAGCCCGATATGGATAAGTTCGACCGCGTGATGTGGGAGTTCGCCCGTAGCGGCTGCGACCGTGTCATTCTGGCCTGCACCGAGCTATCGGTGCTGCAGAAGTACCGAGAGATGCCCGAGATCACCCTCGACGCCATGGATGTCCTGGTGCGCGAATCCATCATCCGCAGCGGCGCTCTCTATCGCCTCTAGCTTCCGACCTGCCAAAAAGGGACAGGTTAATTTTGGTAGGTTTTATCTGGTGAAACAGTAAAGGCCTCGGCTCGTTTGGTGCGAGCCGAGGCCTTTTGCGTTGGGCGGTTGCTGTCGGTGGTGAACTAGAACAGGAAGCCGATGGCGATGAGGACGATGCTGACGATGAGCACGGCGATGTCCAGGCCCTTGATGGGGTAGCGCTTGTACGAGCTGGCGCGCGTACGCAGATAGAAGCCGCGCTGTTCTGCCGCCAAGGCTGTGGCATCGGTCTTGCCCACGCTCGAGATGAGCAGCGGCACGCACAGTGGCAACATGAGCTTAAGCTTCTTGATGGGGTTCTTGGTGTCGTACTCGACGCCGCGTGCGGTCTGCGCCTCCATGATGGCGTTCATCTCCTGACCAAACACCGGCACAAAGCGCAGCGCCGTGGTAAAGGTGAAGGCATAGCGATACGGTACGTGCAGCACCTCGACGCAGGCGTTGGCAAGGTCGTTGAGCTTGGTCACCATGAGCATGAGGATGAGTGGTAACGCCACACCCAGCAGGCGCAGGCAGGCCTTCGATCCTGTGATGAGGCCCGTGTCGGTGATAAAACCCCATACCACGTTGCCATCGCGCATAAAGGCCAGCTGGAGCACCAGCATGATAAGCGCGAGCGGAATCAGCAACTTGAGCAGCGAGAACAGACGGTCGACGACGCCGGCATAGGCACCCAGCGCAAGGGTGAGTGCCAAAAAGCCCAGCAGCGCCACGTAGGTGTCGGACAAGAAGATGCCGACGATGATGGCGGCAGCGAGGCCCAGTTTGACGACGGGATTCAGGCGATGCAGCAGCGTATCGCCCGGCATGTAGTCGATGACGTTAACCACGGTGGACCATCTCCTTGGTAATTCGAACGACATCGGTGACCTCGCTCACCTGCGCAAAAGCGGGCGAGACGGAAGATGCCAGACGGCGCGAGAGTTCAATAACCTGGGGAGGCTCCACGTAGGCACGCCGCATGAGATCGATGTTCGAGAATAGCTCGTGCGTGCGGCCGCGGTCGAGGATGCGACCGTCGGCCATTACCACAATGCGCTCGGCAAAATCCGAGACGACTTCCATATCGTGGCAGACCATGATAACGGCGCAACCGCGCTCGGCCATGGTGCGCACCGTTTCCATGACGGTCATGCACTCGCGGTAATCAAGGCCGCTCGTGGGCTCGTCGAGCACGACGATCTTGGGCTCAACCACTACGACGGAGGCAAGCGCCACCATTTGTCGCTGACCGCGCGAGAGCGAGAAGGGCGCCTCGTCGGCCGGCAAGCCAAAGCGGTCGATGACGAGCTGGGCGCGACGCAGCGCCTCGGCACGGTCGATGCCGGTAAGCTCCAGGCCAAAGGCGACCTCGTCGAGCACGGTGTCCTTGCAGATCTGGCGGTCGGGGTTTTGGAAGAGGGTCGCGACCTCGCGAGCGATGCGGCTCGTGGGAACGGCTGCGGTATCCAGTCCCGTGACGCGCACGCTGCCCGAGGCGGGCTTAAGCAGGCCTGTGAGCAGTTTGGTGAGCGTGGTCTTGCCGGCGCCGTTTTGGCCGACGATGCCCACGAGCTCGCCAGGATAGAGCGTCAGGCTAAGGTCGTGTACGGCGGCGCCGCCATTGGGATAGGCAAACTCAACATGGTCGAAGGTGAGTACGGGTTCGGCGTCCTTGGCATGAGGGCGCAACGACGGTGCATGCGGGGAACCGGCGGGCGCCTGGGCTTCGATAGCCGCGCGTGCGGGGTCGACGATGCCCGAAATCAGGCGCTCGGCCTCATCGACATCCAAGCAGGGGGTACCGCTTACCATGCCATCGGCCTCGAGGCTATTGAAGATACGCGTGACGCGAGGGCAGTCGACGCCGATGGCACGGAGCTCGTCGGTATGCGCGAAGACCTCGTGTGGCTCGCCCTGCAGCGCAATTTCGCCATGGTTGAGCACGAGCACGCGGTTGCAGTACTCCGAGAGCAGGGCGACCTTTTGCTCAACGACGACGATGGTGATTCCAAGTGCGCGGTTTGCCTCACGCAGCGTCTCGAAGACCAACGTGGAGCTGGCGGGGTCGAGTGCCGCGGTGGGCTCGTCGAGAACCAAGACGTGCGGGCGCATGGCGAGGATGGCGGCGATGGCTACCTTTTGCTTCTGTCCGCCCGAGAGCGTGGCGATCTCGCGGTCGCGCAGGTCGCTGATGCCGACGGTCTCGAGCGTTTCGCTCACGCGCTGCTCGATCTGGTCGTGGGGAACGCCAAAGTTCTCGAGGCCAAAGAGCATCTCGTCCTCGACGATCGAAGCGACCATCTGCGTGTCGATATCCTGTAGCACACTGCCGACGATTTGCGACACGTCGGTGAGCGAGACTTCGCAGGTGTCGTGGCCGTCGACCATGACGGACCCAAAGAACGTGCCGGTGTAGTGGTGGGGCACGGCGCCCGACAGGCAGGCGGCAAGCGTGGACTTGCCGGCGCCCGAGGGCCCGATGATGCCGATGAAATCTCCCTTGTTCACGCTGAGTGAGATGTGGCTGAGCGCCTGCTCGGTCTGCGTGCCATAGGAGAACGAGACATCGTCGACGTTGATGATCGTTTCCATGGATACCTTTCATAGTCATTGGGGACGTTATTAAATGACCAGTCGTTTAAGAACGTCCCCAAAAGCTAGTCGTTTGGGACAGTCTTTACCGATGGCTCACTGTGGGTTAGTTGAGCTTCAGGGCCTTCTGGATGGGCAGGTAGAGGGCGCCGACCAGAATGGCGTTAAAGACGGCGGTCATGGCAACGACGGGCAGCATGGCGGCGGCGAGCTCGCCTACCACGCCGAGCATGGCCATCTTGATGACCATGAAGATGACGCCGGAGACAAAGGTGGTCAGGAAGGTTGCAACAATGGCGATGGCGGGCTTGACCTGACCGTTCTTGCCGGCGGCGTTGACGATGCCGGCCATGAGCATGGCGGCGATGCCCTCGGCGGCAAAATCGACGAACGGCGAAGTGGTGGTGATCTGGATCACGGCAGCCGAGATGAGGCCAATGACGAGCGCCTGACCGATGTTGGGGCGAACGACCAGAATGGTGAGGCAGAAGGCCGAGATGATGAACTCGGGGCTGATCATACCGCCCGAAATGCTCGAGACTGCCTTGCCGACGGTGAAGTTGAGGATGAAGCCGGCGGCGAGCAGGATGGCGAGCAGGACGAGGGCACGGACATCGAGTTTGCCGCGGTCGGCGGTCTGGACGGTGCGGGGCTGGGCGGTGGCGGTGGTGTTCTGAGACATGGTGAAAATCCTTTCAAAAAGGGGAGTGTAAGAGAAAAACGGAGGCGCGTGATGCGAATGCGATCGGGCTCGAGATAGAAAAAGGCCCCCGGTCGAAACCGGAGGCCTTCCAATCACCTAGAGCGCAAAAGCAGGCGTGAGGGACTCACTGTCGACCGATCGTATTCGCATCACGCCACCACCAGTTGTTGAGAGACTTCATCGTGTTCTTCATGTCGGTGGCTCCTTTCATGATGCCGTGGCGCGGTCGCACCTTGTTGCTGTTGCGCTGCACTATAGCACAGCAAAGTGTGTGCGGGGAAATCTTTTTTAAAAAGATTTCAGGCGGGTTTCCCGCCGGTCAAAAGAGCGGGCTGAGCGGGCGAGGCTGCCATTGCTGCCTTGTCCGCTCAGCTAAGACGTTACTCCTTATTGCGACGGTAGAGGAAGTAACCGCCCGCGGAGATGACGGCAACGCCAGCGATGGCGAATGCGGCCACCATGCGGCCATCAAAACGATCACCGGTGGTGGGCAGGCCGCCCTTGGTGTTCGTCTTGTTGGTGGTTACCGTGGTCGTGGTGTCCGACTTGCCAGGCTTCTCGGGCTTGGTGGTGGGCTGCTCGGGCTTAGCGGGCTGCTCGGGGGTACCGGGCTGCTCAGGAGTACCAGGCTGATCCGGGGTTACCGGGTCGGTGGCAAGAGCGTCCTTGGCGTAGGTGATGGACACCTTGAGGCCGTTGGTCTCGGTGTTCAGGTCGCTCGGGGTGAAGGGCTGGTCGAAGTTTTCGGCCTTCTGATAGGCGCGCATCTCCTGGAGCAGGGCCTTGCACTTCTTGTAGGTGTTCTCGGTAGCAGCCTTGCCGGCCTTGTTGGCCAGGGCAGTGCGGCCCTCGGTGGTCGTCTCGGCTAGCATGGCGGCGTCAACTTCCTTGTTCTGCTCGATGAGCTCGTTCTGGAGCGCATCGAGGTAGGCACGGACGCTGATACCAAGGGTGTCAGGGTTCTCAAAGCAGAGCGAGCTGATGTCCATGAGGACGTAGTTGATTGAGTTCTCGGGCTCCTCGTTGTACACGACGTCAGTCTGTTTGCAGTGATCGAAGGAGACGGTCTGATCGCTGAAGTACGGGCTGACCTCAGTTATCAGAGCGGAGTACAACGGGATGGCGACGGAGTACGCGGCGCGGGAGAGCATTTCCCACTGGATGGTAGCGACTTCGGGGTCATACCCGCGACGAATCTGGAAGAGGTTGATCTCGGTGTTGCGCTCGCTGCCGATGCAATAAACACCATCAGTGTTCGCGTTGAGGCCAGGGACGTTCTCGCCGCGGTTGCCGAAGGCGCGAATCAACTCGAAAGTGCTCCAACCAGACTTGCCAGGCTTGAAGAACAGGGGCTGGATTTCGCTGACCATGGCTCCCTTTTGGTCAGGTTTTCCTTTCTCCTTTACTGTGATAATGTCGTAATCTGTGCCTTCGGTCAGCTGACTACCAAAATAATCGCGGCCTTGCACATAGCGGGACCACTGGTTTACGCCGGAATCGGCGAGGCTTTCGCCATACGTTTGGGCGACATCGAATTTGCCGTCAGCGGAGTATTTGGCGAAACCCTTTTCTTCGGGCATGGATTGGATCTTTTCAGAGTGGAGGCAATTCTCGGTGTCATTGAGGTCGACATCGTAGTTGAGGCTCCCGATATTAGGGTTGAGCGACGCGACGTCGTCAGCGAGCTTCATGGCGATCCACTGATGGGCGGAAAGTGTGGCGAACAGCCAGGTCTCGTTGTTGTCGGCGATGATGATCTGGTCGTTGGTGCAGACGCCTTGATCATCGATCAGGCTGCCGAGGAGCTCGACGCCCTCGCGGGCCGTGGCGCTCTCGCCCAGGATGATGCTGCCGTAACTGTACTCGCCCAGACCCACTTCCTCATCGATGAGGTCTGCTGCAGCGGCCTCCTCGTTATAGGAGGTGCTTAGCGTGGCGGAGCAGGAGACGCCCTTCTCGTTGATGCCGGCCTCGGAGTAGGCGTCGGTGCGACCCATCCAGTTGGAGGGGTGGTCGCGTACATAGCTGTAGCGATAGGTAGGCTTGTTCGAAGTGTATTCAAAAGCAGATTCAATCGAGCTGTACTTAAAGCCGGGTTCGTGGGCAGGTTCGATGCCGTAGTGCTTAAGATAGCGCTTGCCAAAGTCCTCGGCGCGGCCGTAGTACGTGTTGCCGTCCGCCGTGAGCTTGCCGCCCATGTAGATCTGCGTGCAGGCGAGCGCAGACGTCGGCATGGACATGATGGTTGCAGCTCCAAAGGCGAGGCCTATGCCAAGCTTTTTGAGCGCGTTGACGGGGTGAGTTTTCCTCATTTTCCCTCCCAGCGTGCGAAAGCTCTCCGTTGCCAGAGAGCTTCAGCCAATAAAGACACCCCATTAGCGTAACGAACTGGAAACAATATTCATCTATGAAAGAAACTTACTCGATAAGCGTAATGAAATATGCGATGAGTGGTTACTTATACTCGGTTTGTAGCTTTACTTTAATAAAGACGTCCTGCAATTACATTACCTGAATAAAGCGCCTTGCACGGGGCGCAAAGAAAATCCCCCGCTGTTTGGCAAATGCATAAACAGCAGGGGAGACGATAATTGGATGAATATCATACCAATGTGGAATTACTTCTTCCGGCGGTGGATCACGTTGATCGCATAGCCGACGAGCATGGCCAAAACGATGATGATAAAGCCGAGCAGGGGATTGTCGTTCATAGGGTCCTCCTATTTTCCGAGCGGGGAGAATTCGTCGACGATGAGGTCGAGGCATTGCGGAAGCGCGCGGGCTCCAAAGACGCCCGAATTGCTGGAGATAATCTCGCCATCGAACTGCATGCCCAGCGACGGGGTGCAGGTGATCTTGGCTTCCTTGGTCTGGATGATCTTGAACTGCGGGCGGCCGAGTACCTTGCCGGCGGGGTCGAGTGCGGCGGTGATCACAGTCGGTAGAAGCTGCACAGTTTTTACGGGTTCGATGACCGCAATGTCGACCATGCCATCGTTCATACGGCAGTCGGGGAACAGGTTGATGTCGTTTTGGATGACCGAGGTGTTGCCGGCCATGCAGCAGATGCCGTCGAGCTCCTCGACAATGCCGTCATGCTCAATCGTAAAGTGCGCCACCGTGGGATTGGGCGTGGCGAGCGCGGAGAGGAAGTAAGCGATCTCGCCGATGTCGTTTTTGGTGGGGGCGGCCTTCATCATGATCTCGGCGTCGAAGCCCGAGCCGGCGATGATGATGAAGCCGTGGCGCTTCTCGTTGCCGTTCTCGTCGAGCCAAAAGAGCTCGCCCATGTCGACTTTGACCGTGCGACCGGCACGGCAGGCCTTGGCGAGCGCCGCCGCCTCGGGGGCATTGCCGATGTTGTTGAAGAACAGGCAGGCCGTACCGGAGGGGAAGACGAGCGTGGGGACACCGCATCCGCGCATCTGGTCGAGCACGTTGGAGACAGTGCCGTCGCCGCCCGAAACGACCACGCGGTCAAACTCGCGCACGTCTGCCACGGCGTCCTCGGGTTCCATGCCATCGCCGATAAAGCGCATCACGACCTCGTCGCCGCCCCGTGCAAGGGCGTGCGTGAATGCGAAGATTTCATCTGAGCTGGGGCCCGATGCCGGGTTGTGGATGATAAGGCAGCGCATACTTACGTTCCCGTTCTGTGACTAACCGAGTATAGTTGTAAGGCAATGCCGATATCCTACCCGTGTTTTTCGGGCCTAACCTTATTCGATGGGTTGATATGTACATTTCCACACATCAGGCTCTACTCGACTTTTGCCAGCGCGCCCGTGAGTTCGACGCGATTGCCGTCGATACCGAGTTTTTGCGCGAGCGCACGTTCCATCCGCGTCTATGTTTGGTTCAGATTGCCACCCCTGCTGAGAGCGTCGCGGTCGATCCCCTGGTAATCGACGACCTATCGCCGCTGGCCGAGCTTATGGCCGACGAGAGCGTGACCAAGGTCTTCCACGCGTGCTCGCAGGATATGGAGGTCATGCTCCATACCGTGGGCGTGCTGCCACGACCGATTTTCGATACGCAGGTCGCCGCCGCCTTTTTGGGCGAGCGCCAGCAGATTTCGTATGGCGCGCTTGTTCAGACGTTCTGCGGCGTATCGCTGCCCAAGACCGAGTCACTGACCGACTGGTCGCGCCGCCCGCTGACCGATAAGCAGATTGAGTATGCGATCGATGACGTCAAGTACCTGATCGTCGCCTATACCGAGATGATGAGCCGCCTGCGCGAGCTGGGCCGTGTGGACTGGGTGCTCGACGAGCTGCGCCCGCTGGCTGACGAGTCGCACTATCGCGCCGATCGCCACGAGGCGTTCCGCAAGGTCAAGCGCATCAATTCGTGCAGCCGTCATCAGCTGGGTATCGCGCGCGAGCTCGCCGCCTGGCGCGAGGACCGCGCCGAGCGGCGCAACATCCCACGCAAGTGGGTCATGTCCGACGACACGCTGCTAGCGCTCGTTAAGCGCAATCCCGTGCGCGTTGAGGAGTTCCGTAGCATTCGCGGTACCGATCAATTGGGGGAGCGCGACGTGGACGGTGCGCTCATGGCCATCAAGCGCGGTGCGAGCTGTCCGCACGATCGCCTGCCGCTCTTGGTGCGCGGACATCGTCAGATTTCGCCGGAGCTGGAGAGCGTGACTGACCTTATGTATGCGCTTATCCGCCTGGTTGCCGAGCGCTCAGGCGTTGCGACCTCGGTCATTGCCTCGCGCGATGACCTGGCCGACTACATTGAGCATCCCGAGCAGAGCCGCCTGCGCGAAGGTTGGCGCTTTGAGCTTGTGGGCTCGCGCCTGGACGATCTGCTTTCCGGCAATATGGGGTTGACGGTGAAGGACGGCAAAATCGAGCTCCTGTAGGGAAGCCTAGCCGGTTGAGTGGGTAAAATGCCTCCAACGTGTAACTCGACTCGGAGGAATTCGCATGCCTTATTACTATGGATACGGCTTTGGCATCGACCCGCTGTACCTGCTGGTTGTTCTTGTCTGCACGGTGCTTGGCCTTGCCGCACAGAACTATATCAACTCGACGTACAAAACCTGGTCCAAGGTTCGCTCGGACGGCGATACGGGTGCCACAGTCGCTCGCCGCATGCTCGATGCCAACGGTTGTAGCGCCGTGGGTATCAAGGGTGTCGCTGGCGAGCTCACCGACCATTACAACCCGCAGGACAACAACCTGTATCTGTCGGATGCCAACCGTTCGGGCGGTTCGGTCGCAAGCGTTGCCGTCGCCTGCCACGAGGCGGGCCATGCCGCCCAGCGTCAAAGCGGCTATGCCATGATGAAAGTGCGTACCGCCCTCGTGCCGGTCGTCAACTTTACCCAGAACACCTGGGCCATCGTGTTACTCTTGGGCCTGTTTATGAACATTGCCGGGCTCACGACCCTCGCGTTGATCTTCTTCTCGTTTAGTGTGCTGTTCCAACTCGTTACGTTGCCTGTCGAGATTGACGCCAGCCGACGTGCTGTGGCGTACATCGAGCAGTCGGGCATGAGCTCCAAGCAGGTCAACGGCGCCAAGAAGGTACTGACGGCAGCCGCGCTTACCTATGTGGCTGCAGCGCTCACTTCGATCATTCAGTTGCTCTACCTTATGGCTCGCTACAACAGAAACTCCAACCGATAACAAATGGGACAGGCAGGCGCCGCGGGGATTCGTGTCCTCGCGGCGCTGTACTATGTGTTGGACTTAATTTCGCACGGGGCCGGAGCCTCTGTGCTCGATAACGAAAGGAGGCTGCGTGGCAGGCTGGAACCTAACCGGTAATGCCGTTTCCGCCGAGTTCGACGGTTCGGACGAGCAAGAGCGCAAGGAGCTCAGCGTGAGCCAGGCGGTGGAGATCGCCGCCGGTGCGCTCGATGCCATTCCGCAGCTGAGCGTCTTGGGCGAGGTCACGGGTTTTCGTGGTCCTAACGCCCGAAGCGGCCACTGCTACTTCCAGATTAAGGACGACTCGGCCGCCGTCGACTGCATCATCTGGAAGGGCGCCTATCTCAAGCGTACCTTCGATCTGCGTGACGGCATGCAGGTGAGCTTTAAGGGCAGCTTCAACCTCTATAAGCCCACGGGTCGTATGAGCTTTGTCGCTCGCTCGTTTTCGCTGGCGGGGGAGGGTCTGCTGCGTCAACAAGTGGCGCAACTGGCCGAAAAGCTACGCCGTGAGGGTCTGATGGACGAAGCGCGCAAGCGCCGCATACCGGTGTTCTGCTCGCGCGTGGCGGTCGTCACCTCGCTTTCGGGTGCCGTAATCGATGACGTCAAGCGCACGCTGCGCCGTCGCAACCCGCTTGTCGAGCTTGTTTGCGTGGGGGCTAAAGTTCAAGGCGAGGGTGCGCCGTCAGAGCTCATTGAAGGCCTGCGCCGCGCCGCTGCCATTACGCCGGCGCCCGATTGCATCTTGCTGGTGCGCGGCGGCGGCTCCTTTGAGGACCTCATGACCTTTAATGACGAGGAGCTTGCCCGCGCGGTGGCGGCTTGTCCCGTGCCCGTGGTGACCGGCATTGGCCATGAGCCCGATACCTCGATTTGCGACATGGTGAGCGACCGACGCGCCTCTACGCCCACGGCGGCGGCAGAATCGGTGGCGCCGGCTATGACGGAGTTGGCCGATGTGCTCGAGGCGCGCCATCAGCGTCTGGGTGCCGCGATGGCATCGGTGATTGGGTCGGCCCAGGTCGACCTGGAGATGCTCGACCAGCGCGGTCGCCGTGCCTGGGATACCTATACGGCTCGCTTGGGCGATGCGCTCGATGCGGCTGCGTGTCGCCCGTGCCTCAACGACCCAACGTTTATGGTTGAGCGTCGCGAGTCTGAGCTTGCCCTGACGGCCGATCGTTTGTCCGGCGCCATAACGCGTTCGGTTGGGGCATTCCGCTCTAACTTTGAGCGTCTGCCCGAGCGTCTGGTTGCAAGCACCTCGGGGTTCGATGGCAAGCGCCATGCGCTCATGCTTGCGAGCTCCCGTCTGGAGCATCAGGGGCGCACGATGCTCAACAAGCCAGCGTCCGACCTGGGCCGTGCGGCAGCCTCGCTCGATGCCCTGTCGCCGCTCAAGGTGCTTGCCCGCGGCTATTCCATCGCGTACAGCGTTGACGGCGTGGCTACGAGCGCCAAGACCTTTAAGCCGGGCGACGCCATTCGCGTACGCATGGCAGACGGCAACGTGGCAGCAACGGTCGATACGGTCGAGTAGGCTGCGTTTCATAGCGATAAACCTTTAGGAAAGGAAACAGATATGGCAGAGAAAACCCCGGTCGAGCAGCTTACGTACAAGCAGGCTTCGCAGGAGTTGGAGCTCATCATCCGCAGCCTGGAGTCGGGCGATATGGAGCTCGAGGAGTCGCTCGAGAGCTATACCCGCGGCGTCGAGCTTCTCAAGAGCCTGCGCACCCGCCTGTCCGATGCCGAGCAGAAGGTCTCGGTGCTTCTTAAGGACGTCGACGGCAACGACGTGCTCGCCGACGGCGAAGCCGCCAACACCGACGACAACCTCTCGTTCTAACCATCCTGACCAAATATAATTACCTTGGTCTGTGAGAAAGGAACCAACCATGTGTGATTGCATCTTCTGCAAAATCGCCAACCACGAGATCCCCTCGACCGTTGTCTATGAGGACGACCAGGTCATCGCGTTCGACGACCTCAATCCCCAGGCGCCGGTCCACACGCTCGTGATCCCCAAGAAGCACTACAGCGACATCGCCGACAACGTACCGGCCGAGACCATGGGCGCCATGGCTCACGCCATCCAGGAGGTCGCTAAGGCCAAGGGCTTGGAGGACGGTTTCCGCGTCATCTCTAACAAGGGCGTTAACGCCGGTCAGACTGTCATGCACTTCCACATGCACGTCCTTGGCGGCAAGAACTTGGGCGAGAACCTCATCTGAGGGCGCGTAGGCCGTCGACTTGGCTGCCTTTGGAGTAATCTATGCAGCTTTCTCAACTCGAATACCTTCAAGCGGTAGCGAACTATGGCGGCGTGCGCAAAGCAGCTCGCGCTGTTCATGTGAGTCCGCAGGCCGTTTCGTCGGCAATCAAAAAGTTGGAATCTGAGTATCAGATCGTTTTGCTCAACCGATCGGCGGGGGAGGCTGTTTTGTCTCCGGCGGGCAGAGAATTTGCGCGTCGTGCACGCGTGATCCTGGCGCAAGTCGACGATCTCAAAAAGTACGCTCAATCGGGGAACGGCGGCGTTTCGCCCGACGGCCATTTCCGTCTTTACGCCCCCTGTCTTCACGGGCGGGGGCGCCTTTTTTCCGAAAACTGGTACGACTCGTTTGAAAGCTCGCACCCTCAGATTCATCTTGATGTGTGGCATCAGCCAACGGCAACATGCTTTGAATCACTTATACTTGGAATTTCGGACGCGGCTATCTCGTTTGAGGAACCACGGGACAGCGTCCTTTCTTCAAAATATATGGGTGAAAAGGAGCTCAGGGTTCTTTCATGTCCAGCTGGTCATCAATCTGTTGACGCTATGACCATTCGTGAGTTACTGGGCGGCAGGCTCGCTGTTCCTATTAATTTGTCACCCTGTCTCAATGCAATCAATCAATGTCCCGAAGCTCAGCTGGTTAATTTCCGCTTTCGCGATGTCGAATACGGAAACAGGGCGCAGGCTGAGTTTCTTCAAGCCGGGGGATTGATATTGAGTTTTTCTGGCTCTTCTCTCGCATCGGATGGATCGGAAGTGAGTGAGTGCTCTATTGAAGCCTCACATGACGTAGCCTTGCCCATCTACTTTTGCTATCGACAAAATGCCTGGACCGATCGACACCAGACGGTTTTTCTGCACCTATTGCGTCATCTTGCTTCGTGAGATTAATTGGCTTCGAGACGTCAAGTGATTATTGACGCCTTGCAACACATAGCTGACAGCTTTGCCCTCATGCTTTTCCAAGATTTCGATTTAGATTGCTGACTCTTGGAGGGCGGAGCATGAAAAACCGTACGGTTTTGCTTTATATGACGTTCGTTTTTCTGTCGAACTTCAGCACTATTTTGTATTTTCTGACGGTTTACCTTGAATTCGTCGGATTCTCGATAGTGGCGATTTCTAGCATGATGATTGCATATCAAGTGAGCAAGTTCATCCTTGAAGTTCCCACTGGCTATATTGCTGATAGGTTTGGACGAAAGGCAAGCGGTCTCGTTGGCGTCGTGGGGATGCTTGGATACTACGCCGCCCTGCTTCTCGTCCGTTCCCCTCTGCTTTTAATCGGTGCGTTCGCTCTCAAAGGTTTTGCCGCTGCATGTCTGAGCGGATCCATAGAAGCGATTTACATTGACAGCGTGATCGCGTCGAAAATGTTGGTGTAAGGGTGACACCCTAGCGCCCGTTTAACGAAG
>CAVGCW010000020.1:0-9011 GCA_963628025.1 Alloprevotella sp. | reverse complement strand
CTGCGGGAATGGCCTATTTGCTCAATGTGTTCGGCTGAGATCGGAAATCAACCATCCCGTCGGCCGGGCACAGGGCTACTCTCCAAATCGTCCTCGGACATGTCGGAGCCCCCGCTGCGCGCTTCGCGCGGCGGGGGCTCCTCCGTCCTGCGGAAAGATTTGGAGAGTAGCCCTGTGCCCGGCCTGCGATAACTAAGGGGTCGCCACGTTTATCTTGGGGTGCTGCATATACAAAGCTGGAAGGGTCTGAATTGCGCTTTGTCGATATATGCCCTTTTCCCTGATGGGACCGTGCTTGAGGGGCGTCTTCATGAGTTGCGGTGAAATAGGGACTGTTTTACCAGTTAAAAGGTCTAATCAGTCCCTATTTCACCGCAACTGAAACAGGGGCGCTCTCCAAGAGAGCGCCCCTGCCGGGTTTCCATAGTACTGGCGAAACAGTTTTATAGTTCTGGCGAAGCAGTCCTTGAGATCCGCCTTGCCTTATGCCAAGAACTCCTTGGTGGTCGCCACGATGTTGGCGGCGTCCAGGCCATACTTGTGCAAGAGCTCGGCACCCGGGCCGGACTCGCCAAAGGTGTCGTTGACGCCGATCTTCTTGAGGGGCGTCGGGCACTGCTCGCACAGGACGTCGGCAACGGCGCTGCCCAGGCCACCGATTACAGAATGCTCCTCGACGGTCACGACGTGGCCGGTCTTGGTGGCGCTCTTGACGATCAGGTCGGCATCGATGGGCTTGATGGTGTGCATGTTGATGACCTCGGCGTCGATGCCCTCGGCAGCGAGCTGCTCGGCGGCCTCGAGAGCCTCGCCGAGCATCAGGCCGCAGGCGATGATGGTGACGTCGGCGCCCTCGCGCATGACAATGCCCTTACCCAACTCGAAGTTGTAGGTCTCGGGGTCGTTGATAACCGGCGAGGCCAAACGAGCGAAGCGCATGTACACCGGACCGTCGCACTCGTAGGCGGCGCGCGTCACGGCGCGGGCCTCGACGTCGTCGGCAGGAACGATCACAGTCATGCCGGGGATGACGCGCATGAGGGCGATATCCTCGCAGCACTGGTGCGTGGCACCATCCTCGCCCACCGAGATACCGGCGTGCGTGGCACCAATCTTAACGTTGAGGTGCGGGTAGCCGATGGAGTTACGGACCTGCTCAAAAGCGCGGCCGGCTGCGAACATGGCAAAGGTGCTCGCGAAGGCAACGCGGCCGGTGGTCGCGATACCGGCGGCGACGCCCATCAGGTTGCTCTCGGCGATACCCACGTCGAAGAAGCGGTCGGGGCAGGCGGCCTTGAACTTGCCGGTCTGCGTGGCGGCGGCCAGGTCGGCGTCGAGGACCACAAAGTCATCGTGCTCGTTGGCGAGCTCGACGAGGGCCTCGCCGTAGCTTACGCGCGTGGCGATTTTTTTGACGTCTGCCATCCTAGAGCTCCTCTCCGGCGGCCGTGAGCTCTGCCATGGCCTGCTCAAACTGTTCATCGTTGGGGGCCTTGCCGTGCCAACCAACCTGGTTCTCCATAAAGGACACGCCCTTGCCCTTCAGGGTCTCGGCGATAATGGCGGTCGGCTGCCCCTTGGTGGCGCGAGCCTCGGCAAAGGCGGCGCGGATCTGGTCGAAGTCGTTGCCGTCGGCGAGCTCCACCACGTGGAACTTAAAGGCGCGGAACTTGTCGGCGAGCGGCATGGGGTCGTTGACCTCCTCGACGGGACCGTCGATCTGCAGGCCGTTGTGGTCGACGATCACGCAGAGGTTGTCGAGCTGCTGGTTGCCAGCAAACATGGCGGCCTCCCAGACCTGGCCCTCCTCACTCTCGCCATCGCCCAGCAGGGCGTACGTGCGATAAGTATCGCCCCAGTGCTTGGCGGCAACGGCCATGCCCACGGCGGCGGAAATGCCCTGGCCGAGCGAGCCGGTGGACATGTCGACGCCCGGGGTGTCGTTCATGTTGGGGTGGCCCTGCAGGTGGCTGCCGATATGGCGCAGCGTCTCGAGGTCCTCCTTGGGGAAGAACCCACGCTCGGCGAGCACGGCGTACAGGCCCGGAGCGCAATGGCCCTTGGAGAGCACAAAACGATCGCGGTCGGCCTTGCGGGGATCGGCCGGGTCGACGTTCATTTCCTCAAAGTACAGATAGGTCATGATGTCGGCAGCGCCGAGCGAACCGCCCGGATGGCCGGACTTGGCAGCGTGCACGCCGGTGACGATGCCCTTCCTTACCTCGTTGGCAACCTTTTTGAGCTCTTCGTCGCTCATTGTGCCTTCCTTTCATCCTCATTAGACAAAATGCGCACGGCACCGAAGGTAATCCCAACACAGCCGCAATGCACGTACGTCATTCATTATGCTGGAAACTGATGGCTTTACCAGAGTTTTTATCATTATTTGAACAATTTAGCAGGCAGAACCGCTGATGAAACGGTTTATCAATGTGAACGTCTTTTGGATGGAACGCGGTCGACCCTACGCGCTAATGTCCTTGAATCCCTCGCCGAAGGCTTCCGTAACGTCAGCGACCGTCACAATGGCGTGAGGATCGCGCTCGCGCACGATGGTCTTGAGGGTATTGAGCTCTCGACGGCTCACGATGACCATAATCACCGGCTTCTCGGCACCCGAATACATGCCAGTCGCCTTAAACTTGGTACAACCACGACCCAGACCATACATGATATCAGCAGCGATATCAGGGAACTTGTCCGAGATGATGAGTACCATACGGCGTTTGTTGCCACCATCGACCACGGCATCGATCACGTAGCCGCTAATGACCATCGAAAGGCCTGCATATAGTGCGTTTTCGATTGAAAAGACCGGAGCCGACAGCGCGCATACGGCAACATCGATCGCCATGACGGTCGAGCCCACGGGCAGCGAGGTATTACGCGATATGATTTGGCCAATCGTGTCCGAACCGCCGGTGTTGGCGCCGGCGCGCAACACCATGCCGTAACCGATGCCCGTAATAATGCCGCCCCACATAGCGGGAAGCATCAGGTCCGCATCCGCCAGAGGTGCTACAAACGGGGCGAACAGATCGGTAAAGAAGCCCAGCAGCACAAAGCCCGTCGCGGTCTGCACCACGTAGAACATGCCGCCCTCGCGCATAACGACCAGTAGCAGCAAGGCATTCATCACGATGGTCTGGATACCGACGGGAAGCGACACGCCTCGCGTCGCGCCGACCGCCTGGATAATGGTGGCAAGGCCCGTAACGCCACCGGCAGCAAGGCCGTTGGGAATCAAAAACAGGTCGGTCGCAATAGCGGCCAGAGCGCACCCCAACATGATCTGGGGCAGATCGTGAAAGAAGTTCATCGAAAGAATGCGCTTGATGTCCAGACGATATGCCATGCTGCCTCCCTCAAAAAAGCGCACCCAAACGGATGCGCTTTGAACTTCTTCTTGTATTCAATTCTACCGATTCGCCGGACAAAAACCACCCCTGCGCAGGGTTTATTCTGGATACAAACCCGTCCAACCGTTGGGCTTAGCATCGGCTTGAAACTGCCCGATGTTTTAGACCTCCGAGCCTTCTGCATCGGCGTTGCCGGTGGCCCAGCGATGGTAGCCAATAACAAACGGGTCCAGGTCGCCATCGTCAAGAACGGCCTCGACATTGCTGGTCTCCACGCCCGTGCGTAGGTCCTTGACCATCTGGTACGGGTAGAGCACGTAGCTGCGAATCTGGTTGCCAAAACCAATCGTGGTCTTGGGTCCGCGGATCTCATCCAGGGCCTCGGCGCGCTTCTCGAGCTCAATCTCGTACAGGCGAGCCTTGAGGATCTGCATGCACGCGGCCTTGTTCTGAATCTGGCTGCGCTCGTTTTGGCAGGTAACCACAATGCCGCTGGGGAAATGCGTCACGCGCACGGCGGAGTCGGTGGTGTTGACGCCCTGACCGCCCGGGCCGCTCGCGTGGTACACGTCCACGCGGATGTCATCGGGACTGATTTCGATGTCGATATCATCGGGTAGCACGGGGATGACCTCGACGCCGGCAAACGTGGTCTGGCGGCGCTTCTTGTCGTCGGTGGGGCTAATGCGAACCAAGCGATGGACGCCGGCCTCGGCGCGCAGCATGCCAAATGCGTCCTTGCCCTCGACGGTAAAGGTCGCGCGGTCGATGCCGATGACCTCGGCCGCGGGACAGTCGTTGATGGTGACCTTCCAGCCGCGACGCTGGCAGTACTTCATGTACATCTTAAAGAGCATGAAGGTCCAGTCCTGGGCCTCCAGACCACCCTGTCCGGGCTTGATGGTCACAATGGCATCGCCGTGATCGAACTCACCGGTAAACCAGCTCGAAAGCTCAAGCTCATCGATGGCCCGGGCCAGGCGCTCAGCCGTGGCTGTAGCCTCCTCGCGAAGGGCGACGGCGTCGGGGTCATCCCCCATCTCCTCGGCAAGCTCCAGCGCGGCGCGGGCATCGGAAAGCTCGCCGCGCGCGGTGTCCACGGCAGCGATATCTTCCTTGGTACGCGCGATCTCCTCCATGGTGGCACGGGCGGCGTCGGCGTCATCCCAAAAGCCAGGGGCAACACTTTTGGCCTCGAGCTCGGTCACGCGCGTGCGCTTTTCGTCCAGGTGGAGATACGACTCGACCTCGCCGAGCCGGTCCGCGAACGCGTCCAGCTCGGCGGGCGTTACCTCTAAAGCCTCAGCCATTAACGATTCCTGCCGTGGCAGTACTTAAACTTCTTGCCGCTACCGCAGGGGCACGGGTCGTTGCGGCCCACGTTGACGTACGGATCGTCGCTCTCGGACTTGCGATAGGTGGTCACCTTGCCACCGTTGTTGACGGCAGCCGGACCACCCTGGACAGCCGTGCGGGCCTGCACCTGCGCCTGCTTGCGCAGCACCGAGTCGCCATTGTCACCATCGACCTCGGCAGGACCGGAGAAGCGCGCACCCTCGAGCGCGGGCTCCTCCTTGTGCTCCACGGCACGCGGGGCAGCCTTGATCTCGATGCGCAGAACCGTGCGCAGGTAATCCTCATACATGGTATCGACGAGTATCTGGAACGCGCCGTAGGCCTCGGTCTTGTACTCAACCAGCGGGTCGCGCTGGCCAAAGCCGCGCAGGCCGATGCCGGTCTTGAGGTAGTCCATCTCCTGCAGGTAGTTCATCCAGCGGGTATCGATGACGCGCAGCATGACCTGGGTGTTGAGCTCGCGCATCAGGTCCTCGCCCAGACGCTCGGCCTTCATGTTGTAGCACTTCTCAACATAGGCCAAGACATCGGCAGCCAGGGCTTCAAAGTCCTCGTCGGGGAACTTCGGCGTATCGATGTGGCCGGTGAGCTCCACAACCCACTTGCGCAGGCCCTCCAGGTCGCGCTCACCATCGTGACTGTCCTTGGTGCAGAACTCCTGCACGCAACGGTAGACGGTATCGTGCATGACCTCGGTGATGTGGTCGGTCAGGTCCTTGCCGTCCAGAATCTTATTGCGCTCGGCGTAGATGACCTGGCGCTGCTTGTTCATGACGTCGTCGTACTCAAGGACGCTCTTACGCATGGAGAAGTTGATGCTCTCGACCTTGTGCTGGGCGCTCTCGACGGCCTTGGAGATGATCTTGTGCTGGATGGGCATGTCGTCGCCCATGTCGGCCGTGACCATCATCTTGGAGACGCGGTCCATCTTGTCGCCACCGAACAGGCGCATAAGGTCGTCCTCGAGCGACAAGTAGAACTGGGTCTCGCCCGGATCGCCCTGACGGCCGGAACGGCCACGCAGCTGGTTGTCGATACGGCGGGACTCATGGCGCTCGGTACCGATAACGGTCAGGCCGCCGGCGGCAAGCACGCGCTCGCGCTCGGCCTTGCAAGTCTCCTTGGCCTCGGCGTTAAACTGCTCGAGCTGCTCGGGCGTCACGTCCTCCATGGTCAGGCCCTCGTACTCCAGGCGCTCGCGCACCAGCTCGTCGGGGTTGCCGCCCAGCAGGATGTCGGTACCACGACCGGCCATGTTAGTAGCGATGGTCACGGCGCCGTAGCGTCCGGCCTGGGCAACGATATGGGCCTCGCGCTCGTGATGCTTGGCGTTGAGGACCTCGTGTGCGATGCCGCGCTTGGTAAGGGCGGCGGACAGCTTCTCGGAGCTCTCGATGGAGACGGTGCCCACCAGGACCGGTTGGCCCTTGGCGTGACGACGCTCGACGTCGTCGGCAACGGCGTTGTACTTGGCCTGAATGGTGCGGTACACCAGGTCCTCGTGGTCCACGCGCTGCACTGGCTTGTTGGAGGGGATGACCTCGACGGGCAGCTTGTAGATCTCGCGGAACTCGGCATCCTCGGTAAGTGCCGTGCCGGTCATACCGGAAAGCTTGTCATACAGACGGAAGTAGTTCTGCAGGGTGATGGTGGCCAGGGTCTGGTTCTCCTCGCGTACGAGCACGCCCTCTTTGGCCTCGATGGCCTGGTGCAGGCCCTCAGAATAGCGGCGGCCCTCCATGATGCGGCCGGTGAACTCGTCGACGATCTTGACCTCGCCGTTGGTGACCACGTACTGCTTATCGCGGTGGAACATGTACTGGGCCTTCAGCGCCTGCTGCAGGTGGTTGACCAGCTGGCCGGAGAGATCGGCATAGATGTCATCGATACCCAGGCGGCGCTCGATCTTCTTAAGACCGCGCTCGGTGGCGGCGATGGTGTGCTTGGCCTCGTCCATGACGTAGTCGCCCGTGGGTTCAACGTCCTCGGTGGCGGTGAGCATGTCGTGCGACACGTCCTCACCGCGCTCCAGGCCGCGCACGGCGCGCGCGAAGTCCTTGTAGGTGCTGGCGGACTTAGTGCCGGCGCCCGAGATAATGAGCGGCGTCCTGGCCTCATCGATCAGGATGGAGTCGACCTCGTCGACGATGGCGTAGTTGTGACCGCGCTGCACGCGCTGCTCGGGACGGGTGACCATGTTGTCGCGCAGGTAGTCGAAACCGAACTCGGAGTTGGTGCCATAGGTGACGTCTGCCTGGTAGGCCGGACGCTTGAGCTCGAGCGGCATGTTGTTCTGGAGCAGACCGACGGTCATGCCCAGGTACTTGTAGATGCGGCCCATCCACTCGGAGTCGCGCTTTGCCAGGTAATCGTTGACGGTAACGACATGCACGCCCTTGCCGGCGATAGCGTTGAGGTAGCCGGCCAAGGTGGAGACGAGCGTCTTGCCCTCGCCGGTCTTCATCTCGGCAATATGACCCTCATGAAGCGCCATGGCGCCGATGAGCTGTACGTCAAAGTGGCGCATGCCCGTGATGCGCTTGGAAGCCTCACGCACGGTGGCAAAGGCCTCGGGAAGCATGTCGTCGAGCGACTCACCGTTGGCGTAACGCTCGCGGAACTTATCGGTCTGGGCGCGGAGTTCCTCCTCGGTCATCTTCTCAAACTGGGGCTCAAGACCGTTGATCTGGTCGACGATCTTGTAGTAGCGCTTAAGGTCCTTATCGGATCCAAAGGACAGCAGCTTTGACATGAATCCCATGTGGTTTTCCTTTTTGGCCATCGCCCACGCCGTGCAGCTGCGGACGAGTTAAACACAGATGATTTTACTTTAGCCAAACAAGGCGCGGCCTATACGGTCGAGCTCGACCGCCACGTAATAACTACGACCCGACCGACCTGCCAAAAAGGAACTGGTTTATTTTGGCAGGTTTTATCTGGGAAAACGCCGTCACTCTGCCATTTGGTGCAAACCAACCCGTCCCCTTCGCACCAATCTGGTGCAATGGGAACGGGTTAGCCTGCACCAATAAAAAGAAAAGGGCCGCGCACCCAAACGGATGCACGGCCCTTATGCCATGAATGCGAGCGATTCCGCGGCGAGCTATTTACTCAGCGGCCTCGGTGGTCTCGGCCTCGGCAGCGGCCTCCTCGACGGGAGCCTCTGCGGGAGCCTCGGCGGCCTGCTTGGCAGCCTCCTCGGCAAACTTAGCGGCACGCTTAGCCTTCTCGGCAGCCTTAGCCTCAGCGGCGGCCTTGCGAGCGGCCTCGGCCTCAGCAGCCTTGGCGGCCTTGGCAGCCTTGGCCTCCTCGGCCTTCTTGAGCTGGGCGGCAGCGGCGCCACCGAACTTGTCGGCGAAGCGCTGGACGCGTCCACCGGTGTCGACGAACTTCTGCTGGCCGGTGTAGAACGGGTGGCACTCGTTGCAAAGCTCAACCTTCATCTCGGACACGGTAGCGTGCGTCTTGAAGGTGTTGCCGCAGGAGCACGTCACCGTGCACTCGACATACTGGGGATGGATACCCTGCTTCATGGTAGGACTCCTTATTGGTCAGGCGCTGGTTACCGATCAGCGCATAAGGCGTCTTGGTTTCCGACCAAGACAACAAACTCGGCTATGGTACCACGGCGCCGCGTGTCCCACAAAAGGTTCACGGTCTTTTCGGAACGACACGAATCTGACCCATCGAAACACATCTCCACCGTTCCTTCAACTGGGAAAATGCCGTCCCCGGGGCCTGAGAAGGGCCCCGGGGACGTTCGACTGACTGCGGGAACGGCCTTTCCGCTCAATGTGTTCGGCTGAGATCGGAAATCAACCAAACTGAACTAGGTTCAGTTGACATGGTTAAAAACGAGGGGCGACGCTTTTGCGTCGCCCCTCGTCCCGGCCGGTTGCTTTAGTTGTACACACGGTAGTTACACTTGAACTGGGTTATGTGTCCATAGCTGGAGCGGTACCAACCCGACGTATAGCTGATTGCCTCTGCGCCTAGATAGTCGTAGCCCTTGTTGTAGCGAAGCTGACGGTAGGTCGTGTCGTACTCTGCTACGTAAAACGTGTCTCCAGAGAAGGCTTTGTACCGGTCCTTAACCGTCGAAGCCATGTACGCGGGTTCGACATCGCCTTTCTCCCCGTTGAGCGCATAGACGGGTGCCGCGATTCCGCATAAAGCCGTTGCCACGAGGATGGCGTAGACAGCCATGCGCGACGCATTGGACTTCAGCTGTTCAAATAGTTTCATGTCATTCACCTCGCTCGTATGTATCGAGGTATTCCTGCTTGAGCGTCTGCG
>CAVGCW010000019.1:0-22347 GCA_963628025.1 Alloprevotella sp. | reverse complement strand
CCGGCGACGAGCTCAAGCTCGGCGAATCCACTACCTACGCCATCCTCTTCGGTGCCCTCTAGCCGGCAGATAGGGACGTTCCTTTTCTCTGCCGGCTGGGGACACTCCTTGGCGCGCCAGAGCCGGTCGCCCGGGGATGGAGGGGCCATTTTGGCCCTTGGCGGTCACCCGAGGTAAACCTTTACCGCCCGCCTATATTTGTCGAAATTACACTTGACGGCGGGGTACAATAAACCCGCATGCGGATTTCCGTTGCGGGCGCTTCCCATCGCCGGGGCGTGCCCGGGAGCATCCGGCATGCGGCCTTTGCGGCGCTCGGTCATGTGCAAGACGGGCGGTCGGGTTTGTGGGGCGCATCAGCTGGCCCTCGCCTCGGCATGTCTTCTCTCCACGCCACGTACCTGCTGCTGAGCCTGCCTGCCAGATGATTGGAAGCAACAGCGTAAATCCCATCACGCCAACATCCCGGCGATCGCCGGGGCCTGTATACCTATATGAGAGGAGAGGGGTATATGGCGCGTAAGTTTAAGTCTATGGACGGCAACGAGGCGGCCGCATATGTTTCGTATGCGTACACCGAGGTAGCGGGAATCTATCCCATTACGCCGTCCAGCCCGATGGCCGACCATGTCGACCAGTGGGCGGCCCAGGGTCGCAAGAATATCTTCGGCACCCCGGTCAAGGTCGTCGAGATGGAGTCCGAGGCAGGTGCAGCCGGTACCGTTCACGGTTCGCTGGGCGCCGGTGCTCTGACCACCACCTACACGGCTTCTCAGGGTCTGCTCCTGATGATCCCGAACATGTACAAGATCGCGGGCGAGCAGCTCCCGGGCGTCTTCCACGTCTCCGCGCGTTGCGTCGCTTCCCACGCCCTGAACATTTTTGGCGATCACTCCGACGTCATGGCCTGTCGTCAGACCGGCTTCGCCATGCTCGCCGAGGGCAACGTCCAGGAGGTCATGGACCTCTCGCCGGTGGCTCACCTTGCCGCCATCGAGGGTAAGACCCCGTTCCTTAACTTCTTCGACGGCTTCCGCACCAGCCACGAGATCCAGAAGGTCGCCATGTGGGACTACAAGGATCTGGCCGAGATGTGCGACATGGACGCCGTCCAGGCTTTCCGCGATCACGCGCTCAACCCTGAGCACCCGCACACCCGCGGCAGCCACGAGAACGGCGACATCTTCTTCCAGAACCGCGAGGCCTGCAACAAGGTCTACGACGAGCTCCCTGCCGTCGTCGAGGGCTACATGAAGAAGATCAACGAGAAGCTCGGCACCGATTACGGCCTGTTCAACTACTACGGCGCTCCCGATGCCGATCGCGTCGTCGTGTGCATGGGCTCCTTCTGCGACGTGCTCGAGGAAGTCATCGACTACCTCAACGCTCACGGCGAGAAGGTCGGCCTGGTCAAGGTTCGCCTGTTCCGTCCGTTCTCCATCAAGCACTTCGTCGACGTTCTCCCCGAGACCGTCAAAAAGATCGCCGTCATGGACCGCACCAAGGAGCCGGGTTCCATCGGCGAGCCGCTCTACCAGGACGTCGTCTCCGCTCTCTACGAGGCCGGCAAGACGGGCATCAAGGTCGTCGGCGGCCGTTACGGCCTGGGCAGCAAGGACACGCCTCCCGCGTCCGCGTTCGCTGTCTTCGAGGAGCTTAAGAAGGACGAGCCCAAGCGCGAGTTCACCATCGGCATTGTCGATGACGTGACCAACCTGAGCCTGCCCGAGGCCGAGGATGCGCCCAACACCGCAGCCCCCGGCACCATCGAGTGCAAGTTCTGGGGTCTGGGTGGCGACGGTACCGTCGGCGCCAACAAGAACTCGATCAAGATCATCGGCGACCACACCGACAAGTACGTCCAGGCCTACTTCCAGTACGACTCCAAGAAGACCGGCGGCGTCACCGTCTCGCACCTGCGCTTTGGTGATTCCCCGATCCGTTCGCCGTACTACGTGACCAAGGCCGACTTTGTCGCTTGCCACAACCCCAGCTACATCGTTAAGGGCTTCAAGATGGTCCGCGACGTCAAGCCGGGCGGCACCTTCCTGGTCAACTGCCAGTGGAGCGACGAGGAGTTCGCCGAGCACATGCCCGCCGTGGCCAAGCGCTACATCGCGAACAACAACGTCAACGTCTACCTGATCGACGCTATCGACCTGGCCGCCAAGGTCGGCATGGGCAAGCGCACCAACACGGTGCTCCAGTCCGCCTTCTTCGCGCTGGCCAAGGTCCTGCCCGCCGAGGACGCCCTGCAGTACATGAAGGACGCGGCTACCAAGTCCTACATGAAGAAGGGCCAGGCCATCGTCGACGCCAACCATAAGGCCATCGATGCCGGCGCTACCGCCTTCCGTAAGTTCGAGGTTCCGGCCGACTGGGCAACCGCCGAGGATGCCGCTCCCGTCGAGCTCTCCGAGGAGACCAAGTCCGCCATCGCCCAGCAGGTCAAGAACCTGCTCGAGCCCATCGATCGCATGGATGGCGACAGCCTGCCTGTTTCCGCCTTCGTTGGTTGCGCCGACGGCCAGTTTGAGCTGGGTGCCTCCGCATACGAGAAGCGCGGCGTCGCCGTCGTCGTTCCCCACTGGGACGAGACCAAGTGCATCCAGTGCAACCAGTGCGCCTATGTGTGCCCGCATGCCACCATCCGTCCGTTCGCGATGACCGAGGACGAGGCTGCCGCCGCGCCCGAGGCTGCCCGCACGCTCGACGCCATGGGCCCCAAGGCCAAGGGCATGAAGTTCACCATGGCCGTGTCCCCGCTCGACTGCATGGGCTGCACCAACTGCGTCAAGGTCTGCCCCAAGGGCGCCCTCGAGATGGTTCCCACCGAGCAGGAGATGGACCAGCAGCCCGTTTGGGACTACATGGTCGAGAACGTCTCCGAGAAGAAGGAGCTCATCGCGGCCAACGTCAAGGGCAGCCAGTTTAAGCAGCCCTACCTGGAGTTCTCCGGCTCCTGCGCCGGCTGCGCCGAGACCGCCTATGCACGTCTGGTGACCCAGGTCGCCGGCGACCGCATGTTCATCTCCAACGCCACCGGCTGCTCCTCCATTTGGGGCAACCCCGCTGCCACCGCTCCTTACTGCAAGGACAAGGACGGTCACGGGCCGGCGTGGAACAACTCCCTGTTCGAGGACAATGCCGAGCACGGTCTGGGCATGGCTGTTGGCTATGAGGCCGTTCAGCACAAGCTGATCGCCGCTACCCAGGACATCATCGCTGCCGATGGTCCGTCCGATGAGCTCAAGGCTGCCGGTCAGGCTTGGATCGACTCCGTCAACGACGCCGAGGCCTCCAAGACCGCTGCCGCTGCCTACGTTGCCGAGCTCGAGAAGTGCGGCTGTGACGCTTCCAAGGCGATCCTCGCCGACAAGGCTTACCTCACCAAGAAGTCCTTCTGGATCTTCGGCGGCGACGGCTGGGCCTACGACATCGGGTTCGGTGGCCTGGACCACGTCCTGGCTTCCGGCCACAACGTCAACGTCTTCGTCTTCGACACCGAGGTTTACTCCAACACCGGTGGTCAGGCCTCCAAGGCCTCGAACCTGGGCCAGGTCGCTCAGTTCGCCGCTGCCGGTAAGGTGACCAAGAAGAAGTCCCTGGCCGAGATTGCCATGAGCTACGGTTACGTCTACGTGGCACAGGTCGCCATGGGCGCCAACCCGGCTCAGACCCTCAAGGCTATTCACGAGGCCGAGGCCTACGACGGCCCGTCCCTCATCATCGGCTACAGCCCCTGCGAGATGCACTCCATCAAGAAGGGCGGCATGCAGAACTGCCAGGCCGAGATGAAGAAGGCTGTCGAGTGCGGTTACTGGAACCTCTTCCGCTTCAACCCCGAGGCTGCTGCCGGCAAGAAGTTCTCGCTCGATTCCAAGGAGCCCGCGGGCGGTTATCAGGAGTTCCTGATGAACGAGGCCCGTTACGCTTCGCTGACGCGTTCCTTCCCCGAGCGCGCCGAGGAGCTCTTCAAGGAGAACGAGCAGGCCGCTATGGACCGCTACGCTCACCTGCTGAAGCTCAAGACGGTGTACAACGAGGCCTAGGTCTCTCACCGCAGGATCTGAGGGCTGACCTTCGCGGACGTCCTCGGACATGAAAGAACCCCCGCTGCGCACTACGTGCGGCGGGGGTTCTTTCGTCCTGCGGAGTGTCCGCGAAGGTCAGCCCTCAGATCCTGCTGCGACTACGTCCTCGGATTGTGTGGCTGAATGAAGGACGTGGTTGGTGGGGCCTTTTGTCCCCTTCGCTGTTTCGCGGCTTTGCCGCGAAAGGCGCGTTACTTTGGGGATGGATGGGGGGCGTGGCTGGATTGTGGATTCTAATGGCTAGAGAGATATGGGCGCGAACGAGAAATCGTTATTGGGGTCATCCTTTTCCATAAACTCATCGAGACAAAACGTCATGTAGATTGGAACGTACAGAACCTTGCCCTCTTTGCTGAGATTCTCGTGGCTCAGTACAACGGCCTCGGGAATTTTGTACTCGCCCACACTCATCAGACGATCGAGGGCCGCATGCGCTCGAACTTTCTTGCCCGATTTGACCTCGATTGGGACAACATGCCCGTGGGCGCCTTCGATCACAAAGTCAACTTCACCGACCTCACGCGTTTGGTAGTACCATGCATCCGCCCCAAGGGCAACGAGTTCCTGCGCGACCACGTTCTCATAGAGACCACCAAGGTTGGGAGTTTTCATATCAAGATAGACAGCGCGTGCAGTGCTGCCGGGGTATCGCGATGCGAGCATGCCTGTATCAGACTCGTATAGTTTGAAGGCTGTCGTTTTCTCCGTCCTCTTGAGAGGACTCCGTGGCTCCGTCACCCTGGCGACCATCAATCCAACGCCTGCGTTAACAAGCCACAGGAAATCCTGCTCATATTTTTTAAGGCGAGCTCCCTCGCCCAGAGACGAAACGACAAAGCGATGAGACTCCGTCTCAAGCTGAACGGGAATTTGCTTAAAAATCGACCGAACGTTAAACGCTCGAGTCGATGCATATTTTGAGATATCGCTTTTGTACTGATCGACCAGCTGAGTTTGAAGCTCACGTGTGCTCACGAGCGAATAACCCGAATCAATATAGTTCTGAACGACTTCCGGCATGCCGCCACAAACGATATAAGCTCTATAGTTCTTGAGCATCGCCTCATGAATATAGTTTTCGACAGGATGCTTTTCGACAAGGCAGCTGCGAATGCCTGCAAGCACATTCTCACTGACGCTGTTTGCCCAACAGAACTCTTCAAAATCCATTGGGCGCATAACAATGTGCTCGACATACCCCACCGGAAAAGAAGAGATTCCCTTAAACTCAGTCCCAAGCATAGACCCCGAGAAGACATAGCTAAAGCGTCCATCCTCGACCAACGCCTTCATGAGTGTAACGATCTGCGGATACTCCTGAATCTCATCGACAAAGACAAGCGTATCCCCCTCAGTAAGCGGCGCATCCGCAAGAAGGGCTACACGGTTGATAAAGTCAACGGAGTTCTTTGCGCCAATAAGCACATTCTTTGCCTCGACATCGAGTAGTAAATTGACCTCAAAATACGAAGCGTAGTTGCTTTTTCCGAACGCGCGAATCGCATAGCTCTTGCCGATCTGACGCGCACCAGTAACAAGTAATGCCTTATTGGAGTTATTCTTCCAGCTCAAAAGCCTATCGGTGACCTTACGGCGTAACATAAAACCCCCAAATGACAAAAATTGGCAGATAGAATTGCCTAGAATCATACAAAAATTTGCAGATAATATCGTGCGTAAATATACAAAAATTGGAAGATAGCAAAGGTCCGATAAGGTCTCAAAGCCACTGAAACAGCGCTCTACTTTGCGAAGGGGCTGGAGACGCTGCTGCGTGCGTCTCCAGCCCTCTGATTCTTACTTTTGGTTCCGCGATGGGACTTTGTTGGTCTGCCTGGTCGGTTTACCTTGTCTCGCCGCTCTCTGTGCGTAGGCGGTAGCCGTGGACGAGGTCGCTAATAGCCGGCCAGGGAATCTGGCGGTCGACCCAAAATTGGAGCTGGACCAGATAGCGCTCGGTGGCGCGGGTGAGGGCCGCGAACTGTTCGTGAGTCTCAACCTGGGCGTAGAGGTCGCGGCTGTGGGCGAGGATTGCCGTGGTGTCATCCATTTTGCCGGTGACGTCGAAGGCGCCCGAGAACCAGTCGCACAGGCGCGCGGCGCTGTTGTTGATCGTTGCGAGGTCGGCGGTGCCGTCGTTGGCGTTTTCGTTGGCCTGGGCTCGCAGGAGGGAGAGGGCGTCGGCCGCGTTCATGCAGTAGCCGACGGTGAAGTTCCAGACGGCGAATTCGCGGCCTGTGTCAAGCTTGCGGCGGCGCATGTAGTCGATATCGCGCGGTTCCTCGAGCATCATTTGGTCGGCGAGGGCCTCAAGTGCAGTGGTGTACTCGGCAAGGTCGAGTGCGAGCAGGGTGTTGATATCCATCATCTTTAGGCCTCCGCTTCGATCTCGACAATTTCGTTTTTGATGTACATGCCCTGGTTGTCCCAGACATTGCGGCAGGCGTCGGCAAAGCGCTCACGGTCGGCTTCGCAGATGCGGGCGAACATGTTGCAGGTGCCAAAGGGCTCGCACACGTCAAAGAAGATGCAAATTGACGACCAGCCGCCATACCAGCTCACGGCGCCCGCCGGCTCGTGAAAGACGGGGTTCTCGATGTGCTCGTAATTGGCGATGGGGCCCGATACGGGATAGGTTACCTCGGCATCGCAGATCTTGGCCGAAAAGATACGTGACTCGACCGGACAGGACGATTCGAAGAGTTTGCATGCCTCGGGAGCCTTGTCCCAGAGCATGTCGGCGAGAAACGTCTCGCCATTCAGCGTGATCTTGAGCATTTTTGTCATAGTAAGGACCTCCTCAATCCGTCGCTCAAGGGGCTCGCTGGCGGATAAGGAGAAGACAGCGGCGGGGTCGCCGAACCCAAACTTCACGACAGATCTCTGTCGCCCCAGCCCGCGCTGTTCTTCGCTAAAGTACCATGCCGCAATTGCGTGCGCAATATCAGTTTTTGATTTTCTGGAAGCGGCAATCGACGAGACAGCTCGCCGGCTGCCGGCCGACGCGCGGTATGAGCACTCGTCTATTCCTTAAGTTGGATGAAAAACGCCATGTTATTGCAGGGCTGCATACTCGTCCAATAAGTGCATAGAATCTCGTATAGTGCGAGTAAGATTTTGCGCTATCTGTTTTGTGTTTAGCAAAGATATAGTTTGCATAATCTGGTCTAATCCCTGCTCTATTAAAATAAAGTTGCACGTAAATGACGTAGATATGCTTGAGCTGGGTTTCTTTACGCTGAGCGGGTAAAAGCGACCGTTCACCGTTCAACTATTTTCAAAATGAATAAAATGAGCGATAAAGAGAATATAAACCTTAATAAATTCGCGTATCGCACGGGCGCGGGTTATTAATGGGTTGTAGGCCTTTTACAGAAAGGATTCCAGCAATGTCTAAGCCTCTTGGCAAGCCCGATCGTATCGTCGTCGCCCTTGGCGGCAACGCCCTCGGCAACAACCCCGTTGAGCAGATCGAGGCCGTGAGCAACACCGCTCACGCTCTCCTCGGCCTGATCGAGCAGGGCAACGAGATCATCATCACCCACGGCAACGGCCCGCAGGTTGGCATGATCCAGAACGCCTTCGCCGCTGCCCACGACGCCATCGGCACCCCCGAGATGCCGCTGCCCGAGTGCGGCGCCATGTCCCAGGGCTACATCGGCTATCACCTGCAGCAGGGCATTGGCCGCGAGATGCACAAGCGCTATAAGCGTTGGCACGCCGCAACCGTCGTCACCCAGATCGAGTGCGACCCGGACGATCCCGCGTTCAAGAACCCGACCAAGCCGATCGGCCCCTTCTACACCGAGGAGCAGGCCAAGGAGTTCATGGCCGAGGATCCCTCCAAGGTCTTCGTCGAGGATTCCGGCCGCGGCTGGCGTCGCGTCGTCGCTTCCCCCGATCCCAAGAAGATCGTCGAGGCCGACTCCATCCTCAACCTGCTCGATAACGAGTTCATTGTCATCGCCTGCGGTGGCGGCGGCATCCCCGTCGTCCGCGACTACGAGAACAAGGGCTGCTACAAGGGCGTTCCCGCCGTCATCGACAAGGACCTGGGCGGCGAGCTGCTGGCCGAGGACTGCGACGCCGACGTTCTGTTCCTGCTGACCGCCGTTGAGCATGTCGCCATCAACTTTGGCAAGCCCAACCAGGAGGAGCTCGAGGACATCACCGCCGACGAGGCCGAGCGCCTGGCCGACGAGGGTCAGTTCGGCAAGGGTTCCATGGAGCCCAAGGTTCGCGCTGCCATCAAGTTCGCCCGTTCCCGCAAGGGCCGCACCTGCATCATCGGCGCCCTGGACAAGGCCGCTGAGACCATGGCCGGCCTCTCCGGTACCCGCATCCACGAGTAGCCTCTACTCCATTGCCTCTCTCGTGGGCGCCAGGCAAGGCGCCCACAAACTAGCCTCTCTTCATGAGCCCCGCAGTCCGCTCCGACTGCGGGGCTTTTGTTTCAACCCGGCACTTGGGGACGTTCCTTTTCTGCCGGCATCTTGGGACAGTCCCTAAAGGCCGTCCCCGACGACCACTCATTTAAGTCTGTCCCCAATGACTACGGTACCCGCATTCACGAGTAGTCTCTACTCTGTTGCCTCTCTCGTGGGCGCCAGGCAAAGCGCCCACAAACTAGCCTCTCTTCATGAGCCCCGCAGTCCGCTCCGACTGCGGGGCTTTTGCTATTCACCTAGTCATTGGGGACGTTCTAAAATGACTAGTCAAACAAGAGCGCCCCCAATGACCACTCATTTAAGTCTGTCCTCAATGACTAGTAGTAGGCCCACATGGCTTCGACTTCGTTGAGGACCTCTACGACGCCCCAGCGGCGGGCGCTGCGGCTGGCCGAGTTGGGGTCGTAGACGCCAATCTGGTTGGCGTCGTCGATGCCGTAGAGCACGATGTAGTGGCCTACGTTGGTAAACGTACCGGGTCGCACTGCGGCGATGACGGGCACACCCGAGCGAAGTGCTTGGGTAATCGATTCGCGATCGTTATAGAGCTGTGTTCCGTTGAGCCCCAGCTGCCACGCACCGCCTGTCATAAACGACCACTCGGTGGCACCAGTGGGGGCGTAGTTGCCGGCTTCGGCCAGTGCGCATACATCGACCGGCGTCTTATCGGTGTGGCCGGTCTTAAAGATATAGACCATGGTGAGGCAAGTGGGACCGCAAGCGTTTTCGCGAATAGTGCCACCGGCATAGGGCAGCTCCGACCATGCGGGGTCAATTTGGTAGATGTGGGGCATGGCGCCGGCCTGCCATTGCGAGCGTGGGGTCGAGAACGCAAAGGAGTAACCGGGCGCGACGGGAGCTTTAAGCAGCTTGTCCTCGGCAGTGGGCTCAAGACCGGCTGATCCGTGGGAGATACAGGATCCCAAAAACACAAAGACGAGGCAGGCGGCGATGGAGCAAAGCGCAAGGCGTAGGCGGCGGGCCGGAAGCGCGTGGCTTGTGGTGTGCGACGCGGGGTGAGGGGCGGAATTACCGCGATCGCGTTGAGGTCGCGAAAAGGAGCGCTTGACGTAGTAGTCGGTCTTACGGTGATCGTAGCGGCGTGGCTGCGATGTGTCGGTCTGGCGTTGGCGTGTGCTCGTACTTATGCGGTCTGACTGCTGCACGGTACGGCTTTGTTGCCGCGAAGAAGCCCCGGGCTGCTCTTGGGGGCGCTGCGGGTTGTCGTTGTCGGAGGTGCTTCTGGGCGTTGGCGTGGTGCGGCCGGCAAGGCGCACGCTTTGTGGCCGTTGGTCGCCGTCATTGTATCCGTATGCCATTCGAATCACCTTGCCTCATGTGTAACTTGTCTATCCTACATAAAAAGATGCACGACACATGGGCATGTGCGCCAAAAGCCTGACAAATGGTATGAACGTTGCCGCGCCGAGCGCCAAGCGTCACGGTAACAGGTATTCAAAAGCAGACAAGATGAAAGCGCCCAAGACGAATGACGTCTCCCGCCGTTCGTCCCAAAAACGGTGCCGCTCGTTTTGCAGTTCTGCCTTCGGTCGAGCTGCGAGCGGCGCTGCTGCGCCAAGGCCGTATCTTAAAGCCATGGAATAAAGCGCGCGGCAAAACGGACCGCGCAAGGGGTGACGCCAAGGGCGTCAAACAGGAAAGGAGGGGAACAATGGCGGACAAGAACGCAGAAGTTGCAGTCGAGGATAACGGCGGCATGAAGAAAACGCTTTCGCTCTGGAACTTCTTCACCATCGGCTTTGGTGCCATCATCGGTACCGGTTGGGTTCTGCAGGTCGGCGACTGGATGGTCGTGGGCGGCGGTCCCGTTCCCGCTATGATCGCATTCCTCTTGGGTGCAATCTTCCTCGTGCCCGTCGGAGCTGTTTTCGGTGAGCTCACGGCTGCTATCCCCATCTCGGGCGGCATCGTCGAGTATGTCGATCGTAGCTTTGGCCGTACGCTGAGCTACATCACCGGATGGCTTTTGGCCCTGGGCAACGGCATCCTGTGCCCGTGGGAGGCCATCGCCATTTCGACCCTCGTGTCCGAGATGTTCGGCAGCCTGCCCGGCCTTGAGTGGCTGCGCGCCGTCAAGCTCTACACCATACTGGGGGCCGACGTCTACCTGTTCCCGACGCTGATCGCGCTCGGCTTTGCAGTCTACGTCATCTTCCTCAACTTCCGCGGCGCCAGCTCGGCTGCCAAACTCCAGGCCTTCCTGACCAAGGCCCTGCTCTGCGGCATGCTGCTCGCCATGGGCGTCTCGCTGTTCACCGGCTCGCCGGACAACGCCATGCCCGTGTTCTCCCAGGTCGCCGGCGCTGGCGGCGGCAAGGCCGCTACCGAGAGCACCAGCCTGTTCGCCGGCATCGTGTCGGTCCTGGTTCTGACTCCGTTCTTCTATGCCGGTTTCGACACCATTCCTCAGCAGGCTGAGGAAGCAGCCGAGGGCCTCAACTGGAACAAGTTCGGCAAGATCATCTCCCTGGCCCTGCTGGCCGCCGGCGGCTTCTACATGGTCTGCATCTACTCGTTCGGCACCATCCTCGACTGGCATGAGTTTGTTAAGAGCCCGGTTCCCGCGCTTGCCTGCCTCAAGGGCATCAACATGCTTCTGTACCTGGCCATGCTCGTCATCGCCACGCTTGGACCCATGGGCCCGATGAACTCCTTCTACGGCGCCACGAGCCGCATCATGCTCGCCATGGGCCGCAAGGGCCAGCTGCCCGAGCAGTTCGCCGAGGTCGACCCCAAGTCCGGCGCTCCCAAGCTCGCCTGCGTCGTTCTGGGCGTCATCACCGTCGTCGGTCCGTTCCTGGGCAAGAACATGCTCATCCCTCTGACCAACGTGTCGGCTCTCGCCTTCATCTTCTCCTGCGGCATGGTCGCCCTCGCTTGCCTGCGCATGCGCTTCACCGAGCCCGACCTGCCTCGTCCCTACGAGGTGCCCGGCGGTAAGTTTGGCATCGGCCTCGCTATCGCTGCCTGCGCCATCATCATCGGCCTGCTCGTGATTCCGTTCTCTCCCGCCTCCCTCAACATGGTGGAGTGGAGCATCGTGATCGGCTGGTTGGCTATTGGCCTGGCCCTCATGGCTTTCACCAATTCCCGCAAAAAGTAACGCCTAGCCGGGGCGGATCAGGTGCGCGGGACCCTCTCTTCCGCGCACCGAACCCGGCGCCACTTGGGTAGCTTTGTGAGGCCTTAACCCAACACGGCCTCGCCCACTATATGGATCCATAAGGAGGAACCATGTCCACTAAGTATGCAATCGTTGGCGGTAAGCTCATCGACGGTACCGGTGCCGAGCCGGTCGAGAACTCCCTCGTTCTCGTCGACGACAACGGCAAGATCGAGTACGCCGGTGCTATGCAGGACCTTCCCGAGGGCGTTGAGGTTATCGACGCCGCCGGCAAGACCGTCCTTCCCGGCCTGATCGACACCCACCTGCACTTCTCGGGCAACCTGACCGACGACGATACCGATTGGGTCATGCAGCCGCTCCTCGAGAAGCAGGCCGTCGCCGTCAAGCAGGCCTACGACTGCCTCACCCACGGCCTCACCACCGTCTGCGAGATCGGCCGCTTTGGTATCCAGATCCGTGACTGCATCGACAAGGGCGTCTTCAAGGGCCCGCGCGTTCTGGCCACCGGCCTTGGCTTCTGCCGCGTTGCCGGCCACGGCGACTCCCACCACTGCAGCCAGGAGCTCAACAAGGAATCGCACCCCTGGGGCGATCAGGTCGACGGTCCTTGGGATCTGCGCAAGGCCGTCCGTCGTCGCCTGCGCGAGAACCCCGATGCCATCAAGATCTGGGCTACCGGTGGCGGCATCTGGCGCTGGGACTCCGGCCGCGACCAGCACTACTGCTCCGAGGAGATTCAGGCCGTGGTCGAAGAGGCAAAGATGGTCGGCATCCCCGTGTGGAGCCACTGCTACAACAACCACGCCGCTGCCTACGATTCCGTTCGCTTTGGCTGCGAGCAGCTGATTCACGGCTTCGATATCGATGAGCGCACCATGGACCTCATGGCCGAGCAGGGCACCTTCTTCACCCCGACGATCGCCTTCCTGCCCACCTGGTACGCCACCTATCCGCCCGTCTACGTTCCCGAGCTGCACGACAAGTACGAGGGCACCCTGGTCGAGAAGGAGCTGCAGCGCAACTACGACTGCCTGCGCGAGGCCAAGAAGCGCGGCGTCGTCATGACGATCGGCTCCGACTCCTTCTCCTTCGTCACCCCGTACGGCACCTGCTCCATCGAGGAGATGTACGAGTTCGTCGACAAGATCGGCTTCACTCCGGTCGAGACCATCACCTGCGCCACCCTCAACGGTGCCAAGATGTGCCACATCGAGGACGAGACCGGGTCCATCGAGGCCGGCAAGTGCGCCGACCTGCTGGTCGTCAACGGTGACGTCGCCGCCGACATCCACGTGCTCAACACCGACAACATGGACGTCATCATGAAGGACGGCTGGATTGTCGAGGGCGGCACCTTCGGCGAGGCAAACAAGTACAGCGCCTAAGCTACCGTTCATCGATGGCTTGATGTAAAACACAGTATTTGATTGCATAATGCAATGGAGAGGGTCGCTTGCGGCCCTCTCCATTGCTATGGGGTGCGTCGGTAAGAAGGAGATGACGGTGGATCTCAATAGGCTGATTCTGGGCAAGAGCTACAACTCTACCAAGGTCTTTCGTACCGCTCAGCATGTGGTTCAAGCCATCTTGCTCGGTATTGTCGTTCCGCTGCTTATCCTGCTGCTCATCTGGGATCTAACCGATAATCCCAATCCCGTTCCGGCCGTTGTCGTCATTGCCGGCTTGGTCATGCTGTGCTTCTTCTTCTCGTACGTCTTTGTCGTTCCCGACGACCTCACATCGAGCGCAACCGACCGCACGCTCGCCATCGCTTCAAAAATATTCGCCTACACGTCGCGCGGCCTTACGCCCGAAGCTGCCCTGGGCGCCTCTAAGATCATCCTGTCTGAAACTATCGCCTCTGCCATCTGCTTTACCGACGGCAAGCAGGTGTTGGCAAGCTGGGGCGAGGACTCGGCAAAATGCCCCGCGGGCACCCCGGTGGTACTGCGGACTACGCTCAACGTGATCAACAGCGGTGAGCAAAGCGTGTTCTCGCGCGATGCCTCGACCGAGACAGGTGGCTACTTTCCGCGCCTGCGCGCCGGTATTGTCGCACCGCTTACCGTGCGCGGGCATTGCGTGGGCACGCTCGAGCTGTATTATCCCCGTCTGAGCAGCATCGATATGCGCCAGACGGCGCTTGCCTCGGGCTTTGCCGACCTCATTTCCACGCAGCTTGCGAGCTTTGAGCTTGAGCGCCAGGACGAGCTTACGGCCCGCGTGGAGCTGCGCGCCTTGCAATCACAGGTCGATCCTCATTTTCTGTTTAACACCATCAGCACCATCGTGTCACTCGTACGTACCGAGCCGGACAAGGCCAGGTCGCTGCTGATCGACTTCTCCAACTACTATCGTCAGACGCTTTCTGATTCCGATACCCTCACAACGCTCGAGCACGAGGTGGAACAGGGCACTCGCTATATCAACCTTATGCAGGCTCGTTATGGCGACGGCCGTCTGCGCGTCTCGGTCGATATCGACTTTGAGGTGCGCGATTGCATGGTGCCGCCGTTTATCTTGCAGCCGTTGCTCGAAAACTGCATCAAGCACGCGCAGCGCGAGACCGAGTCGCTTTCTATTCATGTTAGGGCTTTCGAGACCGATGACGGTTTGGAGATCATCGTCGAGGACGACGGCATCGGTATGAGCGAAGAAGTCTGCGCGCATCTGTTTGAGCAGCATCGCCTGGAGGAGCCCGAGAGCATTACCGCCGACGGCTCCGTCAAGCGAGGTTGCGGCCTGGCGCTCTTCAACGTGCTTCAGCGCATCCATTTCTTTTACGGAGAAGATTCCGGCATGCGCGTGAAGTCCCAGGAGGGCGTGGGAACGCAGGTCATCGTCGAGCTGAACGGCGAGCCGCATGAGCCCGCGCCGTTGACGGCGTAGCACGCGGTTGGATTGAGAGAAAAAGAGGGGAAGCACATATGTCCGAAGGCTGGAACATCTTGGTGGTTGATGACGAACCTCCCATTAGGGCCGAGCTACGCTATCTGTTGGAAAAGGATACGCGTGTGGGTCAGATTGCCGAGGCGGGCAATGTCACCGAAGCCGTGGAGTCGATTCTGTCGAACAAGCCCGACGTGCTGTTTTTAGACATTACCATGCCCGGTCGCTCGGGAATTGAGCTTGCCGAGACGCTGCAGAACCTAAAGACGCCGCCGGTGGTTGTGTTTGTGACGGCGTTTGCCGAGTATGCGGCCGATGCCTATAACCTCGATGCCGTCGATTATGTCGTCAAGCCGGTCGAGGACGCACGCCTGTCAAAGGCACTCGACAAGATCGAGGCAGCCTTGGGTGTCCGTCGTGTTATCCATGCTCCGCGCCAGCCTTTGCGTCTGACGGTGGACCGCGGGGGCAAAAAGGTGTTCATTCCCGCCGCAGACGTCTGCTACTTTGAGGCGCGCGCCGATTTTTGCAACGCCATCTGCGCCGAGGGAACGTACCTGATCAATGAGTCGATCTCTTCGCTCGAGCGTCGCTTGGGCTCCGAGGGCTTTATTCGCGTTCATCGCAGCTACCTGGTCAATTTGGAAGACGTGCACAATGTTGAGATTGGCTCCACGGGGTTGATGGAGCTCAGGCTCGACCGCGTGAGCTCGACGGTGCCGGTGTCCCGTCGTCGTGCCGCCGAGGTCAAGTCGCACCTGGGGCTTGCGTAAGAGGCTTGCGTGCCGTCGTTTACCATCGCAGGTTTGGCATGGGCGCGCGGTGGGCATAATGGGTGGCATCGAATGAAATCGAAAGGATCATTATGCCCGCGCTTATCACCCATCATCTGTTTGGCGAGGAAAGCATCGACCGTCTTCCGCAGGGCGTCATCACGTCCGATGAAGAGCGCATTGCCTTTATCTTGGGCAACCAAGGCCCCGACCCGTTTTTCTTTCACATTCTGACACCGCGTGTTTCCGACTGCACGCTGCTGGCGCAGGTCATGCATCGGTCGCGCATGTCTCGCCAGTTCGCGTGCCTGCGCGACGGCGTGTCGCATCTGCTGCCGCGCGACGCCAGCTTGGGTCGCGCCTTTGCGCTGGGCCTGCTGTCTCATTACGTGCTCGACCGCAACGCCCATCCTTTTGTCTATGAGCAGCAGTTTGGCATCGTGGAGTCCGATTCAGAGCTTGAGAATTCGAGCAGTCAGGTCCATGCCGTGATTGAGAGCGACCTGGATGTGCTGATGCTGCAGCTTAAACGCGATGGCGCTACGGTCGACGATTATCCGCCGGCGGGCGAGATCGTCACCACCGATCGCATCAATCGCGTGGCCGGCGTGCTGATGAGCTATGTTGCCGGACGCGTGTACGGCATTGACATTCCGGCGGGGGAGTACGGTGCTGCCGTTGCCAATATGCAGCGACTTTACCGCGCGATTGAGCCGGCCGGCTCCGTAAAGACGCGCGCGATCTCGCTGGTTGAGGGCTTGGTGCACGACTACTCGCTGCTCGACGGCCTTGCCCATCGCGTGACGACGGGGCTGCCCGAGCGTACCGGTAACCTGGGCCATCTGACATGGAAGAATCCCTTTACCGACGAGGTCTCGAACGAGAGTTTCCCCGAGGTCTTTGATCGCGCGCTGGTCGATTACGAGTGCACGGTCGCACGTTTTATCGAGACCGGTGACATGGATGCCGTGACCAGTCACGTCAACTACAGCGGTCGCGTGCTCGAAGCCGATGAGGAGTTCGACCGCGAGGAATAGGGCCCGTGCGTGCCCCTTTGCCGAATCCTTACCGGCGGTTCTGGACAATTGGGGTACGATGAACTAACTGCATATCGGGCGAATACGAAGGGTCCCTGTCCATGAAATACACCAAGCTCGAGCGTAACTGGGTTATGTACGATGTGGGCAATTCGGCGCTCGTGCTGCTCAATACCTCGGTGGTGCCCATTTACTTTAACGCCATCAATACCGGTGCTTCCTCGGCCGACCTGGTGGTCGCTTGGGGCAACGCACAGACGATTGCCTCGCTGGTCATCGCCATGCTCATGCCCATTCTGGGCGCGCTTGCCGACTACGCCGGCAACAAGATTAAGTTCTTCTTGGGCTTCTTCCTCACGGGCCTGGTGCTTTGTCTGGCGCAGGCTATCCCAATGTCCGCCATGGCATTTTTGACCGTGTACGTGCTGTGCACCATCGGCCTTAACTCTTCTATGACGTTCTACGACGCCATGCTGCCCGACATTACCACCGACGAGCGCATGGACGCCGTGTCCAGCTCGGGCTATGCCTGGGGCTACATCGGTTCCACCGTGCCGTTCATCATCTGCCTGGCGCTCATCATGGGCGGCCCCGCTCTTGGCGTCCCCACCATGCTGGCAACGCGTCTGTCGTTTATCATCACCGGTGCCTGGTGGCTCATCTTTACCCTGCCGCTCATTCGCACCTATAAGCAAAAGTACGGTCGCGAGCGCGGTCCCGAGGACACCATCGGCCACATCGTGGGCGGTGTGTTCTCCGAGGTCGGACACACCATGCGCGAGATCGCCCACAACAAGACCGTGCTGGTCTACATGATCGCGTTCTTCTTCTATATCGATGGCGTCCACACGGTCATTTCCATGGCTACCAGCTACGGCTCGGCTTTGGGCATCGATTCGACGCAGCTGGTGCTGGCGCTGCTCGTTACGCAGTTCGTGGCCTTTCCGTCCGCCATCATCTACGGCAAGCTCGCCGGACGCGTGGGCACGCTCAACATGATCCTGGTGGCGGTCGCCGCCTACATGGGCATTGTGCTGTTCGCCGCGTTCTTCCTAAAGACCGCCTTTGAGTTTTGGGTGCTTGCCATTATGGTCGGCCTGTTCCAGGGCGGCGTGCAGGCGCTTAGCCGTAGCTACTTTGGCCGCATTATCCCCAAGGAAAAGTCCAACGAGTACTACGGCTTCTTTGACATCTTCGGTCGCTATGCAAGCGTCATGGGCACTTTCCTAGTGTCGGTCGTCACCTCGCTGACCGGCAACCCGTCGCTGGGCGTCCTTTCCATTGGCGTGCTGCTGATCGTTGGCTTTATGCTGCTGGTCCGCCTGTCCCGCATGACTCGGGCGGCAGAGCATGCCGCATAGGAGCGAGCGGCTATTGTGCCTGTCCACGGTACTCTTTTGGGGTTATCCGCAATAAACATTGCGACTTGCGAGCAATGATTTGCCCAAGTGGGTATGATGGAATCAGCTAGGTCGCGGGGCGTCGCCTGTGTTTGGCGGCGTCCCGTTTTTGTGTTGCAGGGAGGGTAAGGCATGAACGCCACGGTCGTGATTCCAACGTATTGGGCGGGCGATGACGCTTGCGCAAACGCCCCTGGCACCTATGACCATTCGACGCGACTCAACGCCGACAATCCCGAACTCGACCGCTGCCTGGCCTCGCTTGAGCAGGTACGTGACATCCCGCGCATCATCCTTTTGGTGGTCTGTCCCGTTTCTGCCACAGCGGATGTGTCGCTGCGCGTGCACGAGATTGTCGACGCGCATCCCACGCTCAAGGTCACCGTTGTCACCAACACCCAGGCCTCGCGCATCGCAGACCGGGTTGCTCAGATCGCGCCCAAGGGTTCGGGCGAGTGCGTGAGCCTGCGAGGCTACGGTGCCATCCGCAACATGGGGCTAGCCTGTGCCGCTGTGCTGGGGCATGACGCGGTTATCTTTTTGGATGACGATGAGACTGTCATCGACGCCGACTTTATGAAGCGCGCGACCTATGCGTTGGGGCAGCAGACGCGTCAGGGCTTGCCGATCTTGGTCAAGAGCGGTTATTTCTACGATCGCGACGGCTCGCCGCTGGCTCCCACGGACAAGGCGGGCATCTGCCATCGTTGGTGGACCAAGCGCATCGAGTTCAACCGTTGGATGAAAAAGGCGCTCTCGGGCACCCGCATCTCGCGCTCCAACTACGTGTGCGGCGGCCTGATGGCCCTGCACGCCCGCGCCTTTACGCGTGTGGCCTTTGACCCGTTTATCACCCGCGGCGAGGACTTGGATTACCTCTTTAACATGCGCATGTTTGGCTACGACGTGTGGTTCGATAACGAGTGGACCGTGCGTCATCTGCCTCCGGAGTCCGAAAAGCGCTCACCGCGCTTTATGCAGGATGTATACCGTTGGTACTACGAAAGGGCAAAGTTGACATTCGCCGCGCATCAAAAGGAGCTCATTCCCGTTACGGCGGCATCGCTCATGCCCTACCCGGGCCCGTGGATTTCGCGCGAGCTCGACGACCGCGTGCGCAAGACCGCTATGGTCCGCAGCGTGTTTACCCGCGAGCATGAGGGCTACCTGCGCATCTGGCGCCATGGTATCGACGAGGCAAAGGCCTATGCGCGCCAAAACGCTGCAAGCTACCTGCGTTTCCAGAGCTTTTGGCCCAAGATCATGGACGGGCTTTGGCGTGACGCACAACTGATCAGTATCCTGGAGGGGGCCGAATGATCGACCGCCGCGCCCAGCGCGATAGTTCAATATCAATCTTTCGCATCATTGCCGTTGCCTGCGCCATTTGCGTGCTGGTGTACTTTATTTTTGCCTTGGTGACCGGTATCGAGCCGATCGCCACGGTGATTGCCTGCGCGCTGCTGTGCATCTTTCTGTGCATCTTTATCTTTTTGACGCTCAATCCCGATTCGGTGCGCTCCCAGTACACCGAGGAGACGCTCTCGGTGGCCTCGGCCATGCTCGAGGACATTAAGGGCGGTCTGACGCAGGAGTCGGCGCGTTTGGTGTGCCGGCGCATTTTGCCCGAGACGCGCGCCATGACGGTGGCCATCACCGACGAGGGCAACGTGTTGGCCTGCGCGGGCGAGTTTGAGGAAAAACTACTGCCAGATTCTCCCATCCACACGCTTGCCACACGCTACGTTATCGAACATGGCATCGTGCAGTCGTTCAACCGTATGGTGGATGTCGTGGGCTCGGATGGCTCGCACAACCAAGTCCCCGCCGGCATTATCGCCCCCATCAAGGTGGGCGATCGTACCGTCGGCACGCTCAAGTTCTACTACAAGACCCCGCGCGCCGTCGACCGTACCCAGTACGCGCTTGCCTCGGGCTTTGCCGAGATCTTGTCCACGCAGCTCGCCATCCACGAGCTCGAGGTGCAAAAGGAACTCACAGCGCGCGCCGAGGTGCGTGCGCTGCAGGCGCAGATTAACCCACACTTCCTGTTCAACACGCTGAACACCATTGCATCGTTTACGCGCACCGACCCGCTGCGGGCCCGCGAACTGCTTCGTGAGTTCTCATCGTTCTATCGTGCCACGCTCGACAACTCGGGATCGCTTATTCCGGTCTCGCGCGAGGTTGCACAGACCAAGCGCTACCTTACCTTTGAGAAGGCCCGCTTTGGCGAGGACCGCGTGCTTGCGACGTTCGATGTGTCCGAGGACGTGGAAGATACGCTGGTGCCGGCGTTCGTGATCCAGCCGATTGTCGAGAACGCCGTACGTCATGGTATGGGCGATGACGACGCCCTGAGGATCGACGTGACCGTTCACCAAGACGGCGAGGATGCAATCTTGATTGCCGTGGCCGATAATGGCGTGGGCATGGATGAGGGTACCGCCGCCAGACTGTTTGACGAGCGCTCTGCCCGTCCCGACGCCAGCTCTCCCCAGGGTGGCGGCGCCGGTGTGGCCATGCACAATATTTCGGAGCGCATCCATCGCTTTTATGGGCCGCACTCCTATACGCGTGTCGAATCGGCGCCGGGCAAGGGCACCAAAGTGCTCCTTCATCTTGATTTGTCAGAGAGCATCTTTGACATTCAAGAGTAAAATAAAAGGCTACGGGCTCAACGTCATGCGACGGATGCCCGGCGTAGTTAGTTGACGAAAGGTTTTATCCCTATGCTGCGTGCGATGATTGTGGATGATGAGGCGCCGGCTCGCTCGGAGCTTCGCTTCCTGCTCGAGCAAACGGGCAAGATCGGCACGATCACGGAGGCGTCGAGCGTCCGCTCCGCCATCGAGATGCTTATGGAAAGTCGCGTGGATGTCGTGTTTCTCGATATCTCGATGCCCGGTGCCTCGGGCCTGCAACTTGCCGAGGCGCTGCATAAGCTCAAAAATCCGCCGGCGATCGTGTTTGTGACTGCGTATAGTGACCATGCGGTCGAGGCATTCGACGTGGATGCCGTCGATTATCTGATGAAGCCGGTCGAAGAAGCTCGCTTGGATCGCGCGATCGAGAAGGTCATGCAACGCGCCAAGCCGGTTACGGACAGCAAGGTGACCATCGAGCGTATCCCGGTGGAAAAGGGTGGCCGCAAGGTGCTCATTCCCGTGGACGACATTCGCTTTATCATGGCTAAGGACGATTACTCCTGCATCTATACCGTCGATGATCGCTTTTTGTCGACGACCTCGCTGGCGCAGTTTGAGGCCAAGCTCTGCGACTTTGGCTTCTTCCGTGTTCACCGCCGCTATATCGTCAACTTGGCGTGCGTCACGGATGTGGAGACGGTGCCCTCGGGCGCCATCCAGCTGGGCATTACGGGCGTCGACGAACGCGTGCCGGTTTCGCGCCGCCGCGTCGTGCCGCTCAAGAAGGCTCTGAGTCTCTAGCACACTGGCCCCGCAGCCCTGTAGACCCATCGTCTGCGGAGCCGTGGGGCCTTTTTTGTATGTATCTGCCGAATCGTTTTTTTCGGAAGGGATCCCATGAACAGTGCAAGCGCCAAGCGTATCGACATCATCTCGGACACCCACGGCTATCTTTCGCCTGCGCTCCTGGATGAGCTTGAGGGCGCAGACCTGATCATCCACGCCGGCGACCTCACGTCAGAGATGGACTACGAGCACCTATGCACCATCGCCCCCGTGCGGGCCGTACTGGGTAACAACGATTACTACCGCGACTACGGCCCCGATGTAGACCGTCTTGCGCTCTTTACCTACGAAGGCCTTAAATTCGCCGTAGCCCACTACCGCGAAGACCTTCCGGTGGGATCCGTAGACGTAGCTATCAACGGCCACACTCACGTAACCAAAGAAGCCCAAGTGGGCCGTTGCTTAGTCCTCAACCCGGGCAGCGCCAGCTACCCCAGAGGCACCCGAGGCCCCACCATGGCCAGAATGCTAGTAAAAGACGGCAAAATCATAAGCACTAAATTTATTGACCTAGAGTAACCACAACAAAAGCGGGGGATGCAGATGCGTCCCCCGTTTCCATTTGAGCCAATGGCCGAGCTTCAACAAGAACCTTAGACAACCCCGCCGCGGAGAACGGGGCCGCCGAGCCGCGAAGCGGCGAGCAACAACAACGGCTCGAACAAAGTGACGGCAGGGAGGGACCGAAAAATTTTTCAAAAAAGTTGTTGCGCGCCGGACAGACTTCTGTGTATACTAATCCCCGCAGCGCACGCGAGCGGAAACAAACGCGAACGTCTGCCTGGGGAGTTAGCTCAGTTTGGTTAGAGCGCCGGCCTGTCACGTCGGAGGTCGCGGGTTCGAGCCCCGTACTTCCCGCCAACGCAATTAAAGCCACGTCTTCGGACGTGGCTTTTTGCGTTTGATGCACTTTGTTTCGATAGAACGATCGCCCTGGTACATCTTCGCCCAGAATCCCCGCGCCTTCGGGAACGCAAGTAAAATCTAATAAATTTATCTGTCTGAACAAGGTTGATTTCCGATCTCAGCCGAACACATTGAGCTGATGGCTCGCTCCCGCAGTT
>CAVGCW010000018.1:0-32754 GCA_963628025.1 Alloprevotella sp. | reverse complement strand
CCTGCAGCTTGACCGGCTTGCCGCAGAGGGCGGAGCCCGAGACTTCGAGCGACTCGACGGAGTAGCGCTCGCCGACCGTGACCTTGCGGGTCAGGTGCCTCTCGGCGGAGCCGTCGATCACGTCGAGGTAGACGGTGTACTCGCCCGGCTCGGTCGGGGTCCACTCGCAGGAGGAGGAAGCGGAGGGCTGCTGGGCGACGCCCCACTTGGCCCAGCCGCCCTTCTCCCAGACGAACTTGTACTTGAGGCCGGAGGCGTCGCCGGACACCTTGGCCTGCAGCTTGACCGGCTTGCCGCAGAGGGCGGAGCCCGAGACTTCGAGCGACTCAAGAGACCAATTAACAACTTTGTATTTAGAAGTGCTAGTCACATACCCATTGGAGTCAATGACATCAGCATAGATCTCATATTCACCAGCCTGGGGCAGGGTCCAAGAAATCGACGGCGAAGTTAAGTCTTGACCGATTACACCCCAATTGGAATCACTCCAATCAGACCCAGCCCTATGCCAAACAAACTTATATCTAAGGCCATCAGTCTTGCCGCTAACATTTACACCGATTTTTACCGTTGACCCCGCATGTCCCAGTTCTTCCGAGAAGGAAATTCCATTGACGGAGTAGGGATGCGGGAACTGCGCGATGATAGCAGCAGCGTCAGCCTCTCCCAGACGACGGCAACCATCGTCCGAGAAATAGTTGGCCACATCACCGTAATTCGAAATGAAACCATGCTCGATAAGAATACCTGGAATTCCCTGCTCGCGAGCGCAGCGGATAACGGCGAACTCGTCGCCTACCTCCATTTGAAATACGCCGCGGTATGTTAGTCCCATAGCAGCAAGGTTGTTCATAACCTTGTTGGCAAGCTCAACAGAGACCTGCGTGTAGTCGGTGCCATTTGCGGTAGGAGCATAAACTTCTGCGCCGTGAGCTCCAGAAGACCCAGAGTTGATGTGAAAGCTAACAAAGGCCTGCGCGCCCTGATCAATGCAGCGCTGTACGCGATAAAGATAATCATTGCTGGGATAGTAGCCAGACTGCTCGCGCGCAAGAACGATCTTAAAGCCGTAAGCTTCAAGTTTATTTTTGCAGGCTGTCATGATCTTCCAGGTAAGGTCGGCTTCACTCTTGCCATTACCCTGAGCGCCAGAATCCACCCCGCCATGTCCCGCGTCAAGTGCAATAACCCCCACATTACGCGCGGAGCGCTCAGCATAGGTGGAAATGCCATCGGGCGAATCGGCGCATTCCAATGCCTGCTGAATCGACTGGGCTTCAACGGCATTGCCATCGCCGTCCGCATAGTAAACAGAAGTGCTCTCAGAATTCATGGAGCTATCGATAATCGTAAACGAATAATCCCTGTCAGTGAGCTCCACTACATGTTCAGTGCCATCATCCTGCAAAACATAGGTTATCGAAGTCAGAAAGTAAGTATTGGATTTCAACGTCGAGCCGAATACAAAAGCAGCCGAATTACCAGCGGATTCAGATGCAACCGTGGTTCCTTGTACTCCATTGGCACTTACATAGTTAAGCGTTGCGGAAGCAAGGATGTCGCCGTCATCGGGAGTAGCAAAGGCGACAACTTGATCAGTCCCGCTGGGAAGGCTCGGGTAGGCAAGATATACATATTGGAAAGAGGAATCGACCGGTTCAGCCTGCTGATGGTTCTCATATACATCAACGCCAAAATCCTCATCAGCCGATTCGTCAACGTTCGTTGCCGGCGATGAATCATCAGCAGCGTCGACATCGACAGAACCCGCATCACGCGAGGCCGCGCCACCATCGTCTGCAGAAGCAGCGTCCACGGCAGCGTCCGCAGACGGGACATTGCTCGCAGCGTAGGCAGCAGCCACAGGACCCATCAAGAATGAAATGGTCAAAAGACCAGCAAGAGAAAAAGCTGTTGAGGCACGCAATGCCTTTTTCATATCGGATCCCCCGTCACAAATAATGTTACTAAGAGAAGATTATCTTACAATCTCCTGTGCATCGGAAGTCCAGTTATTCGAAGCACGGGAATTATTATAAAGGCAGATGGAAACATCCTCTTATGAAAAGCAGGTTACGTCTCAGCAAACTTTTGTCTTTTCGTCCTTCCATGAACACAGTGTTAGCTCTAGTTTTTGAAGCAATTAGCGGCGCCCCAAACAGCGCAAGCGCCAGTGACACGAAAATCCACTGAAACACGCAATTCGTTTAAGTACGCGGCGGACGACGAAAGCGTGTACACAGCCGCGAAATACAGCAAAATGCCCCAATGTTTCGCTTACATCAGAGGCGTCTGGGGCTTCATCGACAGAGTAACCTGGCTTACGCATTCAAGAAAAGTAGAGCGTGGTCTTCATGAATCAAACACCAGTAAGCAACGCTCGCGCGCGTCTTTGAATCTTCTAATGAGCAAGAAGAGAGGGATCTAGGAGAGACCTAATAGTTCTTGGAATCTGGGAATCATCGAACTCACCATCTTTAAACAAGAGAGAATCATATAGCTTCTTATCGTTCTGTCTCGAAAAGATATGAGTGACCAGATGCACATCGTGAGCCTTTGAAAGACAGTCTTCATCCCCTAAAGATTCAGCAATATAACAACCGTCCCAATCAAAAAAGCCGAGATAACCCCGGCTGATAATCAAAGAGGCGGTTTTCTGGTGGCTGTCAGCCGCGGCATCCTCACGGAAACCTAGTTGTCGCCGGAATTATAGTCCTCGGCGCGGACTCACCTTATCTCCCCGGTGCGGGCTCGACATCCTCTCGAATATCTAATCGTCTTGGACTTTAACCTGCCCAAGCACAGTACAGCTTTTACGTGCCGCCACACGAAGCTTAGCTCGTGGACTATTTTCTAAAATATAGACCTTCAAAGCAACTTGGGTTCAAGCACGGACAAACAAAACAGGCACTGAATACAAGACTTGTTTATCAATAGTTATCAATCAAATGCGTTACCAGCAAATATCGTCCGTCTCATACGCTGCGATACAATCAATCTCACCAAATGCTTAACCAGTAAGTCGAAGGGACCAACGTGCTAACAATTCACTATGGTGATATGGAAAACGTTATCTATAATACGTCGGTTTACTTCGATAACATCTATTCGCCCGAATGGTTTCAAGATGCTTTTGCGCAGAGAATTATTAAATCCATTGATAAGGGCGACGTGGTTGGACCCGGCGCAATAAACACCAAGATCCTTGGCATTATCCCACCGGAAAGGCTATCGGGCGGAACTAAGACGCTGCTGCTCATGTACTTCATGCCTCAGAACATATACAACGCCACAACCTGTAGCGACAATTGCGCTTACTGGATTCTAAGAATTGCCACGCAAAAGGACTTAACCATCAACCTCTACCATTTGATGGATTTTGGGAACGGCAAATTCACAGCGACCGTTGCAAACACGGGCGATGTCGTTCACACGATGTTCGACCTCGTCCCTATAGCCGCAAAATGCCTAAGGGAAAACTCCTGACACGCGCTTTCGCTAGGCTCTGTTAGACCAAGATTGGCATACATATGTCATCACGGTGCCATATCGTTAGCCCCGTAGACCGCGACGATGGGGGCAGCATGAACGCCGAAGACCTGGTAATCACCTTCAAGCGGAACATGGCGAAGCTGAGCGGGGCGGAGCGCCGCCGCGCTATCGAGTCCGTCAGGGACGTGATTCGCGCGGCGGCGTTCGACGACGCGGCCGGCTCCTCCTGCGAAGTCGAATGCTGTCCGCGCTGCGGGTCCGCCGCGGTCGTGAAGAAGGGCAAATCGAAGAACGGCGAGCAGCGCTACCTCTGCCGGGGCTGCGGCAGGACCTTCGGCATGGGCAGCGGGCGCATCCTGGGGGCGAGCAGGCTCCCGAAGGAGACCTGGACGGCCTACGCCGGGTGCTTCGTGCTCATGCTGCCCCTGCGCGAGTGCGCGAGGCGCTGCCGCGTCTGCCTCAAGACCGCCTACACCATGCGCCACAGGCCGATCGAGTGCCTCTCGGCCCACTCCCCCTCGTTCAGGGCCGGGCGGGGCTGCGGCTGCGAGCTCGACGAGACCCACTTCCCCGAGTCGTTCAAGGGCAACCACGCGAAGGGGTCGTTCGCGATGCCGCGCCCCTCCCGGCACCGCGGCGAACAGGTGCACAGGCGCGGGCTGTCGCGCGAGCGGATCTGCGTCATGACCGGCGTGAACGACCCGAACGAGACGTTCCTCGAGGTCACGGGGCGGGGCGCCCTTTCGAGGGGGCGCGCCATGGACGCGCTGAGGAGCCGCATCGCGTCCGGCTCCGTCGTCGCGACCGACAGGGCGGCCGCCTACGTCGGCGTCCTCGCCGAGCTCGAGGTCGCCGCGCACGCGGCCTGCGACCCCAAGGACCGCTCCGGGGGAACCATCAACCGGGTCAACGCCGTCCGCTCGCTCCTCGGCGCCTTCATGGAGCCGTTTAGGGGCGTGTCGACGAAGCACCTCGATGCCTACCTCGCCTGGTTCAGGTGGTGCCGGACCTTCATGGCGACAGATTCCGGCGCCGCCGAGCGCGCGGTCGCGCGGCAGCTCGCGCACGGCGCCTGCGGGAGCCGCGTCCGCGACATGTTCAACGTGGAGCCGCCCTACATGGACCACTGGGCCGCGCCCGCCGCATAGAGGCGGTAGAATGGTCGCACCGCGATACACGAGGAGGGGTGAGGCCATGCCGCCGAACATACCGGCCACGACGATCCGCATCGACCCGGAGGTCAAGAAGGAGGCCACGGCCATCCTGGACGAGCTCGGCCCGTCCATGTCCACCGCCGTCAACGCGTTCCTCAGGGCGCTCGTCCGAGAGGGCGGGATGCCGTTCGAGATGAGGGTCAGGACGCCGGCGCCCGACGGGGAGACGGCGAGATAGCCGGCAAATCGACTTGGGGCGATGGGGCCCTCACGATTGACCCGACAGATCTTGAGCACATCGCCCCCTTGCCGGATTCAAACCCGGCAAGGGGGCGATTTTCTTGCAATTTCAAAAAGATGATTGGGGCAGAATGTCAATCATGGTCTAACAGAGCCAAATCAATCCAACAGTTTAGATAACAGGTAATGATTCGGGAACAGGGCGTTCGGCCGGATGGGACAGATAGATATGGAAAGAACGAACCCCTTCGGGGCACACAAGTAGAGACAAACAATGGGGTCGCTTCGAGAAGCGATGCTTTCGAAGCGACCCCATTGTTTGCACAATTGAATTAGGCGCTGAGACCAAGTTGAGTCAATCTTAGACTAACAGAGAGAAGCGCCGCCCAAGTCATGTACTATCCGCTCCAACTCGACAATGTAGGACTCAACCGAATCATCCGATGGCGAGACCTCTGCTCGAATAATGTGGTCCCATTTATACAGGAAATTTTCAACCTGTCGATCTGGGTCATTCTTCCACAGTGGAGCAAGTGCAATCAACGCCGCATCAAAAGGATTGAAGGAAAAATTATCAGCATCAATATAGCCACCCATACCGCCCCTGTCGCAGTCATATACACTTCTAACTATTCTCTCCAATTCAATAGCCTGATTATGATTCATAAAATCACCTCCCTTTCTACTCTTGGTACCCCAAAATAGAGAGGAAAAGAGTTTCGATAACATTTATCCGGTTGAAAATCATACACAATCGCTAAACATCGGTTGATTTCCGATCTCAGCCGATCACATTAAACCGATAGGCCGTTCCGGCAGTTATCCGGACGCCCCCGCGGACCCCGTGGGCCCCGGGGGCGGCGTTTTCCCAGTTGGAGGAACGGTGGAGATGTGTTTCGATGAGTTCGGTGGCCATGCTTCGCCCTCCGCCTGACACCGCTTCCCAGACCCAGTCGGACGTTCGGTCCGCCTATTCCGTTTTACCTTAAGGATAGACCAGCGGGGTATCGCCCATCTCGGCGCGCGCAGGCTCTATGAGCCCCGGCGTCAGGTCGAGCATGTCGACGGGTGTTAATGATCACTAAAAAGAGGTCCGCGTGATCGCCGGCAATCGAGCACCGTGAGCACCGAAACTGAGCAGTTTGAGCAGAAGGGCCGTACCCCGGGAACCGAGAGCGCAGCCCTCGCCATACGGTTTCCCCGGGCGGGCACTTTGGCGAGGCCGCCCGGGAAGGATGGGGAGATGACCGTGCCCCTGAACACAGTGAATGATATACGGTCGACGGAGGCAGCCGGACGCCCGGGGTTCAAGATAGCCCGGGCACTTCACCTGAGCCGCAACACCGTGGCGAAGTACGTCGACATAGAGGACATGTCACCCGCCGCGACGATACCCCAAAGGAGGGCCAGGCCGACGCTCGAGTAAATCTGAATCTACCCCATCCCCTCATCTATCGCCACAAGGAACTTAACCACTTCCCTAGTATGCACGCGAACTCCCGTCCGAATAATCGAATGACCCACCATAGTATCCGCGGCCCCCAAACAAGCAGCGAGCTAGAACCGGACAGGAGAAAACGGTTCACACAATTTAAGAAAGAAGCTTGACAGCATTAGAATGCAAAACGGCCGAACCGCAGTTCTTCCAATTGGATAGAAAAAGATATTGTAGAAAAACCTAGTAAACGAACCAGGAAATACGGAAACAGAATCAGCGTTGTGAACATCAAAATGATGAGCCATTACCGTCCACATAAGGACAATGCGAAGTAATTCGATACGGGAATCTCGCATTTTTACCATAATGCTCCCAAGTAAGATCAGAACCTAATAATACCTCGACCTAGAACCGTTCGAGAATCTCCTCGGCATTCTCTCGCAGATAGATATCTAGGTCCGGCACGGCAAACTGCACGTAGCCCCTCTGTGGCGCCTGAATAACCTCTCTTTGTAGCAATTTTGCCCTAATGGAGCTGACCTCATTAGTCTTTTTACCCATGCGCCTAGCAATCTCGGATGATTTGGACTGTTGTTTGTCCTCGCACATCGCCAAAAGGTATTTGATATCGTTAGGCCCCAGTCCAGAAATCGCGGGCTCGTGAACAACATCGTGAAAACGAGCCTCTGCCAGCGCAATGCCTTCGGTGACGTCGCGCTCGCTCACAATGGCACTTTTGGCGCGATGCAAGTTGGCGCGCTGCCAAATGGAATAACCGACCAGTTGCACCAGATAGGCATAGCCCTTAGTGGCCTTAGCGGCTCTCGACAGAAGATTGTCCTCTATGGTCAAACCAGTCGCGACAAAGCTATCGCCCATAGAGAGCGCCACCTCCACCTGGTTGATAGGCGCCAGATCTTCGGGGAGGGCACGACGCAAGAACGTAAGCGCCTTGCCGTTAATAAGATCCATAACGCCGGCGGGTAAGCCGGCAAAGGCAAGTGCGATATCTACTTTTTCCCCTATCAAAAGCTGAACCGTAGACGCAATGGCGCGCATATCGTCAATCGGAGCGTCCTGAACTTCATCGATGGCAATAAAAAGACCCTTGGATGACTTCGCTGCCGAACTTAGCAACTTTCTAAGGCTCGACTCTTTGGGTGCAACATCGACTTTCGCCGAAACAAAGCCGGCGTTTACGCCGACCGAAGCATTGGCCGCAAGGGAAGAATCAGCAACCTGATCCTTCAAGTCCAGCAATAGGTTAGGGCCAGCAGAAACAATAGCGGTCTTCCAACCAAGCTCTCGCGCACGATCCCTAAGGTCGCAGAGCAAAACAGTTTTTCCGGAGCCCCTCGGTCCAGCAATGCGCATGAGCCTCGCAGGTGCACCAATTCCCGCATTCAAACTCTCGGTAAACTCAAGAGCGATATCATCACGACCAATAATGCGCGGAGGCTCAGCGCCGGCAGTGGGACGAAACGGGTTATGGAATACAGTGGCGCTCACTTGTTTGCCTTTCCGGGGAATCGATTAACAGTCAATCATTGCTTAAATTTTTATCGTAGACTATATCGGATAATATCGGTTTATATAAGCCTGTATAAACTTATCGCGGAAGTATCCAGCTTTCGTAATTTGTCTTAACGGACAGTCCAACGTTACTTTCTTCCAAGCTCATATCGAAAGAAAGTTGAGGACTTTCTAAAATCCATTTTCTAAAGCGAGAAGTACTCGCTCCCAGCGGATAAGTTCGGCCCCAACCACGGATCGCCCGTCAAGAAGAACTCCGGCCAGCGTTGCATGAACAGGGCCTGCTCGCACTTCCAGCGGCGCAGCTTTTCCTCGTTGGCCTCTTCCCTGCCGCGCGAGGTGAACTCGTAGTGGTACAGCTCGGCATAGGGCGTAAAGATGGTGCGGTAGCCCGCCTCCCACACGCGCAGGCAAAAGTCTGCGTCGTTAAAGCCGACGGCGAATTCCTCGTTATAGCCTCCGACCTGCTCAAATACGTCGCGTCGCACCATCTGGCAGGCGCCCGTCACGGCGCTAAAGTTGCCCGGTCGCACAGCACGGGCAAGATAGCCCTCGCGCTTTGCCGAGAAGTCCTGGTTGGCATGGGCAAGTGCGCCGCGCACGCCAACCACAATGCCGGCATGCTGCACCAGATGATCGGCAAAGTAGAGTTTGGCGCCCACCACGCCCGCATCGGGACGCTGCAGATAACCCATCATCTCTTCGATAAAGTCGGGGCTTATGACCTCGGTATCGTTGTTGAGCAGCAGCAGATAGTCGCCCTTGGCATGCTCCACGCCAAAGTTAATGATCTGGGAGTAATTGAACTCGCCCGGCCAGTACACAACGCGCGCGCTACCTTTGCCCTCAGATGCCGCGACCACGCGCTCCGGCAGGGTTTCGTAATACGCAAACGTCTCCGGGGCTTCGCTGTTGTTCTCCACCAAGACGATCTCGTAGTTGGCATACGTGGCCTTCTGGGCGATCGACATCGCACAAGCATCGAGCGTCTCAACATGGTCCTTGGTGGGAATCACAATGCTCACCAGTGGCGCAGGCTCCGGCAGCGCATAGCGCATGCGGTAGACAAACGGCGTCTCGGTCTCCTCGACCGTTCCGTGAACGCCCAGCGAGTCAAAGTGGCGCTGCAGAGCCAGGCGCCCGGCCTCGATGGCATACGGTTTGCTGTCGGCGGATCCGTCGGCGGTCGATCCCGGATGAACGCGCCAGTGATACAGCACGTGCGCAACATGCTCAAACCGCGCGTCCGCCGAAAGGCAGCGAAGCGTCAGGTCGTAGTCCTGGGCACCCGCAACGTCTTCTGGGGACGTGCCAATACGATCGATAAGTGTCTTCTCCACCATCAGGAAATGCGTCACGCAGTTATGGCTATAGAGCAGGTCGACGTTGAGCCGCGTCTTAAAGACCGGCTGGCCCCACTCCCCCGTTTTCTGGAACATGTCCTCGTCGCAGAACAGGACCTGGGAACGCACGCCCTCGACAGCCTTGTTCAGCGCGGCAACATAGTGGAATAACGCGTCCGGTTCCAGAATGTCGTCATGGTCCAAGAACGCGATGTAGTCGCCCGTCGCTTGCTCGATACCTGCGTTGGTGTTGACCACAATGCCGCCGTTGCCGGGCAGCCCAATGCGACGAACGCGCTCGTCGTTGGCACTTGCCGCAAGATTGGCCACCGCATCCCATTCGGGCGAGGCGTCCATAAGCAGCAATTCCCAGTTGTCATAACTCTGGGCTAGCACCGAGTCCAGCAGCTCGCGCAGGTAAACCCGATCAGTCTTGTAGCACGGCACCACAATGCTCACGAGCGGCCTATAGGCAAAGGCCGCCGAAGCGACACGCTGGCACGCCAGATCGCCCGGCTTTGCGCGATGCTGCTCAAACCAACGTCGATAAGCTGCGTCGTCAGCGCGTGCATCCTTCATGCGGTTCCAGCTGTCGTCGACCATGCCGTTGTACAGGCGACCATCCATGGCGCAAAACCCGCTCTGGATCTGCTCCGTGGGATCGCTCACAATCGCGACAAAATCTCGTATATCCCGAGGCATCTCAACGCTCAGATACGTTTTATTGACGCGGCAACCGTTGCACTGCGGCACATCGACCTGCGACTCAAACACATGCACGGTAGCATCGATGGCATTCATATGCGTATCGAAGATCTGGAGCTCAGGTGCGCACTGGGGTTCCCCCGCCCAGGTAACCTCATAGCGCCACACCGCGCCGGCGTCTGCCGGTAAATAGCGAATGGTATCGATCTCGTAGCGACCGCAGTGTTCGCCACGCTGCGCATCGCGGATAAGCGCGCACAGCGCAGGCTTTGCTTTGTAGTTAACCTTGGATTCCAGCTTGGCCACGCGGCTATCGAGGCGAATAGAGCCCAACCTTTTGCCACCGGATGCAAAAACAACATCCATCGACGAGCCATCCAAAAACGGAAGCACCGAGACGGCGAGCTCGCGCTCGTAATCGGAAACGGAAGGGCAAAGCGCCAGCACACGGCCATGATCAACCGGGAGCACCAGCGACGGCACACAAGAACCGCTCGTCGTCGCATGGGCAAACGCTTGAGAACCCTCCCGCTCAATAAGCGCGGCGACATCCTGACCGGCAAAACGAAGCAGCACAAACAGACGGCCCTGACTGCGGCAAAGTGCCAAACGCTTGATACTCATCTACACTTCTCGCTTTCCCAGGGCGTTCGCTGCCATGCGTTTGCAGGCACCCAGGCGCCCAAACCTCAAGACGTCGTAATCGAACATGAGCTTTTTGCACTCACGGGCATTGGGGGCCTTGCTGGTAAGCGCCGCACGCACCATAGCGGCAACAGACGGGGCACATTGCGCGAGCGCGGCATCGTTGCCTACGGCAGAACCGGCAAGGGCCGCGGCGACGGCAGCAAACACCTTGCCACAGTCCGAGCCCAGCAACCTGAGCGCATCGTACAGCACCAGATCGCACAGGAAATATGCAAGGTCATCGGCATGCTGGGCATCGAGACCGTCGCGCCGCCAGTCAGCCAGCACCGCGGAGTAAATCTTCACGTGCTCCAGCAGACGCGTCTCGTCGTCGTAGCGCATGGTGTCCATGAGCGAACCCTTGCGCGCCACGCGGTAGTCATACAGCTTGTTCGAGATAAGCGCGGTCTTATGCGAACGACCGTACACGGCAAAATCGAAGACCTGGTCCTCGCCATACTTAACGGTTTCGTCGAACACGATCCCGTTGCCCAGCAAAAACTCACGCTTGCAGGCGGTGCGCCATGCAAAGGGGCGAGACGCTTCCTTAAACAACAGGTCAGAGCTATAGCCTTCAAACGACACATCACGCGGGCTCAGCACATAGTTAAGCCACGGATACCCCGCCTCCAGCGGATACGGGTTCGCGCCAAAGGTCAAAACGTCGCAGTCCTCGCGCTCAAAGGCATCGACGATCACACGGCATGCATCGGGTGTAAAGCGGTCATCGGAATCCAAGAAAGCGACGATAGGTGCTGCAGACGCAGCGATGCCTGCATTACGTGCACTCGACAAGCCGCCGTTCTCCTTATCGACCAGCGTAAAGCGCGCGTCCTTTTCGCAATAGGCAGCCGCAATATCGCGCGAACCGTCCGGCGAGCCATCGTTGACCAGCACGCCTTCCCAATCGGGCATGTCCTGCGCAAGCAGGGAGTCCAGGCACCAGGCCAGGCACTCCTCAACTTTGTAGATGGGAACTACAACGGAAATCTCGGGGGTAGCCATAATCACTCGCTCCTACTGTGCGGCCGGAACGTCGTCAGGGTGCGGGTTGTCGCCGTAGGTGCGCTGATACGTCAGCACGCGCCAGACCAGCGGCAGGCCGCCGATCTTAAAGTAATGCTTAAACGTATTGAGCTTGCCCGGCTTCTTGAAGTCAAAGCGCGAATCGATATAGGCGCGGGGCGACTTGACCATCAGGCGCAAGTCGGTCTCGCCACGCGGATCAAACAGCGACAGGTCAAAGCGACCGGCATCCCAATCGGCCTTGAGATCGGGTGAAGCCTTCTCCCAAAACTGCCCACGCAGCTCATCGACCAGGCGCTCGTCATTCCAACGGTACGTATCGACCTTCATGCGCATTAAAATGCCCTGGAGCTGAGCCTTGAGCTCGGGACGCTCGTCCAAAAAGCGCTGCATCTCGGCATATTCGTCGCAAACGCAAAACACCTTGTTGGGCGAATTAACGGAGCTCTTCTCGTTATCTTGGCGATAGCACAAAATGGGGTCCGCAATAAACGCGGCACGTTCGGCGCAAGCCCAAACCTTAAAGTTAAAGCCTGCGTCCTGATACGAGGCGCCCGGCGTGGGAAGGAACCGAATCTGATTGTCGTTGAGGAACTCGCGCCGATAGATAGCCGACCAAATGGAAGGTTTGCGGTAGAAAATGCCCGGGCGATCGACGGGGCAATACGCGGCGCCCGTCATATGCTCGTCAATGATCCCAAACAGCTCACGGCGCTCGGTGGGCGTGGACCAATACAGGTAAAAGTCGCCCTTTACCACATCGGCATGCTCAGCATCGGCCTTGGCGACCAGCTTTTGGAGCGAATCCTCAAACATAAAGTCGTCGGACTCAAGGATGCCCACGTACTCGCCGCGCGCCATCTCCAGGCCGCGGTTCATCGAGTCGCCGTAGCCGCTGTTGGCCTTGTCGATCATCTTTACACGGGGGTCGCGCTCCATGTACTCGCGGATGATATCTGGCGAACTATCGGTAGAACCGTCGTTGATGCAGATGATCTCGATGTCCTTGAGCGTCTGCGCCACGGCGGAATCGAGGCACTCGCGCAGATAGCGCTCGACATTGCAAATGGGAACAAGCAGCGAAACTTTAGGGGTATCAGAGTTCTGCAAGAGAACCTCCTGTTGAATAGCGTGTAACAGGGTTATTTTAGCAGCCGAGTTGCGGCGGGCGGCAGCGCTTAGAATTAGATAAAGCGCTCCAGGCAGGCTTTGAGACCGCGAGTCGAAAGATAGAACAGCGTGGCGTCTGCCATCGATACGCCCGAGGTCGCCGCAACGAGCTTCTGGGCAACACGGCGAACGGCGCCCTTAGCAGGCATATCCGCCCACTCCGTTCCCAAAAACGTCGTGAGGTCCATGTTGACGCGAGCGGCTACACGGCGGTAGTCGTTAGCGTCCAAGCGTGCCAAATCAAACACAATAAGGTCCAGGAACCAGGTGATCAGCTCGCCGGGACACAGGTCCAAAAGACCGTAGGCCGCCCAATCCTCCAAGACCTCCTCGAGCATCCTCATGTGGGTGTCAAGCTTTTTGGCGCGAGCCTCGGCACTGTTGAACTCGTGCGTCGCCGATTCGCTCTCCATCACGTAGTGGTAGAACTTGTCCGGCATGACGACGGTCTTGCGGGCAAGCGCATAAGCCGCAAATTGGAAGACGACGTCCTCGCCCAAAGCCAAACCGGGGGCAAAGCGAATGCCTTCGCGATTGAGCAGCTCGCGCGAAAAAGCCGCACGGCAGGCATAGGGCTGCGCATTCGAATGGAACAGCAGTTGGGGATCGCGGGCGCCGAAGGTACCAGCTTTGGGGCTCATGAGTTGCTGGACGCGTTTGGGGGCAGCATCGGCAGGTTCACAGACGCCGCCAAAAACGGCGGCCTCGGCATCTGCAGACTCCATCGCATGCAGCACGCGCTCGACCGTCTGGGCATCGATGTAATCGTCGGCGTCCACAAAAAAGACGGTCTCGCCCTCGGCGACATCGATACCGGCATTTCGAGCGCACGAGACGCCTGCGTTTTCCTGGTCAATCACCAGTACGCGATCGTCGGCCTGCGCGATCTGGTGCAACACGTTCAACGAATCATCAGTCGAACCGTCGTTGACACACACAACCTGAATCGAGCGCTCGGACTGGGCCAACAGCGAATCGAGGCATCGCCGAATGGAGCGCGCAGAGTTGTAAACGGGGACGACAATGGTAGCTTTAGGACACGAGGCCTCTCCCATGCCGACCTACCCCCTCAGCGATTCGATGAGGAAGGCGGCGACCACGCCTGGGCCTCCAACCGAGGCGTAATACTTAGCACGCCCCAAGGCACCATCCGTCGCAAAACTCGGATGCTCGTCAACCCAGCCCTCAGGATCTTTGAGGATGGCAGCGAGATTTGCGCGCTTCCACGGCTTGAGGTCGTCAAGCGAAAAGTCCCCCGCGTCCAAGGCCGCCTGAAATTCCTTGGCCATCTGAGCCAGGAACTCCTTATAGAACTTAGGCGCCAAGCGCACATAGTTCCACATATACGAGTCGTACTTAATGAGCTGATTGAACTTGAGCATGCGCGCGACGTCATCGCTTGCGTGATCGCGGGCAAAATCCTCTCGGATCCAACGTTCGATCTCGGCATACTCGGTATTGACGCAAAAGACCTTAGCCGAAGAATTGACCGAGGAGTTCTCGTTGTCCTGACGATACGAAAGCACGGCATCGTGCAGGTAAACGGCCTTGTCGGCGCAGGCAATCACCTTAAAGGCAAACGACGTGTCCTGAAAGGATGCTCCCGGAGTCGGCAAGAACTTGATGCCGTTGCGCTCAAGAAAATCGCGACGGTACACAGCCGACCAAATCGACGGTTTCTGCTTAAAGAACTGCGTCGTGTCGCTCGGGTGCACCGGCTTACCGCAGTCCTTGGCTTTAAACATCTCGTGCAGCGAACGGCGCTCCTCGGGCTTAGACCAGTAGAAATCAAAGTTCGCCTTCGCAAAGTCGGCATTATTGCTATCGGCGGCCGAGACAAGCTTTTCGAGTGCGTCGGGCGCCATAAAGTCATCGGACTCCAAGATGCCAACGTACTTGCCACGCGCCATCTCCAGACCGTGGTTCATCGAGTCGCCGTAGCCGCTGTTGGCCTTGTCGATCATCTTGACGCGCCTATCGCGCTCCATATACTCGCGGATAATCGCCGGCGAGTTGTCGGTCGACCCGTCGTTAATGCAGATGATCTCAATATCCTTGAGCGTCTGCGCCAGGGCGGAATCGAGGCACTCGCGCAGGTAGCGCTGAACATTGTAAATGGGGATAAGCAGCGACAGAACAGGGCTGCCAGAGGCGTTAGTAGACAAATGTGCTCCTTAGGAAATACCTGTCGTTTCATGGTATCAAAGGGTCAGCGCGCCAGCGGGCGTTTATATAATCTATGGAGCCTCTTGCGGGCAAAGCAGCCCCACGTCATGCGGCGGGCCCATGGCAGGTTCCTGCGTTTTATTCAAAGCTTGCCGCCAAGGTGCGCCGAGCCTTTACAATAGGACAGTCCCAAGGACGTATTCGATAGCTTCCGCGCTGCACTCACCAGCCGCGCGTGAAAGGATATATTGCCCCATGCCTTCAACCCTTCCCGCTCCCATCGATAAGCTCGCCATTGTCGTCGTTACGTACAAGCGCCAGGAACTCCTGGCCAACTTGTTCGACTCCATGACCGAGCTTACGGCAGCGCCCTGGCGCATCGTGATCGTCGATAACGAGAATTCGCGTGAGACCGAGGCCATGTGCACCGCATTCAACGAGCGCCTGGCCAACCTGTGGGGCACCGACATCGAACAGCCCGACGCGAAGGGCGGCACCGACCGCGTCATCTACGCACCACAGCTCGAAAACGGCGGCGGTGCAGGTGGCTTCTCCGCCGGCACCAAATGCGCCTACGACCTGGGCGCCCAGTGGTTCTGGGTGATGGACGACGACGTGCTCGTCATCCCCGAAGGCATCGAGCGTCTTGCCAAGTGGACCGACCGCTACGATGTCATCCAGGGTTCGCGCCTGGACTTTGACGGCGGCGCCTTCTTTTGGCAGTACCAGCTCATCCTTTCGCTTGGTATCCCCAACCCCATCGCTAAGTGGGACCTGGGCCCCAAGGGCTACCGCGCCATGAACCAGTTGTGCTTTGAAGGCGGCCTGTTCTCGCGCCGCGTGGTCGACAAGATCGGCCTGCCCGACGCGCGCTTCTTTATCTACGGCGACGATGCCTGCTATGGCTACGTGGCCAGCCAGCACTTCCCCGCCGCCGTTGTTGCCGACGTGGTGCTTAAGCGCGCCCGCGCCGTCTCTAACTGGGATATTGCCGGCAAGCGCCAGCTCAACTCCACGAGCGACACCAACCGCTACTACATCATGCGCAACCGCGGTTATCTGGCCCGCTACATGCAAATCTACGGCGACTATCACCCCGTGCTGTTCCGTCTGGGCAACGCCGCGACCTTCTGCAAGGAGTTCATTCGCCTGGCTGCCGTTGACAAGTGCTTTAAGACCGGTATTCCGGCGCTGCGCCGAGGCATGAAGGACGCCCGCAAGATCGTCAAGGATCCCAACTGGAAGCCTATGCCGCCCATGAAGGACACCGAGTAACGGAAGCCGGAAACACCTCGGCGCTTAAAGCCGCTGGCACACCGTAGCCACATGCTGTCCATCAAAACCGAACCCCCAGCGCATGCGACCCACGCCGGGGCGCGGCACACGGATATCGTCGATGCCGTCGCGCTCTATGTCGAGTAGCGACTGCACGGCCAGCAATTCCAACCCCAGCGCATCCACATCGGGGTCATACATCATATTGATCGTTATAAGCGGGCGCTCGTCCAGCATGCCAATCGTGTCTGCTACGTCGAACACAGTGCCCGTAGGGAAAACCTGGATGTCCCAGCGACTCGCGCCACACTTTCGCCTCGAGGCAGGATTGGCATAGCCCGGCAATCCAAAGCAGAGTCCTTGCAAGAGTAGGTGATATGGCAGCGGTGTATCTGGGTCGGTCGCACCGATTCCCGCATCTCCCAAGATGCGGCTTAGCGCCCGCCTCACGGTATCCTCGTTCCCATGGCACAGCCCGTCGCGAAACGCATCGACGTCTCGAATGTCTTCTGCAGCGCACTCAAACCACTCAATAATCACTAGACGCAAGGCCTGGCGAAGCTCGTTATTGGGCAATCGCAAAGCACGGAGGCGATCGCCATGCTCTGGCTCCTCAGTCATATCCGTCGTGAGAAAACCGGACAGATACAGCGCTGTCCACATGCCATCGTCAGGCGAGACATCTGGCTCTGCAGTGCCCAAACAAAGCGGGACCTCAGCGCACCCATGGGCCTCGAGCAAATCAAACAAGACCGAAAGGCGGCCGAGATTCCACCCGGCAACTACCCTACTCAGGCAATCCGCATGCCCATACAGATCGGCGCGCACAGGCGCCGCGCAGCCTCGGTCCAGAAAACCGATCACACGCGCTGGACTCGAGCAATAGGCCCTACCAAACCGATATCCCTCGAGCCATTCACGCGCATCATCCAGGCATTCCTCGCGTCCAGCATGACTCAACAGAGCCTGGACCTCGGCATCCGAAAAGCCGAACCAACGGTCACACCACGCCGACAGCGGCGTCGTCAGACAATACGAGCAGCCGCGCGAAGAAAGCGCCGCTTCGGCAGGACCGGGGCACTCCCCCATCAGACACGTCAGCCGCAACGAATCGCGCGCAGTGGCAATGGCGTCGAACAGCACGCGATCGAATAGCCCTGCCGGATCGGCGTCGGAAGCGTCCCTCGCGCTCGCACGGCGAGACCACGCCGCATCGTACCCATCAGCGAGCAATACAACCTGCTCATCGCAGGCCATCTCCAGCAGCTCAATGAGCACGCCAAGCACCGAGGTGACCTCGTCCTCGCTCGCCACGCCACGCGCAACGCGTTCGATGTGACGCACCTTGTCTCGAGCTAAATCCGGAGCCTCCAAAAGCGCCAGCAGACGGGCGCACTCGCCCGAAAGGGCATCGCGCACGACGCCGGCAATAGCGGCGCCACGCCTCGCAGCGCCAGAAAAGTCCAGCGATATCACCGGATAGCAAGCGTACTCATCCCGATAGCGCCCGCCGTCTGCATCCCAAATCTGAGCATCGGCAAACAAACGCTGACCAGCGCGACCGACCGCTGGACGCTCCAGAAAAGCCCTGAGCATCGACAAGTTCATGCTCTTGCCAAAACCCACGGGTCGACAGCACACCACAACGGACGCGTCGCAGTCCAACACATCGGCAATAAACATGGTTTTATCGATGAGTAAACACCGATTAATTGCATCGGAAAAGTCGTGTACATCAACCGGTAGAGCTGCGTTATCCGCATGATTGAGCAACCGCGCACCAAACGCATGAATAAAACCACAATTCACCTGTTCAGACACCGTAAACTCTCCCTCTAACGCAGCACGATGCCCATTGTAACGAGCAGGCGGAGCGCAACAATATCGACTTGCAAAGGTTTCGGGCAACGGTAGCAACTGACGCCCCGAGGGGGCATAACAAATCGTTGTGCAACAAAAACGGGATCCGATGCGGCTGCACCGGACCCCGTCTCAAACGCTTTGAAAACAATCTGAAAGGCTACTCCTCCGAGCCATCCTCCCCAGAAGCCTTCTTCTGCTGATCGAGCTTATGCTTACCACTTACGATAGACGTAGCGCCCAGTGTGGCCAAGCTCGCGCTGGCAAGGCTCGCCATCACAATCAGATCGCCCGTCTTGGGCATATTGCCGCCAGATGACTTGGTTGTGGTGGTCGTCGTGGTCGTAGTGGTCACCGTTTTGGAGTCATTTTGCTCATGGACCTGTTTGTCGGTGTTGCTCTTACCGCCGTCCTCGCCCTGCTGCTTTCCGTCCTCGGTCTTGTCCTTGTTCTCGTCCTTCTCCTCAGATTCAGACTTCTTACCCTCGTCCTTCTTCTGAGTGGACTTGTCGTCCTTCTCCTCAGAGCTAGAACCCTTATCGGATTCGGTCTTCTCGGAAGCCTTGTCCTTGGAGTCGCCCTTTACGGCTTCGGTCTTTTCCGTGGAAGCCTGATCAGAGTTGTCCTTGTTCTGGGCCGAACCGTTATTAACGCCAGCCATCAGCGAAGAACCCAGCGTAGAACCAAGCTGCTCGGAGAAAGAAGGCTTCTTGTCCGGCGAAGCAACGGGAGCGTCCGGCGCCTTATTCGAATCGTCCTTGGAAGCATCGGAATCAGGGGTTGCGTCAGAGCCGGAGCCGTTGTTAGAGCCGGTGTCAACGGACGAATCGCTCGAGCCGGTAGATGAGTTAGAGGTGTCAGCGCCGGTCGAACCAGAAGCGTCGCTGTCCGTATTGCCGGCAGAGCTTGAAGGCGAATCGCCCGCAGCAGAGCCGTTCGAATCGGAGCCGTTCGAGGTAGAGCCGTCGTTGGTAGTGCCACCAGCAGAGCCATTACTGTCAGCATCGGTCGAGGGCGCATCCATCCTGTCATCGTTGGCATCGTCACTCGAGTCGTCATTCGAATCAGGTGTCGGCGAGGGCGCCGGTGTGGGCTCGGGCTGCACGGGCGTCGCGGCGGCAGCCTCGTCCTCAGCGATATAAACCAAGCAGTCCTTTAGCTCGTTGCGGTAGCGGTTCTTCCAGCCCTCATGATACTGGGGTTGGCTCGAATACTTGGTCGCCACGTTATTGACCACGCTGTTGGAAAGCGCCGTCACAAACTCGCGATCGGACATATCGTTGGAAAGATTCGCCCAGCGGAAAAGTCCCTGCAGCCACCAGTGCCGCACATGTTGGTAATGCTCCACACCATGCCCTTGACGCAGTCGGCGCGGCCCGAAATGTCAATACCCAGGCCGCTCTTGAGCCACGCCTCGGTCACCGCATAGTACGAGTTGTACGCATAAGCATCTTGAAGTGCTGAGAACTCAACAGGATCGGTGTTGTAAGCACCCTGAAAGGCCTCCTGCGCAATACGGCCCAACTCGGTGAGCTGGCCGTTCTCATACATGGCATTGCTCGTGTTGGAAATCTCGCTGCCGCGATCAATCGCATCCTTGAGCATGCTGTACTTGGCAGAATCGTAGTTGTAAACCTGCTTCATAAACGGAATGAGCGACCAGCGGCGATCAAACTGATAGTAACCCAGTGCGTTATAGCCGTCACCATACGAAAATCCCTGGTTGTAGTTACCATGGCTCTCGTACTTGGTAAAGTACTTCATCTCGGGAGTCACGTTGACAAACGAAACGCCCTGGACCGACCTCAGCACGCCCGAGAAGGACTGCTGGGTGTAGAGACCCTTATCGATATCGGTGGCATCCGAGGCAACGCCCGGCGTGGGCTCCTCGGCAGCGACAGGTGCCGGCGCGGAAACGGCGCCAAACGAAAGCGCCAACGTCAGGCCCGCGACAATAGCAGAATGCTTGGGCTGCATAAGATCCTCCCTGCATTGGTGTAGTTAAAGTTCAGTTTGCAAAGATAAAAATAAGTATTGCAGCTCGCCCGTTGTTGCACAACAACCCCTCGGTAAACGGCAACAACCCTCCGCGAAATCTTAAGGAATTAAACAAACTGGTCGTCGGGCGCCAACAGAAGCTCGCCGTAACGCTCCATCAGCCCGTCCCTCAGCTGGCAGAATGCGGGGATATAGACGTTCAAGATGCGCTGAATCAAATCTTGAGCGAGCTTGTTGTCATAGATATGGACGTTCGTATTGCGGTCTCTGAGCATATCTAGCCAGGCTGCCTCATCAATAAAGTCGTAGAATCGGTACGACTCCTTCAAGATGGCGCGAGGAGACCCCGACGCGGCAAGCGTGGCGCCCTCATACTCGAGCAGACGCTTAAGAAGCTTCCAGCTCAGTTCAAATTGAAGATTGAACTTATTAATCAATCCACTCTGAACAAAATCATTGTTGAGATCCTGATTGGGCGCATCCTCAAGATTCGCCAAGGCGCTGACAAAGTTCTCATATTTTTTCATACAGAATCACACCATCCCTGGCAATTTCATCGAGCAATTGCTGCGATAAGGACTCGTCGAGATTGACGACATCTACATCTAAAAGAGTATCAAGACGTTCATCGATCAAATATGAGAAGCGGCCGAAATCCCGGCAACCTGCTACGGCGATGTCAATATCGCTCTTGGGCAAGTTGTCACCTCGAGCGCGAGACCCAAACAGCACGACCTTCTCGGCGTCACATTCCCGAGCAAAAACTTCGATTTGCTTGTACACCTTGTCGAGAGATGCCATTTGCACCCCTACAGCTTAATGTCAAAGTTGATCTCGGGAACGGTGGCCAGGTCGGCCAACGTCACGCCGTCGACGTACTTTTCGATCACGTCGTCCAGACCACGCCAGAACTTGACGGTCGAGCAAAGATCGCTGCGGGTGCAGCTGTTGTCGATGCCGTCGCACGCCACCGGAGCCGTGCTGCCCTCGACGGCACGCAAGATATCGCCGGCGCGCACCTCAGCCGGGTCCTTGGCCATCATGTAGCCGCCGCCCTTGCCGCGCACGCTCTTAAGCAGGCCAGCCTTCATAAGCGGACGCACCAGCTGCTCCAAATACTTTTGCGAGATATGCTCGCGGTCGGCGACCTCGCGCAGGGCAATCTTGCCCTCGGCGTCGCCAAGCGCTGCGATATAGATCATCAATCGGAGGGCATAGCGGCCCTTGGAAGAAATGAGCATACCTACCCTTCCATAACGCTGGGGACATACATAACCGATGAATTTGTCCCACATCTAGAAAAGTCGAGTGGATTAGTCGGGTTTTCCCTTGACTAACGCCGAACCCATAGTAACTTTATTCCGAGAAGATTCCTAGGGTTTAGTACACCTATGAGTACACCATATACAGAGAGGAACAGCATGAGCGCAAATCCGCTGCTTTCCATCGAAGGTCTGACCGCCTCCGTGGACGAGAAGACCATCCTCCACAACGTCAACCTCAACGTCGCCGCCGGCGAGACCCACGTGCTGATGGGACCCAACGGCGCCGGCAAGTCTACCCTTGGCCACCTGGTCATGGGCGACCCCGTCTATACCGTCAACGACGGCCGCATCGTCTTTGACGGCCAGGACATCACCGAGCTCACCACCGACAAGCGCTCCCGCGCCGGCCTGTTCCTGAGCTTCCAGGCCCCGGTCGAGATCCCGGGCGTGCCGCTATCGAGCTTTTTGCGTGCCAGCATCGCCGGCCGCCCCGGCCTGGAGATGAAGGGCAAGGAGTTCCGCCGTCGCGTCAAGGAGCTCGCGGCCGAGCTCAACATGGACACCGCCTACCTCAACCGAGAGCTGGGCGTGGGCTTCTCGGGCGGCGAGAAGAAGAAGGTCGAGATGCTCCAGCTTCTGCTGCTGCAGCCCAAGCTCGCCATCCTGGACGAGACTGACTCGGGCCTGGACGTCGACGCCCTCTCCACCGTCAGCCATGGCATGGACGCCTACCGCAAGAGCTGCAACGGCTCCATGCTCATTATCACGCACAACACGCGCATCCTGGAGCACCTGGATGTCGACCGCGTCCACGTTATGGTGAAGGGCCACATCGTGCGCGAGGATGACGCCTCGCTGATCCCTTGGATCGACAAGAACGGCTTTGAGACCTTCGAGCGCGAGGCCGCCGATCAGCGCGCCCAGGCCGAGGCCGCCGCTGCCGAGCAGCAGGCGTAAAGGGGCGACGCAATGACCAAGAACCGCACCGAGGTCGCGGACATCGACCGCAGCCTCTACGACTTCACCTATGGCGAGGAGGGATTCGAGCGCCTCGACGCCGGCATCACGCCCGACATCGTGCGCGAGATCAGCGCCAAGAAGGACGAGCCGCAGTGGATGCTCGATCTGCGCTTAAAGTCCCTCGAGATTTTCAATCGTTTTCCCGACCCGACGTGGGGCCCCTCCATCGAGGGCCTGGACATGGACAACATCGTCACCTACGTCAAGCCCAACACCGATCAAAAGCACGACTGGGAGTCGGTGCCTGACGACATCAAGAACACCTTTGAGCGCCTGGGTATCCCCGATGCCGAGCGCAGCTACCTGGCGGGCGTCGGCGCGCAGTACGACTCCGAGCTCGTCTACCACAACATGCAGGACACCGCGTCCAAGATGGGCATCGTCTACTCCGGCATCGAAGAGGCCCTGCACGACCCGCAGTGGGAGCCGCTCATCCGCGAGAAGTTTATGACGCTCATCCCGCCCACCGACCACAAGTTTGCGGCCTTGCACGGTGCCGTGTGGTCGGGCGGCTCGTTTGTCTACGTGCCCAAGGGCACCAAGCTCGACTTCCCGCTGCAGAGCTACTTCCGCCTCAACGCCAAGGGCGCCGGTCAGTTTGAGCACACGCTCATCATCGTCGAGGACGATGCCGACCTGCACTTTATCGAGGGCTGTTCCGCGCCCAAGTACAACGTGGCCAACCTCCACGCCGGCGCCGTCGAGCTCTTTGTGGGCAAGCGCGCGCACCTGCGCTACTCGACCATCGAGAACTGGTCCAAGAACATGTACAACCTCAACACCAAGCGTGCGCGCGTGGACGAGGATGGCGACATCGAGTGGATCAGCGGCTCCTTCGGCAGCCACGTGGGCTACCTCTACCCCATGAGCGTGCTCAACGGCCGTCGCGCCCGCTCGAGCTTTACCGGCATCACCTTTGCCGGCGCCGGGCAGAACCTCGACACCGGCTGCAAGGTCGTGCTCAACGCGCCCGAGACCTCGGCAACCGTCGAGACCAAGGGCATCTCCAAGAGTGGCGGCATTCAGACCTTCCGCAGCTCTATTGTGGCGACACCCAAGGCCGAGGGCTCCAAGGCAACCGTGAGCTGCCAGTCGCTGATGCTCGACGACCAAAGCCGCTCCGACACTATTCCGGCCATGGACATCCGCGCCAAGAACGTCGACATCGGCCACGAGGCCACCATCGGCCGCATCGGCGACGACAAGGTGTTCTACCTGATGAGCCGCGGTATCTCGGAGGAAGAGGCCCGTACCATGATCGTCAACGGCTTTGCCAACCCGGTCTCCAAGGAGCTGCCGCTGGAGTACGCCGTCGAGATGAACAACCTGATTAAGCTCGAGATGGAAGGAGCGATCGGATAATGAAACAGGAAACCAACACCGCTGCTACCACGCTCGAGCAGGTCAACGCGATGCCGGCTGCCACTTGGGGCTGGCTGAAGATGAATCAGACCAAGCTCGAGCTCTCTGACGAGCTTGCCGCCGCTCCCACCGAGACCATTGAGGTCGAGGGCTTGGACGAGCAGTTTACCGGCGTGGCAGACGCGTTCGACGCCGCCATGGACGCCATGGCCGAGCGCTTCCCCGAGCGCCGTGCCTCCGCCCCCGGTGATGCCGCCGGCCGCGCCCGCATCACGCCCGAGACCGAGCTCGACGTGCCCGCAACCTCCGTCTACCAGGCCGGCGCCATTAAGCTCGAGGAAGAGCTCTCCCCTGCTGAGGCCTTCGAAACCGGCATGGGTGAGGCTGCCTACGCCTACTTGGCCGAGCACGCTACCAAGCGCATCGTCATCGATGTGCCCGCATACAAGCACGCCACGGTTACCGTGCGCGTGAGCGGTGTCGATGCAGCCGCGGCCATCGCCGCCATCGACGTCGTCGCCCGTCCCCAGTCGACGCTCGATCTGCTTATTGCCCTGGACTCCCCCGTTGCCGGCGAGGGCGTCGTGGGATCCGTGCTGCGCGTGTGCGCCCACGAGTACGCCACCGTCAACGTGGCCTGCACGCAGACGCTCGACGATAGCTGGATCGCACTCGACGACACCGGCCTGTTCCTGGACGAGGGCGCGCGCGTCAACGTGCAGCACACCGTCCTGGGCGCTGGCGCCAGCGCCACCGGCCTTGCCGGCGACCTGCTGGGCGATACCGCCAAGGTCACCATCGATACTGACTACCTGGGCGCCCGAGAGCAGGTGCGCGACTTTAACTACGAGCTGCGCCACCGCGGTCGCAAGACCGAGTGCGAGATCGACGCCAACGGCGTGCTGACCGGCACGTCCAAGAAGGTCTACCGTGGCACCATCGACCTCGTGCACGGCTGCAAGGGTGCCGTCGGCACCGAACGCGAGACGGTGCTCTTGGCCAACAAGGGCGTCGACAACAAGACCGTCCCCGTCATCCTCTGCGACGAGGACGACGTCGCCGGCAACCACGGCGCCACCATCGGCCACGTCCGCGACGAGCAGCTGTTCTATCTCGCCTGCCGCGGCCTTGACCAAAACGCCGCCGAGGACCTGTTCATCCGTGCCAAGCTGGAGGACGCTGCGCTTTCCGCGACCGACGAGCGCACCCGCGCCGCCGTCGTCCGCTTGGGCAACAACCTGATCGACAATTTCGAGGAGGAGCTCGCATGATCGACACCGAGCACGTTAAATGCGACACCTGTACCGCACCGGAGCCTATGGAGCTCGACGCCAGCGACGAGGCCTCACGCGGCTGGCCCACCGTAGACATCGAGACCAATCCCTACAAGGCGCAGTTCCCGCTGTTCCAGCAGCACCCCGAGATCGCCTTCCTCGATAGCGCCGCCACCGCGCAGCGCCCTGCCTGCGTGCTCGACGCCGAGCGCGACTTCTACCAGCGCATGAACGCCAACCCCCTGCGCGGCCTGTACTCGCTGTCCGTCGAGGCCACCGAGGCCATCGCGAAGGTGCGCCAGCAGATTGCCAACCTCATCGGCGCCCCCCGGGCCAACGAGGTCGTCTTCACCCGCAACACGAGCGAGTCGCTCAACCTGGTCGCCAAGAGCTTTGCGCCAACGGTGCTCGAGCCCGGTGACGAGGTCGTCATTACCATCATGGAGCACCACTCCAACCTGATTCCGTGGCAGCAGGTCTGCCGCGAGACCGGCGCCAAGCTCGTCTACCTCTACCCCACCAAGACCGGCCAGCTCACCACCGAGGAAGTTCTTGCCAAGGTTGGTCCCAAGACCAAGATCCTGGCCGTGGGCCAGGTCTCCAACGTGCTGGGCGTCGAGAACCCGGTCAAGAACCTCGGCAAACTCGTGCACAAGTACGGCGGCTACCTGGTCGTCGACGGTGCGCAGTCGCTGCCGCACATGCCGGTCGATGTGGCCGACCTGGGAGCCGACTTCTTTGCCTTTAGCGCACACAAGGCCATGGGCCCTATGGGCATCGGCGTGCTGTGGGGCAAGATGGACCTGCTCAACGCCATGCCGCCCATGCTCACCGGCGGCGAAATGATCGACTCTGTCACCGAGCAGGACGCCGTCTGGGCGCCCGTCCCCGAGAAGTTCGAGGCCGGCACGCAGGACGCCGCCGGCATCTTCGCCACGGGTGCGGCACTCGACTACCTGGTCAACACCGTGGGTTACGAGAACATCCAGGCCCGCGAGCAGGCACTCGTCCACTACCTGATGGGCGAACTCATGCAGCTCGACTTTGTCCAGATCATCGGCTCCATCTATTGGGACAACCACCACGGCGTTGTGAGCTTTAACGTCAAGGGCATCCACCCGCACGACGTCGCGAGCATCATGGACATGGACGGCGTCTGCATCCGCGCCGGTCACCACTGCGCGCAGCCGCTGCTTACCTGGCTGGGCGTCGAGAACCTTGCCTGCTGCCGCGCCAGCGTGGCCTTCTACAACGACAAGGCCGACATTGACAAGTTCATCGCCGGCCTGCATCACGTTTGGAGCACGTTCAATGGGTAATCTGTACACCTCCACCACATTTATGGAGCACAACTCGCACCCCGACTACAAGTACGAGATGGATGCTCCCACGCACGAGCACGACGGCATCAACCCCAGCTGCGGAGACGAGCTCACTCTGCAGCTGCGTGTCGAGAACAACGTGATCGAGGAGGCCTCCTTTACCGGCCACGGCTGCGCCATCAGCCAGGCCAGCGCCGACATCATGGCCGACCTCATCACCGGCGAGACCGTCGAGGAAGCTCACCGCCTGGCAGAGCTCTTCCTCGCCATGATCCGCGGCGAGCAGCTCTCCGAGGAAGACCTGGAAGACCTGGACGAAGCCGCCCAGCTCCAGGACATCTCGCACATGCCCGCCCGCGTCAAATGCGCCGAGCTCGCCTGGCGCACCCTCGACGGCATGCTCGAGGGGCAAGCTAACCAGTAGTTTATGCCCCGAATCCAAGGTTTTTGATTGCCGAGCCGCCCGATACGGGCGGCTCTGTTTTTACCTAATGAGCGCGAACGCACAAAGTCCGCGCGTCCGGCGCCCCGTCTGACATTTGCCACACAGCCAGACGCGAGCACGGGCGTTTTCCACAGCACCAAAGGCCTGCGGCAGGGCCCCGGGCCCGCCAAGCAATGCGCCAAGCCCCGTTCTGCGAAGCTCCGACTCGCTTCGCGCCTGCCGCAGACGGGTCCCATAGGGAGCGGCGTGCATTTTTGCGAGTATTCAGCACGCCAAGCTGTGTGTATACGCATCGAAAGCGTTAATCAACGTCTTTAGGCGCATATATATTGTGCTTTAGAACAAGCATCGCGGTCTGACGGGACGCAGGCACGCGCTTCGGGGGCGCAACGGCGGGAATCAATAGCTTCGGGACCCGTATGTTGCAAGATTGCGGCGGTGCCGACAGCACCACGATGCTGAAAACTCCGCTTTTTGCACGGCGCAGACGGGGGTAGGCACGGGCAAACCCGGACTGAGCTGTTATTTTATGCAAGATGACGATTGTTCTATGCATATTAAGAAGTGCAGTTACCGTACCAAGCTTTTGAACGCTGGTTGCGGCGTATGGACGACCCCAGCTGCGGTGAACAGGCGACCTTACATCACGTTTCCGCCAGCCCGCATCGCCGTTCGCGCGCGGGCGCGCACGATACGAGAGACGGTACTTTTGCCAATCCCGGTATACCGCTCAATCTGGCGTACCGTAAAGCCGGCATTGTTCAATCCAACAATAACGGTATCGCGCTGCGCCGGCGGTGCAGTTTTAACCCCATTGAGCGGAACCCCGAGGCGCTTCGCCAACTTGTTGGCAAAGGCGTGGCGTTCCCACTCCGTCTCTTTCATATCGCACAGCGCTGGCTCACTGCCGTCGGGCGCCGAAAGCGAATAGGCAATAAAGCCCTCGGCAGAACCAAAAAGCTCAAGCACGCAAGAAGGATCAGAAAATCCCCCCGCGACATCGGCCGCGTCACCGTCGTAAGCGCACAAATGCTCCGCAAAGCTACTCCAGGGATAACGCTCTATTAGGCTAACGCCCGCCTCCTGCGGATCGGCGTGTACGGAGCGAATAGCCTCCATCACCTGCCAGTCGGTATCGAGCGAACGCCGGTCAAAACGGTTCTGGAACAGATGGCCCGTGCGCCCCGTGCGTTTATTGAACCGCCGCGCGTACGTCAAAAGCAGCCGGTGCATCGCCGCGCTCATCGCGTCCTCGTAATCTGCAAGCACCAGACGCACGTGATTGCCCATAAGGCACCAGGCGATAACCGTCACGCCCGCCTTGCGGCAGCACTCACGCATCAGCTCCAAGAACTCCCACCGGTCTTCATCGCCCTCAAAGATGAGCTGCTTGCCCGTACCGCGGGCACAGACATGGTAAAAGCCGGTAACCGTTCTCCAAACGCGCTGCATGGCGCTCCCTTCGCCGGGATCTGCTTGCCATCCAATACAGCACGATTGAAGCGTGCCATCAAAACATTCACGCAAAACAATTCGCTCGCGCGGCCAAAGGCAGTAAACAGGCGGCGAACGGCACCGTTGCAACAGGTCAACCCCTGCAACGCTTACAAAAGCTGACCAAAAGCTTGCCCAAGACGGACCCCCTCTACGGAAGTGCACGACCACAGAATATAGAGTTAAACCGTTTCAATTGAAAGTTCCGCGCATCTCGCTACGAAAACTGAGCCGTTCGCCGAATATTCCGTGCATTTCGCGGTATTATAGGGGCTGCATGTCATGTCCCTTTCGAAGGGTCGCCCGGCAATCGCCAGCCACGGCCCCCAGACGGGACGCCAACACGATAGAGAGGAGAGGCATGCAGTACTCACAGGAAGTGGAGAACATGTGCCCCGTTGCCAAGGGTGCATACCACGGCCCCGCACCCATCCCCGAGGAGGGCAAGTGGGTCCAGGCTAAGGAGATTTCCGACATCTCCGGTCTTACGCACGGTGTGGGTTGGTGCGCACCTCAGCAGGGCGCCTGCAAGCTCACGCTGAACGTCAAGGACGGCATCATCGAGGAGGCCCTCGTTGAGACCATCGGCTGCTCGGGCATGACCCACTCTGCCGCCATGGCTTCCGAGATCCTTCCCGGTAAGACCATCCTCGAGGCCCTCAACACCGACCTCGTCTGCGACGCCATCAACGTTGCTATGCGCGAGATCTTCCTGCAGATCGTTTACGGCCGCAGCCAGACCGCGTTCTCCGAGGGCGGCCTGCCCGTGGGCGCCTCCCTCGACGACCTCGGCAAGGGCCTTCGCTCTCAGGTCGGCACCATGTTCGGCACCAAGGCCAAGGGCGCTCGTTACCTCGAGCTCGCTCAGGGCTACGTCACCCGCATGGCTCTCAACGACAAGAACGAGATCATCGCATTCGAGTTCCTGAACCTCGGCAAGTTCACCGACGCCGTCAAGGCCGGCAAGACCCCCGAGGAGGCCATCGCTGGCGCTATGGGCCACTATGGTCAGTGGGAGAACGCTGCCAAGTACATCGACCCGCGCACCGACGAGGAGACTCACTCCGTCGCCAGCGTGTTCCCGGTTCACGAGTAGAAAGGGAGGGAAATAACTATGACTGTTACGTTCGAAGGTTACGAGCGCCGCGCTGACAAGATCAACAAGTGCCTCGCCGACAACGGCATCGCCTCCCTCGAGGAAGCTCTGCAGATCTGCACCGACAAGGGCTTCAACCCGCGTGAGATCGTCAACAACACCCAGTCCATCGCCTTCCAGAATGCCGAGTGGGCCTACACCCTCGGTTGCGCTCTCGCTGTCAAGCGTGGCGCCAAGTCCGCTTCTGAGGCTGCCGCCATCATCGGCGAGGGCATCCAGGCCTTCACCGTTCCCGGCTCCGTCGCCGAGGACCGCAAGGTCGGTCTGGGCCACGGCAACCTGGGCGCTATGCTGCTCTCCGACGACACCGAGTGCTTCGCCTTCCTGGCCGGTCACGAGTCCTTCGCTGCCGCTGAGGGTGCTATCGGCCTGGCTCTGAACGCCAACAAGGCTCGCAAGAAGCCGCTGCGCGTCATCCTCAACGGTCTGGGCAAGGACGCTGCTCAGATCATCGCCCGCATCAACGGCTTCACCTACGTGAAGACCCAGTTCGACTACTTCACGGGCGAGCTCAAGGTCGTCGAGACCATCCCCTACTCCGATGGTCCCCGCGCCGCCGTCAACTGCTACGGCGCCGACGACGTCCGCGAGGGCGTTGCCATCATGTGGCACGAGAACGTCGACATCTCGATCACCGGTAACTCCACCAACCCCACGCGCTTCCAGCACCCCGTCGCTGGCACCTACAAGAAGGAGCGCCTCGAGGCTGGCAAGAAGTACTTCTCCGTCGCTTCTGGTGGCGGCACTGGTCGTACCCTGCACCCGGACAACATGGGCGCCGGCCCTGCCTCTTACGGCATGACCGACACCATGGGCCGTATGCACTCCGACGCCCAGTTCGCCGGTTCTTCCTCCGTGCCTGCGCACGTTGACATGATGGGTCTCATCGGCATGGGCAACAACCCCATGGTCGGTGCCACCGTCGCCTGCGCTGTCGCCGTCGAGGAGGCTCTCAAGGCCTAATCGCGCCCGCGCGATGCTCATATAGTTGAGCTTTGGAGCCGCTACCCACCCGGGTAGCGGCTCTTTTTGTTTGCGCTGTCACAGGGTAGCTAATGCCGATATATCAGTTGGGGCGAAATACGAGATGTGATGAGATGGAGCGTCAGAGCGTCCATGACACCCACCTGCCATATTTGCCCTTTACCGATTTGCCGGGTCTTTGCGGCCCCATTGCCGATCACCCGTGCGACAATGCGCCGGACGAGAAAGGAATCCGATGGAATCGACTGATGTACTGGTAATTGGAGCTGGCATTGCGGGCCTTTGCGCCGCCATCGAAGCGGCACGCACGGGTGCAACCGTCACTGTGGCAAGCGCCGGCAAGACCATGAGTGGATCGAGCTTCTTCCCGGGTACCTGGGGCCTCGGCCTCATCGGTCCCGTCGACGAAGACGACGAGCAGGACCTCATCGACACCATCCAGACCGTCGGCGGCGGCGTTGCCGACCCCGAACTCGTCCAAACGTTCGTCCACGGCATTCCCCAAGCGATTGACTGGCTCGAGCAAGACCTGGGCGTTGAGCTCCAGCGTCCGCAAAGCGCCGAGAGTGCTCAGCAAAAGCAATTTATCCCCTGCTTTGACCACAAGACGCGCATGTGGCGCGGCCTCACCCGCAAGCCCCTTGAGGACGCGTGTACGGCCCAGATCGAGTCGCTCGGCATTCGCCTGCTCCCCCGCCATGCGCTTATCGACCTTGTTGAGGACACGAACGGCAGAATAACCGGAACCGTACTCTACGACCTTACCGAAAATCGAATCGTGCCCTTTGCTGCCAAGGCCACGGTCATCGCAGCCGGTGGCACAGGCGGCCTGTTCGAGCGCAGCCTTACGTCGGCTGATGTGCTCAGTTCCTCGCAGGCCATCGCACTGGCGCACGGCGCAACACTTACTAATATAGAGTTCATGCAGATGATGCCCGGCTTCATCGAGCCCAGGCGTAACTTGGTCTTCAATGAGAAAACCTGGCGCTACGTGCACGTAGACCAGCCGGTAGATATTGACGACGACAAGCTGGACGACCTGCTCGAGCAGCGCTCTGGATATGGTCCCTTCACGTCACGCTTGGCCTCCCGCTCTATCGATCTCGTCATCGATCAGGCAGGTGTCGAAGGCCTGGCACTCCACTACGACTTCCCCCGCGAGGATGTCCCAGAGTTTGTGCAGACCTTTGCCACCTGGCTGCAAGACGAGCACGGCATCGCGCCGACCGACGAGATGCGCGTTGCGATGTATGCCCACGCCGCTAACGGCGGCATCAAGATCGATAAGACCGCGCACACGGGCGTTGAGGGCCTCTACGCTTGCGGCGAGGCGACAGGCGGCATGCACGGCGCCGACCGCATTGGTGGCTTGTCAAGCGCCAACGGCATCGTGTTCGGACGCATCGCGGGCGCATCGGCAGCCCTTGCAGCGCAGAAAGAGCCTGAGGCGGCCCTGAGGGCGGATATCACCCTCCCCCAGTACGGCATTGCCACAACAGATGCCGAACGCCTGACACACAGCCTTAGGCACACGATGAGCACCTTTTGCATGATCAACAGGACCGAAACAGGCCTATCCGAGGCCCTGCAACAGCTTGAAAGTCTGCAAGACAAGGCCATGGCGCTGAGCAAGCCGCATACCGATGACAGCGAGATCGCAGCCCTCGCCCGCCTACAGTCGCAGATTCGACTAGCACAGGAAATGGTCAAAGCCATGCGCAAGCGAACTGCAAGCTTAGGTTCGCACTATCGAGCAGACTAAATCGATTCTCACTTTGGGTTTGATCACAACTTCTCAACATGCATCGAGCCCCGTAAGCATGATTCCCCTAAGGAGAACACACCTACGGGGCTTTAGCCGTGTTTCCCTAAGGGAATCACGGTGCAGATTACTCAGCTCCGCGCCCTTTCGGGTTCGACCCCATGCGTGGTCAACAAAAAACGACCAGCCTGAGCCAGTCGCTTTAACAATCTTTGGGTGGGCCGTCAGGGGGTCAGCCTGCTGCGCAGGCGGTCACTGCGGCGCTTCGCGCCTTGCGCGCTGCGCTGGCAAATGCTTACGCATTTCCTCAGCTCCGCGCCCCGACGGGTTCGACCCCATGCGAGGTCAACAAAAAAGCGACCAGCCTAAGCCAGTCGCTTTAACATGCTTTGGGTGGGCCGTCAGGGGTTCGAACCCTGGACCTTGGGATTAAGAGTCCCCTGCTCTACCAACTGAGCTAACGACCCAAAGCTAAAGTCCGTTGTGGCGGACTTTAGAGGAGATATCGTGTGGTGGGCCGTCAGGGGGTCGAACCCTGGACCTTGGGATTAAGAGTCCCCTGCTCTACCAACTGAGCTAACGA
>CAVGCW010000017.1:0-67641 GCA_963628025.1 Alloprevotella sp. | reverse complement strand
CGAGGCCGAGCGCAAAATGGATTCTAAAAAACACCTTGCCAAATAGGAGCGTCAGGACGCAAAGAGGCTCCGCAGCGCGAAGCGCGATGCGGAGCCTCTTTGCATGTCCGAGGACGTTCCGGAGAGAAGCCCCGTCACGCCCCCGGATTCCCGGTGGGAGTTCTAGACCTTGTCGGCCTTAGTACATACCGCCGCCCTGCTGACCAGCGGTAGCGGCAGCGATAGCATCCTCAAGCTGAGTGTTCTTGGGCACATCGGAGACGGTAGCCTCGGTGATGAGGATCAGGCTGGCGACAGAAGCAGCGTTCTGCAGGGTGACGCGGCTGACCTTGACGGGGTCGAGGACGCCCATCTCGATCATGTCGCCCCACTCGCCGTTGGCAGAGTTGAGACCCTGGCCAGCAGGCAGCTCGGCAACCTTGTCGACCACGACAGCACCCTCAAAGCCAGCGTTCTTGGCGATGGTGGCGACCGGAGCGGTCAGAGCCTTCTTGACGATATCGACGCCAATCTTCTCCTCGGGGTCGTCGATCTCAACAGCGTCGAGCGCAGGAGCAGCGTCCATGAAGGCGACGCCGCCGCCAGCGACAATGCCCTCCTCGACAGCAGCGCGGGTAGCCTGCAGGGCGTCCTCGACGCGATGCTTGATCTCCTTGAGCTCAGACTCGGTAGCAGCGCCGACCTTGATGACGGCAACGCCACCGGAGAGCTTGGCCAGGCGCTCCTGGAGCTTCTCGCGGTCGAAGTCAGAGGTGGTGTTCTCCATCTCGCCCTTGATCTGAGCGATGCGGGCGTCGATGGCCTCCTTGGAGCCAGCGCCGCCGACGACGACGGTGTTGTCCTTGGAGATGGTGACGGACTTAGCGGTACCGAGCATATCGGCGGTGATGTCAGCGACCTTCACGCCCAGCTCGTCCAGAGCGGCCTGGCCACCGGTGAGGACGGCGATGTCCTCGAGGATGCGCTTGCGGCGATCGCCGTAGCCCGGAGCCTTGACGGCGCAGACGTTGAGGGCGCCACGGATCTTGTTGAGGACCAGGGTCGGCAGAGCCTCGCCGTCGATGTCCTCAGCGATGATGAGCAGGCCACGGCCGGCGCGCTGGACAGCCTCGAGAACAGGCATGATGTCCTGGACGCTGGAGATCTTCTGGTCGGTGATGAGGATGTACGGATCCTTCATCACGGCCTCCATGCGGTCGTTGTCCGTGACGAAGTAAGCGGAGACATAGCCCTTGTCGAACTGCATGCCCTCGACAGTGTCGATGGTAATGTCGAACGTCTGGGAATCCTCGACGGTGATGACGCCGTCCTTGCCCACGACCTCCATGGCCTCGGCGATCTTCTCGCCAACCTCGGGGTCACCAGCGGAGATGGTGCCGACGGAAGCGATCTGCTCCTTGGTCTCGACCGGCTTGGCCTGCTTCTTCATCTCGGCGACGGCGGCGTTGACGGCCTTGTCGATGCCGCGACGGATGGCCAGCGGGTTGGCGCCAGCGGCGACGTTGCGCAGACCGTCGTTGACGATAGCCTGAGCGAGCAGGGTTGCGGTGGTGGTGCCGTCACCCACGGTGTCGTTGGTCTTGGTGGCGACCTCCTTCACCAGCTGAGCGCCCATGTTCTCGATGTTGTCCTCGAGCTCAATCTCCTTAGCGACGGAAACGCCGTCGTTGGTGATGGTCGGGGCACCGAACGTGCGCTGCAGCGCAACGTAGCGGCCCTTGGGGCCCATGGTGACGGTAACGGCGTCGGCCAGAGTGTTGACGCCCTTGGCGAGCTTGGCGCGGGCATCGGTGTTGAACGTAATGTTCTTTGCCATGGTAGGTAATCCTCCAAAAGAAATGTGACTCGCGTCGCCGTTTCCGAGTCTTATGCGGCGGACGCGTTCAAAGACGAATCAGAGATTCTGACGAGACTAGGCCTCGACGACGGCGTAGATGTCGTCGGCGCGCATCAGCAGATACTTCTCGCCGTCGACCTTGACCTCGTTGCCACCAAACTTACCGTAGATGACAACGTCGCCAACCTGAACGTCCATGGGGATGCGCTCGCCCTTGTCGTTGACCTTACCGGCGCCAACGGCAACGATGGTGCCACGCTGCGGCTTCTCCTGAGCGTTGCTGGCAATATACAGACCAGAAGCGGTCTTCTGCTCGGCCTCGTCGGGCTTGACCAGAACACGATCTGCAAGCGGCTTCAAAGACGACATGCTTGTCTCCTCCTTTTTGGGCCGCGCGGTTATACCACGCGAATTAACCCTTTTTGTTTGCGTACGCGTTGAATGGTACCCACGAATGGCGGGTTATACAACACGGAGTCAAAAAATCTTATTTTTTGGCACTTAGATTTTCTGAATGCCGGGGGATAACTTAGCGATGCCTCCCGTGTGGCTCCGGAGGGGCGGGGCGTAAGGTTTCCTGCTCGGGCAGTCCTGCTCGCACGAAGGCCACATTAAGTGGCCTTCGGCTCGTACGGAACTCGCGATAAACCTTATGCCCCGCCCCTCCGGAGCCACACGGGAGGCAGGTTAACTAATTCGGGCCCGACATTCAGAAAAGTCAGTGCAGCAAAATGGCGATGCGGATAGCGACATGGGCATGGTTTTCGTTGCGTGCACGGGTCCCCTGGGGAGCACCGTGCATTTTTGGGAGTATTCAGCAAGCCAGGACGGCTGCATACACGCCGGACACACCATATTGGTCCCAAGGACGCCTTCGACCGGCGATTTGAGTCGGCAGGCAAACCCCGCCAGGACAAAAAGGCATGCTTCGCGCCGTACCGGAGCCCAAAATGACGTCAATCTCCGCAACGTTACTCAGCCGCAGCGGCACCGGCAGAGCTCGCGGTGCTGAATACTCCGTTTTTTGCACGGCACGGGCGGGGGTACATCAGGATCAGGAAGGACATCCCAGCCTTTTTATGCAATCTGTAATGGGAAGTATGCAAAACACCAAGAGATAGCATTGCTGGTGTCCAAATTGAGCGCGGGGCAGCAGCACCTCCGCCCCGCACCCAAATCCAACAGAGCAGGGACGCTCATGGCGGATCCCCACCAAAACGCAAACGCGGCTCGAGCGCTATCCCAAAAAGGCTGCCCGAGCCGCGCTTAACGGTACGGCATGAATACTTAGCGCTCGTAAATCAAGTTACCTGCCAGGTAGGTGGTCTGAACCTTGGTAGCCTGGAGCTCTTGGGGGTCGATAGTGAGCGGGTTTTGGTCCAGGACTACCAGGTCGGCATACTTGCCGGGCTCCAAGCTGCCGAGGTTTTGCTCGTCGCCCGCTGCATAGGCGCTGCCCAGGGTGTAGTTGCGCAGGGCTGTTGCTGCATCGATGCGCTCGCTCGGTAACCAGCCGCCCTCGGGCCAGTGGCTTTTGGGATCCTGGCGCGTGATAGCCGTGTAGAGCACGTTCATGCTGGTAACAGCTGTGATGGGGCTATCGGTGCCGAAGGCTTGTCGAATGCCGCGCTGCTTATAGGTTGCGAACGGCCACATGATGCGGCTGCGCTCCAGGCCCAGGTCGCGCTCGGGGCCGCCCGGGTCGAGTGTAATGTGGCAGGGCTGGCTCGAAGCAACCACGTTAAGCTTGCGCAGGCGGTCAATGTCCTCGGGCAAGAGGTTCTCCAGATGCTCGAGCGTGTTATGACCGTGCTGGGGCAGGCCGTACAGTTCCGCGGCCTCCTCAAAGATATCGAGCGCGGCATGGATGGCACCGTCGCCGATGACGTGGATGCGCACGGTGTGACCGCGCTCCGCGGCAGCGAGGACCAGCTTGCGCATACGCTCGGCAGGAACCGTCAGACGGCCCTGGTCGCCCGGGAAGCGCGGGTTGGTATAGGGCTCCGTGAGATAGGCCGTGTGTTCGCTCGACACGCCGTCGAAAAACTGCTTAAAACCAGGCGCCGAGAGCAGCGCGTTGTTCGCGTAGCGGGTCTGCAGCTCTTCCAAGCGCGACTGGTCATCCAGCAGCGTGGGGAACAGATGGGCTCGGATGCCCAGCTTGCCGGCTGCCTGCAGTTTGTCGTAGACGTCGTCGCGGATAAAATCGCAGCCCGGCATGGGCATGAGCGACATATCGCAGATCGAGGTGATGCCCTGCTCGGCCATACGCCTCATTTGATCGGCGTAAGCGCTTGCGATGCGATCCTCCCCCAGCCACTCAAGGCAGCGCGGTAGCAGCTGCATGGCAGCCGCCTCGTGAGCGATACCCGTGAGTTCGCCGTTTGCATCCTTGTCGTAACTGCCGCCCGCTGGCGGCTCGCTGTCGCGCGTGACGCCGAGCGCCTCGAGTGCGCGGCTGTTGAGCCAAAGCGTGTGCCCGTCGCCCGAATACATAACGCAGGGACGATCGGGGAATGCCGCATCGAGCGACGCCTTGGTAGGATGCTCGGGCGGGTCCCAACGGTAGTCGCGCCAGCCCTGCGTCACAACCCAAGCGTCGTCGGGCAGGTCCTGGGAAAACTCGAGCGCGTGCTGCACCAGCGCAGCCTCGGACGTGCCCATATCCATGAGCATGTACGGCGAGGAACCGACCGAGGTATGGAAGAAGTGCAGATGAGCGTCATGGAAGCCGGGGCAGACAAACTGCTCGCCGTAGTCGATAACCGACGTGGCGGCGGGAGCGGCAGCGATCACGTCATCGGGCGCACCGACTGCGACGATACGGTCGCCTGCGATGGCAATCGCCAGCTCGCGGGCGGTATCGATGCCGTCTTGCGCGGTAAAGACGTTCTTGGAGCGGATAATCCGATCGATATGTTGCATGGGCATCCCCATCTCTGGCAGGAAATTCAACACCCCCGAGTGTACTCCCCCGCCCTTGTAACAAAACCCCAAGCGGCAAACGGCAACTTTACCAGCCCTAGCGGCAGGTGGCATACTGGAGAGAGCCTGTACGATTTTGCGATCAACCCAGCAAGGAGCAAATCGACCATGACGAAGACCAAGGCACAGCAGATTATGGCGGCGACCGAGGCTCGCGCGGCTGACGACGTCACCGCAGCCATCAAAGATATCGCTACCGAGTTTGAACCATATATCATCAAGCAGCGCCGGCACTTCCATAAGCACCCGGAGCTGAGCCTTGCCGAGGAGCGCACGACCTCCGACATCGCCAACCAGCTCGACGCCATGAATATCCCCTACGAGCGTCCGCTCAAGACCGGCCTGGTGGCGACCCTCCGCGGCACCGCGCCCGACGCCTACCGCGAGGACGGTACGCCGCGCCGCCGTATCCTGCTGCGTGCCGATATCGACGCCCTGCCCGTCACCGAGCAGACCGACGAGGAGTTCGCCAGCGTCAACGAGGGCTGCATGCACGCCTGCGGCCACGACTGCCATATCGCCATGATGCTCGGAACGCTGCAAATCCTGCGCCATATGACCGACGACATCCACGGCGAAGTCCGCATCGTATTCCAGCCCAGCGAGGAAAACGGCCAGGGCGCTAAGCTCATGATCGGCACGGGTGTGCTCGACGGTGTCGATGGCGCCTACGCCGCGCACATCTGGAGCGAGGTCGACGCCGGCACCGTGAGCTGCGAGCCCGGACCGCGCATGGCCAATACCGACTGGTTCCGCATCGACGTCCGCGGCACCTCGTGCCACGGCGCCATGCCCCAGCGCGGTCACGACGCCGTCATGGTGGCCGCAGAGATCGTCAACGCCCTGCAGACCATCGTCTCGCGCGAGATCAGCCCCTACGAGCCGGCTGTCATCACCGTCGGCGAGCTGCACGGCGGCACCGCACGCAACGTTATCGCCGGCACGGCCTACCTCGCCGGCACGGTGCGCACCTACAGCGATTCGACCCACGAGGAAATGCCGGAGCTTATGCGCCGCATCGTGGAGCATACCGCGGCCGCCTTGGGCGCCGAGGCAGAGCTCACCGACTACACCATCGCCAACTACAAGGTCGAAAACGACGCCGCCTCGAGCGAGCGCTGCCGTCAGGCTGTAATCAAGTGCCTGGGCCCCACCGGCCAAGGCCATTATCGCGGCACGCTTTCGGGCGAGGATTTTTCGGAGTACCTGCGTCGCGTACCGGGCGTGCTCGCCTTTGTAGGTACGCGCAACCCCAAGATTGGCGCCACGTACGCCCAACATTCCTGCTTCTACAAGATCGACGAGACCGTGCTGGCAAAGGGCTCCATGGTGGCCGCCCAGTATGCTATCGACTTTTTGGCCGAGCCCACGCAAGAGGAGCTCGACGGCCCCGCGATTACCGCGGTCGCCGAAACCAACCCCGATCTGGCCGCCAAGTTGCGCTCTGCCAAGGCGACGACCGCCGAGGCTCGCGACGCCATCCATGATGCCCGAACGGCTCGCCATGCCGCGATCAAGGGCATCCACGATGCACGCGCTGCTGCACGCCGCGAGGAGAAGCACGACGAGTAGTCGATTCGCTGGCATCTCGCAGTCATAGCCACATCGCGATGTCAAAGCGGGGGCGGACGTATCGAAACGTCCGCCCCCGCTCATTCTTCAAGCGCTATTTCTACCATTTCTACCCCGTCCCCAAATGGCAGACGGCGTGGCTACTCGTCCTGAGGCTCCTCGTCGGAGCTTGGCTCGGACGCCGACTCAGGTGCAGGTGCAGGTGCCGGCTCAGGCTCAGGCTCAGGCTCAGATGCCGTCTCAGACTCGGGCGCCGGTTCAGGCTCGGGCGCCGGCTCAGGCGCGGGCTCGGGCTCAGGTGTGGGCTCAGGCGCGGGCGCGACATCCGGAGCGCTGTAACCCGAGGGAGCGGACTTCTTCTCGAAGGGCAATACAAAAGTCAGGACGTCGTCCTTGTCCTCGTCGGCCCACTCGCTTGCATAACGTGCAACCCAATAGCCAACGGCACGGTGCTTGAGCATCTTGCCAAAGACCGTAAGAAATACGGTGACAAAAGCGACCAGCACCAGAAACAGCACGAGTGTGATGCCACCGCCGGTAACAAGCGCCTCAATAACCGTAGGACGATAGTAGTAGCTATACATACCGACAGAGGCAATGGCGCCAAAGACAACCGTCAAGATCCATGTGACAACGTTGGCGACCAGGCCCGTCAAAAACTCGGGAAGGAACGAAGCACAGAACAGCTTGGTCTTGTTGTGCTTAAAGGCCGCCCAGACCTTATCGAGCGAAAACGCGCTCTCGACGCGACCGGTCACCGCAAAATGCATCACGGCAATGTCGGCGAACATCTTAAAGAAGACCCCCAGGACCGCCGTGGCAATCATAGCCAGAACGAGCAAGCCAAGCGAGCCAAACAGCGCAGCCTCGAGCGCATAAGAGCCGTAATAAGAATACGAGCCCGCAGCGCCAATTACCACGCCCTCCACCAGCGAAAGCACTACACCGATCACGGGAATGGCAGCGATAACCTCGAGCACGACCGAAATAACGCTCGAAAAGACTCCAAGGCCAAACGATGTGGAACGCATCAACGGACGATCCATACCGTCATCGATCTTAAGCGACAGATCGCGACCCCACTCGATGCCAAAGCCCGAACCGCACACGCTCGCCACGTAGGCGGCCAAAAAGCCGATGGCAGCTGCAATACCGCCGATAACGGGAATGAACAGCACAAGCACCGACACGACACAGATAAGCGCCGGCAAAAAAGCAATCTGGCATACGCGCTGCAGCACGCCCGGCGTCTTGGTCATATCCTCAAACGCCTGAGCCACACAGCCCTTGGACGCGTTCATGGGAGGCTGAGGGACAAATTGCTGAGGCTGACCCTGAGGGGTGGAAGCTGCAGCACCAGCATTAGGAGCACCGCACACACCGCAGAACTTGTCGTTATCGCCCATAGGAGCGCCACACTGCGAACAGAACATCGAAATCATCCCTTCGTATCTAGAGCGAATCACCTGGATCGCAAACGATGTCTTTGGCATCATTATCACCCAATGTGAGGACAAATACTCTTAGATGACGTATTTGCAACGCGCGAGGCGCTTTTCGATTGTTTGATGAGTGTGTCCGCGCTAGTTCGTTCCGCGGAAGCCCTTGCCGACGATCTCGGAGCTGTCGACGATCGTGATAAAGGCACCTGGATCGACTTCGCGCGCATAGCGGCGCAGTTGCACGGCCTCGCGACGGCTCAGCACGCTCATGATCACCGTCACACACTTGCCCGAGAAGGCACCGTAGCCGCGGCTGATGGTCGCCGTGCGGTTAAGATGCTTGACGATAAACTCTTCGACCTTAAGGGGCTCGGAACAAATGACCGTGCAGACCTTACGAAGGTGAATGCTCTCGATGGCCTTGTCGACCACGAGCGTCTTGGCAAACAGGCCGAGCACGCAGTACAGACCGACACGCGGGCCATACAAAAAGGCCGCGATGGTCACGATGCCGATATCGACCAACAGCAGTGCGCGACCAATCTCGAGCGTGGTGCGGCGTTTGAGGATCATAGCGAGAATGTCCGTGCCGCCCGTCGAGGCGCCAATATCAAAGACGATGGCGCTGCCGAGCGCCGGCAGGATCACGGCAAAGCACAGGTCAAGCCACATATCGCCCGTCATCGAGACATCAGTCGGGATAAAGAGCTCAAAAAGCGAAACATAGGCGGACAGCGCAAACGAGGCGAAGACGCTCCACAGGATTGCCTTGCGCTCCAAAAAGATAAAGCCCAAAACGACGAGAACCGCGTTGATAATCCACATAAAGACGCCGACGGGCAGGGTCGGGAACAGCGTGGACAGAATGACCGACACGCCCGAGGTGCCGCCAAAAGCAAAGTGATTAGGGGTTTTAAACGCAACGATGGCAAAGGCCGTAAGAATCAGACCCAGATTGAGCTCGGCAAAAAAGCGCGGGAAGCCCGGCTCCTGGCTGCGCTTTTGGCCGGCACGCTCGCCGCGCTCGATATCGGTGCGATCGACCACGCGCTCCATCGGCACTACGGGAGGACGATGCACCTCCTCGGCAGCACGCGACGCCGCCTCTGCCGCAGCGGCCTCAATCGCCCATGCCTTGCTTTCTGTTTCGTGCTCGTCGGCCATTACGGCAACTCCTCGTTAACAATTTGGAAACAATGCGCTCATTAGGGTAACGCGGAACGCGACGATTGCAACCCTTAGTTAGACGAGCGGTATGCCTACATCGGGGGGCATACAAATAACGGCCGGCCACGCTTTTGCTTGCGCGGTCGGCCGTTTAACGTTTTCGCAGATAAAACCTGCCAAAACAAACCTGTCCCTTTTTGGAAGGTTATTCGTGCTGGCTGGTGCGGTGCTCGTACTCCTCGGGGGTGATGACGTCCTCGATACGCAGGTTGACGCCCGCCACCTCAAGGCCGGTCATCGCGGCAAGGCGCTCGGTGACACGTGCCTTGACATCGTCGAAGATCGCGGGCGCATAGGCGCCGTACTCGATAATGACGGAGATGTTGACGACCACGCGATTGTCATCGGTGACCTCGACCGTCACGCCCTTGGTCAGATTCTCGGCACCAAACTGCTCCTGCACAAAGTGCATAAGGTTACCCTTCATGCCCAGAACGTGCGGAACCTCGCGGGTGGCCATGGCAACGATCTTCTCGATCACACCGTTGGAATAGGTCAGCGAGTCCTCGGACTCGTCCGCCTCCTCGTCGTCCTCATCCTCATCGGACTCGACCTCAACAAGAGCCTCGTCCTCGAGCGTCACATCCTCGGCTTCGGCGACGACCGCCTCGTTCTCCTCGAGCTCGGTATCGGCTACATCGACCTTCGTATTAAAAGCCATGGTTCCTCCTTATGCCTGCCGCGGATGCGACAGTCGAATACATATTAGCGGCCGCTAAACAGACGGCCGAAGAAGTTGACGATCCCGTTCTCGCCGTCGCGAATTTGGCCGATCACGGCGCCGATCAGCACGAAGAATGCAATGACGAGTGTGTCCCACAGGCCGAGCGTGAGCACCAACACGGCGAGGATAAAGCCAGCGACGGCGCCAAGCGTGGTGTTGGGATGACGCACAGCATAGCTCCAGATGGCAGCGCCCGTACCCTTGATGAGACCCATAGCCTCGTCAAAATCCGCGGCTGCCGCGTCTTGTAACTCGGTTGCCTCTGCTTTGGAATCAACAGGTTCGTTCGCCGGCGTGGCGCTCTGGTCAATCGTCAGGCGCGGCGTACGAGCGGTCTTATCTTGATTGGTATCACTCACCGGAAACCTCCACGGTCTGGACGGTAGTCTTGGACGGCAAAAAACGGACGCGTGCGGTCGTGCCCGGCGTGCCGAGCATGGTGTCGCAGGCCTCCTCGATACGTTGCTGCATCGCGGCTGCAAGGGAGGCCACGTCCCGGTCGTCAAGCGCGATAGCCTCGACCTTAAAACGGACGTGCGAATCGTCGGAGCCTTGGACGCGGGCCTCGACATGCTCGACCATCACGCGATCGTCGCGCTCTGCCGCAGTGCGAGCGCACGAAGAAAGCGCCGCAAGGGTAACCTCGATATTGCGCTCCCCCGCCGGATGCACGCAGGACGGCTCGCGACGAGCAAACATCAGGCGGAAGAAGCTTACCAGCACGCCGATCGCCACAACTCCGCCGCATGCCGTCACGACAATGCGCGGCATGGTGTCACGCAACAGCAGCATAAAGCGATACGTATACGGTCCCCAGAACTGGCAGACAAGCGTACCCAGCGCCACGATGGCGGCGGCAAGATACACGATCGCTAGGGCTCGTTTGAGTACGCGCACGCGCGCTCCCTTCAGGTTTCGGTCCACAGAATGCAAAACGGTTCGCATCATTATAAAAGAGCCGGGTCCGGTGCCATACGCACGCGGATCCGGCTCATCTATTCCACGAGGCTTGCATGCTCGCTTCATTATGCCCAGATATGCACGGCTTAACCCGTGTGGGCGCTACTCCTCCTCGAGGGCAGCGATGACCTCGTCGGTCATGTCCATGGTGCTGTAAACATCCTGGACGTCGTCGAGCTCCTCAAGACGGTCGATGAGGCGCTGGACCTTCTTGGCGTCGGTACCGGAGACCTCGGTCGGGGTAGTCGGGACCATGGTGGTCTCGGAGCCCTTGACCTGGACGCCCTGCTCCTCGAGCGCCTTGGAGACAGCCATGACGTCGTTAGCAGCGGTCCAGACGATCCACTCCTCGCCGGCGTCCTCGTAGTCCTCGCCACCGGCCTCGGCGATGGCCATCATGAACTCATCCTCGTCACCGGCAGGACCGTTGGCGATCATGGTCTCCTTCTTGGCGTTCTCGTCCAGGATCTCCTTGGCGACGACGATCTGGCCCTTGCGCTCAAACTGGAAGGCGACGGAGCCGGAGGTGCCCAGGTTACCACCAGCGTGGGAGAAGGCGGAACGGACATCAGCGGCGGTGCGGTTGCGGTTGTCGGTCAGGCAGTCAACGTAGACGGCGACACCGGCGGGACCGTAGCCCTCGTACACGATGTTCTCGTAGACGGCGGCATCGGCACCCGAACCGAAGGCCTTGTCGATAGCGGACTTGATCTTGTCCTTGGGCATGGACTGAGCCTTGGCCTTGGCAACGGCAGCGGCGAGGCTGGCGTTGTTCTCGGGCAGCGGGTCACCGCCGAGACGGGCAGCAACGGTGATGTTGCGGCTCAGCTTGGAGAAGAGGGCGGAACGCTTGGCGTCCTGCGCGCCCTTACGATGCTTGGTTGTGGCCCACTTAGAGTGTCCGGACATACGTGTCTCCTATCGGTTTCGACCTAAAGCCCAGCGCAGATGCTCGGGCAATATAAACAAACGTCGTTATGATATACCTACTGGCCTGCGAGATAAACCCCAAAATGAAGGCGTCGTGATGATGCAGCCCCTTAGTGCAAAGTAACCTGTCCCCTTTGCACCAAATTAGGACCAAAGGAGGTCGCTGCGGGTGATGGTGGCGCCGATGGCAAAGGGCATGCAGGCGATGACCGGATACAGGTAGCGCATGTAGGTCGAGCCGTTGCAGGGACCGATCAGGCACACGGCGAGCACGCCCAGCAACGGCACCCAAATGGCCAGCCCGCGCCACGAATGACGACGTAGCAGATAGACCACCACGGCGATCATGATCCACACATAGGTGGCCGAGCTCATGGCGAGCGAGATAAACGGGATGCGCTGCACCGCCACGCGATACAGGTTGATCAGGTGGTCGCACCAGCGCACAACCTTGCTATCGACCGGATGGAAGTCAAAGTACTTGAGGTTATCGGGCTTCGCCATGATCTCGGCACTGCGCGCCGTGCTGTAGACCCATGCGTCGCGAGCGCTCGGATAAAAATACCCATAGTAGTTATTGATGAGCGCCGAGATATAGCACTCGGGATCCTTTTTGAACATCTGAGCCCACACCTCAAAATAGGCCTTGATGTCCTCCTGCGAGGCATACTCGTTAAAGCAATTTTTGACGGCGTCCGACTTATCCGGGTTGTAACGGCGGCCCAGATTCTCGTACTTGAGCACACGGTCGATCACGGCACGCTCTTCGTCGGTCACCAAGCCGTCGCAAGGAGCCTCCACGATGGTGCCGTCCTCCTTAACCGTGGGGTTGACGCCCGAGTTGAGGCCGTCGTGCTTTTGGACGAAACGAGCCGTCTGCTGGAACGGAATCGAGAGGATTTCGCGCTTGGAACCAGGCGTGATGTCGTGCGCCGGCATAAAGACCTTGGTGAAGTACATATTAGAGGCAAGGCAGAGTGCAAGCACCGCAAGAACTCCCACCCAGCGGAAACGCGGGATGGCGCCCGAAGGTGCAGCACTAGCCTGCTTGGCCGCACGGCGAGCCACATGTGCGTCCCATGCGCAAAACGCCGCCGCGATTACGCATGCCGCCAGGGGAAACACCAGGCCGCCGTTGCGCAGAAACGTGGAACCCATGGCGCCCAGAGCGAACAGCAACCAGTCATGGCGCGCAAAGAGCACGGGCCTCTGTTCGCCCGCACGCTCGGCATTGGCATCGCGACGGGGCAGGCCGCAGGCCACGAGCTTCACGGTCTGCACCAACAGCATCAAAAACGCGTCGGCAAACAGCACGTCTTTGGTAAGCAAGGCCGCGTAGTTGGAGAACATGGGCATAAACACAAAGAACAGCAGGATTACGCCGCGGACCGGCAGGCTCACGCCCAGTTTGCGCAGCGACGAGATGGAATAGGCCATGCAGGCGGCCGTAATGACGAACTGAGCGCAGGTGTAGATGGCAAGACCTGCGTTGGCGCTGTTGAACAGTGAAAGCCCCAGCTGGACGCACGAACCGATGATAGCCGTATGCACCACGGGGTGATGTCCGTTGAGCAGCACATTGGGATTGAGCAGACGCAGGTAGTCACTCGTGCCGTTGGGGTAGTTGAACCACTGGCGAATCTGCGCACCCGTATCTCCCATAAAAAGGCCAGGCAGCGAAGCGATGAGCGTGGGCGCCCAGGCAATCATAAGTACCAGGAAGGGCCCGGCAAAGGGATGGACCGAGAGCACGGCGTGAGCCACACGCCATACACGGCCAAAGTGCGCTTCGGAAAACGGAATGCGCCGAGAGCTCAGCCAATCTAGACACTCAAAGGCAAGGTAGAAGGCAACGACCGCCAAGAGCATCCAGCCCGCACCGCCTATCCAGGCGCAGATGATGCGGGCCTTGTCGCCGAGCACGATCTCGGCCGAATCGGTGAGGTCGTAGCTGCGGCCAAACACCATGCAGACGGCAAAGAACAGCGACGGAAGGATCACCGAGGGACGCCAAGCGTCGCCGCGGCCAAAGAACACGTAGCGAAACGGCAGCGTGAGCAGGCAGGCAAGCGCAAGCAGCATGACCGCGTCGGTATGGCCGGCAAACGAGAGGAGCACCTCGTAGCACACGTACAGCATGCCCGAGGCTTTGGGGTCAATCGCCAAGACTGCGTTGCTCGACACCGGGGCGGGATCGATGGAAAACGCCGTGGTCGCCAACAGCGCGAGCAAAAATGCGATGAGCGTCTGCTTGGCGGGGTAGCGCTTAAACCAGACGATGCGGGCAGCGTCGCGCGCAGCCGTTGTGGAGAGGTCGGGATCCTTCACAGTCCGAAAGCCTTTCTAGAAACCTATCAAACTCGGCAAGACCACCACAAAGGTGCCTGTCCCCTTTGTGGTGGTCTTGGTTAGGCATCGAGGTAGATGCGCTGGGGGCGATTGCGGTGTCGGGCGAAGATGATGAGCGCCAGGCCCGCGATTACGAGCGGCAGGCTCAGCAGCTGGCCCATGGTGATAACGCCTCCCAGCAGATAACCCAGCTGGGCATCGGGCACGCGCACGAACTCAACGAGAAAGCGGACGATGCCGTACCCCGTCACGAACACGCCCATAAACGTACCCTGGGGCAGTAGCGGCTTTTTGCGGCTGAGCACCTGTAAAAAACAGAAGAGCACGATGCCCTCTAGGAATGCCTCATAGAGCTGGGAAGGATGACGCGGCATATCGCCTGCGGTGCCGCCAAAGACCACACCCCAGGGCAGATCGGTCGGCTTACCCCACAGCTCACCGTTGACGAAATTGGCACAACGGCCCAGGCACAGGGCAAGCGGGGCACCGATCACGGCAAGGTCGGCGACGGTCCATGCATCAAGCTTGTACATGCGGCACACGATGATGCCGCCCAAGATGCCGCCCACCAGGCCACCGTGGAAGCTCATGCCGCCCTCGTTGGTGGCAAAGATCTCGAGCGGGTGAGTCCAATAGTAGCCATCGCCGTAAAAGACGACGTAGAACAGGCGCGCGCCGATGATGAGGCCAAAGACCGCGCCGACCACGACACTCGTCAGGTCATCAATCGTGATGTTAAAGCCCCAGCGACGCTGTGTGCGGTACATGACGACCGCCGTGAGCAGAGCGCCGACCACGTAGGCCAGACCGTACCAGTAGATGGTGATGGGGCCCGCCGAGATCGCGACAGGATCAAGCATATGGTAGAAGTCGTTGAGCATGTCGACCCTCCTACTCCCTACATACAAATGCGGCCGCGGGCCTTGCGCTCGCAGCCGCATATTTGGGCGTAACGTCTATGCGGAGTATGCCGTTCGCAGCTTTCGCATCTTAGAACGGCGCGTACTCGTCGTACAGGTCATCGGTCTCGCCGGAGGCATTGACCTGCTCGACACGGGTAACGCCGGGCACATGCTCCTTCAGGATGCGCTCAATACCCATGGACAGGGTCAGCGAGCTCATGGGGCAGCCGGCGCAAGCGCCCTGAAGCTCAAGCTTGACAACACCCTCGTCGTCGACGCCCACATACTCCATATCGCCGCCATCGGCCTGCAGGTTGGGGCGGATCTCTTCAAGAACCTTCTTAAGCAGCTCTTCGTTAACAGCCACAGGGGCTCCTTTCTCACAATTACGCGGGCGCGCCCGCGGACAGAAGCTATGTTACTACAGCCGTGTACCCGCTCACGAGCCGTCCATGCGCGCGGACACGACTTTCACGAGCAGCCAATTTGGGACGGGGCTCTTTTAGCTGCTTTTTGTTGCCAACTGGCGTTGCCACGCGCTACTGCCGAGCCTGTCCCTCGGTGCCGATGTGAACATCGACGATTACCTGGCGGTAGCTGATGCCACAGGAGTCGAGGATGCGGCGGCTGATGCGCCCATCATCGGTGTCGGCGTACTTGTTGTCCAGGTAGACAACCTCGCCCACGCCCACCTGCGCCAGGATCTTGGCGCAGTCGTGGCACGGGAACAGCGTGACGTAGACCGTGGAACCCTCGAGGTCCTTGAGCGAGCCACGGTAGTTGAGCACGGCGTTGGCCTCGGCATGGACCACGTAGTTGTGCTTGTCCTGCAGCGGGTCGTCGCTCGTACCCCACGGGAAAAAGTCATCGTTGAGCGCCGAGGGTGTACCGTTGTAGCCCACCGAAAGGATGCGGTGGTTGGTGCTGGCGATGCACGCACCCACCTGCGTGTTGGGGTCCTTGCTGCGGCGCTGCGCGGCGATGGCCACGCTCATAAAGAACTCGTCCCAGCTAATGACGTCCAGGCGCTTGCCCGACGAAGTTTGATGAAGATCGTCCGACATGGCAGACACCTCCGTAATCGCAATAGTTTGACCCATTGTAGCAGGTGAAAGGTGGAGGCGTTTGTCCCACCGGCGCCCTCACTTTTACACGCGGCGGGGCTTTTGGTTGATGCGGTAGAGCTCGGCGAGACCCCGCAGCGTCAGTGCGTCATCTACCGTCAGACTGTGGCCGACCAACGCCGCGAGCGCCTCGGCATCGTCGCCGGTAATGACGATGGGCACGCCATCCTCCCCCGCCGCCTTGGTCGCGCGCATCTCGGCAAGCACCATGTCGAGCATGCCGTCGATGCGGGCTACCTCGCCCAAGACCACGCCCGAGCGCATGGCCTCGCGCGTGTTGCGGCCGATGACGTGCGTTGGCGCCGAAGGCTCGACCTGAGGCAAACGCGCCGCAGCAGCCGAAAGCGAGCGGGCGCCAAGCGCCAGACCCGGCGCGATGACGCCGCCCACAAAGGTACCGTGCGCGTCGATGACCTCGATATTGGTCGTCGTACCCAGGTCGATCACGATACAGGGAGAGCCGTAGACGGCGCGTGCCGCCACGGCATCGGCGATGCGGTCGGGGCCGATCTCGGCCGGGTCGTCGTAGTGCACGGGCATGCCGGTCTTGAGGCCCGGCCCCACGGTGAGCACGCGTCCCGTGCAGGTACGGGAAAGCGCCGCCTTCCATGGGCGTTCGAGCGCCGGCACCACGCAGCTCAGCACTGCGGCCGCGGGAACGAGTGCGCCCGGCATGCCCGCATCGGCTGCCAGTGCGCCCATGACCTGCGCGAGACGCATGCGCGCCTCGTCTGCTGTGATGCTCGACGGCGTGGTGATCTCGCACGTCGCAAGCGGACATTCCTGCGCCGCGGCCGAATCCTCTGCAAACAGGCCAAAGCGAATGAACGTATTGCCCACGTCGACCGTCAATATATATGCGCACCCATTAAGCATCGTCGGCGCTCCTTTCGTCTGCCCAGCAGTATATCGCCTACCTAAACCAGTCATCCCAAAATGACTAGCTTGCGGCTATACTGGTGCGCGGTCGTGCGCGAGCTCACGCGGCGGCCCTTGGTAACCCGACTTCCCGCGCCGTATCCGTAGCGGCGCTCCCGGGGGAAGCGGATATACGCAAAGGAGTTCTATATGAGCAATCCCTCGAACCGCGCCTCGATGCGCGGGCAACTCACGCTGCGCGGCGTCGTCATCGGCGTCCTTGGCTGCGTGATTATCACGGCAAGCTCGGCCTACACCGCCCTCAAGATGGGCGCACTCCCCTGGCCGATCGTCTTCGCTGCCGTCATCTCGCTGTTCTTCCTTAAGCTCATGGGCAACGCCAGCCTCAACGAGGCCAACGTCACCCACACCATCATGTCCGCAGGCGCCATGGTCGCCGGCGGCCTGGCGTTTACCATCCCGGGCGCCTGGATGCTGGGCTATGCCGACCAGATCAGCTGGCTCGACATGTTTATCGTGGCACTCGCCGGCACTATCCTGGGCCTGCTGGCCACCGCACTCATCCACCGTCACTTTATCGTGGACGCTGCGCTTGAGTTCCCCACCGGCAACGCCGCAGCTCAGACCTTGCGCGCGACTGAGGCTGGCGGCAAAACCGGCAAGCAGCTCTTTGGTTCCATGGCCATCGCCGGCATCTATAGCGTGCTGCGCGACGCCCTGGGCGTGGTGCCCAGCATGCTGTGCACGCTCAACATTCCCGGCGTGACCTTTGGCATCTACAACTCGCCCATGCTGCTCTCCGTCGGCTTCCTCGTGGGCTTCGCCCCGGTCGCCTTCTGGTTTGCCGGCGCCCTGCTGGGCAACTTTGGCATCATCGTGGGCGGTACCGCTGCCGGTCTGTTCGACGTTGTGACTGCGCAGGGCATCGTCAAGTCCCTGGGCATGGGCCTCATGATGGGCTTTGGCGTCGCCGTCGTCCTCAAGGACATCCTGCCGCAGGTCGCCGGCATCGTCCGCGGTCTTGCCGCCGACAGCTCCACCGACACCGACGAGCAGTCGCTTATCTCGGGCTCTCTCAAGCTCGACGCCGGCATCATCGGCCTGGGCGCTGCCGCCATCGCCGTAATCGTCGCCATCGCGCTCGACCTTGGTCCCGTCCCGGCCGTCATCGTCACGTTGTTCACCTTTGTCACCACCATCATGAGCGCGCAGAGCTGCGGCCAGACGGGCATCGACCCCATGGAAATCTTTGGCCTCATCGTTATGCTCATCGTGGCTGCCTTCGCTCAGATCGCTCAGGTCAAGCTGTTCTTTATCGCTGGCATCGTAGCCGTGGCGTGCGGCCTTGCGGGCGACGTCATGAACGACTTTAAGGCCGGCGCCGTGCTGGGCACCAACCCGCGTGCGCAGTGGATCGGCCAAGCCATTGGCGGCATCGTGGGCGCCCTGGTCGCCGCCGCTGTCATGGTCGCGCTCGTCACCGCCTATGGCCCGGACGCCTTTGGCCCCGACAAGAGCTTTGTCGCCGCGCAGGCAAGCGTCGTCGCCACCATGGTCTCGGGCATCCCGAGCGTGCCGTGGTTCGTTGGCGGCTTTATCGCCGGCATCGTCATGTACTGGCTCGGCATTCCGGCCATGATGATCGGCCTGGGCGTGTACCTGCCGTTCTACATGTCACTCACGGCATTCCTGGGCTCCTGCGTCAAGCTCGCCTACGACAAGTGGTCCGCCCACCGCGACGCCACCGCTGGTCTTTCTGACGAGGAGAGGGCTGCCAAGGACGCCGCCTTCCAGGAACAGGGCCTGGTTGTCGCCAGCGGCCTGCTGGGCGGTGAGTCCATCGTCGGCGTTATCCTAGCGTTTGTCTCCGTGGGCTTAAGCCTGCTGGGCTAAGTCGAGCAGCTGCTCGACAGCAACCATATTGCCTACGATTTGCCCGGTCGGTAGCTTTCGCGGCTACCGACCGGGCTTTTTGATATCGAAACAAAGAAAGGCCGGCGCGCTGCGTTTAACAGCGAGCCGGCCTTATCGGTTAAGCTATCGAAGCGTTCCTGCTATGAACTGAAGTTCGTTGCAGAATCTACGCTCGAAACGCTACATCTGCTTGCGACGACGATCGCTCAGCGTCACACCAGCGGCCACGAGGGTGATACCGCCGATGACGAACACCTCGCCCGCAAGAGCGGAATTGTCGCCAGTCTGGGCGAGCGCGGCAGGCGCAGCCTGTTTCTTGGCAACGGGGGCCTTTGCAGCAGCCTGCGCAACCTGAGGCTTGGCCTGCGGCTCGGCCTTGGGATGATACTTGTCGTACTCGGCCTGAGCGGCAGCCAGGGCATCCTTGGCATCTCCGAGCTCGGCCAGTGCAGCGGCATAGGCGTCGTTGGCATCGGACAGCTTGGCATCGGCATCGCTCAGGGCAGCCTTGTGACCAGCGGCAGCATCGACGGCAGCCTTGTAGCGAGCGTAGGCAGCGTTAAGCTTGACCAGCTTATCGTTGCCCGTCGTGCCCGCGGCAAGAGAGGCCTTGTGGTCGACAGCTTCAAGATCGGCCTTGAGTACCTCATCGCTGGCAAGCTCGGCCTTGGCCTTGACGATCTCGAAGTTCGCATCGACGACGGCTTCGTTGGCGGCCTCGAGCTGCTTCTGGGCATCGGCGACACCGGCGACGGCAGCGTCATAGGCGGCCTTGGCGTCGTCGACCGCCTTCTGGGCACCGGCGAAGCGCTCGAAGGCCTTGTTTGCGCCGGCCAGCTCGTCCTCGGCGGCCTTGGCCTTCGCCTGTGCGTCGGACAGGGTCTGCGTCTTGGCGGCAACTGCCTGCTTGGCGCCCGAAAGAGCGGTCGCGGCCTGGACATCTGCGGCCTGAGCCTTGTCAACGCCAGCCTGGGCAGTGTCGTCGGCCTTCTTGGCATCGTTAAGCGTGCCCTGCTTGTTCGCAAGGTCCGTCTTGGCGGCATCGTACTTAGCGGTAAGGTCCTTGACCGAAGCAGTGGCGTTGTCATACGCCTCATTGGCCTGGTCGGATTTTGCCTTGGCGGCATCGCGGGCGCTACGAGCCTTCGCCTTGTGAGCAGCGGCATCGGCTGCCTTCGTCTTGCTGTCAGCAAGCGTGGCGTTTGCCTTATCGAGAGCTGCCTGGGCAGTAGCGGCCTCGCTCTTGGCGGCATCGAGCTTGGTCTGGGGCGTCTTGACGTCGACACCCTTGAGTTTGGCTTCGGCGGCGTCGTATGCCGTCTTCGCGGCGGCGGTGCTGGATTTAGCCTTCTCGTACTCGCCCTTGGCGGTGTTCATGTTCACATCGGCTGCGGTGAAAGCGTCCTGGGCGGCATCCTGCCCGTTTACAGCTGCGAAGTAAGCTTCCCTTGTAGTTCCAAAGTTCTTCTGCGCCTCGGCAAGCTTTGCCTGAAGCTCCTTGAGCTGCGCCTTCTGCTCCTGCGTGCCGCCTGCATTGTAGGCGGAATCGATATAGTCGTTGAGGAGCTTCTTGAACTCGGAGACCGTGAAATCGGCCTGAGTGTCATCAGCGCTGTAATCGAATACGGTTACCTCGGAATCGGTATTCTTTCCGCTACCGGTTGCAATACCGATGGCTTCCGCAGCGGCATCGATGATGTTGAGATAATGCCCACACTCTTGATAGATGCTGTTGTAGTTCTGGGAGATATAATAGGCATCATATCGGTGGCTGCCGAGTTCGTCGCCATACTGCGCGACGTACTTATCGAATGCCTCCTTCTCTTGGGTGTAGAGGCCGGTGTAGGGCCAGCCGAGGGTATCCTCGGTCTCTCCGCCGGTATATGCGCCGCCGCCGGCAAGATTTTCACCGTTATCATAGTAGCAGCCAGAGTGCCCCCAGATGTTCGATGAATACGATGTATTGAGGGCAGCTGCTACAGTCATGCGGAGGCTGACGCTGAGTGCCGACTGACCGTTCGCCTTGCGGAGGTTGTTCTGGGTATCGAGGTAGGTCAGGGCGTTGCGCATCTGCTCCAAGGAAAGCGGATTGGTGTCGCGAGACATGTCCTGATCGACGTACTTGTCATACCATTCGGCCTTGTCATCGGCGCCGGTCAACGTCGATACGGCATCCTGGGCGTTCTTTTTCTGCGTGGCTGTGAACTGGCTGCCGCCGATGATGTAGTTCATGAAGCCGAACATACCCTGACTGATGACTTCCTGGTCAACGGTCATGTTGGACTTTAGGTCTGCAATCTGCTGCTCAAGAGCCTCAACCTGGGCATTAGCAGCGTCATAAGCCTTTTCCGCGGCGTTCGAAGCGGCGCAGGCTGCCTCCCACTCGCTGCGCTTCTGCTTGCGAACTTCGACAAGCTTATCGTACTCAGCCTTCTTGTCGGCCTCGGTCTGCTGGGCCTGCTCGCATGCCGTCTTCGCGGCGTCACGCTTACTGGCCGCGTCCTTGTACTCCTTGTTTGCCGCATCGTATGCAGACTGGGCAGATGCTACAGCAGCGTTGGCGGCGTTGACCTTCTCCTGCGCGGCAGCGACGGCAGCCTGGGCGGCCTGCAGATTTGTCTGTGCGGTGGCGTCGGCATCCGTCGCGGCATTGAGCTCCGCCTGCGCGGTCTTGAGCTCACCAGCAGCAGCTTTCTTGGCGGCCTCAAGCGCACTCAGGTCAACACCCGTACCCGAGACGGCAGCATCGAGCGCGGCCTGAGCCTGGTTGAACTTCTGCTGGGCGTTATCGCGCGCGGTGGTTGCGGCTGCGAGAGCAGCGGCAGTCTCCTGCTTCTTGGCCTGAGCAGTCGTCAAAGCTGCCTCGGTATTCTGCTTTTCCTGCTGGGCGCTGGCCTCGGCAGCCTTGGCCTGGTCCAGATTGTCCTGTGCAGTAGTAACGGCCTTATTGGCGTCATCGAGCTTTGCCCGCGCGTCCTCGACGGCCTTCTTGGCGGCCTCGTACTCGTCCATACCCATGGCCTCGAGCTTGGCTTGGGCATCATCGAGAGCCTTCTTGGCCTCATCCTGCTTTGCCTTGGCGTCCTTGAGCGCCTGGGTCTTATCCTCGACACTCTTGTTGGCCTGTTCGAGCTGATCGTTCAGGTCGCCCAGCTTCTTCTGCTGCTGCTCGGTCTTTTCGACGGCTGCCTTAAGCTCGTCGATCTTCTCCTGAAGCGCGGCTACCTCGGCCTCGTTCTGCTCGGCGGCGTTATCGGTCACGGCCTGCGAGGCCTGATTCTTTTGCTGCTGTGCCTGCTTTTGAGACTGGCCCGCCGCGTCGGCCTTCTTCTGGGCGGCATCGTAGGCGGCCTGAGCGTCCTTGAGCTGCTTTGCCGACTCCTCGGCCAGCTGGGCAGCCGTCTTTACGACCGCTTGGTTACCGGCGGCAACGGTGTTCTCTACAGAACTACCCCCCCCCTGAACAGAATCGCCGTTATCGGTTGACGGTGCGGCGATTGCCGCCAGCGGCGACATGAGCGGCTGAGCGATGAGGCCCGCCGTCAAAACGGTTGCGACGGCGCGGTTAGCAACGCCCTTGACGTTGACAGTCTTGGCCCGAGGCTCAAAGTGTTGTGGACTGTAGTTTGCCATGGCTTTCTCCCTTTGACACGGATGTATCCATACGTATCAAACGGTAGCTGTCGATTTTTGAATTCTGTTGCACAACATTGGCGACCAGCGTATTTTTTGAAATTCACGCTCTCGTGCTTCACAGTTTCGTCACATTTGAAGGAGCTGGTGCATCATATTCTCGCGGGATGGAATTGAGCCTGTGATTTGCATTTGCTCCCGCGTCATCCGCCCTATCGGATTCCGCATCCAACAGACACCCCGCCCGCCACGGTGTAGAGTTAGGACAACGGGCGCGTTGCGCGGACCGCGCTGGAACGAGGTGGACATGGAACTCGATAGACAACAGCTCAAGCGACTGCGTGAACGCCATCACCGGCGCCACGGCATCCGCCCTGCCCATAGTGAGGCTGCCGAGCAGGCTGGTCGCTTTTTAAAGCGCGCGTTCAACATTCGCGAGGGACGCGCGCCCTATCACGTGATCCGCAAGCGTTTTGTAAACGGAGCGCGTCTGACTGGCTCCCACCTATGCATCCTCATCATCGCCATGCTCATCGCAAGCATCGGCCTCGATATCGACTCGGACATCGCCATCGTGGGCGCCATGCTCATCTGCCCGCTCATGGGCTCGGTTCTTGCCATGGCATACGGCATTGCCACGCTCGACCGCGAGATTACCGTCGAAGCCGTCGCCGGCCTTGCGCTGCAAATGGCCTTTTGCCTGGTCACGTCCACGCTGTATTTTAAGCTCTCGCCCCTTGGCACCACCACTGCCGCCATCATCGACAATTCGACACCGACTGTGTGGGACCTTGCCGTCGCGCTCGCGGGCGGCTTTGCGGGCGGCCTGGGCAACTCGCGCGACCAGGAACCCGCCACGCTCATCGCCGGCGTAGCCGTGGCGACCGCGCTCATGCCGCCCCTGTGCGCGGCGGGCTACGGCATCGCCATCGCAAGCGGGCCGCTGTTCCTCTCGGCCCTTTACGAGTTTGGCATCAACGTCGTCTTTATCGCGCTGGCAGCCGAAGCCGTATTGCTTCTTTTGCGTGTACCGCTCAAGCGCGACCTCAACGGCGACGGCGTCGTAACGGCCGAGGAAGACGCCGAGGTCGATGAGCTGTCGCGCAAGGTGCGCCGCCGCATCATCGTGGGTACGGTGATCTTTGCCATCCCCTGCATCGTTATGACGGCTGGCTCCATTGGCTCGGCGCAGGCCGGCGTGCAGGACGGCTACGGCGTCACCGAAACCACGCGCGAGCTTGCGGCGGTGCTGCCAGGCTTTAAGGATTACACCGTCGCCGTCGAGACCTCGGCTACCGAAGGGGACGAGGAAGGCATTGTAGAGCGCGAAATCGTCGCCCATGTGACGACAAGCGAGGCGCTCGGGGCACACGACCGCCGTGTCGCCCGCAAACTCATCGACCTCAATGTGCCCGAGCTCGATCGCGTGGAGTTCGATGTGAAGTGATGCCGGCGCGGGATGAATGCTCGCACGGACGCAAGTTACGACGAGGCGCAGACGCGATACGGACACGAGCAAATTGCGGGGTGCAGTTCACACCCGAGCCCCGCTCGCTGTTTTATTGCCGTGAATCAACTGTCCGGATCGACATCGCCAGACTCCACCGTAAACGCCGGATCGGTGCTCACAAGATAAAATCGGGTCACCTCAGTATTTCTAATTAGGTAAATCTGCCCCTGATTGCGTCGGCGCGATATATACGCAACGTGAACCGTGCCGAATTCTTCGCCGTTTTCCTTCTTTATTATCAGGATGTTGGGGTCATCCGTACGCTTAAACTGCCCGCCAACGCAGCTGCCGTCTTTGTCGACCAGTTGCCACCGATGGTTATCCTCTTCAAGAAAGGCCAGGGTTTCCAGACTCGTCTTGTCGTCCCGATAGTAACCGTCAATGGCAAACCCTTCGGAAGCGCATTCCTGCATATAGGACGTTTCTCGGCTTATAGCAAACAGCCCTGTAGCGCCCAAGAGCACAGCTAGGCAGACCACTGCAAGGGCTATCGAAATGGCACGGCGACCCATGTTAGCCCAGCCGATAGTTGCTTAACGGAGCGTGAAACATACCTGGAACCTCCGATATCAGGGGGAACGTCGCCAGCAGGCTGGCGACAACTATATGTTTCTGACATCAAACCATATGGCCGCCACTCGCGGAGGGGGCATCGGCGAACGGCGTGTTTTCATACTCCATTGGTCAAACCTGAGCGCGGCCCTACAGCTCGTACTTGTACACGCGGTAGATGTACTTTTCGGCTTCCATCTCGCAGGTGGCGATGGCCAGACCGTAGCGGTCGTCTCGTCGTTTGGCAGATAGGTCACACTGTGCTGGCCTGCGTTGAGCGAAAAATCGCCTTGGGCCTGCAGCAACTTGTCTTCAAAGCCCGAGCCGGCCCAAAAATCGGACAAGCCCACGGAAGGCTGTAGCAAGGTCATTTGCGCAACATATGTACAGCAAAAACGGGTGGTAGCCGGTACGGCTACCACCCGTTCGTCTCATATCCGGCTCGAAGTAGGCCGACTACTTCTTAATGCCGCGTCCCAGGCGCTCAGCGACCGACGCCACGGCACTCTCGTCGACCGAGCCGCAGCTCACGCAGCCATCGTGGGCACGCATCTGGCCGGTGACCTCGTCCATCGCGAGCGGCGCGACCTTCTCAAGCTTAAAGCCCTTACCGGCGCGCATGTTCTCCTTGGCCACGCTAATCATGAGCTTAATGCGGTTGAGCTGGTTGACCTCGGACGCACCGGGGTCGTAGTCCACCGCAACGATGTTGCTCTCGGGATGTTGACGGCGCAGCTCCTTAATCACGGCCTTGCCCACCACGTGGTTGGGCAGGCACGCGAAGGGCTGCGTGCAGATGATGTTGGGCGCACCGTGATCGATCAGGTCGAGCATCTCGGCCGTGAGCAGCCACCCCTCGCCCATGTTGTTGCACACCGAAAGCACCGTACGGGCCTTGTCGGCCATGGTGCCGATGCGCTCGGGTGCCTCAAAGCGGCGGGACTTCTCGAGCATCTCCTCCACCGGCGTGCGCATCCAGTCCACGAGCTTGATGAGCGCCTGCATACCAGCGCGCGTAGTGGCAGAGCTTCCCAGCTCGTCCTTCTGCAGCTCGGCGTTGCTCATGGAGTACAGGAAGAAGTCGAGCAGGCCCGGCACCACGGCCTCGCAGCCCTCGCGCTCGATAACGTCGACCACGTGGTTGTTGGCCGTGGGATGGAACTTGACAAGGATCTCGCCGACCACGCCCACGCGCGGCTTGGTGCCCTCGCCCGCAAGCGGCATGGTGTCGAACGCGCGGATGGCCTCGCGGCACAGCTTGGTGTAGTTGTGGCGGTTGAACTTGGGCGCCAACTTGCGGGCGCGCGCCATGTACTCCTCGTAGAGTGCGTTGGCGGCACCGGGCGTGGCCTCGTACGGGCGGCAACGATAGAGCATCTGCATCATGACGTCACCAAAGAGCACTGCGTAGACTGCCTGCTTAAGCAGTGCCGGCGTAATCTTAAAGCCGGGGTTGTCCTCACCGAGCGCCACGGCCGAAAGCGAGATCACCGGGATCTCGGGGTGGCCGCTCTCGCGCAGGGCCTTGCGGATGAGTGCGATGTAGTTGGTGGCACGGCAGCCGCCGCCGGTCTGGCTGATAACCACGGCCGTCTTGGACAGGTCGTACCGACCGCTCTCGATGGCCTCCATAATCTGGCCCGTCACCAGGATCGACGGATAGCAAATGTCATTGTTCACGTAGCGCAGGCCAGCCTCGACGGCATCGTGGTCGGTCGAGGGCAGCAGCTCCAAGTTGTAGCCGGCACCGCGGAACACCTCTTTGACCAGGTCAAAGTGAATCGGCGCCATCTGCGGGCACAGGATGGTGTAGCCCTCCTCGCGCATCTGCTCGGTAAAGGGCACCTTGGGCCACGCGGTCGAAGCACTCTCGCGCTGAGCCTCGAACGTGTACTTACGGCTCGCGAACGCAGGGGCATCCGTGGAAGGCGCCACCGGCGCGGCGTCGCCTTGCTCGTAGGCCTCGCCCGCGGCCGTGGCATCGGCCAGGCGCTCGGCCTCCTGGTCCTTGAGCGCTGCCATGAGCGAGCGGATGCGGATGCGCGCGGCACCCAGGTTGGATACCTCGTCGATCTTGAGCACGGTGTAGATCTTGCCGCTGGCCTCCAGAATCTCCTGCACCTGGTCGGTGGTCAGGGCGTCCAAGCCGCAGCCGAAGGAGTTGAGCTGAATCAGGTCCAGGTCGTTGCGCATCGTCACAAAACGGGCGACGGCGTACAGACGGCTGTGGTACATCCACTGATCGACGACGCGAATCGGACGCTCGGGCTTTACCAGATGCGCAAGCGAATCCTCGGTAAAGACCGCAAAGCCAAAGCTCGAGATAAGCTCGGGCAGGGCGTGGTTGATCTCGGGGTCGTTATGGTAGGGACGACCGGCGAGTACGATGCCGTGGCCGCCGTGGTCCTCGACCCACTTGAGAGCCTCCTCGCCCATGGTCTGGATGTCCTCGTGGAAACGCGCATCGGCCTCAAAAGCAGCGTTGACGGCGGCATCGACCTCGGAGCGCGTGATCTTGGGACCGCGCACGCGACCGCGACCGGCCTCAGCATCGGCCACACGGTCGACGGCGAGTACCTGGTACAGACGGCGCTTGAGCTCGGTCTTGTCGTGATAGGGCACAAACGGGTACAGGAACTCGATGTTCTGCTCGCGAATCTCGTCGATATTGAGCGCCAGCGCCGTGGGGTAGCTCATGACGATGGGGCAGTTATAGCAGTTGCCGGCCGTCGGATCCTCCTTGCGCTCCCAGCGCACGCACGGCATCCAAATAAAGTCGACATCGCGGTCGATGAGGTTCATCACGTGGCCGTGGCTCATTTTTGCCGGGTAGCACACGCTCTCGGACGGCATGGACTCGATGCCCGCCTGGTAGGTCTTCTTGCTCGACTGGTCGGACAGCTGCACGCTAAAGCCCAGGCGCGTAAAGAACGCGTGCCAGAAGGGGTAGTTCTCGTACATGTTGAGTGCGCGGGGGATGCCGACGGTGCCGCGCGGGGCGTCGTCGGGACTCAGGACCTCGCGGTTAAAGAGCAGCTCGTTTTTCTTTTTGAAAAGGTTGGGGGCCTCGGTCTTCTGCTTTTTATGGCCGGCGCCCTTCTCGCAGCGGTTACCGGTAATGAAGCGCCTGCCGCCGCCAAAGTCGTTGACGGTAAGCTGGCAGTTGTTGGAGCAACGACCGCAGCGGACATGCTTTTGCGTCACGGTGAGGTGCGCGATGTCCTCGGCCGAAAGGATGGTCGAGGTGCCGTCAGCGCCGGCGCGATCGCGGGCGAGCAGGGCCGCACCGTAAGCGCCCATGCAGCCGGCGATGTCGGGACGCACGGCGTGAACGCCCGTGAGCTGCTCAAACGCGCGCAGTGTGGCATCGGACATAAAGGTGCCGCCCTGGACGATCACCTGGTTGCCGATCTCCTTGGGGTCGCGCAGCTTAATGACCTTGAACAGGGCATTCTTGATGACGGAATAGGACAGGCCGGCCGCGATGTCGCCCACCGTGGCGCCTTCCTTTTGCGCCTGCTTAACGCGCGAGTTCATAAAGACCGTGCAGCGGCTGCCCAGGTCGACGGGAGCCTTAGCATGGATGGCGGCATCGGCGAACGCGCGCACGTCCATGTTCATAGACACGGCGAAGCTCTCGATAAAGCTACCGCAACCCGACGAGCAGGCCTCGTTGAGCATGATGTGCTCGATAACGCCGTCCTTGACGCGCAGGCACTTCATGTCCTGGCCGCCGATGTCCAGAATGAACTCGACGCCGGGCAGGAACGCCTTGGCGCCGCGCAGGTGCGCGACGGTCTCGATCTCGCCGGAGTCAGCCTTAAGGGCCTCGATGAGCAGCGCCTCGCCGTAGCCCGTAGTGGTCACGTGGCCGATGGTGCAACCGGCGGGGATGTGGTTGTAGAAATCGGCCATGATGACCTTGGCCGTGCCCAGGATGTCGCCGTTGTTGTTACCGTACCAGGTGTGCAACAGCTGGCCGTCCTCGCCCACGAGCGCGGCCTTCATGGTGGTGGAGCCGGCGTCGATGCCGATGAACACGCGGCCGGTGTAGCCGTCGAGTTTGCCCTTGGGGACGACTTCCTGGTCGTGGCGGGTCTTGAACTCGGCAAAGTCCTCGTCGGTGGCAAAGAGCGGATCCAGACGCTCGACCTCGGCACCCTGCGTGTCACCCAGGCTGTCGATAGCCTCGATGAGCTGCGGGAACGTGCTGAGCTTGTTGGACTCGTGCGCCATGGCGGCGCCGCTCGCCACAAACAGGTGAGCGTTTTGGGGCACGATACGGTGCTCCTCGTCCAGGTTGAGCGTGAGGTAGAAGCGGTGGCGCAGCTCGGAGAGGTACTGCAGCGGGCCGCCCAGGAAGGCGACGTTGCCGCGGATGGGACGGCCGCATGCCAGGCCCGAGATGGTCTGGGTCACGACAGCCTGAAAGATGGAGGCAGCCACGTCCTCGGGGCGGGCACCTTCGTTGAGCAGCGGCTGGACGTCGGTCTTGGCAAAAACGCCGCAGCGGCTGGCGATGGGATAGATGGTGGTGGCGTTGGCCGCGAGTTCGTTAAGGCCGCTGGCGTCGGTGTGCAGCAGAGTGGCCATCTGGTCGATGAACGCGCCCGTGCCGCCGGCGCAGGTGCCGTTCATGCGCTGCTCGATGCCGTTGTCGAAGTAGATGATCTTGGCGTCCTCTCCGCCCAGCTCGATGGCGACATCGGTGGCCGGGATGAGGGTCTCGACGGCACGCTTGCTGGCGATGACCTCCTGGACAAACTCCAGGTCGAGCCACTGGGACAGCAGCAGGCCGCCCGAGCCGGTAATGGCGCAGGTCATCTGGGCCGTCGGCAGCACGGTCGCAGCGCCCTCGAACAGGTCGCGGGCGCAGGCACGGACGTCGGTGTGGTGGCGCTGGTACTTGGCGTAGACGATCTGGTTGTCGTCGTTGAGCACGGCGAGCTTAACGGTGGTGGAGCCCACGTCGATGCCCAGGTGCAGATTGCCACGAGCGTTCTCGGGGTTGAAGATCGCGCCTTCGGGGGCCTGGGCGGCGGCTACGGGCTCAGCGGCGGTGGCGGGCTCGCTGACGACGGACGTCTCCCCTGCCACGTTCTTGGCATCGGCAACTGCCTCGGCAACTTTCTCGGCAGCCGCGGTCGCGGCCTTCTGCGCGGCGTCCACCACGGCGGGCGCGGCCTCGCGTGCGGCAGCGACCACACGGTCTTTAATGCCCTCGACGAGTTTGCTCATTGTCTCTCCTCTTAGTTGTTGGACTCGACGGTTGCGGTGGTGTCGACCGCGTCCTCGAGCTGCAGGTTCAATAGCTTCATGCCGTATTCCGGCACGTTGATATCGATGGGTTGGCCATACAGGTCGCCGGGGCGCACAAAGGCGATAACCGTCATAATGCGCGCCATGGTCTCGGGCGATTCAGAAAGGTCACGCTCAAACCAACGCTGGATCATGCCGACCTCGGCACTCACGACATAGGTGACGTAGTAGTCAAAGAAGGTGCCCAGCGCCAAGCCCAAAATGCCCGTCTGTGCGCGCGGCACCACGGCCTCGCGTGCGGTATCGATGATCTTTTTAATAAAGGCGGGGTCGCCGCCCGGGCCCAGCAGCGATCCGATTAAATCGCGGTTGGCCGCAAGGTAGCGCAGCAACTCAACCGAACCGGGTGCCGGCTCGAGCTCATCGATGTTGTGATAGAGATCGGGCAGCTGAGCTGCGGTGATGAGCTCAATGCGCTCACGGATCTCGGCCAGCAAGCCGTCCTCGATTTGATTGATAAAGTCGGGGATATCGCGGTAGTGCGAATAGAACGTGCGGCGCGTAAGGCCGGCACGCTCGGTGAGCGACGCGACGTTAATGCGCGAAAGGTCGCCGCTTTCGGCAAGCTCGCTGGCAAGCGCCTGGCGAAGGGCACGCTGCGAGCGAAGGGACCGGCGATCGCATTTCTCGAGCTGGGACAAGCGTCCTCCTTGTTACTCAGCCTGTGCGCTATTGCACAGTGCGAGTATTATTGCACACCGTGTGCATCAACACGTAAAGGCAATATTTTGGATGTGACGAAGGGGCAGTCCCTTTGCCACATTATTCGATGACGGTGCGGGAGTTTTGCTTGTGCATGGTGGCGAGCATGTGTTTGGGGACGGCGTGGACCATGCAGCTGCCGATGGTCGCGCTCGCGGCGGCCTTAGCTGCATCGCTTGCGTTTTTGGTCGCGTAGCTGTGGCGGAAACGCTTGAGCATGGCGATGTCGTTGCCGCCGTCGCCGTAAACCGCGACCTCGTCCTCGGCAATACCGTAGTAACCCGCCAGCCAGGCCACACTCTCGCCCTTGTTGCACGCCACGTCCGTGATCTCGAACATCACCGGATCGAACGGCGCGTTGACCACGCGGTCCGAACGCTCGGCCAAATACGCCTTAAGGTCGCGCTCCAGCTCGGGCGAGGTCACGCGGCAGTTGATCTTGCACACATCGTGGCGCAGGATGTCACCGATCGACTGGTCGAAATACTGTTCCTCGTGATACCCGCCACGTGCACGCATGCCACGCATCACGATGCGCTTGATAGGGCTGTCCTTCTTAAAACCCGCCTGGTGCATCTCGAACGAACCGCTCGAGAACATGCCGTCGGGCGTGGAGCAGTCGAAGCAAATGTCCGGGAACGCCTTGAGCAGCTCCTCGGTAACCTGCGGGTCGATGGTCCAGGTCTTGAGCACCTCGCCATGACTGTCGCGCACGATGGAGCCGTTAGAGCAGCAGGCATCGAGTGCCAGACCTGTAAAGCCATGTTCACCGATCGGCAACGTCGAGCGCCCGGTCGCGGGAACCACATGCAGGCCAGCCTCGGTCAGCTCGCGAATGGCACGGCGAATGGTCCCATCCGCCTCGTGCAGGGCGTTCAGCAGCGTTCCGTCTAAGTCACTCGCGAACATCTTGATCATGGGCATGCCTCTCCTTCGTCTGCACGATATTGTAGACGAAGGAGAGGCACGCCCAAACAATGCCGTCCCGGCGCGGCGTACCACCGCCTCCACAAATTCACGGTGCCCCAGCACGTTAAGACAATCGCCACAAGCGACTTTTCAGCCGATAAAACAGCGCCGTCGTCAACGTCAGCACCGCCAACATGCCTGCGAATACAATCGCCGGTGTCCATCGATCATATGCGAGCCCGTAAACCAATTGGCCAATAGGCGTTGCACAGGAAAGCATCATATAAACGAGTGCCAGCACTTTTCCGCAGAGTTCCTTTGGCGCTGACCGCTGAACAAATGAAACGATTTCGACCGATGCAATGCTTGCCCACGCCATGACCCATGCCGAGCCGGCCGCAAGCGCGGCAAACGCTAATTCATCAGGACCGCTCAGTAGCGTGACAATAATCGGTACGACTCCAAAACAAATCATCGCAACATATCGACATATGCCCTTGAAGGAAAAACGATGCGGCCAAATACCGACCAAACCACTGCCGACAAGACCACCTAAGCCCATAGCCACCTCAATAATCCCAACAAAGGATGATTGCATTCCGAGATGCTTTGCAACAATAACGGGAGCACCAATCGTTAACCCAACTAACGCAAGGTTCAAAATAGCCGCAAGCAAAAACACAACGAGCAATGATGCGTTTTGAAACAGGTACCGAATCGACTCCCGAAAATCGCTTCGGCATGTCGAGCAAGTCGTACTGTCCCCTGCCATTCCAGATGAGGCATTTTGCTTGAGTGCGCCCCCGAACAGTAGGGCTGACATCGCAAACGTCAACGCCGCGGTTTCGCATAGAGCATCGATACCAAAGCACCCATAGACTGCCGTCCCGACTACAGGCCCCAAGATATTGCTCGTCATGGTTATCTGCGAGACCAACGCAGTGGCACGCTCAACCTTTTCTGGGCCCGTCATGCGCACCGTCTCAATTTGAAGCATCGGCTTCAGCAACGATTGGATGCCATATTGGACGCAAAGCATTGCTGTCACGACAACCGCAAGAGGCAGCGACCGCTTCATGGGGATAAACAACAGCGATGCAGCCATCAGAACAATGCCGAGCACCACAAGAACCCCGCGATGTCTCCCCCGATCCGCCAATATTCCGCCAGCCGGAGTCGCAAGCACGCCCGGTATGAACGCTATCGCCGCGACGGCGCCATATAACGTTGACGAGCCGCTGCAATCGAACAAGTAAAGCGGGCACGCAAAGCACAGTGCCGACAACATCGAATACGCGCACAGCTGTGCAACAAGAAGACCGAAAAGCCTGATAGATCGCACTGTTTTTTGCGTCAACGAGACGCTACTCCCCCGCATTCCAGCCATAAGCCTGCCCCCTATACATACCATTAGTATGTATTTAATGACTTGAAAAGGGCAGCCGTGGCTACCCTTACAAATCAATTACATACCGTCAGTATCTATATTACCACCCAGCACGGTTCCATACGTCCCATATCTGAGCCGTTGTCTGGAGCACTTCATTACCCAAATCGAGCCCCACCGCGGCCGCCATCTGCGCCAAACATTGCGCGCGAGCGAGCATTCGACCCTTGTTCTCAAGCGGACGGAACAGCGGCAGCAGCCAAAGATTCGCTAACAACGATACAGCCTCCGCCGCTTCGCGCGGGCATTCGCACGCAATGGAGCCGTCGGCGATGCCCTCCTCGATCACTGGCAAGAGGCAGCCATCGGCCGACTCGTCAAACGAGCCCTGGTACTGCATCGCCAGTAGACGCGAGCTTTTTACCGGATCCGCCGCAGGATGCATGCGTGCCCATAGCTCAATTTGTGGAACGACGGACTCGGGCGCGTACAGTCGCTTGAGTTTTTGGGCTCCGGTCATATTGCCGATACCAAGCGTTGAGCGACGCTGCTCAACAATCGGAGCCATTGCCCGATCAAATGCGGCGTTGAAAATCTCTTCTTTGCTCTTAAAGTGATGATAGACAGCGCCCTTGGTCATGCCATCGAGGCGGTCGACGATATCTTGAATGCTCGTCCCCTCATAACCCTGTGCGCAGAATAGCTCCAGCGCCGCGTCGAGAATCTTCGCGACCGTCTCCTCGGGATATTTATTACGCCCCATAATCTGTCCATCCGCAACGCAAGTCTTGTGCCTCATTGCAGTATTTTAACGTTGCGGATGGCAGGCGGTCGATTCTACACCGCAGAAGGGCCGTGTTCGCCAGTACGGATGCGGATAACTTCTTCGACCGGCTCGACCCAAATCTTGCCGTCTCCGACGGCGCCGGTGCGGGCGGCGCTGCAGATGATGTCGACAATGCCGTCGACGTGCTCGTCGGCGCAAATGAGCGTGAACTGCACCTTAGGAATCGTGTTGACAAGCAACTCGTTGCCGCGCACGTATTCCTTCCAGCCATGCTGCGCGCCGCAGCCCTGCACCTGGTTGATGGTCATACCACGAACATCGGCAGCAAACAGCGCGTCTTTAAGAACCTCAAGCTTCTCCTGGCGCACGATAGCCGTGATCTTTTTCATAATGAATTCCTCTCAATAATCAACGTATCCCTTTACATGAGACGCGGGTTTCCCAGGTGTCGCAAACCAACCTCAGAGATCAATAAGTTCAACTGACTGGTCTTAGCAGGTTTCCCAAGTGCCGCAGATTGCCGTGAAAGAGGAGCGAAGCGTACTTAAGTACGTGAGCGACGATTGAACAGCAAGGTGCGGTGCTTGGGGAAGCTGCTAATCGAGTCCCGAGAAGGAGGGATATGCGCTCTCGCCGTGTTGACTCGCGTCCAGGCCCAGCGCCTCGTCGGCCTCGTCCACGCGCAGGCTGCCGTGGAACAGCGCCTTGACCACCGCGGCGATCACCAAGTCGAGCACCAGTACAATAGCGACCGTCACCACAATGCCCAAAATCTGCGAGACGAGCAGCGACACGTCGCCCGTGTAGAACAGGCCACCCTTACCGGTCCACGAGAGCTCCGGCACGCAGAACAGGCCCGTAAGCACGCCGCCCAAGATGCCGCCGATGCCGTGGCAGCCAAACGCATCGAGTGCATCGTCGTAGCCGAACTTGGTCTTGAGATGGCTGATGGCCAAGTAGCAGACGGGCGAGACGATCAGGCCCATGACCAGCGCCGCCCACGGCTCGACAAAGCCTGCGCCGGGCGTGACCACCACAAGGCCCGCAACCAAACCGGTACTGGCACCCACCAGCGTGGGGCGACCGGTGTGCACGCGCTCGACGGCAAGCCACGAGACCATGCCCGCTGCGCTGGCCGTCACGGTGTTGAGGATGGCAAGTGCCGCCACGGCGTCGGCCTTAAACTCGCTGCCGCCGTTAAAGCCAAACCAGCCAAACAAAAGCAGGCCGGCACCCAACGCCACAAACGGCACGTTATGTGGACGGTAGCTCACCATGCCAAAGCCACGACGACGGCCGAGCATTAAGCAGAGAATCAGACCCGTCAGACCGGACGAAATGTGTACCACGTCGCCGCCGGCAAAGTCGAGCGCGCCGATGATGTCGCCGATAAAGGAGCCCTCGCCGCCCCAAACCATGTGGGCAAGCGGCGCATAGACCACGAGCAGCCAAATGCCCAGGAAGGCCGTCATGGCGCCAAACTTAACGCGGCCTGCCAGACTGCCCGTAACGATAGCGGCGGTGATCATGGCAAACGCCATCTGGAAGGCGATGTTGATAATCTCCGGGTAGACGGCGCCGTCCGACGCGGTGCCCTCGGCCGCCTGCAGCACCTGGCCGAGCACCGGCAGGCACAGCAGCTGGTCAAGGCCTCCAATAAACGGACTCGAGCCGTCACCGCCGTAGGCCAGCGACCAGCCGGCAACAATCCACAGCACACCAACCAGGCCAATGGCGCCAAAGCACATGAGCATGGTGTTGATGACATTTTTGCGCCTGGACAGGCCGCCGTAGAAAAACGCCAGACCCGGTGTCATTAAAAACACGAGCATGGTGCAGATGAGCATAAACGTTGTCGATCCCGTATCGTACATTCGCTCCCCCTTGATCGCATGAACGTTGTCGGCGCCCATAATGCGGCCGAGGGGCAACTGGTATAGACCAGATACGACGTTGTTAAACGCTGCGTTGTCGAATAGAAACGGTGCCGCAATCTTGGAAACGGCGCGGCAACGGGCGCGAAACGAACGGGAAATACGCGAGCGAGAAGGGCGCACTTGGCCCCGCTCTGGCTAGTGCCGAAACAGCTCGTGGGCGCGGTCGCGGAGATTAGTTGCTCGAATGACACCTTCGTAGCGATTGATGCGCAGGCGCGGGAAGGCATTGAAAAAGCGCAGGTCACGACGACTGAGCGACACGCTCGGTACCGGGCGGCTCATGCGCTTGCCGGCAAGGCGACGACTGAGCGACGGACGCGGCATGCTCGGCGCGGCATCGGCCACGCGGCGGGCAGCGAGCGCCAGGCCGCGAGCACCATCCGAAATAAACGTCGGCATCGAAGCCTTCTCGCGCAGGGCATCGAGCGTCGCATCGCCCAGCTCCGCCAGCCATGCGTTAACGGCACGGCTGCGGATATGCGTCTGTGCCACCGAGTCGATCGCCGAATCGGGAATACGTTCGAGCATGGAGTCGGACGCATCGGCGAGCGACTCATTGATGCGGTCGGCAAGGTCGGCGCGCACACGCTCCAGCTGATCGGACAGACGCCGCCAGCTCGCCAACGAGCACACCGCGTCGACCATCATCGCAACCGCGACGATAAAGGCGGACAGCCGCACAATCAGCACCGGCAGATGGCCAAGCAGCCCCAACAATGCCGGCTCCACTAAACGGCAAATGCACAACGCACCCAAGCCAAACGCGCATGCCCAGTACAGACAGATGCGTCCGTGCAGGTTAAACGGCAGGTGCGAATAGTCCCAAAAGCGAGCGCCCGTTGTTTTTTCCAGCAGCACGCCTACGCTGTACTCAATCACGCTGCATACGAGCGCTGCAGCGACAAACTGGCTCGAGGCATCCGGAATCCCGCGCAACAGCAGCCAGCAGGCAATGCCGCCCGCGCCATAGATGGGGCAGCACGGTCCCAGCAAAAAGCCGCTGTTGGCAAAGCGCCCGTGGTTGAGCATGGCGCAGACTGTCGATTCCCATACCCAACCGCAAAAACCGTAGAAGGCAAACGAGAGCACCAGCGCCGAAAGCGGACAGGCGGCAAGCGTCGCGCCGTCAAATGCCATGTCGATCGCGGTCCCCACCGTCTACCCTCTCCTCTTTTCACTCGATTCGCTGCTCACGCCATCGTCCGCCTCGTCCTTGCGCGGCAGGCGGCCGGCGACCGTCTCGCGCAGCGCACACCATTTATCCGCCAGGCACACAATCCAAGCCTCACGACACGTCGGCGGCACGGGCACCAGCGGAAACATATGCCGCACGATGATATTCCGCTCGCGCGGCGTCAGCTCAAAATCCTCTTCGGCACGCGCCAGGGCAAAAAACGGATGCCGAAACCCGTGCAGGCGATGGCTCGGATCGGGATCGTGCCAGTCATAGAGAAAGTAGTCGTGCAGCAAGGCTCCGCGCAGCAACGAGGCGCGGTCGACCGAGACACCGACGCGGCCCAGGCGCTCGGCAAAGGACAGGCTTGCCCGCGCCACCGAGGTCACATGCGTATACACCGTCACATCGCCATGCTGGATAAACTCGCGCGTCAGATCCAGACGGCCCGCCTGTGCCAGTTGACGGGCAGCATGGTCTACTTCGCACGCGATTTTCTCGGCACGAACGACATCGGACATGCTGCCTCCTTCCAGCGACTCACGGCGACAAGCCACGACCTGCACGTATTGAAAAAATCATCATCGAATCTACCAGTATGGCATCGGACAAAACGTTTTGCCCCGCCAGTTGGCGAATTACCGCGCCGCCGTCACATATCAAACGCCAAAATGTGCGAGACTGTTTTGTGCAATTGTGCCGGCCGAGGGAGCGCCGGCGCTCGATTCGCATGGAGTAACCCACAACGATGCTGCTTACGCAAACGACAACGCCCGAGGACGTCAAGGCTCTTAATCGCGCCGAGCTCCCGCAGCTCTGCAGCGAGATCCGCCAGGCAATCCTCGAAAGCTCCGCCGCCGTCGGCGGACACGTTGCCCCCAACCTGGGCGTCGTTGAGCTTACGGTTGCGCTTCATCGCGTGTTTAACTCCCCCATCGATAAGATTGTCTTTGACGTTTCGCACCAGACCTATGCCCACAAGGCGCTGACGGGACGCGCGTACACTTATATCGATCCGGAGCGTTATGGCGAGGCTTCTGGCTTTGCCAATCCCGACGAGTCCGAGCACGACTTGTTCGCCATGGGCCATACCTCCACGTCGGTGAGCTTGGGCTGTGGCCTTGCCCACGCGCGCGACCTGGCGGGCGACACGTATAACGTCATCACCATCATTGGCGACGGCTCGCTTTCGGGCGGCCTGGCGTTTGAGGGCTTTAACAATGCCGCCGAACTCGATAGCAACCTGATCATCATCGTCAACGATAACGACCAGTCCATTGCCGAGAACCATGGCGGCCTGTATCGCAATCTGACCGAGTTACGCGCCAGCAACGGCACCTGTGAGCGCAACGTTTTTCGCGCGCTGGGGCTCGATTACCGCTATCTGGACGCCGGTAACGATGTGTTGGCCCTCGTCGACGCGCTGCAGGAACTGCGCAATATCGATCATCCCATCGTGCTGCACGTCTCCACCGCCAAGGGCAAGGGCTTTGAGCCGGCCCAGAGCGACCCCGAGCGCTGGCACCACGTGGGTCCGTTTGATATGGCGACTGGCCGCAAGCTCTGCCCGGGCCATCCGAGCGAGCCTGCGCCGCGCACCTATGCCGACATTACGGGCGAGGCGCTCAGCGCCGCCATCGAGCGCGATCCGCAGGTCGTGGGCATCACGGCCGCCACGCCCTACATCATGGGCTTTACACCCGAGCTTCGCGCTGCCGCCGGCAAACAGTTCGTCGATGTGGGCATTGCCGAGGAGCACGCCGTGACCTTTGCCACCGCGCTTGCGCGCTCGGGCGCCAAGCCAGTCTTTGGTGTGTACGGCACGTTTTTGCAGCGCGCCTACGACGAGCTGTGGCACGACCTGTGCCTCAACGACGCCCCCGCAACCATCCTGGTGTTTGGTGCGTCAATCTTTGGCACCACATCCGAGACGCACCTTTCGTTCTTCGATATTTCCATGCTGGGCGCTCTTCCCAACATGCACTACTTGGCGCCGGTCTGCATGGAGGAATATCTGTCCATGCTGAGCTGGTCGCTCGACCACCGCGAGCATCCCGTGGCGATCCGCGTACCGGGCATCGGCCTGGTGAGCCGTCCCGATCTGGCACCCGCCGAAGACACCGACTACAGTGCCGTTCGCTACAACGTGGTGCGTCAGGGCCGCGACGTTGCCGTGCTCGCACTCGGCGATTTCTTTGAGCTGGGCGAGCGCGTGGCAAACCGCTTGGCCGCCGAGTACGGCATCGAGGCCACGCTCGTCAACCCGCGCTTTGCAACCGAGCTCGACCGCGAGTTCCTCGACAGCCTTGCCGCCGAGCATCGCGTTGTCGTCACCCTCGAGGACGGCATCTTGGACGGCGGCTGGGGCGAGCGTGTGGCATGTTATCTGGCCTGCACGCCGCTGCGCACGCGCACCTTCGGCATCGCCAAGGGCTTCCCCGACCGCTACGACCCCAACGAGCTGCTCGCTCAGAACGGCATGGCGGTCGAGAACATGGCCGCCGAAGCCGCAAGGCTACTCAACGAGTAAGAAAACCTCCGCAAGGGAAGCGCCCCTGCGGAGGTTTTTGTTTGCGCGACGCGATTATCTCAATCTGTAACATCTAGGGCCCGAATTTCCGTCTAACTGTTACAGATCTAGATAAGACGTCGTAGTCCCAGACCTTTGTCTCAATCTGTAACAGATAGGGACCTTTTGACCGTCCAGATGTTACAGATTGAGACATTCGAATTCCCCTGAAGAGAAAATCTCGATCTGTAACAGTTACTCGGCAAAAATGGCTGCAGATGTTACAGATTGAGACAAAGCAGCGAGACAGGCCACCACATCTGCAAGAACCACCACAAAGGCGCCTGTCCCTTTTTGGTAGGTAGAATTACCCATAAGGCAAGTATGTTTCTGAGTTATTTCGTGTTGACCTATTTGAGCGGGATAGGGTATAACTCTACTCAACCGCTAGGGATTTTATTGAGAAAGGTGTTCTCCCATGAGCAAGAACCTCTCCCAGCAGGTCGTTCTCGACCGCCGCGGCTTCGTTGCCGCCACCTTCGCAACCGTCGCCGGCCTTGGTCTTGCCGGCTGCTCCGACACCAGCGCCGAGGCCGACAAGGGTTCCGCCGCCGGCTCCTCCAAGAGCTCCAATGATACCGAGGCTTCCACCACGCTCGACGCTAAGGCATTCGACAAGCTCGTCGACAACGGCCCCAAGGCCGATGACGACGCCATCGCCGCCAGCGCCTGGGCCACGGCCGTCAAGGACGCCGGCGTCTTTAAGATCGGTGGCGTTCAGACCTCCACGCTCTTCTCCCTCCTCAACGAGAAAGACGGTCAGACCCGCGGCTTCGATGCCGGTATCGCACAGCTCCTGTCCAACTACATTCTGGGCGAGAACAAGGTCGAGATCACCCAGGTGACCTCGGACACGCGCGAGTCTGTCCTGCAGAACGGCCAGGTCGACGCCGTCTTTGCCACCTACACCATCACTGACGAGCGCAAGAAGCTCGTCTCCTTTGCCGGTCCCTACTACTACACCCAGCAGGCTATCCTGGTGCTCGCCGATAACGACGACATCAAGAGCGTCGACGACCTGGCCGACAAGAGCGTCGCCGTCCAGTCCGGCTCCAACGGCCCCGCCATCCTGGAGGAGCTCGCTCCCAAGGCCAGCCAGCAGGAGTTCAAGACCGACGAGGAGGCCCGCCAGGCACTCCAACAGGGTCGTGTTGACGCCTACGTCATCGATAACAACATGCAGCAGAGCGCCCTGGTCCGCGAGCCTGGTAAGTACAAGATCGCCGGCAAGCCCTTCGGCAGCAAGGAGCCCTACGGCATCGGCCTGCCGCTCGATTCCGACGGCGTCGCCTTTGTCAACGACTTCCTTAAGAAGATCGAGGACGACGGCACCTGGACCGAGCTGTGGCAGATCTGCATCGGCGACCGTACGGGCGACACCAATGTTCCCGAGCTGCCCGAGATCGGCGCCTAGGCAGCGGGCCTGGTAACGGCCGCAACGAAACCATACGGAAACGCATGATGCGCTTTATTGCGGTAAACTGTTTCCTCACTGAGTTGTCGGGGCTTCCGTACACACGGGAGCCCCTTTCCTTATCGGCGGGAGGTCCGCATGAGTCTCTCCGAGCTCTGGTCGCTCTATGGCCAGAACTATATCGACGCGCTGCTAGCAACCTGGGGCATGACGCTTGAGTCGTTTGTCATCGCCATGGTGCTGGCCGTCGCCGTCACCGTGATGCGCGTGTCGCCGCTCAAGCCGCTGCGCGTCTTTGGCGACCTGTATGTCCAGGTCTTCCGTAACATCCCCGGCATCGCACTGCTCATCATCGTCGTCTATGCGCTGCCGCCGCTCAAGGTCGTTCTGCCCTACCGCACCTGCGTTATCGTCGCCACGGTCCTTTTGGGCTCGGCCTTTGGCTCCGAGAACTTTATGAGCGGCATCAACACCGTCGGCGTCGGCCAGGTCGAAGCCGCCCGTTCGCTCGGCATGAGCTTTAACCGTATCCTCGCCAAGATCGTGATTCCGCAGGCGTTGCGCTCGAGCGTACTGCCCATGACCAACCTCTTTATCGCCGTCATGCTCACTACCGCCTTGGGCAGCCAGGTGCCGCTTAAGCCGCAAGAGCTTACCGGCGTGGTGAGCTACATCAACACGCGCTCGCTCGGCGGCGTCGCCGCGTTCTTTATCTCGGCGCTCGGCTACCTGGGCACGGCCTTTGTGGTGAGCCACATTGGCAACTACATCGATAAGAAGGTGAGGATCCTCCGATGAGCAAGCATTCCTCCCCTGCACTTACCATGCGCGATGCGCTCTACGAGGCTCCCGGCCCCAAGATGCGCGCCAAGATTCGCATCGGCACCGCTATCTCGCTCGTTGCCGTCGCCGTGCTCGTCGCCCTGGTACTGCAGCGCTTTTATGTGACCGGCCAGCTTTCGGTCCACTATTGGTATTTCTTTACGCACCTCACCACCTGGAAGTTCTTGCTTGCCGGCTTTGAGGGCACCGTTAAAGTCGCACTCACCGCTGGCGCCATCGCGCTGGTGCTGGGCCTAGCCCTTATGCTCGGCCGCACCAGCGACATTAAGCCGCTCCAGCTGGTTTGCCGTGTGCTCACCGATTTCTTCCGCGGTGTGCCGAGCCTGCTGTTTATCTACTTCTTCTTTTTGGTGCTGCCCCAGTACAAGATCTCGCTGCCGTCGTTTTGGATGCTCACGCTTCCCGTCGCGCTCGCTGCAGCCGGCGTGCTGGCCGAGATTTTCCGCGCCGGCGTCAATGCCGTGCCGCGCGGCCAGGTCGAGGCCGCCCAGGCGCTCGGTCTCTCCAAGGCCAAAATCACCTTTAAAATCGTGTTGCCGCAGGCTATTCGGTTTATCATTCCGTCGTTGATTTCGCAGCTTGTGGTCGTAGTCAAAGACACCACCGTCGCCTATGTGGTGAGCTACCCCGACCTCATGCAAAACGCCCGCGTGCTCATTACCAACTACGACGCCCTCGTGTCGGTCTACCTGGTAATCGCGGTCATCTACATCCTCATCAACGTCGCGATCAACAAGGCCGCTGTCTATGTTTCGCACAAGACCGGCGCGACCATCATCCGCTAACGCTTTACCATTTCGAGTCATAAGGAGCCGAGCACCATGGCACAGAGCACCTCTTCCACCGGCAATCAGCCGCTGATCGAGCTCAGACACGTCGATAAGCACTATGGCGACCTGCACGTCCTCAACGACATCAATCTCTCGGTCGACCGCGGCGAGGTCGTCGTTGTGATTGGACCCTCGGGCTCGGGCAAGTCGACCATGTGCCGCACCATCAACCGTCTGGAAACCATCGACTCGGGCGAGATCCTCATCGAGGGCGAGCCCCTGCCGCAGGAAGGCAAGGATCTTGCCCGCATGCGTGCCGAGCTGGGCATGGTGTTTCAGCAGTTCAACCTGTTCGCACATATGACCGTCCTGCAGAACGTCATGCTGGGACCGGTCGACGTACTGGGTGTCTCCAAGGACGAGGCCCGCGAGCGCGCCATGGACCTGCTGGGCCGCGTGGGCGTTGCCGAGCAGGCCGATAAGGTGCCCGCACAGCTTTCGGGCGGCCAACAGCAGCGCGTAGCCATCGCCCGCTCGCTTGCCATGCAACCCAAGGCCATGCTTTTTGACGAGCCCACGAGCGCCCTTGACCCCGAGATGATCAACGAGGTGCTCGAGGTCATGGTCCGTCTGGCACAGCAGGGCATGACGATGATCGTCATCACGCACGAGATGAACTTCGCCCGCCGTGTGGCCGACCGCGTCGTGTTTATGGCCGACGGCCAGATCGTGGAAACCGGCACGCCCGACGAGTTCTTCGACCACCCCCAGACCAAGCGCGCCCAGGACTTCCTCAACTCCATTAAGGGCCACTAACCAGACCGCCCACCCGCCCGCCATGCCCATCCAAACTCGAAAGTTACACCTATGATCGGAACCCGCACCTCATCGTCCTACACCCCGCATGTCGACGTCGACCCCGCCGACCGCCCACTCATCCTCGTCGCACCGCGTTGGGAAGAGGCAAAGCCGTTTTTGAGCGAGACGCTCTCCCCCAACGAGGAAATCGCAAGTGTCTTTGTCGATGCCATTCTTGCCGCCGGCGGCCTGCCGCTGCAGATGTCCATCACCGAGGACATTGAGGTTATCCGTCATTACGTCGATATCGCCGACGGCATCGCTATTCCCGGCGGCCCGGACGTCAACCCCAAGCGCTGGGGCGACGAGCGCCCCTACGACCCCACCCTCTGCTGCGAGATTCGCGACCGTTTTGAGTTTAAGCTGGTTAACGAGGTGCTCCGCGCCAAAAAGCCACTCTTTACCACCTGCCGCGGCACGCAGCTGCTCAACGTCGCCACCGGTGGCACCCTGTGCATGGACGTGCCGAGCCTGGGTGCGCGCGAGGGTCGCACACAGTGGCGTCACACCCACGTGCTCAACGATCCCGTGCACCCCGTCGAGGTCGTGCCGGGCTCGCTGCTGGAACGCGCGGTTGGCGGGCACAGGCTAATCCAGACCAACTCCGCACACCACTGCTGCGTCGACCGTCTGGGTAAGAGCACGCGCTTGGTCGCCAAGGCAACCGACGGCGTTCCCGAGTGCATCGAAGTCGAAGGCCAGCCTTTCTGCCTGGGCGTGCAATGGCATCCCGAGTACACGTGGAAGACGCTCGAGACCGACTTTAACCTGTGGAAGTCGTTTGTCGAGGCAGCGGCCAAGGTTAAGCAGGCGCGCTAGCTCGCAAGCCACACAAGTTAAAGCCTCCTAAACCAGGGGGGGGCGGACACCAGCCACGGTGCCCGCCCCCCTGTATTTGGTATGCTCGGTATGGTCATCCCTCACAAACAATCAAAGAAATCTCGACCGTAATCGGTCGACGGTAAAGCAGATGGCAAAAACGCTTGCTACGTTTATTAGGCAGTCAATTAGAATCGAAATGCATTGACTATTCCCCAACGGGGTCACGCCACAAATCCACATGAGCATCGAGGCTGGAAGCGGAAGCATGAAATTGGCCCCGAGCTGTATGTAGATCGCCACGACGTTGACAAGCAACAGCATGCCAATCGGACCGAAGCCGGACCCAAAATAGGAAACAACAATTACGCAAGAAACCACGTATGCAAGGCAGGCAGCGGCAGCAAGAACAAGTCGATAGCAAAATACATGCAGGTTGAAATACTGCTGAGCATACAAAACGATCGCGCAGTTAAGACAGTACAAAACGACACTCGACAGGATAAACGCGCCCAAAAGGGCAAAAGAAGACAGCACCACTCGCGCAACGATAGCGCACACACGCTTCCCTCCCCGAGCCGCCGACAACCCCCACGGTTCCTCAATAAAGCCCGAACTGACAAAGCGCGGCACAATGCAAGCCGCGATGAACGGAAAGAACAATGCATGAGCCAACGGGGCTACGTTGAACAGCAGACCGCGAAAAACCTCTGCATTACCAAATAGAAGGACATCCTCTGCCGATAGCCGAAGCGTCGGGTCTGGGAAAAAGCCCAAGAAACTATTCTCACGGAGGCTACAGAACCACATCGGGAAAGAATTAAGCTGCAATACCACCATGTACGCATAAATTACCAGGATTAAGACGTACGCCCATTTGCTCACATGCTTCAATTCTGACTGGAGAAGTCTTTTAATCTGACGAGCCATTGAGCACACCCCCAGCGCGAAAGCTCACGAGAGCGTAAATCAATACCGATAGACAGCTGGCTGCCACGCCATATCCCAGAAGCGTCAGCTGCCCCATATCGCTATACCCAAGGGCACATCCGACTCCAAGGTACGGCCCCGGAAGAAGGAAAATCCATCGCAAGGATGGTATGGGCGCCTGAAGGAAAGTTCCGTAGAGCGTCAAGCTCATGACAAATCCAATAATTATCGCAGCCCCGCTCAATACAGCGCTGCCTGTAATCCGATAGATGGTCACCGTCTCCAGCGCAACCGATATCACCAATACGACGTTGACTATCATTGCGGGCAAAAATGCAGCCAGCATGTCGTGCGCACAGCTTTGCCCACCACGTATTATGGCTATTGCAAAAAGAAGAAGGCAAAGCGCACTATATGCTGCGCCAATTATTAAAGCAGACGAAAACACATGTGCTAGGACCCCATTAAAGCGGGTAAGACCTCTTGCTGAAGAAATTCGGTATCCCTCTTCATAGCCGCGCTCCTGTAAAATCGCCAGGCAAACGATGAGCGGAACGAACAGAGAGGTGCCGGCAAAAGCACTGCGCACAAGGGACTCATCGGGTGCAGAAGGATCAATTACATTCCAGCAGAAGCCAATATCCTCCCCAAAAACGCTATTGCCAAAGGCGAGCAACGTTGTTCCGTTTTTTAGAAAGATGCCGAAGAGAAGGCCGAACGCCAGCATAAGCGCAAGACCAAACTTCGCCGGAAACATCCTGTGCAAACGCATCATATCTGCCTTTACGGGATGGATCGCCCGCTTCATAGCGAGACCGCCTTCATCAAGCGCCTGTAATACTCTTTTAGGGACGACGCCTCATCCCTTATGACGTCCATCGATTCCTTTTTCAGCAGTTCGCCGTCATGAAGAAACAGGCAGCTTGTTGCAACCGATGCCAACTCATCCAAATCATGGCTAGAGATGAGCATGGTCTTACTCTGTTCTCGATTCAATCGACCGATAAGGGCCCATATACTCTCGATGCCCAGCGGGTCCAACCCGTTTGCTGGCTCATCAAAAATAAGCAGATCAGTGTCACCCAACAAAGCCGTAGCTATATCCAGCCGCCGTTTCATTCCCAGAGAAAAACTGCTCACGCTCTTTTTCTCTTCGACGTCCAGCCCGACTAGGCTCAAAACGCGAGGAATCTCACGATTCGCATCAAGCCCCCATTCCAAACATCGGATTTGGAGATTCTCAACCGCACTGAGGGATTGGTATGCTCCGCTGGAATCTGGCACATAGCCGACACGCGTCCGCATCAGACCAAGCTCTTTTTTTGATTTGCCTCCAAAGAGCTCCACGCTCCCCGACGACGACTCGCAGAGGCCCAGCACTATTTTAATAAGCGTGCTTTTACCCGCCCCGTTTGCACCAACAAGGGCACAGAGCTCAGACTGATGCACCTCGAAGGAAACGTCATGCAAAACGTGCCGTTTCCCGTAGCGTTTTGAAACTTTTGATAACTTTATCGCTGATGCGTTCATTGGACCCCCGTTCTGCTTGATAGAAAAACCGCTCATATCGTTCCTTCTTTCTTTTATCGTTTTCCATGGTTGTTATTGTTTTTCGATAACACATATTTGTCAAGATAATCTAAAAGAAGGGACCCGTGTTAGACACGGGTCTCTTCACGCTGATACTTCGTTTTAGTTGTTCGCCTTAAGCTACTCGTCACTCAAATCGACAGCGAAGACTGATGTCGGAAGTGACGCCTCGTTGCCTCCACCATCCCGCATCTGTCTCACGACATTTTTTGCACGCTCAACAATAAGCTCCTCAAGCTCTTTCTCACTCACCCGCCGAATAATATCTCCCGGTTGACAGTCAAGTTCATCGCAAATATCGAGAAGCGTCTTAAGGCGAATAGCTTTAATTTTTCCGTTTCTTAGCTTAGAAATATTAGCCGGAGTATGCCCCGTGGCACGAATCAGATCAGCACTGGTCTTTCCGGTCTTAAGCAGCTGCGTCTCAAGCTCGATGATGAGATAGCTCATGCTTCCTCCTACACAAGCTCGTCAGACTGCTCTTGGAGCAGCGAGGCATAACTCCAGATCACCGAGATACACAGACAGACAGCCGCGCCGATAAGCGACCCCGCATCAAAGGCAACGCCTTGGCAAATCTCAATAACGAAGGAATGAGGCACGACGTAAAGCTCCAGCCCACCAATGGTAAGATTGACCGATCCGTAGGCACCAATAAGCGAAACCGCGGCGTTAACAGCAAAGGCAAGCGCAAGAACACGGATAAGCCGCACATGCGTCTTGGTAAAGGGCGAGACGCCTCGCGAGATGTTACGGCTGATCCCACACAGAACGACAAGCGAAATACCCACGACGAGTGCCAGGCACAGTCCGCTTGGGATAACGATGCACCCGCCATCGAGAAGCGTCACGACGCCGAAAGAATCGACAGAAGCAACGTTTGCAACCGCATACCAGATCACGTAAACAACCAACGCGGCAAAAGCGACGAGCATCCCTGCAAAAACGGCTGCCATGCAAAAGCCAAGCTTCCTGATATTTTCGCCCGCTTTGGCCATACGCTGAACGCTGTTAGACATACACTCACCCTCATCGACTCTATCGTTATTCGAACAGTTTATCGAACAACGATATTGATTGCATGCGGAAAGCCCCGCCAGTGCGCATAGGCCATTTACTAACCCGGAGGGGTGAGCGTGGATTTTTGGACACGTATCGAACGAGAGTGGATAATCTCCCACTTTGAGGCCACCACCGAGCCTAAAACGGGAGATTATCCACTCTCATTGTCATCAAAGCACGCAAGCTCTTATTCGGCCGCTTCGCGCAGGGCCGACATCGTTGCCGCATATTGCTGCTGCAGCGCATGCATTCCCTCGCGAGCGCCGTCAACGGTATCGGCGCCGCGCAGCGCCTCGGTCACCACGACCGCCGGCTCATACAGGTTATCGAATCCCAGGTTCTGACTCACGCCCTTGAGCGTGTGCGCCGCCATAAATGCACCTTCGGCGTCTCCCGCCGCCATGACGGCCTCCAGCTTGTCCATGCTCTCGTCATCCAAAAACTTGAGGGCAAAGCGGGCAAGCATCTCCTCGCCCATCAGCCGAGCGCACGCGTCTTCATAATTAGCGCCGATCTTCTCATACGCCTCACGCATGGAAATCATGGATTAAAACTCCTTTGGTCAAACTAAATCGTGGGAAACGCGACGACGTCGGCGGGGCGTGCCAATGTCTCGGCAATACGGTCTTGCACCTCGAGCAGGCAGTCGAGCAACAGCGGGTTAAAGGTGCCGCACTTACCGTCCAGGATCATCTGGATCGCCTCCTTGTGCGGGATAGCGTCCTTGTACACGCGCACGCTCGTCAGAGCATCGTACACGTCGGCCACCGAGACCACCTGCGCGGCGATGGGGATATCGTCGCCCTTAAGGCCATCGGGATAACCCTTGCCGTCCCAGCGCTCGTGATGCCAACGCGCAATCTGGTACGCATATTCCATAAGCGCATTGCCGACGTGATGGCGGCCCAGCTCAAGCAACATGTCGGCGCCCATCGTGGTATGCGTCTTCATAATCTCGAACTCCTCGGGCGTAAGACGCCCGGGTTTGTTGAGAATCGCATCGTCAATCGACATCTTGCCGATATCGTGCAGCGCCGAAGCCAGGGCAATCGTAGAGCGTTCCTCATTGTCAAGGGAGATGGTGTCGCTACGCTGAACCAGACAGCCAAGCAGCAGCTCGGTCAGCTTCTCGATGTTCGTAACGTGCCTGTCGCTCTCGCCGTTGCGAAGCTCCATGACGCCGGCCATGATGTCGATGAGCATGCGACTGTTCTTGACGCGCTCGTTGTACTGCTGGGACAGCAAACTCGTCAGGCGGCGCTGTTTGGCGTATAGGCGGATGGTGTTGCTTACACGCCGGCGCACGACACGGGAGTCAAACGGGCGGTTGATATAGTCCGAGGCGCCCAGCTCGTACGCGCGCAGAACCATATCATCGGAATCTTCGCTCGAAATCATGATGAAAGGCAGATTGTCGATACCCGATCGGCGCGACAGATCGGCCAGCACCTCAAAGCCGCTTATGCCCGGCATGACAATATCCAGCAGCACGAGCGACAACTCATCGCCATAGCGGTCGACCATGTCGAGCGCCGTACGACCGTTGTCGGCCTCGAGGATGCAATACTCGTCCTTGAGCATCTCGTTGAGAATGGCTCGGTTCATGTCGGAGTCATCGACAATAAGCACCAAAGGCTTTTCGCTTTGGAAGGCTTCGATGGAATCGGCATCGGTCACGACCGTACCGGCTTTTGCCTTAGCGCGGCTCAATAACTGGACAGCGCGGCCAACTCCCTCATCGACCGTCTCGCCATGAATGCGAACGCCACCAACACATGCCGTCAAGCTCACGTACTCATGGCCCGGAACAATCGTGGCATGAACGGCATCGGACACCTGATGCAGGCGACGGGTGAAGTCATCGGAGGGAATATTGGGCATGACGACTACAAACTTGTCGCAGCCATAGCGTACAAGCTCGTCAGTCGAACGAATTCCGCTGCGTATGGCTGTCGCCACAGCACCGAGCGCAAGGTCGCCGGCATGGCGGCCACACGTATCGTTGAAGACCCTAAAATCATCAAGGTCGATCACCGCAACGCCGGCATTCATGCGGGCGCTACGGAGCTTTTCCTCGTAATATCGGCGATTGCGCACACTCGTCAGCACGTCGGTGTAGACAAGGTCCTCTTCTGCAGCCTCTTGCTCATCGATCGGACGCACCATCAGCAGGACGTGAGGCTCGCCCTCGACCTTCAGAGAGCGCAGGCGAGCGCGGTACTCGGTACCATCATTGAGCAGCTGCTCCGATACATCATCGGAACCTGCCAAGGCCTCAAGACTTGACTGGCGCAGACAAGGGCACCGATTGCCGGCGAGCAGGCAGTTAGGCTCGCTCTTAATCTGATCGGCCGACAGCAAACGCACCACGGGGTAGGTCTTCGCGACGCGGGCGACCTCAGCGGCAGCCTCCTCGTCGGTTAGATTGACCTCGTGATTATTGAGCATATGGGGCCCCTTCTATCGTTACGCACGGCAACGGTGCATATCAATTGGTACAAGGGTAACATCTAACAGCTGAAGGCAAACGCGCGATTATCGTTACATTTTTATGACCTGGCAAGCGGCGGTAATGGAGCCTCGGGTGCGCGGTTATGGGCGCATTCGTTAACAATGACGAAACGCTAACAGCCCCTCTCCCCGCAGGTCATCGAGCGCGCTAACGCTCCAAGACATCGCGAACGGCGTTTGCCGCCGTAACGGGGCGATCGCGCAGACCGTTATGCGCGCCCGGGATCGTCACAAGGGGGCAATCGAGATATTCGGCAGCCGCTCGCGTACCAGCCTCGCGGGGTGTACCGACCGAAAGCTCGCCCAAAAACACAGCCGACACCGCCTTTGATTCGCGGGCGCGCTCCCAGTCGGGAGCATATGTCATATTTGTTCCGTATTCATTGGCCATAAAGCAACGACCATTGCGCAGGGCATGCTTGGCTTCCGCTTCGGTCGTCCCAGGAGCCTCGGGGTCCAAGTCGCCGAGAGCTCCCAAGAAAAGCCGAAGCGCCCTTGAAACCTTTCCAGCCGCAATCATATCGAGCAAAATCGGAGCTGCGCCCATGCCGACGCCTTCGGCCGACACAGCCGGCTCATGCAGAATCGCACGGGCGACGAGATGGGGTTCGGTGCGAAGAAGCTCCAGCGCCACCAACGTACCGGCGCTGTGCGCAAGCACATTTGTCGGAGCGCCAACGTGTTCGATCACGGCCTGCAGGTCGGCGGCCTGAGCGGCAAGATCATAGCTGCCGTCTGCCGCTTCGCTGCTGCCGCCACAGCCGCGGCGGTCGTAGGCAATTACGCGGTAGTTGCGACCGAGCTCACATGCGATGCCGTCGAAAAATGTGCCGTCGACACAAGCGCCGTGCACGCACACCAAGGCAGGAGTATCAGGCGACACATCCGGGCCGGCATATTCGCGACAGGCAATCGTGGTGCCCGCATTCTCGACCGTAAAATCCATGTTGTGCCCCCATCATCAACGCCCATCCAGTTGCGCGTCAGTACGGCTGGATAGACCCGCATTGCTTTACGCCTTGTTAACAGATTAACTTTACCCGACCCGAGGCTTTTCATGGCACGGCATAATGAGCGACGTGAAAAAACGAAACTTGTAAAGCAAGAGCCCGCACCTTGCTTTGGAGCCGATGCTATGCTTAGGCACAATTGTCTTGAGGAGCATATGCCTATGTCTACGTTTTTGAATGCCAGCCCCATCTTTGGGCCCGTTCGCAGCCGTCGCCTTGGTCTCTCGCTCGGCGTCAACATGATGCCGGCCAGCGGCAAAATCTGCACGTTCGACTGCATTTACTGCGAAAACGGCCTCAACGCCGAGCGCCCCTGTCATGAGCCGTACAACACAGCTGCCGTGGTACTCGACGCGCTCGAGGCAAAGCTGCGCGAGATGGCAGCCGAGGGCGAGCTCCCCGATGTGATCACCTTCGCAGGCAACGGCGAGCCCACTGCCGCACCGGAGTTTCCGCAGGCCATCGCCGGCGCCGTCGCGTTGCGCGACGAGCTTGCCCCAAACTCCAAGATCGCCGTGCTCTCCAACGGCACGCGCGCCGACCGCCCCCAGGTGCACGACGCGCTCATGATGGTCGACGACAACATCCTCAAGCTCGATACCGTCGATCCGGCGTTTATCCAGCTGCTCGACCAGCCTGTTGGCCCCTACGACGTCGAGCACCAGATCGAAACGTTCGCAAGCTTTGACGGTCACGTTATTATCCAGACGATCTTTTTGACCGGCGAGTATCAGGGCAAGCTCATCGACAACACCGGCGAGGAGTACGTTGCCCCCTGGCTCGCGGCGCTTGAGCGCATTCGCCCACAAGAAGCGACCATCTACACGGTGGCGCGCGAGACGCCGATCGCCGGCCTTGCCAAAGCGGCGCCTGAGGCGCTCGACGCCATTGCTGCGCGCGTCCAAGCCCTCGGCATTCCCTGCCAGGTGAGCTACTAGCACGCAGCTGCTCTGCGAGTGGTCTATACTAGCTGCGGATGAAAGGAAGTTAGCCATGTATGACAAAGGACCCGTGCCCGGCCGCAACGACGCTTGCTGGTGCGGCAGCGGCAAGAAATACAAGAAATGCCATAGCGCCTTTGATGAGCGTCTCGAACGCTTGTGGGAAGAGGGCTGGGAGGTTCTGCCCCGCACGCTCTACAAGACGCCCGCCGATATCGAGGGTATCAAGCGATCGGCGGCTATCAACGTGGGCGTGCTCGATTATGTGGGCGAGCATATCGCCGCAGGCATGACCACCAACCAGATCGACCAGATGATCTATGACTACACCGTCGAGCACGGCGGCACACCGGCAGACCTCAACTACGAGGGCTATCCCAAAAGCGTGTGCACCTCGATCAACGACGTCGTCTGCCACGGTATCCCCTGCGATACGGACGTGCTGCACGAGGGCGACATCATCAACGTGGACTGTTCCACGATCCTGGACGGTTACTTTAGTGATTCGAGCCGCATGTTCTGCATCGGCGAGGTCTCTGCCGAGCGCCAGCGCCTGGTCGACGTCACCCGCGCCAGCGTGGAGGCGGGCTTGGCAGCCGTCAAGCCATGGCTGCCGCTGTCCGTTATGGCCGAGGCCGTGCAAAAGACGGTCGAGGACGCCGGCTTTAGCGTGGTGCGCGAGTACGGCGGACACGGCATCGGTAAGGAGTTCCACGAGGACCCGTTTGTGGGCTTTACCACCGAGGCACCCGATGTGGACACCATCATGGCCCCGGGTATGGTCTTTACCATCGAGCCCATGGTCAACGCCGGAGCGCCCGACATCAAGATCAGCAAGGGCGATGGCTGGTGCGTGCGCACCAAGGACGGCAGCGATTCGGCCCAGTGCGAGGTACAGCTCGTGGTGACCGAGGACGGTTACGAGCTGCTCAGCTGGTAGCTGCGGATGCGCCGGATGCTGACGGGTACGCTCGTCTTGCATCCGGCGTTTTTATTTGAACGTTTTGCCTGATAAAACCTGCCAAAATAAACCTGTCCCTTTTTGGCAGGTCAAGCGGAGAGGACTGCTTGTGAACATCCTGGTTTTGTTGCCCGTCAACGACCGTCATCGCGCAATTCTTGAGTCGAGCGCTCCGGGCGAGGACTTTATCTACACGAACTCCGACGCCGCCACGCGCGAGCAGGTCGCCGATGCCGACGTGATCCTGGGCAACATCGACCCTGACATGCTCACAGCATGCGAGCACCTCCAGCTGCTGCAACTGCAGACCGCGGGCTATGACGATTACTTGGCCGCCGGCACCGTGCCGGCCGACGCCAAACTGTCTTGCTCGGTGGGCGCCTACGGCCAGGCCGTGAGCGAGCACATGTTTGCCATGGTGCTGTCTATGATGAAGCGCCTGCCCGGCTACCAGGACCTGCAGCGCGAGCATCGCTGGGAGGATTTGGGGCCGGTCACCTCGCTCAAAAACGCCAATGTGCTGGTGCTGGGCGCGGGCGACATTGGCGGCCACTTTGCCACGCTCTGCCGCAACATGGGTGCGCACGTCCGCGGCATCAAGCGCCACCCGCTCGTCTACCCCATTGTGTTTGAGGACATGGACGGCATGGACACCCTGTCTGAGCGTCTGGCGGAGGCAGACGTCGTCGCATCCTTTATGCCCAGTACGCCCGAGACCCGCGGCATTGCAAATGCCGAGTTCTTTGCCGCGATGAAACCGGGTGCCTTCTTTGCCAACGGCGGCCGCGGCGATCTTGTGGTCGCCGACGACTTGGTTGTCGCCCTGGAGTCGGGACATCTCGCCGGCGCCGCGGTCGACGTCACCGACCCCGAACCGTTGCCTGAGACAAGTCCACTGTGGGATGCGCCCAACATGCTCATCACGCCGCATATCTCGGGCTGGTTCCACCTGGCAGCCACGCTCAACAATGTGGTCGACATTGCCGCGGAGAATCTGCGTCACCTGCAGGCAGGCGAGACCCTGCGCTGCTGGATCGAACACTGATTGTTCCGGCGTTTTCCAAACGCCGGAACCCCTCGACGCTGCGAGCCCCATTGGTTCCGCCGTTCTAACGAACGGCGGACCGGCCGACGCTACGAACCCGCCGTTTGGCCAATCTGCCGTTCAATTTCAAAGGCGCGACCAGAAGGTCAGCGCCTTTTCATTTCGCGGCACCTTGACTCAAACGGCGGACTCTCGCTGACTTTTATTCGACCTGTGAGGTCTTCAAATTGTTAGAGCGTTGCTAAGTAATTCTTTGCGTCTTCTACGCTCATTGCGGCGACTGGTGCGTGCGAGCAGAGCTTGACATCGTTGGTGACCAGAAGGTCTGCCTTTGCGCGCATCGCTGCCGCGATGATTAAATCGTCTTCGTAATCGCTATGGAGATTACGCTGCTTGCTCGCCATCCATATGTCACTCAGGTCGCAGGGTACCGGCGTGGCAAGTTGCGACAACACGTCGAGGCAATCCCATGCAAGTGATGTCGCCGCCACGGAGGCATCTTGGGATAGCGAGCCATGCTCGCGCCGATACCACGCCTTATGTTCGCTCGAAATCAAATAGAACAGGTCTTTGGACGATGTCGCCGCATACAGCAAATCAACTTGAGCCGCGCATGCATCACGTAGAAACTCAATCGCCGCTGAACGACCGCGTCGCCGGGGAATGAAGTAATCGAGCCACACGTTGGTGTCAACCAAGATGCGCTTTGGATTCTCATTCACAGAGCCAGCTCATCTCCTCGCCGTAGCGATCCGCGTAGGCGTTCCGTTTGAGTTCTTCATCGCCCGAGGGCTGCACCTTAGCCAAGTCAATTTCCGATTCACGGCAAGCAGCAGCGAACAGTTGCGAACCCCGGTCGATGAGTTCGAACTTGTGCTTGGCGACTTTCTCCCGCTCGCGCTGTTCCGCCCGGGCACGACTGGGCGAAAGGAGGTCCTGGAGCGCGCCGGGCCGATCAGCCAGAGACGCCGCAAGTTGCCAAAGCGCACGCACCGCTTGGCTCGGTGTCATGCCAGCGCTAGAGAGCGCAGCATCACCGCTCCGCTTGAGATCGGCATTGAGACGCACGTTGATCTGAGCTGACGCCGTAGTCATGGTTCCTCCTTATCATCTCCTATGCCAATCATAAAATACAATGGTAGATACGTAAAGCACGTATAGCATTTATTAGCATTAGCCGCACTCTGTGCACAAAAAGCCGCCGAGGTGCACTGCACCTCAGCGGCCACGTACCACCGATCTAGGTCGGTTTCATCCTTTGCATTTGCCCAGATAAAACCTGCCAAAATAAACCTGTCCCTTTTTGGCAGGTTTAGAGCTCCACGCTTTCGGCGCCGTTGATGGTTAGGTTTCGCTCGTAGAAGGCGGTGAGGGCGCGGATGGCGTACATCACGTCGCGCACGCCGCCGGTCTCGTAGCTCGAGTGCATGGCAAGCTGCGGCAGGCCCACGTCCACGGCATGCATGCTCGCCTGCATGTTCGACAGATTGCCCAGCGTAGAACCGCCAGCCATATCGCTCTTGTTGGCGAAGGCCTGCGTGGGCACGTCGGCGTCATCGCAAATGGCTTGGAACACCGCGCGGCTAAAGGCATCGGTGCAATAGTGCTGGTTGGCTGCCTCCTTGATGACGATGCCACCGTTGAGCACCACCTGGTTGCGGGCATCGCACTTCTCGGCGTGGTTGGGGTGCACGGCATGTGCATTGTCGCAGCTCACGAGCATCGAGGCAGCAAGCGCACGGTGGTACGATTCGTCGTCAAAGCCCAGCGAGCCGTTAATGCGGCGCAACGCGTCCGCCAAGAACGTCGACATGGCGCCCTGCTTGGTCTCGGAGCCAACCTCCTCGTTATCAAAGCAGCAGAAGACCGAGACGTCATGCGCGTTCTCGGCACCCAAAAATGCCTGCAGAGAGGTGTAGGCGCATGCCAGGTCGTCGAGCTTGGGCGTCGAAATAAACTCATCGGCCCAGCCCCAAATGCGCGCATCCTGACGATTGACCAGGAACAGATCGCGGCCCAAAATTTGCTCGGGCTCAACGTCCAGTTCGTCGGCGATCAGAGCATCAAAGTCGCCCTGCTTAAGGTCACCGGCGCTGATGAGCGGGCACAGGTCGACAGCACGATTAGGCGCAAAGCCCTCGTTAACGCCGCGGTTCATGTGGATGGCAAGGCTCGGGATGATGGCGACTTCGCGCTCGGTAGCGAGCAAACGACTCTCGATACGGTCGCCCTCGCGTACCAGCACGCGGCCCGCGAGTGCCAGCGGACGGTCGAACCAGGTGTAGTCGATCATGCCGCCGTAGGCCTCGGTGTTCAGGCGCAGCGTCTCGCCCGCGCCGTCGAGCTCGGGCACGGCCTTAACCTTAAACGTCGGCGAGTCGCTGTGCGACGCCGTCAGCTGAAAATGGTAGTCGCCGGCAACGCCGTCCTCGCCCCACGTCGCGGCCAGGTCCTCGCCCACCTTAAAGGCAACAACGCTCGAGGTGTTGCGCTGCGTGTAATAACGCCCGCCCGGCTCGATGTCCCACGCCGCGTTCTCGGGCAGGTAGGTAAAGCCCGCCTCGTCGAGCTCGGCCATAATGGTCGCCGCCGTATGAAACATGCTGGGGCATGCCTCGATAAAGTCGATAAGGTCGTTGGCGGCCTCGATATCGTCGGCCGTCACGTGCGCGCGCTCGGGCGTTTCCTGATCCGTCATGCTCTCCCCTTTCGCTGGGTTGATGGTCCCCTCCAGCATACCCCGCCACGCCAGCGCCGCACTCTTCATTCCGTGCTTAATTCCGCACCGCTCACCAAGTTGAGCCATCATGCCCGCGCCCCTTTTGCGACAATTGCGCTAACAGGACGAGAGGAACCGTCATGAAGCCACGTAACATTGCCATCGCCTGCGGTGGCGCGGGAGTCGCCGTCGGCTTTGCCGCTGCCGCCGGCATCGTTTACCGCAAGCAAATCAAGTCCGCCGCGTCGCTCAGACGCTTGACCGGCTACGCGGATGGCTATGACCTGTACGCAATCGACATCGCCTACGACTACGATCTTGATCGCATCATCGCCGCTGGCGTGCGCGACGACCAGGCCTACATCGATGCCGTGGTGGCGCAGGTGCTGCCCGGTGTGCCGGTACATGTCCAGGCGCCCCAGTTTGCCTGCAGCGCTTTTGTCGCCGTAGATGCCGAAGGCCGCGTGCGCACCGGTCGCAATTACGACTTTAAAGACGACACCTCGGCGCTGCTGGTGCGCAATCACCCACGCGGCGGCTATGCCTCCATCGGCTTTGCCGCCCTCAATAACCTGGGCGCCAACACTCCGCTTGACTCCGTCACCGGACGCGCTGCGGCGTTGATGGGCCCGTTTGCCCAGCTCGACGGTGTTAACGAATGCGGCGTATCCATTGCCGTACTCACCCTGGATTCCCAGCCCTGTGACCAGGACACGCAACGGCCCGTCATCAACACTTCGCTCGCCATCCGTCTGGTGCTCGACCGCGCGGCTACCACGCAAGAGGCAGTCGACCTGCTTTCCGCCTACGACATGCACGCCATGGCAGGACGCGATTACCACTTCTTTATCAACGACGTCGCCGGTGACGCGCGCGTAGTAGAGTGGGACCCGCGCGATCCGGACCGCGCTTTCAAAGCGACTCCTGTACGCCAGGTTACGAACTTCTACGCCTGCTATGGCGACGAAGTGCTGCCCAACCAAAAGAATGGCGAGCTGGGCCATGGTAAAGAGCGCGCCGTTGCAATCGCCGATGTCCTTGATACCCATGTCGGTGCCCAGGACGAAACGATTGTCTGGGAAGCCCTGCGTGCCGCAGCGCAAGAGCCCAATCCGGAAGACATCACCAGCAATACGCAATGGTCGGTCGTCTTTGACAATACCGAACCCGCCGCCGCCATTACGCTGCGCCGCCACTGGGGCGACGTCGACGCCTTCGCACTGTAAGGACCCAGGCCCGTCGACCTTACGCTCGCCTGACGTTGCTTACATTTCTATACGCTTGAGCTAACACGTTTTACCCCCGTATCAACAGTGTGCGGGGGTAAACTTATGCGCATGTTATAACTTGCCCGGAAGGATTCATCATGCTCAGGATCGGTCTTCTTACCAGTGGCGGCGACTGTCAGGCGCTCAACGCCACCATGCGCGGCATCGTCAAAACGCTTATGACCAATAGCGAAGAACCTATCGAGATCTATGGTTTTGAGGACGGCTACCAGGGCCTTATCTACAGCAGGTTCCGCGTCATGTCGCCCGCCGATTTTAGCGGCATCCTCACCCGCGGCGGCACCATCCTGGGCACGAGCCGCACGCCGTTCAAGCGTCTGGATATTCCCGAGGCCGATGGCATCGAGAAGGTACCCGCAATGGTCCACACCTATCATAAGCTGCAGCTCGACTGCCTGTTTATGCTGGGCGGTAACGGCTCCACCAAGACCGCCAACCGCCTGCGCGAAGAGGGCCTCAACGTTATCGCCCTGCCCAAGACCATCGATAACGACACCTGGGGCACCGAGCTGACGTTTGGCTTTACAAGCGCCATCGACGTCGCCACCAAGTGCATCGACGACATCCACACCACTGCGTCGAGCCACGGCCGCGTGTTTGTCATCGAGATCATGGGCCACAAGGTTGGCTGGATCCCGCTGTACGCCGGCGTCGCAGGCGGTGCGGACGTCATCCTGATCCCCGAGATCCCCTACGACATGGATAACGTCATCAAGACCATCGAGCATCGCATGGAGACCGGCAGCCGCTTTACGATTGTAGCCGTCGCCGAGGGCGCTATCTCCAAGGAGGACGCGGCGCTGTCCAAGAAGGAGTACAAGAAGAAGCTCGCCGAGCGTACGAGCCCGTCGATTGTGTACGACATCGCCAAGGAGATTGAGGCCAAGACCGGTCGCGAGACCCGCGTCGCCATCCCCGGCCACACGCAGCGCGGCGGCCAGCCCGACGCCCAGGACCGCATCTTTGCGACTCAGTGCGGCGTCGAGGCAGCGCTCGGCTGCCTGCGCGGCGAGTTTGGCTACATGATCGCCCTGCGCGACGGCAAGATGTGCCACATGCCGCTCGAGGAGGTCGCCGGCAAGCTCAAGTATGTCGATCCCCAGAGCGACCTGGTACGCGAGGCCAAGGCGTTGGGCATCAGCTTCGGCGACGAATAGCCTCGGCTGGAACTGCTCTCATCGGAGGCCCCAGGGCTTACCTCCCAAATCGTCCTCGGACATGTCAGGACCCCGCCGTGCGCTTCGCGCGGCGGGGTCTTTCCGTCCTGCGGAAAGATTTGGGAGGTAAGCCCTGGGGCCTCCTGCGGTAACTAGGGAGTCCGAGGCTATTCGTCTTCTTGCTGCGGGTGCCTGGTCTGAAATTAAGTTGCGGTGAAATAGTTCCTGCTTAGCCCGCAAATGGCTGAATCTAGGAACTATTCCACCGCAACTTACGAATGATCGGAGCGGCTACAGCACAAGCGTCGGCGTTCGTTTGATGGTCCGCCACGAAAAGGGGTCATCTACTACGTTTAACTCGATGAGGTCAACCATGACCGCCTTTTTCGAAAATCGACAGACCTTCTACCTGCGGTTTTATTTTTCGTTTTCCCGGCATGGTTGAGGGTATCCAATTAAACGTAGTAGATAGGCCCGTTTTGTGGCATATGACCCATTCAAGCCCAATCTCGAAGGCTAAAGAGAGCCTCTCATCCACGCCTGCGAGCAGAAGATAGCAAAGCAACAAACGCCGGGTCACCCGTAGGTGCCCGGCGTTTTCCCAGATAAAACCTGCCAAAATAAACCTGTCCCTTTTTGGCAGGTTACTCGGCGCTCTTGAGGGCACCGACCATGTCGATCTTATTGAGGGTGCGATTGGTAGCGAGGTTGACGATAAACGTAAAGCCAAAGGAAAGCACCACGGCGAGCACGTAGCTCAGTGGCTCGACCTCAACATCAAAATACAGCGACGGCATCTGCAAAATGTAGGTAAAGCTCTCGGCCAGCAAGCCACCCAGCGGCACGCCCAGCGCGGCGCCAATCGCTGTAAGAATCAACGTCTCCTTGTTGACGTAATGGTGCACCTCGCCGCGGCGGAAACCCAACACCTTGATGGTTGCCAGTTCGCGCTTGCGCTCCGAAATGTTGGTGTTGGACAGCGTAAACACCACCACAAACGATAGGCACGCCGCCATAAAGGTCACAAGCACCACGACCGAATTGATGATCGTAAAGTTCGCCTCATAGTTTTCCCAATGCTCGGCCGTACTCGAAATCGTAAGCCAACCGTCACTCTTAAGATTCTTGCTAAACGCAATCTGGTCGGCCGACGAACCCTTAAGCAGCACAAAGACGCCGTTAAGACGTGCACTTCGACCGAACGCGCGCTCATAGGTGCCCTGCGTCATGTAAAGCGTGTTGCCCAGATAGTTAAGCGAAATGTCGCTGACTTTGACCTTGGCAACATTGAGCGACGAATCCTGGACGTGAGCCGTATCGCCCGGCTGAATCCCCAGCACCAGCTGTGAACTTTTACTCAGATACACGTCTCCGTCACGCAAAGGCAGCGGTTCTTTGGACTCATCCTCCAGACGCACGTAATCGCCCAAGTCACTCGTGCGGTCATCGGGCACCACGATCAGCTGCACGGTCTCGCTCTTGCCGCCAAACGTAAAGGTGACGTTGTCGGTCATAATCGGCAGGGTCGAGGTCACGGTCACGTTGAAATCATTGGCCGCGCTGCGCTCATCCAATGCCGCGCACGTCTGCGAAAAATCGTCGGGATTGGCGACCGCCAGCAGGTCGTAGCGCGTGATATGCCCGTACTGTTTGGGCGAAAGCGCCACCGACGTATCGCGGATGCCCATACCGCAGATCACGAGCGCCGTGCAGCCGGCGATACCGAAGATGGTCATAAAGGCGCGCTTTTTGTAGCGGAACAGGTTACGCGCCGCCACCTTGTTTAAGAAGCCCATGCGGCGCCAGATAAATCCGATACGCTCGAGCAGAATGCGCGAGCCGGCGCGCGGGGCCTTGGGACGCATGAGCGAGGCTGGGGTCTCGGCCATCTCGTGGCGGCAGGCGATAATCGTGGCACCCACCACGCCCACGGCAAACAGCGCCACCGACACGAGCGACGACACGATGTCGTACGAGAGCAGCATCTGGGGCAGCGAGTACATGTCGTCGAACACCGTAAACAGGAACAGCGGCAGGCCCACAAATCCGATGATGTTGCCGAGCACGCCGCCGATCAGACATGCCCACAGCGCATAGTCCACGTATTTGGACAGGATGCGCTCGCGTGAATAGCCAAGCGCCTTGTACAGGCCAATAAGCGTGCGCTCCTCCTCGACCATGCGCGTGGCAGTGGTAAGACTGATGAGCACAGCGACGACAAAGAAGATAAATGGGAAAACCGTGGCGATGGCCTCGATCGAAGAACTGTCGCTCTCGACGCTCGAGTAGCTTGCGATGTTACCGCGGTCCTGAATGTACCAGGTGCATTCGCCCAGATCGGAAAGCTCGGCGCGGGCATCGGCAAAATGCTGGTCGGCGGCGGCGCGGCGCTGGTCCAACTCGGCCTGAGCCTGGACGCGCTCCTCGCTGCCCTCGGCCATACGGTTGATGTTGCCCTGTTCAATCCCAAAGAGCATATTCGCCTGGCGTTCGGCCGCATCTAAGCTTGCCGGCGTGTCAACCGTCAACTCCTGAGCACGTGCCTTCTCACGCTCCTCGCGGATCTTCTCGATATTGCCCTTGACCTCGTTGATCTTTGTCGTGTAGGCATCTGAATAGGAGTTAAGACTCTTGGCTCCCTCGACGATCACGTGGACTGCGGAGTAGGAAGAAGATGTCGCGGCATCCTCGCTCACATAGAACTTATAGTCCGCAGCCGAAGCAGCGCGAAAGGCGTTGACTGTCGAGTCGGAGCTCACGTCGGTAGGATCGAGGACCTCGGCCGTAATGGTGTAATCGCCCGCGGCAAACTGATCCTTGGCACTTTGGTTGGACGAGCTCGCGTCATTGGCGGCAAAACTCACCGTATCGCCGAGCTTTTTGCCCGAAGCCTTCAGGAACTTCGAAGTCACCGCGACTTCATCGGCGCTCTCGGGCAAATCGCCGCTCACCAACACCGGTTGATCGATGTTCTCCTTGGAGAGACTCTGCACGACCACGCGTTCGCGCGTTGTGCCCACGGCGGTGTAGGCGGTCTCGGTGTAGATGCCCTCGGCCGTCTCGACGCCGTCGACCTCTTGGATAGCCGCAAGATCGTCGCGCGTAAGGCCATAGGTCGACTGCACGTTGATGTCATAGACATTCTGCTGATCAAAATAGGCGTCGACCGAATCGCACAGGTCCTCGCAGCCCGCCTTGAGGCCGCACATCACGCTCACGCCGAGCGCGGTGATCACGACGATAGACAAGAAACGTTTGAGGCTGCCGCGAATCGTGCGGTAGATGCCACGGCGAAAAACCGTCGGCACCATATCGTTTGAGCTTTGGGCAGTACGGTAGGTCGCGAACTCCCGATCGCGACCCGTGTGCTCCGTATCGTGGTTTTGGCTGTTTTGGCGATCCTGGTCCATGGGCGCTACCACTCGATCGTCTCGATCGGCACGGGATTTTGCTGGACCGTCTCGCTCTCCACGCGGCCGCTCTTAAAGCGGATCAGGCGATCGGCCATGGGCGCCAGTGCGGAGTTGTGGGTGATGATAATGACCGTAATGCCCTGCTTGCGGCAAGTGTCCTGCAGCAACTGCAAGATCTGCTTGCCGGTTTTGTAGTCGAGCGCACCCGTAGGCTCGTCGCACAAAAGCAGCTTGGGGTTCTTAGCCAGTGCGCGGGCGATGGACACGCGCTGCTGCTCGCCACCCGAAAGCTGTGCCGGAAAGTTGCCCAGGCGCTCGCCCAGGCCAACCTGGCGAAGCGTCTGTTCGGCATCGAGCGAATCGGGGCAAATCTGCGCCGCAAGCTCGACATTTTCGAGCGCCGTCAGGTTGGGGACCAGATTGTAGAACTGGAAGACAAAGCCGACGTCGGCACGGCGGTATTCCACGAGCTGCGCCTCGTTGGCGGAGCTCACGTCGCGCCCGTCCACCGTCACGGTGCCGGAGGTCGCCGTATCCATGCCGCCCAGAATGTTGAGTGCCGTGGTCTTGCCGGCACCCGAAGCACCCAGAATGATGGCGAGCTCGCCGCGCTCGACCGTAAAGCTCGCGCCGTCGAGCGCATGAATGCGGGCGTCGCCCTCGCCGTATGCTTTGATGACGTCTTTGAATTCGATATAGGCCATCGATTAATTCCCATCTGGTCGGATAACTCTTTAGTATTACCCATTTCCCACCGACCAAAAAGGGACAGGTTTATTTTGGCAGGTTTTATATGGGGAAACGGCAGCTATAGATGAGGCTACGAGGAGGCAGGGAAATCATCGACGGGGTCAGGCCGACCGCCAAACACAACGCACGCATCTCTATCTGTCAGCCAAATCATTCGAACAGCTGTTCGTTTCTATGATATGATTCCGCTATCTAAGCAGGCCAATACGCAGAAAGGCGGCCAACATGGCGTTCGACTTTAAGAAGGAATGCAAGGAGCTCTACAAACCTGCAAGCAAGCCGAGCATCGTAACTGTCCCGCCTATGAGCTACGTTGCTGTTCGCGGAAAGGGCGACCCAAATACCGAAGGTGGCGAATATCAAAACGCCCTGCCGCTGCTTTACGGCATCGCCTATACCGTTAAGATGTCGAAGAAAGGCTCAAGGAGTATCGAGGGCTATTTCGACTTTGTGGTACCGCCGCTCGAGGGATTCTGGTGGCAAGACTCCCCGAGCGGCGACATCGATTATGTACGCAAGGACGATTTCAACTTTATCTCGTGCATCCGCCTGCCCGATTTCGTCACCCAAGATGACTTTGACTGGGCAGTCGCGGAGGCCACGACCAAAAAGAAACTGGACTTTTCCGCCGTCGAGCTGCTTAAAGTTGACGAGGGTCTCTGCGTTCAATGCATGCACACCGGGCCCTACGACAACGAACCGGCGACCGTAGGCGCTATGCATGAATACACGACCGAGCAGGGCTATGTCCCCGACTTCTCAGACACCCGTTTCCATCACGAAATCTATCTCTCCGATCCACGCAAATGTGCACCGGAGAAACTTAAGACCGTGGTTCGTCATCCTATCAAGCGCGCTGAATAGCGTGGAGCGTCATTTCACGCGCTAGGTTTTAAGCTAGCCAACCAGCCGCCTCCTAGGCCGTCCGGTAATTATCTTGACGCGGCCCGTCGCATCTTATAAGTTTGTTTTGCTAAAGCTGGAAAGCCTCTCAACGATGCGCAACTCCAGCTCTTTTTATATCAAGAGGCTTAAATGAAATACCAAAAGTCGTGGATATCCATCAACGAACAGATAGCGCTATTGACAGAAAACAAGGGTCTTAAGTGCTCTGATCAAAGCGAACTCGAGCGAGCTTTGGTCGAAGTCGGCTACTACAGACTGTCGGCCTACTGGTTTCTCTACAAAACCAAATGCAAGTCCGGGATTACCATCTTTCGCGAAGGCACAACATTCGAAACCATCATCTGCTCGTATGAATTTGACTGAGCCCTCCGGCAGCTAATGTTTGATGCGGTCGACAGAATTGAGATCTACCTCAGAAGCAAGATTGCCTATCTTGCCTCTGAAGAACGCGGACCTTTCTGTTATCCAGATGTCGCCATAACGAGGCTCAACTCGGCATGTCCATCGCGCTTTGCGCCGCGCTGGGCTACGCAGCCGTCTTTTGCAGCGCCACCAATACACTGTTCGCGCCCATCCTGATTGGCTGTGAAGTCTTCGGCTTTGGTAACTTGCCGATGTTCTTTATTGTCTGCGTCGTGGCTTATCTGTTCAACATGGATGAGTCGATCTACGCCCTGCGGGAGCGGGCGTAGATCGATGTCCAAAGCAAGTGGTCTCAACCGGAAACGGCGTCCCACTCTGAGGCTGTATTCCGGGACACGGGGGACCTCGGACAAAATCTCGGACCCAATTTGGGTCCAGGAGGGAGTCCGATGTATACGAAAGAGGAGCGCGAGGGGATTCTCTGGGAGTTCCACCGGAGCGGCCTGTCCGCCCCCGCCGCCTGCAGGAGCCTGCCGCTTTTCCCGAACAAGGACAACCTGTATGCTTGGCTCAAGCTGGAGGAGGCGGGCGAGCTGACCGCCCGCGAGATGCCCGGCCGGGCGGAGCGCATGCACTGCTCGCACGGCGAGGGCAGCCCCGCGTTCGCCGCGAGGCGCGCGGGCGCCGCGCCCGCCTCCCCGCGGAAGCGTCGAGCCGAAGGGGGCGCGGGCAGGATGAAGGGAACCGGGCGCAGAGGGGCCGGCGGCGAGCCGCCCATGCAGACGGACTGGCGGGACTGGGGCCTGGAGGGGCTTCCGGACGACCCCGCCGAGCGCGCCCGCGAGGCCGAGGTCAGGCTCGCCGAGGCCCTGGCGGTGTTGGACGTCCTAAAAGCACCAGGCCCTGGCTCTTTGACGAACGAGGAGAAGCACAGGGCGGGAGAGGCGGCGAGGAGGCTCTCGCCGACGGTGAGGCTCGCGGACGTGACCAGGACCCTGTCGATCCCGAAGAGCACCTATCTTGACCAGGCGTCCAGGATCTCGAGGCCCGACCCCAAGGCCGCGCTCAGGGAGCGCGTGCGCGCGTCGTTCGAGGCGAGCGGCGGCGCCTACGGGCCCGAGTCCGTGACCGCCGACCTCAGGAGGGGGCCCGGCGAGCCCGTCTCGTGGCGCGCGCTCGCGCCCGGGGACGCCGAGACCCCCGTCGTCGCGTCCGAGAAGGTCGTGCGCCGGATCATGCGCGAGGAGGGCCTGGTCGCCCGAAAGGCGGCGCAGATGCGCAGGAGGGCGAGGTACTGTAGCTACAGGGGCGAGCTCGCGGAGCGCCCGGCCAACGTCCCCCTGCGCGGGGACGGGACGCACGACTTCCGCGCCGCCGCGCCCGGCCTGCTCGTGGTCACCGACGTCACGGAGTTCAGGCTCGACGGGTACAGGGCGTACCTGTCGCCGGCGATCGACTGCTTCGACGGGTGGCCGATCTGCTGGAGGGTCTCGGTCCACGCCGACTCCGACCTGATGGTCGGCATGCTCAGGGACCTGGTGGGGATAGTCGGGCCGACCGAGGGGCGGCCTCTCACGGTGCACACCGACGGCGGCGCCGTCTACATGGGGCGCGAGTGGCGCGAGGCGTGCGGCCCCGGGGTGGTGCGCTCGATGTCGAGGAGGGCCCGGAGCCCCGATAACGCGCGCGCCGAGGGGTTCTTCGGCACGCTCAAGTGCGACTTCTTCGAGGGCAGGGACTGGACCGGCGTGCCGTTCGACGAGTTCTCCCGCCTGCTCGGCGAATATATCGAGTGGTACAGGGGCGGCAAGCTCAAGAAGGACCTAGGATGGAAGACCATTAGGGAGTATCGCGAGGAGAGGGGCTATGCGGCATAGCGCCGGGGCATGGTCCGGAAAAACGTCCGAGGTCCCCGGTTTCCGCTTGGGACTCCATTCGGGAAGCGCGTCCCGTTCTTTCGCGGCGCCTTCGTCATGCAAAGTGCCCTGGCGCTATTCCTCGTACGCGCCCTCAAGCCGAAGCAGCCACTCCTTGCGGTCAAGCCCGCCGGCATATCCATTAAGCGACCCGTCGGCCGCCACCACGCGATGGCACGGCACGATAATCGAAATGGGATTACGTGCAACCGCAGCCCCCACCGCACGAGGAGACACAACGGGTGCCTCGTTTCCCGGTACACGATGTCGAGCGGCAACACGCTGGGCGATCTCGCCATACGTAGTGACCTCGCCACGCGGAATAGAAAGCAGCTCAAACCAAACCTCACGCTGAAACGCCGTGCCGATCATATGCAACGGCGGCGTAAACCGAGGTTCCTGCCCTGCAAAATAAGCATTCAGCCAAGCCCAGGAACGCTCAAGCACCGAAGACGCCGCACCATTTGCCGGACTCACCGACGACATGCCGCCAATACCGGAAACCGCGTCGGCGCCTTCAACATGTTCGGAGTCTTCCCGGAGAAGCGTAGAGCCAAAGTGCTCCTGTCCCTCAAACCAAAGCCCCGTCAGACCGCGGCCATCAGCGGCAAGCAAGATTTCGCCCAAAGGCGAGGCAAACGTCGTCGTGACCACCAGCGGCTCCTTTCAAAACTCCGCAACATAATACCGCGAATTGTGCAGACAACCCCAATCGACCCCAAAGTCACCCAAGGCAGCAGGCGCGAAGCGCCGCAGCTGCAGCACGACCCCAAAGTCCCCGCAGGCAGCAGGCGCAGCGCGCCGCAGCTGCCGGCGGCGCCCCACAGTCCCCAAAGGCAGCAGGCGCAAAGCGCCGAGGCCGCCGCCGGGACTAGGACCCGCAACAGCCACGTGCCCTCACATCAGCCCAGCGGCCCCAACCAACAACGGTCCCATCGCAGGTCGCTTGCAGCAGCGTCACCGCAGGCGGGGGCCGGGCTTGGTTTTCAGAACACTCCGCACTGATATCTTCTGTATTGAAGACGTCGATGATGCACCCGTATACCATTG
>CAVGCW010000016.1:0-38223 GCA_963628025.1 Alloprevotella sp. | reverse complement strand
ACCGCAGGAAGCTTGGATACGCCTAGGCGCGGTCCAAGAAATCGTCCGCACCCCCTTTTATGTCTTGGATGCCGATTTTAGGAACTATTTCACCGCAACTTATAGATGCGGCGTCGACTAGGACAAATCGTCTTCGTAGGGCATCAGGTCTGCTAGGTAGCCTTTTTCCTTGAGCATCGCCTCGATCTCGTCGAGGGTCTGTTCGTCCTCCGCCGCAATGCGATGGAAGTGGTAGCCGCTGGTCACCGTCAGCAGCGGAAAGCTCTTGCCGCTCTCGATATCGCGCAGATAGCGCTCGACATCGCGACGATTGCGGATGTCCAGGTCGGCCGTAATCTTACCGTACACGCGGTGATTGACAATCACGTTGAGCACGGAGCCGCCGGCGTCGACGATACTCGTGAGCTCATCGCCCGCCTGCTCCACGCTGTGGCGAACCTTGACCAAGCGCGTGGGCACAGCGGGGCTGCTGGGGGCCTCCTGCAGCACATAACCACGGTTGGTCGCCACGATATCGTGCCCGTCGGCGCGCAGCAGAGCGATGTCTTGCACGACAATCTGGCGGCTCACACCCACCTCGCGGGCAAGTGCGCTGCCCGAAACGGGTCCCTTGGCTCCCTCGAGCACGGCCATGATGGCACGGCGACGCTCGCGGGCGTCCATTATTTACCGTCCAACAGACGCAGGTGCTTGAGCGAGAGGTCGAGAATCGGCGCAGAGTGAGTCAGCGCCCCCGAGCTAATAAAGTCAACGCCCAGGTCGGCGAGCGCGCGGATATTGCTGGCGTCCACGTTGCCCGAGCACTCGGTCTTGGCGCGGCCGGCGATAAGCTCAATCGCGGCAGCCATATCGTCGTGGGTCATGTTGTCGAACATGATGATGTCGGCGCCGGCCTCCACAGCCTCGCGCACCATGTCCAGGTTCTCGCACTCAATCTCGACCGTCGTGGTAAACGACGCATGGGCGCGCGCCATCTCGATCGCGCGCGCCACGCCACCGGCGGCATCGATGTGGTTGTCCTTGAGCATGACGGCCGTCGACAGGTTGTAGCGGTGGTTGCTGCCGCCGCCGATCTCGACCGCCGCCTTCTCAAACACGCGCATACCCGGCGTGGTCTTGCGCGTGTCGACGAGCACAGTCTTGGTGCCCTCGAGCGCTGCAGCCATCTGGTGCGTATAGGTAGCGATGCCGCTCATGCGCTGCAGGTAGTTGAGCGCCACACGCTCGCCCGAAAGCAGCACGCGCGCGTCGCCGCGCACCTGACCCACATGGTCGCCGGCGTGCACCTCGTCGCCATCGGCAACGTCGAGCAGCACCGAGCTCTGCGGATCCAGCAACTCAAAGGTGCGGGCAAACACATCCAAGCCGGCGATGATGCCGTCGGCCTTGGCGATAAGCTCCACCGTGGCGGGGCGCGCCGTGGGACACACGCTCGCCGTGCTCACGTCCTCGAACGTGATGTCCTCGCGCAGGGCCTGCAGAATCAGATCATCGGCGACGAGCTTCATGGTAATGGGATTCATGGTCTACTCCTCCACGGCCTGCGTGCCGGCAGCACGGGCCAAATCATCGATTGCCAGGGTGTCGGCGCTCAGAGCGCGATGACGGCCATCGAGCGCGGGATCGCCCGCCTGCTCCACGGCCAGCGACTCGCCGGTACGCATGCACCACGCGGCGCGACGACCCCAGACCAGCGCCTCGAGCAGGCTGTTTGATGCAAGGCGATTCTTGCCGTGAACGCCATTGCAAGCCGTCTCGCCCGCGGCGTAGAGCTCTGGCATCGAAGTGCGGCCGTCCTTATCGACCCATACGCCGCCCATAAAGTAGTGCTGCGTGGGCGTAACGGGAATGGGCTCGTCCAAGATGTCGCGACCGTCCTCCAGGCAGCGCGCGCGAATGTTGGCAAAGTGCCCGGTCACCACATCGCGCTCGACGGGGGCAAAACTCAGCCACTCGTGCTCGGCACCGTCCTGCTTCATCTGCTCGCGAATAGCGGCGGCGACCACATCGCGCGGCTGAAGCTCATCGGTAAAGCGCTCGCCGGCGGCGTTGAGCAAAATCGCGCCCTCGCCGCGGCAGCTCTCGCTGATCAGGAACGTGCGGCCTGGCTGCGGCGAGAACAAACCCGTGGGATGGATCTGCACGTAGTCCAGGTGCTCCATCTTAATGCCATGCTCCTGAGCGATGTAGCAGGCGTCGCCCGTGAGCTGCGGGTAGTTGGTCGAGTGGTCGTACACGCCACCGATACCACCCGTTGCCCACAGCGTATGGCGGGCATGGATCTTAAACGGCTTGCCGGCATGCACGCCCTCAGCGGCATTTGCCAGCTCGTCGGCGGGGCGAACCGAGTTGTCCTCGTCCACGGCTACGGCGACGACGCCGGTGCACACCGTGGCGCCATCGCGCTCGGCGGTCAGGATGTCGGTCATGGCCACGTGCTCCAAAATCTGCACGTTGTCCAGCTTGCGAACGGCCTGGAGCAGCTTGGTCGTGATCTCCTTGCCCGTAATGTCGGCATGGAAGGCAATGCGCGGACGGCTGTGCGCGCCCTCGCGGGTAAAGTCGAGGCTGCCGTCGGCCTTGCGCTCAAAATCCACGCCCATCGCCAGCAGGTCGTTGATGACCGAGCGGCTCGAGCGAATCATGATGTCGACGCTCTCGCGGCGGTTCTCGTAGTGGCCGGCGTGCATGGTGTCCTCAAAGAAGGCATCGTAGTCCGAGCCCTCGGGCAGCACGCAGATGCCGCCCTGCGCGAGCATCGAATCGCACTCATCGACCGCGCCCTTGGAGAGCATGATCACGCGCGTGCTCGTCGGCAGATTGAGGGCCGCGTACAGACCCGCCACGCCGCAGCCGGCAATAACGACGTCGCACTCCATATCGAGGTATTGCTTGTTTTCCACAGGAATCCTCTCCCTTGTAATGTGACATAAGGGACCGTCCCTCATGCAACATTGTTCTAGCGCGCTGCGTACTCGAGCATACGGTCGAGCGTGAGCTTGGCCTGGTCTGCCGCCTCGTCCGAGACGCCGATCTGCACCTCGCCCTCGCCCGTCTCCAGGCAGCGCACGAGCTTCTCGAGCGTGATGAGATCCATGTTGACGCAGGTGGGCTGCACCGCGGGGAAGTAGAACTTCTTGCCGGTGCCCTGGCAGCGGCGCTCGAGCTCGTAGAGCACGCCGCGGACCGTCACGATGATGAATTCGCTCGCGCCGGACTCCTCGGCATACTTGATGATGCCGGCGGTGGAGCCGATGTAGTCGGCCTCGGCCAGGACGTCGGCCTTGCACTCGGGGTGCGCCAGCACGAGCGCGTCGGGGTGGGCCTCCGTCGCGTCGACGATCTGCTCGACGGTGATGATGTGATGGCGCGGGCAGTAGCCGTTGTTGAGGATGACGTGCTTTTGCGGCACCTGCTCGGCTACGAAGCGTCCCAGGTTTTGGTCGGGAATGAACAGAATATGCTGCTGCGGCAGCTCGGAGACGATCTTGACGGCGTTGGAGCTGGTGACGCACACGTCGCTCCAGCTCTTGATCTCGACTGTGGAGTTGACGTAGCAGACGACAGCTAGGTCGTCGCCGTACTCGGCGCGCGCCGCGTCGACCGTCTCGCGCTTGACCATGTGCGCCATGGGACAGTCCGCGCCCGGCTCGGGCAGCAGCACGGTCTTAGTGGGATTGAGCAGCTTGGCGCTCTCGCCCATAAACTCCACGCCGCACAACACGATGGTCTGCTGCGGCAGGCTTTTGGCGAGCTTTGCCAGGTAGAAGCTATCGCCGACGTAATCGGCAACGGCTTGGACCTCGGGCGCCACGTAATAGTGCGCCAGGATCACCGCGTCACGTTGGGTTTTTAGTTGCTGAATGGCCTCGACGAGCTCTGCGGGCACCAATGCCGCGCGCTCCGTTGCCGTCGTTGCCGATGCCAGGCCGGCCGCAATATCGCGTGCAAGCTCCGATGCATCCATGTTCGCGCTCTGTGCCATCAAGGCCCCTCTCTTTTGGCGAATCTTGGGGCTTTAGTATGACACCTAGGTTTACAGCTGACAAGACAGCTGTAAACCTAGGTGTAAAGTTGAAATAAAGATTCAATCATGTGGCAGGTCCATTTTTGAACTGGCAAGCTGAGGCTAGCCGAGCTCTCGATAGCGCAGGAGGCATCTTTCGCCACCGCAATACCGCTTGGCGCGAGTTGCACGCCGTGGGGCGCAAACGGTCCGCACCTCCGCAAGCGGCGCGTGCCCGATGTGGCAAAATCGAACTACTTAAGGGGGCCGAATGCTCAAGATTATTGCCTGCGACGATGACGTCGCTTTTCTAGATAGACTGCACCGAATGATCGATCGTTGGTCGACCGAGACGGGCACGGCGGTCGATGTTGCGCTCGTCACGCGCGGCGAGGACCTACTGGCCCGCCATGCCGCATCGCGCGCCGACATCATTCTGCTCGACATGATCATGCCGCTCGTCAACGGCATGGACACCGCACGCGAATTGCGCCAGGCCGATACCGCCGTGCGCCTGGTGTTCCTCACCTCGTCGCCCGAGTTCGCACTGGAGTCCTACGAGGTCCGTGCCTTCGACTATCTGCTCAAGCCCGTGACTTACGAACGCCTGGCGCAGTTACTCGACGAGCTTTCGAGCATGCGCCCGGCGGCAACCGACGAGCTCGTGATCAAAACGTCCTTTGGCTACCACGCCCTGCGCCTGTCCGACATCGAATATGCCGAGGCGCGCAACAAGCACGTGGTCTTCCACCTGCGCGACGGACGCGATATCGAGGCACTCGAGTCGTTCCGCAGCGTCGAGGACCGCTTGGAGCAAAACGCGGTCTTCTTTAAATGCCACCGCAGCTACCAGGTCAACCTGCGCAATATCGATCACTTTGACCGCACGGACATCGTCATGCGCTCGGGCGCTTGCATCCCGCTTTCGCGCAGCTGCAAGCAGGGATTCCAAGACGCCTACTTTGCGGTGCGCTTTGAGGGTGGAAGACACTGATGGTCTCCTCGGTCGAAATGATCCTTTGGGCAATCCACCACGCCACGACGTTGCTCTTTGGCGTCTTTGCCTCGGCGGCGCTGTGCGGTATCGAGATCAACCGGCGTCATGCGCTTGAACTGGTGCTGGTCGGCGCCGTAACCGGATGCGCATTTGGCCTCGCCAATGCCGTCGGCGGAGAGCTTTTCGCCCGCCAGGTATATCCGCTCGTCGTGCATCTGCCGCTCATCATCTATTTGTGCGCGCGCTACCGCCTGAGCCCGCTGCTTGCCGTGCTCGGCATTACGAGTGCCTATCTGAGCTGCCAGTTCAGCAATTGGATGGGCATCGCCGCATTTGCCGCAACCGATTCTCAGATCGCGTACTATCTGGCGCGCATCGCGACCACACTCGCCGTCTTTGCCGTCCTGCTGCATTGGGCCGGCGACATCGGTCCGCGCTTGGCGATTAAAAGCACCACCGAGCTGGGCATCCTTTTAATCCTGCCGCTCGTCTATTACGTCTTTGACTATGCCACCAACGTCTACACCACGCTGTTCCACTCGGGCTCGGTGGTAACGGTTGAGTTTTTGGCATTTGCGCTCTGTGCCTTCTATCTTATGTTTCTTGCCGTTTACCTGCGCGAATACGAAGAAAAGGAAACCGCCGAGCGAGAGCGCTGGATGCTCGAAACCCGCGACAGCGCCGCCATCAAAGAGCTCGAGGCTTGGCGTCAATCTGGGCGCGAGCTGTCGATTCTTCGCCACGATATGCGCCACTTCCTACGCGGCCTGGCCGCTTTAATTGAGGAGGGCCACACCGACGAGGCGCTCAAACGCATCGATGAACTCTGCGAAGCCGGCGATCGCACCGCCGTACGCCGCTTCTGCGCCAACGAGACCGTAAACATCGCGCTTTCGTCATTTAACTCGGATATCAATAGAAACGGCATTACCGCCAACCTGCGCGCCGCCGTACCCGAAACCATCCACGTAGGTGACGCCGACCTGTTTAGCGTGCTCTCAAATGCCTTGGAAAACGCTATCACCGCTGCAAGCGCCGCACCCCAAGGAAAGCGATTCGTCGACTTTGACCTGCGATTAGAGGACGGCCAGCTGCTGCTGTTAGTTTCCAACACGTTTGACCGCGCGCCGCGCATGGTCGACGGCATGCCCGTAGCCGGGCACACCGGACACGGCTTTGGAACCAAGAGCATTAAGCTTGCCGTCGAACGCATGAATGGTAACTGCCAGTTCCGCATTAACGGCGATCGGTTTGAGCTGCGCGCTGTGATGTAGAAGTGCGGCGCCGATCTCGAGGCGTGCCTTGCCCGCCAGGCAATCGCTCGCCGGCGCCAATCCGCTACAGCGGAGCGGTCGCCGGAGTCAGCTGCTTGATATAGGCCCACATGCGCTGCTTAGCGGCCTTGTCGGTGAGTGCCGCCTCAAAGCCGTCGAGCGCGAGCACGCGGCGGCCCTGCACATGGGCGACCAGGCCGGGCTTGAGCATGGCGGTGTCGAAGTCATCGATCGCCACGAGCATATCGGCGTAGGTCTCGCGCATGGCATCGGCCGCGTTGTTGTCGAGCAGTAGCACCGCCTCGGGGTCCAAGGCCTCGAGCGCCTCACGGAACAGCTCGCACGGCAGAGCCTCGCCCACCGCGACCGCTCCGTCACCCACGCCGGCGACGCTTGCCAGCACGCAAAAATCCTCGGGCGCGTAGCCGATGGCCCCAAGCGCCTTGCGCAACGCCGCGCCATCCGGGCCGGCAGCAAGCTCGCCACCCGAACGCTCGGCCTCGTCCAAATCGCCTTTGACCAGAACGATCGGCGAGCACGCGTTGCCCGCGATACGCACGCCACGGACCGCAAGCGATGTGAGCTCCTGCTCGGCCGCCTGGGCGATGGCTTCTTTTTTCTGGCTTTGTGACGTGGGCATGCGCTCTCCAATCGTTTGCGTGCCCACCATTATATAAAAGAGCTGCCCGCGAGTGGTTGCTTTGCGGTCGGCTGGGTATAAGCACGGTCGTACTGAGTTTTACGCGGCCGAGCCGCGTCGCATTATGGAGGTCACCATGGCTGACATTAATCAGATTACCCCCGAGAACTTCGATTCCATCGTTAACGACAGCCTGCCCGTGCTGGTCGATTTTTGGGCACCGTGGTGCGGGCCCTGTCGATCCCTCTCGCCCATCGTTGACGAGGTTGCCGATGAGCTGGCGGGCAAGCTTGCCGTTGCCAAATGCAACGTCGACGACAACCAGGATCTGGCCATGAAGTATGGCGTCATGAGCATCCCCACGCTGATTGTGTTTAAGAACGGCGAGGAGATTGACCGCTCGGTTGGCGCTCTGCCCAAGGCGAGGCTGCAGGCGCTGCTGGAGAAGCATCTGTAATACGCCGGTCATGTGCTGCCGTCCATGAGCGGTTTTGCGCCGCTCACCGGAGAGCCGGGCGCTGCGCCCGCGACCACGGATAGTATGGTAATCACAAACAGCCCCCAGTGAACGGGTGCGGGTCAGACGGACTCGCACCCGTTTTCTTATGCAGCTGCGCACAGAGCGGGCGTAGTAAAATCTGAACCACTGAACTGCCCCATACAAAAGGAGATTTCCCATGCATGATGTTGGAATGAACATGAGCCAGCTTGCCATGAGCGTCAAACAGGTCGACGACACCATCGAGCTCGCTCATGAGTGGAGCCATCAGTTGCTGCATGCGACCGAGAATTTTGACATGGAGCGCATCGGCGCCAAGCTCGAGGCCGCCATGGCCGCGCTGCACGAGGCGCATGACGCGCTCGAGGGCTACGAGGAAGCCATCGAGGCCGACCACAACTCCGTCGGCTCCGTGAAGCTGGTGTAAGGTGGCCGAACACGAGCACAGCTGCGGGTACAATCACGAGCATCCGCACGGGGCGGACGGTGACGCGGGCTGCCACTGTAGTGGTTCCGGCTCCGAGCTGGTCCGTTTTTCGGTTACCGCACCCGACGACCTGCTGCGCCGTTTTGACGAGCAGATCGCACGCCGCGGCGACGTGGCCAACCGATCCGAGGCCGTGCGCGACCTGATTCGCGCCTCGATCGCCAAGGAGCAGATGCGCACGCCCGATGAGCACGTTATCGGGTCGCTCACCATGATCTACGACCATCACACCGGCGATCTGACGCGCCGTCTGGACGAGGTGCAGCACGACTACACCAACGAGATCGTATCGACCATGCACGTGCATCTGGATCACCACAACTGCTTGGAGATTCTGGCGCTCAAGGGTCGCGGCGAGCGCGTCTACGAACTAGCCGACCGCCTGCTGGGCCTGCGCGGCGTTAAGCACGGCGAGCTCACCTGCGCCGCCACCAAGCAGAGCCTGGGGCTGTAGCGGGATTTCCCGCAGCGCACCTGCCAAATAGGGACAGGTTTGTTTTGGCAGGTTTAGAAGTTTTACCTACCAAAATAAACCTGTCCCTTTTTGGTCGGTTTTGATGAGGGGTGTCGCATGCGGCATGTGCATATTCATGTGACGGGCATTGTGCAGGGCGTTGGCATGCGACCGTTTGTGTATCGCGAGGCCATGGCACATGGCATTTGTGGATGGGTGCTCAATGCGGGCGACGGCGTGCATATCGAGGCGCACGCTCCGGCCGATGCGCTCGATGCTTTTGTTGCCGCGCTTTCTGAGCATGCGCCTGCGGCAGCCCGCGTAGAGCATGTCGAGGTTGTGGACTTGGCAGCCAACGGTTGGGATGCCGCCAACGAACAGGACTTTCGCATCGTAGCATCGCAGGACCAGACCGCGCACACGACGCTCGTCTCGCCCGATATCGCCACCTGTGACGATTGCCTGCGCGAGTTGTTCGATCCCGCCGACCGACGCTATCACTACCCCTTTATCAACTGCACTAACTGCGGACCGCGCTTTACCATCATCCGCTCGCTGCCTTACGATCGAGCGGCTACCTCGATGGACCGTTTTCCCATGTGCCCCGAGTGTGCCGCGGAGTATGCCAATCCGCTCGACCGGCGTTTTCACGCGCAGCCCGATGCCTGCTTTGATTGCGGGCCGCATATTACGTGGCGTGAGGCTGTGAACGGCGATGCGTGCGGGAATTCGTCCGCGACACCGGCCGTCGGCACCACACGCGAGGCCAGCGACGCTATCATCGAGCGCTGCGTTGAGCTGCTGGCCAGCGGTGGCATCGTCGCCATCAAGGGCCTGGGCGGATTCCATCTATCCTGTGACGCTGCCAACGAGCAGGCGGTGGCCGAGCTGCGCCGTCGCAAGCGTCGCAGCAATAAGCCGCTTGCCGTCATGGTGCGCAGTCTTGCTGATACCGAGCGCCTGTGTCATATCGACGATGCTGAACGCGATCTGCTCGCCAGCAGCATCCGCCCCATTGTGCTGCTGCGCCGGCGCACTGTTGGCGAGGGCAACGGCAGTTCCCCCGACGCCCTCGCGCTCGCGCCGTCCGTCGCGCGCGACCTTCCTGAGCTCGGCGTCATGCTCCCCTATACGCCGCTTCAACATCTGCTGCTTGCCGCGGCAGAAGCCTGCGGTATGCACGCGCTCGTCATGACCAGCGGAAACCTAAGCGAAGAACCCATCGAGACCGACGACGACCTTGCCTGGGAGCGCCTCGTTGCCGCCGGCATCGCCGACGCGCTGCTCGGCAACGATCGCGCGATCCTCTCACGCTATGACGATTCCGTGGTGCGCGTGGTTGACGGCGCCGTTATGCCCGTGCGCCGCGCTCGCGGATATGCACCCCAGCCGCTGCCGTTGCCGGCGCTCGACCGCGCTCCGTCCTGCGTGCTTGCCTGCGGGCCACAACAAAAGGCCACGATTGCGCTCACGCGTGAAGGGACGAACGGCGAGGCAACCTGTTTTGTGTCGCAGCATATCGGCGATGTTGAAAACGGCGGGACCTTCGATGCCTGGAACGCCGCGCGCACGCGCTTGGAAGATCTCTTTGACTTGGCGCCCGCCGCTTTGGCCTGCGATGTGCACCCCAGCTATCTATCGAGCCAGTGGGCGCGCGGGCAGACGCGAAAATGCAATCTGCCGCTCGTCGAGGTGCAGCACCATCATGCACATATCGCGAGCGTAATGGCCGAGGCTATCGCCGCGGGCCAGCTTACAACCGACGTGCGCGTCCTTGGCATCGCCTTTGACGGCACCGGCGCCGGCACCGATGGGACCATTTGGGGCGGCGAGTTTCTTGTTGCCAGCCTTGGCGGCTTTGAGCGCGCCGCGCATTTGCGCACCTGGGCGCTCCCCGGTGGGGCGGCCTCCGTGCGCGACGCCCGCCGCAACGCCTTTGCCCTGCTCAGTGAGCTCGGCCTGCTCGAGCACCCAGGTACCGCTCGGCTTTTGGACAGCCTCGGCGAGCAAACGCGCAGCGTGACAGCCACCATGATCGAGCGCGGCATCAACAGCCCGCGTACCAGCAGCATGGGGCGTCTCTTTGATGCCGCGGCAGCAATTCTGGGCATCTGCGACAAGGCAACCTACGAGGGCGAACCCGCCATCGAGCTTGAGGCTGCCGCCTGGCGCGCGCTCAGCAGTGAAAGCGCCTGCCCCACCGGAAATATAGCGGGCTTTTCCGTAACCGAATCATCCCGTCCGGACGCCTGCCATGTTCTAAACTCCAGATCGCTTATTGAGGCGCTTTTGGAGGGAATCAGGGCCGGCGTACCCGCCGGCAGGCTCGCGCTCGACTTCCATATCGCCATCGCGCGCTCTTCGGCACGAATCGCACGCGAAATCTGTGCGCGCGAAGGCATCGATACCGTCGCGCTCTCGGGTGGCGTGTTCATGAACCGACTTTTGCTCCAGCTCCTCACCCGCGAGCTCAAAAGCATGGGTATCACTGTCTTGATTCCCCAAACCGTGCCCGTTAACGACGGCTGCATCGCCTACGGTCAGGCGGCAGTCGCAAGCGCTCGTCTTGCGCAGATTGCATCGCAGTAGCTCACCCTCGCACGCCGCTGTGCCCAGCCGTCTCACAGGCGTAACGCGTTTGCCCGCAAACCCCGTGAGCGCTACCATCAACTGATGGATTATTGAGCGCCCGTCCAGCGCAAAGCGTATAAAAGGGGAACAATATGTGCCTTGCCGTTCCCGGTAAAGTAGTCAAACGCGACGACGACCTCAAGGCCACCGTCGACATGATGGGCATCGAGCGCCCCGTGTCGCTGCGACTCGTGCCGACGGCGCAGGTTGGCGACTATATTCTCGTACACGCCGGCTTTGGCATCCAGATTGTCGACGAGCAGGAAGCACAGGAAACGCTCGAGCTTGTTAATGCCATGTCCGAGCTGGTCGAAGAAGACCAGCTGACCACCAACCCGGCGGAGGCTTACTAGTGGCGCCCGAGCAGCCGGCGCGCTCCGGTATCGATTTCTCGGCATTCCGCGATCCCAAGCTGGCTCGCGAGCTCATCGAGCGCATTCATGAGCTTGTCGGCGACCGCACCATCAACCTTATGGAAGTCTGCGGCACGCATACCGTGAGCATCGGGCGCTATGGCTTTCGCTCCATTATGCCGGCCGGGCTCAAGCTGCTGAGCGGCCCGGGCTGCCCCGTCTGCGTCACCGCCAACCGCGACATCGACCACGCAATCGCGCTCGCCAACATAGACGGCGCCATCATCACCACCTTTGGCGACATGATGCGCGTGCCCGGATCATCCACCTCGCTCGCTGCGCAAAAGGCGGCGGGGCGCGATATCCGTATCGTCTATTCCCCGCTCGACGCGCTCGACATTGCCGAGCAAAACCCTGATCGCCCAGTCATTTTTATGGGCGTGGGCTTTGAGACTACGACGCCCACCATCGCCGCCGCCATCTTGGAGGCCGAGGTGCGCGGGCTTTTGAACTTCTCGGTCTATTGCGCCCACAAGGCCACGCCGCCGGCGTTGCGCGCCATCGCCAACGACCCCGAGACCACCATCGACGGCTTTATCCTGCCGGGCCACGTCGCCACCATCACGGGCTTGGCGCCCTTTAGCTTTTTGGTCGACGAATTCAATACCCCGGGCGTGGTCACGGGATTTGAACCGGTCGATATCCTGCAGGGCATCTGCATGCTGGTCCAGATGGTTGTTGAGGGGCAGCCCGCGATCGACAACGCCTACCGTCGCGGCGTCAATGCCGACGGCAATCCCGTGGCGCGCCAGCTGGTCGAGCAGGTATTTGAGCCGTGCGATACCACATGGCGCGGATTGGGGTCGATTGCGGCTTCGGGACTCGCCATTCGTCCCGAATTCTCGCGCTTTGATGCCAGCATGCGCTTTGGCGTGTCCATCGAGCCAACGGTCGAGCCACGCGGATGCCGCTGCGGCGACGTGCTGCGCGGGGCCATTACGCCGAGCGACTGCCCCCTGTTCGGCCACGCTTGTACGCCCGAGCATCCCGTCGGCCCCTGCATGGTGAGCTCCGAGGGCAGCTGCGCAGCATATTTCCGCTACCGAGGCTAATAGGTTCCGCCGTTCTAACGAACGGCGGACCAGTCGACGCTGCGCCTCACCCATATAATTCCACCCACGATTGGAGTTTTCGATATGTCCCATAGCGTTACCGATAGCACCGTCCTGCTGGGCCACGGCTCCGGCGGACAGATGATGAAGCGCATCATCGATGAGGTCTTTTTGGATGCCTTTGGGTCGCCCGAGCTGCTCGAAGGCAACGACGCCGGCGTCGCCGCGCTGCCCGCGAGCGGGCGCATCGCCATGTCGACCGACAGCTTTGTAGTCTCGCCGCAGTTCTTCCCCGGTGGCAACATCGGCCGCCTCGCCGTGTGCGGAACCGTCAACGACGTCGCGACCTCGGGCGCCAACGTGCGCTACCTATCGTGCGGCTTTATCCTCGAAGAGGGCTATCCCATGGATAAGCTCCACCAGATTGTGCAGACGATGGCCGAAACGGCGCACGAAGCGGGCGTGTCCATAATCACGGGCGACACTAAGGTGGTCGAGCGCGGCGGGGCCGACGGCGTCTATATCAATACCGCCGGTGTGGGCGAGGTACCCGCGGGCGTGGCGCTCAGCGGCGCAAACTGCCGGCCCGGCGACGTCATCCTGGTGTCGGGCACACTGGGTGACCACGGCATCGCCATCATGAGTCAGCGCGAGGGTCTGGCGTTTTCGAGCACGATCGAAAGCGATGCCGCGCCGCTCAACCACCTGATTGCCGATGTGCTTTCCGCAGCACCCGACACACGTTGCTTCCGCGACCCCACGCGCGGTGGCCTGGCGTCCACACTCAACGAGTTTGCACAGGCCAGCGGCGTTGCCATGGAGATCGACGAGGACGATGTGCCCGTGCGCCCCGACGTGCAGGCAGCCTGCGAGATGCTCGGCTACGATGTGCTGCAGGTGGCAAACGAGGGCAAGATGGTTGCCGTCGTGCCGGCCGAGCAAGCCGATGCCGCGCTGAGCGCCATGCGCGCCGCCCGCTACGGCGAGAATGCCGCCATCATCGGCCGCGTGCTGCCACTTGCCGAGGGCGCCCATCCCGCCGTGCGCGTGCGCACCGGCTGGGGCTCGACCCGCATCCTCGACATGCTCGTAGGAGAGCAGCTGCCGAGGATTTGCTAACGACAAAGGCTCAGGGCTATTAAAGATATTCAGATTCCAAACATGCCCGGCACGCATGCCCAGTATTATGAGGTGCGTTTTGAAACCCAATGACGGGAGCTTTCATGGCAGCAGCTTTTTCCCATGTGATTTTTGATCTGGACGGCACCATCCTCAACACGCTCGAGGACCTGGCGGCCGCCGGCAACCATACCTGCGAGGCGCACGGCTGGCCCACGTTTGCCGTTGACGAGTACCGCTACAAGGTGGGAAACGGCATGCTCAAGCTGGTTGAGCGCTTTATGCCCGCCGAGTACGCAGGCGACGGCCGCATGTTTGAGCAGACGCTTGCCGAGTTTAGGGCTTACTACGGCGAGCACAAGGAAGACCACACCGCTCCCTATGCCGGCACGATCGAGATGCTCGACCGCTTGCGCGCCGCGGGCGTTCAGCTTGCCGTGCTCACTAACAAGGACCACGTCTCGGCGGCTCCGCTTATCGAAAAGTATTTTGGTTCCGAGCGCTTTGCGCTGGTGCAGGGCCGTGTCGATGCGTTTCCGCCCAAGCCCGAAGCACCCGTCACGCTGCATGTGATGGAAGAGCTAGGCGCCGACCCGGCGACCACGCTCTACGTAGGCGATTCCAATGTCGATATCCTGACCGGCCACAACGCCGGCCTTAAGAGTGCGGGCGTCAGCTGGGGTTTCCGCGGGCGCGCAGAGCTGGAAGCCGCCGGCGCCGACTACGTGGTGGACACCCAGGGCGAGCTCGCAGCGCTAATCCTGGGCGAGTAACGAGCGACACTGCTTAACGCAGCTGCGACAATGCTGTTGCGCGGAAAGTAGTCGTTGGGGACGTTCTTAAACGACTAGTCAGACAAGAACGCCCCAACGACTACCCCAACAATGGCAACGCCGCAGGTAGAGGACGGACAGCGAGCGGACACCAGAGCGAACAAATTGGCATGAAAAGAGGACGGCATAGACCTTCTGGTCATACCGTCCTCTTTGAATGACAAGTTGTCGCTCTGGTGCCCGCGCAACGTCGAGCAGTTGCGGCGTTTGGTAAAACGCCGCAACGAACTAGCTCAGCATTGCATCCATCATCTCGGAGTTGACGGAGTCGTCGGCAGACCACTCGCCGTCGTCGTTGCAGGTGTACTTGAAGATAACCGTGGTCTTCCTGGGCTCGGTGGCCTTGGTCACATCGACCATAACCTGACCGGCCATCTTGTACAGCTCGTCATCGGAAGGAACCGTGTCAAGCGCGGCGACCTTCTCCTGATACTGGGTGGAGAAGTCCTCGACGATCTTGTTCATAGACTTGCAGGTGATAGAGACCTCGGCGGTCGCGACACCCTTGTCCTCGTCGACCGTCACGTCGCCGATCTTGTAGTCAAAGCCCTCGAGATAGGTCTTGGCATACTCCTTGGGATCGATACCCAGCTGCTCGAACTCGTCGCCCGAAGCTTCCTCCAGACCAGAAAGGAAGTCGTCGCCACCGTTCTTGACCTCGTCAAACTGCGTCGTAAGATCCTCGGTGATGAGCTCCTCAACCGAAGGACCTCCACAGCCGGAAAGCACGACCACGCATGCAACCAAGACGGCCATGAGGGGCGCAAGCAGCAGCTTCTTTTTCATGTTGTTCCTCCCAATGAGCGGCACCGCGCTTCCCGGACGCGGCACACGTTGTAATAAGTAAGCCCATACTATCCACTTATGAACACCCTCGGCAACGCGAAGGCGCGGTCGGTTCGTTTTAGCGTCCGAACGGTTTGCAAGCCCGCCCAACGCGCAATAAAACGCTTTCCCGCGGTGCAATAAAAAAGGTGGCCGGAAAACCCGACCACCCTTGCACATCCTTTGAACGCCGCAGTTTACTTGCGAACGACCTTAACGATGGCGTCACCGGCGGCGACGGCGGACTCTGCCTCAACGGTGAGCTCGACGTCGGCAAACTCGGCGGTGTTGGACACGGCCACCACGACGCAGTCCTTGTAACCGGCAGCGGCGATCTTGGCGCGGTCGATCTTGAGTATGGGCTGGCCGGCCTTCACAACGTCGTCGGCCTTGACGAAGCCCTCGAAGCCATCGCCGTTCATGTTGACGGTATCGACGCCAACGTGCACCAGAACCTCGATGCCGCTATCGGACTGCAGACCCACGGCGTGACCCATGGTGACGGTCACCTTACCGTCGCAGGGAGCGTAGACCAGATCGTCCTCGGGCCACACGGCACAGCCCTTGCCCAGAACCTCGCCACCAAAGACGGGATCGGGCACGTCGGCCATCTTGATGACCTTGCCCTTGACGGGCGAGCACAGCACGTCGGCGCCGGCAGAAGCAGAGATGGAGGCCGGAGCAGCGGCAGCCGCGGGCTCAGCCTTCTTCTTGAACATGTCAAACAGACCCATACGTTTTCTCCTCTTGATTAAGCGCAACGTTTTGCGCATGCCTATGGTGATTATAGTGCCAAATGGTTCAAATGCTAAGGTGGGAACTCGAATCGCGAGCCCTTCCCGGTAGTGCTCGTGGGACGAGCATCTCCTTTGCATCGCGAGTCGATAAGCCGAGTATCGCCTGCGCACGGGACGGGCAGAAGCGGGCGCACCAAACCCGATACTTCTTTTCGCTCTCGAGTCCTGCCGCCGCCCCGTCCCTGACACTTCCTGATACCGACCGAAACGTGCCAAAATAAACCCATCCCTTTTTGGTAGGTTTGGCGAGTGTGGGAGTTCGCATGGATATCAAGCGCAAGATTACCGAGGCACAGGGCCTCACCCCCACCGAGCAGCAGCTCGGCATTGCAGCCCTTGCCATCGGCGAGGACATCCGCGGGCTTTCTATTAAGGAATTTGCCACGCGCGCCAACGTTTCGGTCGCGAGCGTGCACCGTTTTTGCAAAAAGCTCGGCCTCGAGGGCTTCAAAGATCTCAAGGTCGAGCTTATTCGCTTAGCAACCGAGGCAGGCAACCGACGCGACGTGGATATCAACTTTCCCTTCGACGCTACGTCCACCCCTGCGCAGGTCATGGAGCGCATGGAGGGACTCTACCAGACCACGCTGGCCGAAACGCAGGAGCTGCTCGACCCCACGCAGCTTGACCACGCCGCCAAGCTCATCGCGAACGCCCGACAGGTCGACATCTACACGGGCTCGCACAACCTCTATCCAGCGGGAATGTTCCGCGACCGCCTGCTCTCGTCCGGCAAAAGCGCCACATGCTACGGCAACATCGAGGCACAGGTGCGCACTGCGCTTACCTCGGATTCAGACCGCGCGGCAATCGTTATCTCCTACAGCGGCCTTGCGCCCAACCTCAAGGAAATCTTGCCGATCCTCAGCAGCCGGCATGTCCCGGTCATCGTCATCGGCACGCCATACTGCGCGCGCATTCACCCCGGCTTTGCCGCCTACCTTACGGTGAGCGATCACGAGAGCATGACGCACCGCATCACGCAGTTCGCGAGCCACATAGCCGTGCAATACGTGCTCGATTCGCTCTACAGCAGCTACTTCGCCAAAGACTACGCCCGCTGTGCCGAATTCCTAGAGCGCTCATTCCCCTACACCCGCCTCCCAGGGCTCAAGTAGCGACGAGCGTGGATTTTTGGACGCTTATCCACGCTCATTTCTGACTAGTCATTTAAGAACGTCCCCAATGACTATTGACGGCCAAGGCAACGCCGATGTTTTGGCAACGACAGCGAAAGCCCGCCAGAGCGAGCAAGGTGCCTTGAAACGAGGCGGCATTGACCTTCTGGTCATGCCGCCGAAGTTGAAAGGCAGATTGCCGCTCCGGCGGGCTTGCAGCGTCGGCCGGTTACGGCGTTTGGTAAAACGCCGTAACTAACGAGCTCCGTACTGCTCGTAGTAGGCGTCGATGGCGGTCTTGAGCTCGTCGTCGATGACAACCTTGCCGTCGATCTCGTGGTTGTAGAGGGTCTCGACGACCTCAGCCATGGAGACGATGCTCGCGACGGGGAAACCGTACTTGGCCTCGATCTCCTTCTGCGCGGTGGTCACACCGCCCTTGCCGACCTCCATGCGGTTGAGGGACACGATCAGGCCCTTGATCTCGACATCGGCAGCAGCCTTGACCTTGGGATAGGTCTCGTCGATGGACTTGCCGCTGGTGGTAACGTCCTCGACCATGACCACACGGTCGCCGTCCTTGGGCTCATAACCCAGCAGGTTGCCCTTATCGGCACCGTGGTCCTTGGCCTCCTTGCGGTCGCAGCAGTACTTGACCTCCTTGCCGTACAGCTCGTGGTAGGCAATTGCGGTCACGACGGCCAGCGGAATACCCTTGTAGGCCGGTCCAAACAGCACATCAAAGTCGTCGCCAAAGTTATCGTGGATGGCCTGGGCGTAATACTCGCCCAGCTTCTTGAGCTGATAGCCCGTCACGTAAGCGCCGGCGTTCATAAAGAACGGGGACTGACGGCCGCTCTTGAGCGTAAAGCTGCCGAACTTAAGGACGTCGGACTCGACCATAAACTTGATGAACTCTTGCTTGTAAGCCTCCATGCGGGCTCCTCTCGTAATCGCGTACGTGCCTTCCAGTTTAGCGCAGGCGAAGCGTCGATGCGGGCGCGCTTTGGGGCCACGGCATTCTGTAAAGGCTTTGTCAGGGGGAATGGTTTTCCGAACAATGGGGTTGACATGTCAAACCCCCTCATCAAGAATACGGGCGGATTAAAAAGGGGTACGAGATACCCAAAGCGCGCTGCGCTCAGCCTTTAGGAGGTGTGCCATGGAAGGCAGTCCTAGTCGAAAAACCTGCATGTCGCCCTCGGCACGCCGCGAGGACTCCGCACACGCATAAACGCCACCGGCAGATCGCCAAAACCACCGCAAAGGCGCGCTGCACCCTTTGTGGGCTCAAGAGCTTGACGTGAGCGACATCTAGGTTTTTTGAAGCAAATACGACACGTACGCTAACTCCCCTCAACAAGGAGGACCCTATGCTGATGCTCAAAACCGTCACGGCACTCGAAGCCATCTCCAAGCGCCGCCGCACGGCGCGCCCTGCCGCTCATACCGGCCTGTCCAAGAACACCATATTCGCCGCCACCCATAGTGCCGAGGACGCCCTCGTACTGCTTGACGCCACGGCAAACGGCCTCACCGTCGAGCAGGCAACTGAGCGCCTGAACGCCGTCGGCCCCAACGCCATCGAGGCAACGACCAAAACGCTCGCCCGCCGCATCGCCGACGCGTTCATCGATCCCTTCGCCGGCATCCTCGCCGCGCTCGCACTGGTCTCGCTCTACATCGACGTGCTCGCCGTGCCCGAACCGCAGCGCGACCCCTCCACGGTCATCGTCATCGGCACCATGCTGCTGGTATCGGGCGGCATGAAGTTTATCCAGGAAGCCCGCAGCGGCAATGCGGCCGAGGCCCTCAAGGACCTGGTCTCCAACACTTGCACCGCCCTGCGCGACGGCGAGCGCATCGAGATCCCCTTCGACGAGCTCGTCCCCGGCGATGTAATCCGTCTCTCTGCCGGCGATATGGTGCCGGCAGATGCCCGCATCATCACCGCGCGCGACCTGTTTGTGATCGAGTCCGCACTCACCGGCAAGAGCGAGGCCGTCGAGAAGACCACCGCCGTCACCGTCGTCGAGGGCGCCGACGGCTCCGCACTGCCACTCTCTGCCTGCAAGAACATCGTCTTTACCGGCACCTCCGTGCAAAACGGCGCCGCCATGGCGCTTGTCGTTGCCACCGGCTCGGACACCTACCTGGGCGGCATCGCCAAGATGCTCAACGGGCGCGGCGAAAAAAGCGCGTTTGACCGCGGCGTCTCGAGCGTCTCCATGCTGCTGGTGCGCCTGATGCTCGTTATGGCGCCGGCCGTCTTTGCCATCAACGCCGCCACCAAGGGCAACGTCATCGACGCGCTGCTGTTCGCCACGAGCGTGGCCGTGGGCATCACGCCGCAGATGCTTCCCGTCATCGTGACCACGAGCCTGTCGCAGGGCGCCAAGGACCTCGCCCGTCGCCAGGTTATCGTCAAGGAGCTGCCGGCGATTCAAAACCTCGGAGCGATGGACGTCCTGTGCTGCGACAAGACCGGCACCCTCACCGAAGACCGCATCGTGCTCGAGCGCTACCTCAACACCGATGGCAACGAGGACGCGCGCGTGCTGCGCCATGCGTTTTTGAACAGCTTCTTCCAGACCGGCCTCAAGAACCTTATCGACCTGGCCGTAATCGACCGTGCCGATGTGACACCCTCGACCGTCGCACCCGATTCCATGCTGGGCCAGAGCCTGCGCGACCGCTATACCAAGGTCGACGAGGTGCCCTTCGATTTCTCGCGCCGTCGCCTGAGCGTAGTTGTAGCCGACGCCCAGGGCAAAACCCAGATGGTTACCAAGGGAGCTGCCGAGGAAATGCTCGAGATCTGCTCCTTTGTCGAGGTCGATGGCATCGCTCAGCCGCTCACCAAAGACAAGCTCGCCCAGATTCGCAAGCAGGTCGCCAGACTTAACGCCGAGGGCCTACGCGTAATTGCTGTGGCGCAGAAGACCAATCCGCGCTGCGTGGGCGAGTTTGGCATCGCCGACGAGTGCGACATGGTGCTGATGGGCTTTTTGGCCTTCCTCGATCCGCCCAAAGCAAGTGCTGCGGGCGCCGTCGCCACCCTCGAGGCCAAGGGCGTGGCGGTCAAGGTCCTAACCGGCGACAACGACCGCGTCGCCGCCACCGTCTGCGAGCAGATTGGTATCGATGCGAGCAACGTCTTGCTCGGCTCCGAGATCGATGCGCTCGATGACGCCGAACTTGCCGAGCGCGCCGAGAAAACCCACCTCTTCGCCAAGCTCTCGCCGCTGCAGAAGGCGCGCCTGGTACGTGTCATGCGCGAGATGCTCGGCCACACCGTGGGCTTTATGGGCGACGGCATCAACGACGCCGCCGCCATGCGTGCGAGCGATTGCGGCATCTCGGTCGATTCGGCCGTCGATATTGCCAAGGAATCCGCCGATATCATCTTGCTTCAGAAGGACCTGGGCGTGCTCGAGCGCGGCATCATCGAAGGCCGCCGCACTTACGGCAACCTGCTCAAGTACCTCAAGACCACGGTGAGCTCCAACTTTGGCAATGTGCTGTCCGTGACCGTCGCGAGCCTGTTCTTGCCGTTTTTGCCCATGAGCGCCCTGCAGCTGGTACTGCTGTCGCTGGTCTACGAGATCGTGTGCATCGCACTGCCGTGGGACACCGTCGATGACGCCTGGACTGCCCGCCCGCGTGCCTGGGACGCCGCGTCCATCAAGGGCTTTACGCTCGAGCTGGGCCCCGTGAGCTCGCTGTTTGACATCGTGACCTTCGCCGCGCTCTTCTTTGTCGTGTGCCCCGCCGCCGTGGACGCAAGCTGGTCCGAGCTTGCCGCCGCGGGCGACGTCGCGGGTATGGCGACCTTTGCTGCGCTCTTCCAGAGCGGCTGGTTTGTCGAGTCCATGTGGTCGCAGACACTCGTGGTCCACATGCTGCGTTCCCCGCATCTGCCGAGCCCGCGCGACCACGCCGCGCCCACACTGTGCGTTCTCACCGTACTGGGCCTGGCGCTCGTCACCTGGCTGCCGGCAAGCCCCATCGCCGATGCACTGGGCCTCATGCCGCTGCCGACGAGCTTCTTCGCGCTGCTCATCGGCATCGTCTCTGCCTACATCGCGCTCACCCAGCTGGCAAAGCGCCGCTACATTGCCCGCCACGGCGAGCTGCTGTAGCAAGTAGACGGAAAACACCCTGCCAGCTGCCGTTGCCACTACCACAGCTGCCAGCGCCCCTGCCACTGCCGTTGCCTCTGCCGCCGCCGCAATCTATCCCCTCAGCAATTGCGGTGAAATAGTTCCTGTTTAAAGCCTCGTGACTTTAATTTAGGGACTATTCCACCGCAACTTATTGGAGGATTAGCTAGTCCTTGGGCGTCCAGGACCAGAAGAAGTTGATAAGGGCCACACGCGAGGCGGTATCGGTCTTCTTGTTGATTGAGGAAATGTGGCGATAGAGCGTGGAGCGCGAAAGGAAGAGCGTTGTGGCGATGTCCTGAACGCTCTGGTCCGAAGCGACCAAGACCTCAAGAATATCGCGCTCGCGCTCTGTAAGCCCAAAGGTGGCGACGAAAGCATCGAGGCGTTCATCGGACGTGAGCTCCGCTGCCTCCACGGGCTCGGGGTCGAAGCATGTGGGCGCAAGATCCCCACCAAGATCGTCGGTGGCAAGCGGCAGGCCATCCTGCATCACGGCATCATCGGCTCGTTGCCCCAACTGCCCCAGCAGCGTAATCGCAATGCCCACAAACATCACGAGCGCCGCACCGACCGCAGCCAGCACGTTTTGACTCGAGATAATCGCCACCGCCGGCGCCGTCACGAGCATCGAGCACACGTTGTTGACGACGCGACCCATGCACGGCCAAAAATATGACCAGCGCGCATAGAGCGAGACGGCGGCATATTTTGTGGTAAAGAACACCACGAAAAAGCCCGAGCCCAGATAAAAAATGATCGTGGCAGCGAGCTCGTTGCCACCATTGCCGTCGACGATGAGCACAAAGAACGAAAGCGTGGACAGTATGGCGGCACATGTCATGCTGATATTCATATACGAGCGGCCGTGCAGGTCAAATAGTGCGCCAGCGACCAACGAGCTCACGACAAGCAGCAGGCGCGGCCAATCGCCCAAATCGACGGCTCCGACAGCATGCAAGGTCGTGAAGCCCGCGTTGAGAGCGGCGAATACGCTGGAAAGATACGCCGTCGCCACGGTCAGGCGAACTACGGCGCGACGGAATGCCGCCTTTGCCTCGGGATCGTCATGCCACTTGGCGCCATATTCCAGAGCATCTACCGAAAGCCCGGCAGCACTGGGTTCAAAGTTGGGGTCGGACTCGTCGCGCAGCTTGGCGCGTCGGACACCGTGGAGCAACGCCACCTGCGCGATCGCACAGACGACCAGAACAGCCTGCTGAGGAATACCGACAGGCATCACCATGTGGTTGATCACCTGTACCAGAACGCCCATGGCATAGGAAAGTGCGGCGGCGCGCGCCAGGCAGGGCGTCTGCGCAAAACGCCGCGCAAGATTGGCATGGGCGGTCGATCCGCAATAGCCCAGGGCGCAGCACGCCACCAGGCCGCCGGCAATTACTACCTCAAACCGCACTGCCGTAATCATCAGCAGCAACGCCGATACCAACAGCACGCCTGTAATATCGCTCGTCGCATCGATCGTCTGGGGAAGGCGATAGTACAGAAATGGGCGCACGAAAAAGCCAATCACGCTCGCGCCGACAACGATGCTCTCGTAGATGACGACCTCACTCGATGGCACGAACTCGGCCATGCGCACATCAAAGAGATACTCGCACGCCAAAAACGTGAAGAAGAACAGCGCCAGGCATATAATCTCCCGAATGCCCCGACGCAAATATGCGGTTGTGTCTCCCATGCCCCTCATGGTTAACCCCCCCCCAGCCGCTCAATTGTCTGGAAATCTATTTTAATAAAGAACCAGTCTCAATATCGAAGCCAGGCTCGAAATGTTGCCAATTCGACCCCAGCCGTCCACATCACGCCGCGATTTTGAGCCGCATGGACCAGAAGGGACGCGCGCGATCTCTAGCTCGGCCAGGAGTGTCTCCAACTACCACTCATTTAAGTACGTCCCCAATGAGTGGCCGAAGAGTGTCCCCCGCGACTAGTCGTTTAAGAACGTCCCCAACGACTAGTCAAAAATGGGCCATGTGTCCCAGTTGTGGAGACTCCTTGAGCCGTCTGGGTATCGCGAAGGATCGCGCACTCCCCCATCATCAAAAGTGACACACGCTACCAGTTGATGGGAGGCAGCCATGGGCTTCTTTGACAAGATGTTCGAGAAGAAAGAGTGCGCGATTTGCGGTGCCGAGCTGGGACTTCTAGGTAAGACAAAAATCAATGAAGGCTACCTGTGCAAAGAGTGCGCCGGCAAGCTCTCCCCCTACTTTCACGGCTATCGCTCCAGCACCGCGGACGATATCCGTGAGCAACTCGCCTACCGCGAGGCCAACGCCGAGCGCCTGTCTTCGTTCAACCCCACGCGCACGCTTTCTGCCGGGCGCACCAATATTATGCTCGATGAAGACGCGGGCCTGCTGATCATCACTTCGCAGAGCCGCTGGCGCGACGCCAATCCCGACATCATCGAGTTCTCGCAGGTACTCGGCTGCGATATGGATATCGACGAGCAACGCACCGAGATCTATCGCGAGACCAAGGACGGCGAGCGCGAGAGCTACAACCCGCCGCGCTACGACCTGGATTACGACTTTAATCTGACCATCCACGTCAACACGCCGTACTTTACCGAGATCAACCTGCGCGTGAACGACTCCACCATCGATCAGCGCGGCTCCATCGAATATCGCGAGGCCAAGCGCCAGGCAACCGAAGTCCGCGATGCGCTGGTGCAGCTGCGTCAGGAGACGCGCGACAGCGTCGTGGCCGCCAAGGCCCCCAAGACCGCGGTGACCTGCCCCTTCTGCGGAGCCACCACCATTCCCGATGCCAGCGGGCGCTGCGAATACTGCGGCGGCGCCATCGGCGCATAGCCTCCGGCAGCGAAAGGACCGATCATGGCCTTCGAGAGCGTCAACTATCAATGCCCCGCGTGTGGCGGCCCCCTTCACTTTGCCAGTGCCGAGCAAAAGCTCGTCTGCGACTACTGCGATTCTCGTTTTGAAGTCGAAGAAGTCGAGGCCCTCTATCGCGAGCGCCAGGACAAGGCAGATGCCAAAGCCGATGCAGCAGCCGCAACGCCCAAGCCCGTCGCCGACGACGCGGTGCAGGAACTCGCCCAAAACGCCGGCTACATCTGCTCGTCGTGCGGTGCCGAGCTCGTGTCCGACGGCACCGTCGCCGTCACCACCTGCCCGTACTGCGGCAACTCCGCCGTGGCGCCCGGCCAGCTCTCTGGCGACTTCTCGCCCGACCTGGTGATTCCGTTTAAGCTCGGGCGCGATGACGTCACGGCCGCACTCAAGGAACACTACAAGGGCAAGATCTTGCTGCCCAAGAGCTTTGTCACCGGCAACCACATCGACGAGGTCCAAGGTGTCTACGTGCCGTTTTGGCTCTACGGCGCCCGCGTTGACGGCGAAGTGTACTTTGACGCGACCAACGAGACCGTGACCGAGGAATCCGACCGCACCGTCACGACCACCGACCACTACGATGCCTATCGCAAGGGCAATATCTCGTTTAAGCGCGTGCCCGTCGACGGATCATCCAAGATGCCCGACGGCCACATGGACGCCATCGAGCCGTTTGACTACGACGCACTGCGTCCGTTCTCGGTCGCATATATGCCCGGCTACATCGCCAACCGTTACGACGAGGACTGCGAGACCTGCAAGGCGCGCGCCGAGCGCCGTATGGAAGAAAGCACAATCTCGGCCCTGCGCGAGACCGTCGTCGACGAATACGACGATGCCACGGTCGAAAGCAAGCAGCTCGACTACACCTGGGAAGACAGCGACTACGCCCTGTTCCCCGTCTGGATGCTCTCCACCTCGTGGAACGGCAAGAGCTACCTGTTTGCCATGAACGGCCAGACCGGCCGCTTGGTCGGCGAGCTCCCCTGCTCCAAGCCCAAGCTCGTCATCGCCTCGGTGCTGTTCTTTATGATCGGATTTATCCTCTCCCAGATTCTCTTTATGGGGGAATACGCCTTCGATCCGGATTACCTCACCTTTGATATCGAGGGCATCCTCATCAATATCATCGCGCCGCTGATCATCGTGATTATCGGAGACGTGCTACTGGTAGGCCAGCTCAAGACGGCCAACGAAGCAACCTGTGCCGATGAGTATTGTGGCGAGCTCGACCTGACCGAGAAACACGACACCTTCAGCCACACCGAGACCACCGTTGTCATGAAAGACGACAAGGACGACTAAGCAATCCAACCAATACCACCCGGCCTTTGACGAGAAAGGAAGATCACCATGGGACTCTTGAAAGCTGGATTGGGAGCTGCCGGCGGCGTCATGGCCGACCAGTGGAAGGAATTTATCTACTGCGAATCGATGCCTGCTGACGTCTTGGCCTGCAAGGGCAGCAAACGTACCGGTGGCCGCAGCTCCAACACGCGCGGCGAGGACAACGTCATCTCCAACGGCTCGGTCATCGCCGTCAACGACGGACAAGGCATGCTCGTGGTGCAAAACGGCAAGATCATCGAAGTCGCGCTGGAGCCCGGTGAGTTCGTCTTCGACACCGGCAGCGAGCCGAGCGTCTTTAGCGGCAACCTGGGCGATTCCATCAAGGAGACCTTCGCCAATATCGGCAGCCGTTTTACCTTTGGCGGCGATGCAGGCAAGGACCAGCGCGTCTACTTCATCAACACCAAGGAGATCATCGGCAACAAGTACGGCACCGCCTCGCCCGTGCCCTTCCGCGTGGTCGATAACAACATTGGCCTGGACGTCGACATCTCCGTGCGCTGCAACGGCGAGTATTCGTACCGCATCACCAATCCGCTGCTGTTCTACACCAACGTGTGCGGCAACGTGACCGATAGCTACACGCGCGATAAGATCGACAGTCAGCTTAAGTCCGAGCTGCTCACCGCCCTGCAGCCCGCCTTTGCCAAGATCTCGGAGATGGGTATCCGCTACAGCGCCATCCCCGGCCACACCACCGAGCTCGCCCGCGCGCTCAACGAGGTCCTCTCTGCCGACTGGCGTGACCTGCGCGGCGTCGAGATCGTGAGCTTTGGCGTCAACTCCATCGCCGCCTCGCAAGAAGACGAGCAGATGATCAAGGACCTGCAGAAGGCCGCGGTCATGCGCGATCCCACCATGGCGGCAGCCAACATTGCCAGCGCCCAGAGCGATGCGATGCGCGCGGCAGCCGCCAACCCCAACGGCGCGATGGCAGGCTTTATGGGCATGGGCATGGCAGGTGGCATGGGCGGCATGAACGCCAGCCAGCTGTTCGCCGCCGGCCAGGCACAGCAGCAGGCCGCTCCGCAGCCGGCTCCGGCTCCCGCCCCCGCACCGGCTCCCACCGCCGCACCTGCGGCCGGCGCATGGACCTGCAGCTGCGGCGCCACCAACACCGGCAAGTTCTGCTCCGAGTGCGGCAGTCCCGCACCCGCCCCGGCACCGGCCAAGTGGTTCTGCCCCAACTGCGGCAGCGAAAACGGCGGCAAGTTCTGCAGCAACTGCGGAACGCCTAGGCCCTAGCCCCTCTATCTGGTAATTGGCGGGGGGGTCCGCCACCCCCGCATTTGCTTCTATGGGTTTCGTTCGATAAAGGAGGACACCATGAAGACAACGTTCAAAAAGTCCGTGCTCGCATTTCTGACATGCGTCCTGGCGCTCGCCTTTGCCCTGACGGGCTGCAGCGGCGGCGGCAAAGACCCCAAGGCCAACTTCGTCGGCAGCTGGCAGTACTCGGGTGGAACCTTCGATGGCGAAGAGCTCACCGATGAGTACATGGACATGCTCAAGGAGTGGGGCGTCAACTGCATCCTGATCCTCGATGAGGACGGCACGGGCACCCTTGACTTGTTCCTTGAGGTCGACGACCTGAAATGGGAGGCCAAGGACGCCACCACCGTAACGATCACCGCCGAAGACGAGTCATACGACCTGAAGCTCAAGGACGACAAGCTCGTCCTGGAGGTGGAAGGCGACAAGCTCATCTTCACCAAGTCCGACAAGGATCTGTCCGGTACGGTGAAGAAGGATCGCGAGAACGTCGAGAAGGAAGAGGAGATCGATGAGGCCGTCGAAGACGACGATGTCCAGAGCGTCGAAATCTCCCCCGCCGTCACCGTCGCCGATGACGATCTGTGCACCATCACCATCACCGAGAAGTTCAAGGACGACTGGGGCGACATCGGCTTTGTCGTCAACATCACCAACAAGAGCGACAAGGACCTGACCTTCTACGCTCCTTCCGGCAAGACCAACGTCAACGGCACCATGAAGGAACCCTGGTTCTCGGCTCACCTGATGCCCGGCACCAACGCCACCGAGGAATTCACGTTCTCGAACGGCGAGCTTGACAGCCTTGACGACCTGGTCAACACGACCATCGGCATCGACGCCTATCTGACCGATTCCTACGAGGACGTCGCCTCTTACACCGCAACCATCGCGTAACGGCACGTAACATCAGCCGCGGATTGGCGGACACATCCGCGCACATGTCAAGCGGGGCCGCAGGAGATAATCCTGCGGCCCCGCCGCTTTATGCCGACAGCACTGCCCATACAAGCAGGCCGCCCGTCGTTTTTAGATGCGAAACGGCGGGCGGCCTATCTTTACGGCGCCGGAACACGGGTGAGCGCACCGACTACGGGCGCTCCATGTTGGGAACGATGCTGCCCTCCGTTACTGCGCGCACGGCCAGGCGCATGATGTTGTCGTAGCCGGTCTTATTGAGAATCTCCGAGATGCGGCGTTTGATGGTGCCCTCGCTCATAAACAGCTCGGCCGCGATCTCGCGGCGGCTTTTACCCTCGCAGGCAAGGCGCAAGATCGACAGCTCGACATCGTCGAGGGCCGCCGTGCCCGAGAAGATGCTCTCGGGCGGCTTGGGAAACGTGCAGTAACCCGCCAGCGTGGAGCGCATCACGGCGAAAAGCTCGTCGATACCGACGTTCTTGTACACAAAGCTGTCGACGCCCGCCTCGCGTGCCTGGTCCACAAAGGTGATTTCGGGCATACCCGTCATGATAATGACGCGGCACTCGGGCAGTTGTTCTTTGATGCGCGCCGCCGCCACGATGCCGTTGGAATCGTGCTCGGTGCACACGTCCATCAGTATCATGTCCGGGCGCTCCTTAAGCACAACGTCCAAGGCATCCGAGGCGTCGGCGATCGCGGCAACAACCGTCATGTCGGGCTGGTCACCGACGGAGCGCGCGAGGCTCTCGCGCAAGATAGCCTGGTCTTCGACGATTAACACGCGAATCATGAACTTCTCCTTTGGGCCGTGGCGCTGGAGGCGAGCGGGATGGACACCGTAAGCGTGAAGGGCGGGGCGGTGTGGACTTCCAGGCTGCCGCCCAGATTCTGTGCGACATGCCTCATACCTGGGATACCCGTTCCCTCGCGATACGATACGGGTGCAGGCGCGCCGTCGTTAGAAACGACCATCCGCGCGACAGCGCCGTCTTCTGTCCCCTCCTGCCACAGGCGCACATGGACCTGATGGGCCTGTGCATGCTTGGTGGCATTGGTCGAGGCTTCGCGGATAATCTGCAAAAATGCTGCGGCGACACGCGCGTCGTTTGGCAGCTCGCCCTCCACATCGATCTGCACGCTCACCAGGCCAAAGGCATGGACGATATCGCCCAGTTGCTCTGCCGGTTCGCTGTCGCCCCCGCTGCGCAGATCGGCAGCGATTGAGCGCAGCAGCGGGTCGATCTGCTCGAGTGACTCGTCATCCAGGCGCCCTTCCTCCAGATAACGATGGAGAATGGACAGGCGCTGCCCGATCACGTCGTGCACGCGAGCGCGCATACGCAGATAGGCCGCATTGTCAGCAACTTTTTTGACTTCTTCGATCTGGGCTTGGAGCTCTTGGCCCGCAAGCTCAAGCAGGTGGTTGGCTTGCGCTAGGCGATCATGGGCATGCGCATACTCTGTTACATCCAGACCGATAATGCGCTCGAAGAGGCGGCCCGAAACCATAACGTCATCGTGCACGAACAAGCGAATCTCGGCGGGAGAAACCTCGACCACAACGCGCGCCTCACCAAAGCGGTCCAGATTAATCCGCACGCGGTTCTGGCTGCTTTCGGGCATTTGCATGCTGAGTTTGCGCAGGTCGTTCCATGTACCGCTCATATCGCCTAGGTCGGTGGGCATATGAAGCTCCACCAGGTTTTTTCGCATGCAGCGGTTCATGAGCAGCGGACGGCCCCTCGGGTCCAGATACAGGATGCCCACGGGAATCACGTTGATGGTCTCGATCGTCGAGAACGCGGTGATATCCTCCTGGCGGTTGCGGACATCCATCAAGAGCGCCGCAATGGAGCGGAACAGGAAAAACGCTCCCTCTGCGATAAGGACAACGGTCCACGCCGAGCCCATGGCAAAAACCACCGGCGGCGTCACGGCGGCAACGAGCAACAGTTCGGCCAGCATGACGGGGCGACGATAGCGCACCATAAGCACCACGCCGTAGGCAAAGATCACGGCATTGAGCCACAACGCTCTGCCCATTGCCCTGGCGCAAACGTCAAGCGGCGCCACCAGATATGAGCCAGACGACGCGAACAAGATGAGCGCCGAAATAACTAGGTGAAGTACAAGGCTCGCCTCGTAGGCACAAATCACCTTACGGTTATAGGACGAGCGGCGCGATGCGATGAGCGGGACGTGAATCGTCTGCAGACACGCAGCCAGGGCAAAGACAACATCGAGCGCAACGATTTGGGGAAGGATGAGCGAAATCTGCATCGTCATTCACCCGCCCGCGGCATCAAGACGATCATGCGCAGCTGGCCGGGCTCGCCCTCAAGGCGGTATGCCACGTTGCGCCCTTGCAGAGCGCTTTCGAGCTCTTGCGCGGCGGGCGTCTGCGAAAGATCTTCATCATCGTTGGAAAAAAGCGTGGCGCGCAGCTCGACACTGCATCGGTCATGGTCGCCCAAGTGATACATAAGCGCCGGATGGTCGGTGGTGTAGGCAAAAAACGCAAAGTCATACACGCAGTCGTACAGGGCGCTTACCGTACTGGCGTGCATCGGGCGCCGTATGGCGATAATCGAAGCGCAATCGATATCGATGGTGCGCAGGTCGCTTGCGAGCTCGTTGGCAATGAGCTGAATGCGGTCGCGATCAAAACCGCTCTCCCCGTGCCGTGCCAACGTGAGCGACCCTTTGCGCTTGCAATAGGCGACGAGCATCTTGGCTCGCTGCAGCATGCGGTAACGCTCGTGCGAAGACGCTTCATCGGTCAACGGCGGCAGCGAGCTCAGCAGGTCGTACATCCCTTCGAGCGCGCGGGCAAGCGCCTGGTCCACGTCTTGAACCAGCAAGGTCTCGGCCTCTTGATCTGCCAGGTGCGTCTTAAGGTCGTAGTCGGCAGCGAGCAGCTCGTTTTGACGCTGCAGCTCCATGCGACGGTGTGCCAGTTCACGGTTAAGCTCGTTGAGATCCGACACGTCTTGGGCAAGCAGGGACGATCCACCCAGCAGTGGAAAGGCTCGGTACATTACATCGGGATTGGACTCCACGGCAAAGGCATGGGCATGCCCGTGTTCCTGGGCTCGCAGCTCTTCGCACACGCCTACCGGCATTGGCTTTGACACCGGCGTGGCATAGACTTCCTGCAGGTCGCGCGTTAGAACTTTGAGGTCGAGCGGCAAGGTGTCGAAGATGCCGGCGATGTCGTGATATGACGGAATGACACCGCAATCGAGACAGATTTCCATCGCCACCACACACAAGACGCAATAGATGAGCGAGAAGTTGAGCCTCCATACCCAGGGCACGCGCAACGCATATGAGATGGCAAAGAACGCGCCGCCCAGCAGCACGAGCACCGCCGTGCCCGAGAAACGTTGGATGCGAAAGGACGAGGACCGGCCCACCAGGATAAAAAAGGCCACAAAGTTAAAGGCCGTCCACACGAGAACGGCGAAATAACCCCAGCCGTACGTGTAATCGTTGCTCCAGGTGTCGCTTGTACGGTCAAAGTGGAAGACCTGCTGGTGAAAATCGTTGGTGAGCACAAATCCGATAAGCAGGATGGCCACAATCCACAGCGCAGCGCAGTAGCGGCGACCCAGGCGGTGTTGCTCCAGACCCGCAAGGCGCAGACCACACAACTGGTAGAGCAGCGGAATGAGCGTCATGGGCACGTAGTACAGGTACCACAGCACGGTGGCATAGAACGGCGTGAACGACTTGTACTTGAGAATGACTTCGATCATCCACAGGGCGCAGATGGTGGCGATGGCAACAAGGCGGCGGCGCAGCACATAGTCCAAACAGCGCAGATAGACCGATACGCCCCAAATTGAAAATACAATTGCGGCGACAAGCAGCGGGAGAGAGCTCGAATGGACGAGCGCATCCACGACCTCTTCGGACACCTCGCTATAGGCGGGCACGGCGTTAGAAAGTTTGGGGTCGAAGGCGAACAGCGCCGGCAAGACTGCCAAAAACATGAGGAACAGCGCGGTGATGGCGCCGGCGATAGCAAAGACGCGGTGACGGTATACCCGATGTGTTATGCCAACAAGGAATCGCGGCATGGCGAAGAGCCTGCCGCCCCTGGGATCCGCAACCGGCGCGGTCCGGGCGGCCGCGTGGCCGATATGTCGCTCGCGGGTACCCATAGTGCTTTTAGTGTACCGACAGATGGGTCGAAAAAGCGGGCCGCATGTCCCAAAATCCGCAGACGGCAAGGCGCCCGGCAGCCTCCCCCGTCTGACACTTCCCGATATCCGCCCGCCCCAAACCACCGCAAAGGGGACAGGCACCTTTGTGGTGGTTTGGGGCGATGCGCTAGTCCACGGTGATGTCGATATTTTTGCCGATGAGGCCTACGTAGCCGCCTTCGGCTGCCTTGGGGCTGTCAGCATGGCAGAGGACCCACTTGTCGGCCTTCCAGTAGCAGTAGCTGTCACCGGTGGCAGGCATGTCGGCTGCGGCCTCGGGGCGCGGGCCGTTGGTGCCCGCCGGCAGCGCCACCATCACCTGGAAGCCCCCATCGTCGACCATGCACGGCGTGTAGTGGAGCGTGGTGTTGAAAACCTCGACAACCTTGCCCGCCGGCACGCGGAACGCCTTGACGCACGCGGTATCGAGCTTGCCGTCCTCGATCTCCCAGCGATGCGCCACGAGCAGGATAAAATCGCGAGCACCCAGGTTGAACTCGCTGGCGCGGTGGTACTCCAGGCAGTTGAGGCGCGTGTTGTGACCGTTGCACCAGCCGAGCTGGAAGGGACGGCCACCAAACATGAGAAAGCCCAACTTATCGGCATCCTTGGCGCCCTCGAGCTCCGGCGCACTTGCTACGTACTTGCTGCCCTCGGGAATGGGCGTGGCAGAGAGCGCCTCGAGCACGGGCGACGTGAGCTCGGACGAAACGTCATCCCAAACGTTGCCATAGGATTTGAACTCGGGATCGTTGACAGAGTAGATATGCATGTTCACTCCTGTTCGTAAATGTGACTATACGAACATTCTAGAACAAACATGAGCGATTTTGAACGCTCGTCCTGACCAATCAACAAAAAGGCGCCCCCGCATAAGCGAAGGCGCCCAATGCGCTCGTTTTGGGCGACAAAGCTCTTACGCCTGCTGATAGTGCAGGTGTTTCTCGTCGATATCGGCCAGGTCGCGGTCGAGGTAACGGCGTGCGAGCCAGTTAGCCATGGGAAGGTTCTGGTCCAAGTAGTTACCGCATTCCTCGGGAGCGGCACCGGGGACATCGCCCTCAAAGTCGGCGACAAACTCAAACAGCTCGCGGACGAGCGACAGGATCTCCTCGCTCGTCACCTCGCCAAACACGACGAGGTAAAAGCCCGTGCGGCAGCCCATGGGGCCAAAGTAGACAATGCGGCTCGACCACTCGGCATGATTGCGAAGGAACGTCGCGCCTAGGTGCTCGATGGTGTGGCACTCGGCCGTGTTCATGACCGGCTCCTTGTTGGGCGTGGTCAGGCGCAGGTCAAACGTGGTGACGGCGGCGCCGGTCGCCGGATCGCGGTCGATGCGGCTCACATACACGCCGGGCTCAAGCAGCAGATGGTCAACGGAAAAGCTCGCGATGCGCTCCATGGCAGATCCTCTCGATAGTCAAATTGGGACGGGGCTCTTTTAGCTGGTTCGAATGGTCGCACCAATCATACCAGTCAAAAAAAGCCCCGTCCCAAAAAGACAACTTAGCCCAGGACGCGGGCCATGCGCGCCTTGAACTCGGACAGGAAGCGCGGGGCGTCGACGGTCAGCGCCACGAGTGCGCTCTTGTCGGGGTCGGACAGACGGCGCTCATCGCAGATGGTGCGACCGCGGTACTCGCCCAGCAGATCAACACGCAGGTTGCAGCCGAGCGCACCTACGAGCGTGGGGTCGATCGCCACGGCAACGGCCAGCGGATCGTGCAGCGCACAACCACCCAGGTAGGGTGCGTTCATCTCGTACGAGCCAATGTAGTGCTCGACCATGCTCGCAAATGCGCAGCCCGCCATGGTGCCCGAGCCCGTCCAGCCGGCAATGTCGCGGCGTGTGAGCACCACGCGATGCGTCACGTCCAGACCCACCATGGTGAGCTTACGGCCCGAGCGCAGCACCGCGTCGGCTGCCTCGGGGTCGCTCGCCATATTGGCCTCGGCGCCCGCGCTCACGTTACCGGGCACGGTAAGGGCGCCGCCCATCACGACCACGCGGCCGATGGACATCATCGCCGCCGCATCGCGCTCCAGGGCGAGCGCCAGGTTGGAGAGCGGGCCAGTCGCTACGTAGACCAGATCGGGACCATAGGTGCGCGCGGCATCGATCAGATAATCGACCGCAGCGTTGCCGTCGGCCGAGGTCGCCCCCACCGGCTCGTAGGGCGACGCGGGCACGCTTGCGCCGCCGATGCCGTTCTTGCCGTGAATGAGCGCGGTGGACGCCGGCGGCGTATAGGGCTCAGTCGCCTGCAGAGGACGGTCGGCACCCAGGTACACCGGAACCTCGGGGCGACCCAGCAGATCGAGCACCGCCAGGCAGTTGTGCGCCGATTGCTCGACGCGCACGTTGCCAAAGCACGTGGTGATGCCCACGAGCTCCACCTCGGGGCTCGCGATGGCATAGGCCAGCGCCATCGCATCGTCAACACCCATATCCAGATCAAGGATCAGCTTCTTGATTGCCATTGTTCTACTCCGCTTCTCCGTCTTTATCGTTTAACCAAACCAATGTTCAACTTCGGCGCGCGTGGGAATCGATTGCTGAGCGCCCAGGCGCGACACCGTCACTGCCGAGGCGCGAGCACCCGCGGCCATGCACTCAAAGAGCGGCAGGCCCTCTAGGCGAGCCGCCGCCAACGCGCCGATAAACGTATCGCCGGCGGCCGTGGTATCGACTACCATGCTCGAAAGTGCCGGCATGCGCAGCAGCTCACCGCCATCGCCGAGCGTAACTGAGCCGGCGCCGCCCAGCGTGATGACCGCGGCGCCGGCGCCCTTGGCAAGCAGGGCTTTGAGCGCGGCGACGCAGCTCTCATCGTCCTTGGGCAGGATACCCGTCAGCACCTGGCACTCGGTCTCGTTGGGGCAGACCAAGTCGACCGCAGACCAGACCTCCGCAGGCAACTCACAAGCAGGCGCTGGATTAAAGACCGTATAGAACCCCAGCTCGTGAGCGCAAACAAGCGCATCGGCCGTCGCTGCAAGGTCACATTCACCCTGGGCGATAAAGACGCTTCCGGCAGCCGGGGCAATCTCGCCGGCGTCGCCGTCGAGCTCATGGGCCACCAGACGCCTCAGCGCGCAGGCCACATCCTCACCCGCAAGCGCATGGTTAGCGCCCGGTGACAGCACGATGCGGTTATCGCTCTCGCAGCGAATGATGGTCGCGGTACCGGTCTCCACGTCATCGCGATGCACTACAAAGTCACAGTCCACGCCGGCGCCTTGGAGCCCCGCCACGAGCGACGCGCCGAACGCATCGCGACCGACCGCGCCGATCATGTGCGTGCACGCGCCCATACGCGCGGCAGCTACGGCCTGATTGGCGCCCTTGCCGCCGGCGTTGGTGATAAACCCGCTGCCGCCGACGGTCTCGCCCGCACGCGGTATGCGCTCGCACGCCACCGAAAGGTCCATGTTCATGCTGCCGAACACCGCAACGATGCCGCGATCTGCCATGGAAACCTCCTCATCTGCGGGCTTTGCACCCACCGTCGACCGTCGATTGCGCGCCTTCGCACCTCTATAACTTTAGTTCACTTTGATGTGAACGCACCCTTGAGGTTGCGCCAGCAGCAAGCATTCACAGGAGCAGGCAGCTACAATGAATACGTGCTGATTATTCTCGTCATTGGATGATGTTTTATGGAACAATTCTCGCAATCGGGCTCGCGCGGTCGACGCCGCACGGGCAACGAGCCGGCGCCGCACGAACGCGTGAAGAGCGAACGCCGTGCCAACGAGCCGCGACGCACCACGAGCCCCCATCGCGCTTCTGCCAACAACGCGGGCCGCGCCAACACTCCCGCCGCGGAGCAGACGCCTGCTCGCCCCAAGTCCCGCTACATCCCTGCCCTTGACGGCCTGCGCACGCTTGCCGTCGTCGCGGTGGTGCTCTATCACCTCAACCTCACGTGGGCGCAGGGCGGTCTGCTCGGCGTCACGATCTTCTTTGTGCTTTCGGGCTATCTGATCACACGCCTGCTACTCAACGAAGTCGCTAAGACCGGCCGCATCGACCTCAAGAGCTTCTGGATCCGCCGCATCCGTCGCCTGGTCCCCGCCGTGGTAACCGTCGTGGTGGTAACCTGCGCGCTGTGCACTCTCTTTAACCACGTGATGCTCACCAAGATGCGCCCCGACATCCTGCCGTCGCTGCTGTTCTTCAACAACTGGTGGCAGATTGCCCAAAACGTCTCGTACTTCAATGCTCTGGGCGACCCCTCGCCGCTCACGCACTTTTGGTCGCTTGCCATCGAGGAACAGTTCTACCTGATTTGGCCGCCACTGCTGTTTGCCATGGTATCCATGCATGTGAGCAAACCCAACACGCGCCGCGTGGTTCTGGGCCTTGCCGTGGTATCTGCCCTAGCCATGATGGTGCTTTACAACCCTGTCGCCGACCCCAGCCGCGTGTACTACGGCACCGACACCCGCGTGTTCTCGCTGCTGCTGGGTGCCTGGATGGCCTTTATCCCCGATCGCGACCTGGCGCCGGTGCGTCTCGCTCATCGTTTGGGGCTCAATCGCCTGGCTGGCGCCGCCAAGCACGGCAAGAACGCCGAGGGCAAACCTGGCGAGAAGGCCGACGAAGCAGCCGAGACCGCCCCGGCACAGCCGAGCGCCCTCGTGCGTTTTTGGTCCTCGCCCGCATCCATCGATGTGTTGGGCGTCGTGGGTCTGGTTGGCCTTGCCGCCATGGTCGCGCTCACCAACGGCTACACCGCCTTCCAGTATCGCGGAGGCACGCTGCTGTGCTCGATCCTCACGCTCATGGTCATCGCGGCCTGCGTGCAGCCCCAGGGAATGGTTGCCCGCGCGCTGTCCGCCGAGCCACTCGTGTGGGTTGGCAAGCGCTCCTACAGCATCTACCTGTGGCACTATCCGCTGCTGCTCCTCATGAACCCGGTCGCCAACATCAACGATACGCCGTGGTGGCAGTACATTTTGCAGGTGTTGTTGGTGGTCGCCGTGGCAGAGTGCTGCTATCGCTTTATCGAGACTCCGTTTAGGAAGGGCGCCTTTGGGCGCACCGTCGCCGAATTCCGCGATGGCACCACCACGCCCGCCAACTGGGCACGCACGCACATCCCTGTCTGCGCAGCCTGCGCTGTCGTGTTGGTCGTTGCACTGGGCGGCCTGATCTTTGTGCCCGAGACGTCTGCGCTGAGCGGCGAGGGCGCCGAAGTTCTGAACAAGGAAGCCAAGAACACCGCGCCCACCGACCAGCAGGCGGCCGACGACACCGACAAGGACAACGACGGCTTCCCCGATGGCTCCTACGATCTGCTTATGATCGGCGACTCCGTGTCGCTGCGTGCCGTAGACACCTTTGACGGCGTGTTCCCGCACAGCCATATCGATGCCGAAAAGGGCCGCCAGTTTGATGCGGGGCGCGCGACATTTGAGGGCTATATCCAGCAGAACCTTGCCGGCAAGATCGTGGTCTTTGCCCTGGGCACCAACGGTTTGGTAACGGACGCCCAGGTCGATGCGATCATGGCCGACGCCGGCGAGCAGCGTATTGTCGTATTTGTAAACACGCGTAGCCCGCAGCCGTGGGTCGGGTCCACGAACCAGGCCATCGCCAACGCCGCCACGCGCTACAAAAACGTTCGCGTTATCGACTGGTACGGATATAGTGCCAACCGCAATGATCTGTTCGACGGCGATGGCACGCACCTCTCGAACGCGGGTGTGACCGAGTACCTTAAGCTCATCCACGATGCCGTCAAGAAGGACCTGCCCGTGCATCCCGAGGATCACGTTAACGATCCGCAGCCGGCGGCTGTCAAATCCGCTGCCGATGCACTCGTCAGCGCCCTCGCCTACAAACCGCACAAGCTAGGCACCGACAAGTAACGCGCAGCCAAATCTGCTTGCACACGGAGGGGGGCGTCGGCCACAACCGACGTCCCCCTCCGGCAGTTAAGGACGGTCCTTATGTGCCGGCACTTAGGGACACTCCTGACACAGCTGATGAATGCCCTCCCCGCGGTCGAATTCTGAGTTCCCCGCCACCCCGAGCGCTGTTTGGAAGCCCCGCGCCCGCAGCAAACACCCCCAGATTGCTCTTTTCGAGCCGGCCCCAAAGGGCTATGGGCAAAAAATGCCAAATATGAGTACTGATACCATTTTAGTAGCAGGCAAAATGCCCGAAATGGCTCCCTCTCGGCCACCACGCCCCTTTGGACCGGCAGCAATAGCGGTAGTGTCGAGAAAGTTGGTGTAGCGCCCGATCCGAAGCGAGTCGGCCCGGCG
>CAVGCW010000015.1:0-4118 GCA_963628025.1 Alloprevotella sp. | reverse complement strand
CATCTTGAACACCTTTCGCTCTTAACTAGGTGTCCAATTCATCATACCCACTCCATGGATACGCCTAGGCGCGGTCCAAGAAATCGTCCGCACCCCCTATCTGACCCTATTTCACCGCAACTTAGAGAGCGTAAGGTATAACGCTTCACCCCAAATCAAATTGATTCGTTGAATAGACACATTACAAATCTTTAAACTTCGTTTAATCTACAAGTGGGTATTATCACACATTAAGCACACGTGAAAGGATATACCCATGTCGCTTACACAGTCAGCAGAGCGTGCAGCGCTTAACAAGCTCATCGATTATCTCGACGACAACCCGCAAGAAAACATCGACAAAATCATGGACCTCGTGAACAAGCTGGTCCCCAATCGCGTATTTCCTGTACAGCGAGAGGCATTCACCAATGTCATCAAGAGCCGCGGCAATTGGTATGACCTGATCATGCGTGTGTTCAGCCTTAATCCCCAGATGCGAACCAAACTGCTTAAGACCCTCATTGTCGACGCCAACCTGCTTGCTTGGCCAGAGCAGGAAAAGAACCGCGAAAAGTACCAGTGCAACGTTCCGTGGGCCATCCTGCTCGATCCCACGAGCGCCTGCAACCTGCATTGCACGGGCTGCTGGGCCGCCGAGTACGGCTACAAGCAGAATCTCTCGTTCGAAGACATCGACTCTATCGTTACGCAGGGCAAAGAGCTCGGTACGCATATCTACATCTATACCGGCGGCGAGCCGCTCGTCCGCAAGCACGACCTAATCAGAATTTGCGAAAAACATCAGGACTGCGTGTTTCTCTGCTTTACCAACTCCACGCTGATCGACGAGGCCTTCTGCGACGACATGATTCGCGTAGGTAATTTTGTCCCTGCCATCAGCGCCGAGGGCAATGAGCACACAACCGACGCCCGTCGCGGCGAGGGTACCTACGCAAAGATCGAGCACGCCATGAAACTCCTGCGCGAGCGCGACTTGCCGTTTGGTATCTCCACCTGTTGGACCAGCGCCAATGCCGATACGGTTGCTACCGAGGAGAACATGGACTGGATGATCGGCGAGGGAGCACTCTTCTGCTGGTACTTCCACTTTATGCCGGTTGGCCGCAATGCAACCCCCGAGCTCATGCCCACGCCCGAGCAGCGCGAGCACATGTATCACTTTATCCGCGAAATGCGTGAGAAGAAGCCGCTGTTTACGCTCGACTTCCAAAACGACGGCGAGTTTGTAGGCGGATGTATCGCCGGCGGCCGCCGCTACCTGCACATCAACGCCGCCGGAGACGTGGAGCCGTGCGTGTTCATCCACTACTCAAACGCCAACATCCACGATGTGAGCTTACTCGACGCGCTGCGCTCTCCCCTCTTTATGAAGTACTACGAGAACATGCCGTTCAACGACAACTACCTCAAACCATGCCCCATGCTCGAGAATCCCGACGTGCTGCCCAAAATGGTCGCCGAGAGTGGCGCAATGAGCACCGATCTTATCGAGAAGGAGTCACCCGAGCAGCTGCGCGAAAAGACCCAGGCTGCCGCCGAGGCATGGTCACCTGTCGCCGACCGCATCTGGAACGACTCCGACGATCCGCTATATGCCAAGCGTCACGAGGATAAGTCACAAGGTATGGCCGATAGCGACATGCACAAGTTCGAAAAACAGGGCCGCACACTCAAAAACGGCGATTAATGCTGCCCTACACGACAAACGCTCAGAAATGAAGCGGAGCAGTCTCGAGGCACATCTTCGAGGCTGCTCCGCCTTACCGTCAAAACAGTTTTACTAAGTTGCGGTGAAATAGGGACTAGATCGGCCTTCCAATAACCAAAACAATCCCTATTCCACCGCAACTTCTTTAAGTTGTTGAATTATCGATGCTATTCGAAGCGAGATTCCAGGCTCGACAGGCCGTTGAGTGTGAGGTCATTGGCAACCTCCGAGACGCGCTCGATAGGAACCGATCCGTCAGACAGTGCCCACGTGCGATAGATACCGATAATGCCTGACAGCAAAAACGCCAGATAGTAATCGAACATCTCGTCCTTGAGACCTTGGGGCAGCAGATCGCGCTCGGCAATCTCGTGCTCGAGCGGTGCACGAAGACGAGCCATAAAATCATCGAGCGGAATGTTCTCGATCAGCTGACGATTGAGCACCAAGTTGTTGCACAGTGCCTCGTTAACGGTTTTAAAGAAGGTCGCCGCCGCGCCCAGGGCGCGCTCGTTAGTGTCGCCGTCCATGGAAGCAAGCGTTTTCTCGACCGAGTCGACAATCATCTCCACCACATCGACGGCAATGGCATCGAGCAGGCCGTCAACCGTGCCAAAGTGCACGTAGAAGGTTTTGCGGTCGACATTGGCCTCGCGTGCGATGGCACTCACCGTAATGTCTGCCAGCGGCTTTTCCATGAGCAGGCGCTCGAAAGCAGAAAGGATGGCATTACGGCTGCGAACAATGCGGCGGTCAAGACGCGGTTTGCTGGTTGCCATGGGCGTGTCCCTTCGATATGCGAGCATTCATCAACAGATGAGAGATAATCTACGTAAGAGGATTATCCCCCATACAGCACAAATATGCCCCGCATCATGAAGAACGCACGACTGTCCTACTGCGACTTAGGGCGCTTCTTCTTATTGAGTGCCGACGGAGATACGCGAATACCATCGCCTGTCTGGCGCACATAGGCTTTATGAGCCGGCTTAGCGGCCCCAGAAGCCTTCTGAGCGTGCTTCTTGGGATCAACGGTAACAGCATTCGTGGGGTGCGGCTTAGTGGGAGCAGAGGGCGTCTGAGACGTGCGGCCGAGTTTGCGCATCACGCGATCCCAGCGCGCATGGATGCTCTCGTTGTGGGCGCTCTTAAGGCCCAACAGGGGCGCAGCCAAAATGGTCGGCGCAATGAACGTAATGAGGCGCCACAGCAGATAGCCGGCGGTCGAAGCCGACCCAAAGAAATGACCCAAGAACAATGCAAAGCCACCCTCAGCGCCACCAGTTCCACCGGGCAAGGGGACCGCAGAGCTCAGAAGCTGGACAAAGGCGCTCGCGGCCATGACCGAGAAAAAGTCGACCTCGTGGTGGCCAAAGGCAAGCATCAGGAAATACGGCACCAGATAGAAAAACGCGAGCTGCAGCATGGTGATAAACACGGTGAGCAGCATGGAAGAAAAATGTCCGGCTGAAAGCTTGAACTTCTCGGAGAAGGAGTAGATCTCGCCGTCGACAAACGTGCGCCATCCCTCGATCTTAGTGGCCGAGACACCAATGCGCTCAAGCCAATTGATGATGCAATGGGCAACGCGCGTGACGGTCTTAGGCATGAGCGCGACGGCGAAGATGCCCAGCAAGATGCAGCAGTGTCCACCAAAGCTAAAGACGCACAGCAAAGTCATATCGCCATAGCGATCGGCAAAAAACGGCATACGAGCAAGCAATAGGATAGCGCCCCAGGCAACGAGGCCAAACTGGTACACGATAAAGCGCGTGAACTGCGTGGCGCCAGCCTCGCCGACATTTTGGCCCGCCTTGGTCAGGCGGTAGATCTGGGCGGGAGTCGAGCCCATCATCATAGGTGTGAGGTTGCCAAAGAAGATGCCACTCGCCTCGACCGAGATCAGGTCGCGAATGCCAACGGGTGAATTGGGGTCGAGCCAGACGGCGATCGCATAGGCCACAATGCCAAAGAACAGATACATGAACATGCAAAGACACGCGACAAAGAGCCATGACGCCTGCACGCTCGACATAGCGGCCCAGAACTGCCCCATCTGCCCGGTTACCACCAGATAGACGATATAACCCACCAGCACGACGCCGATAAAGATGGCGCCGCGGCGTGCGCTCTTATTGTCATCGCCGCCCGAGGCCTCAACCTCGACCTGGGGCTTAGACGTATGCTGAGAGGACTCCGTCATGAGACTCCTTCTAACAGTCAAAATATCTTGGATATTGTACCCGTAAGGGCCATAAGCAGAACGCAAAGCTCTGGTTCAAACGGGAATTGCAGACGGCTGTTTGAAAATAAAAAACCCGACCTTCCATGGGAAGACCGGGTATCAGATGCGTGGTAGCCCGTACCAGATTCGAACTGGTGATCTCCGCCTTGAGAGGGCGGCGTC
>CAVGCW010000014.1:0-10822 GCA_963628025.1 Alloprevotella sp. | reverse complement strand
CCCTTGCGGCGTAGTCGCTATTTATTCAGTCCAAGTTTCGGGGCGCAGTTCACAGACACCTTTGTGGTGGTTTTTCTTTGTGCGGGCGTTAGGGGCGGACCTGGCCGGTGCCGCGGAGCTTGTATTTGTAGGTGGTGAGGGCCTCGGCGGCAAAGGGGCCGCGGGCGTGGAGCTTTTGGGTCGAGATGCCGATCTCGGCGCCCAGGCCAAACTCGCCGCCGTCGGTGAAGCGCGTGCTGGCGTTGGCGTACACGGCCGAGGCATCGACCGCATCCAGGAAGCGCTCGCAAGCATCCATGTCCTCGGCAACGATGGCCTCGGAGTGCATCGTGCCGTAGCGATTGATGTGTGCGATGGCCTCGTCCTCGTTTGCCACGACCTTCACGCTCATCTCGAGAGCCAAGTACTCGCGACCCCAGTCCTCCTCAGTCGCGGCGACGTAGTCATCGCCCTCCACAAAGCCGGCGTCGGCGCACGCGGCGCACGTGGACTCGTCACCGTGAATGAGCACGCCGTGGTCGTGCAGCACGGCAACGACCGCAGGCAAAAACGCATCGGCCACAGCACGGTCGACCAGCAGCGACTCGGCGGCATTGCACACGCCTACGCGCTGGGTCTTGGCATTAACGATAATGTTGAGCGCCTTATCAAAGTCGGCGGATTCATGCACGTAGATGTGGCAGTTGCCCGTGCCCGTCTCGATCACCGGCACAAGCGACTCGCGCACGCAGCGCTGGATCAGGCCTGCACCGCCGCGCGGAATGAGTACGTCGACAATGCCGCGGAGCTTCATGAGCTCGCCAGTGGCCTCGCGGTCGGTGGACTCGATCATCGACACGGCCTCGCGCGGGAAGCCCTGCGCCTCGAGGGCATCGGCCAGCAGTTCGGCGATCATGGCACACGAGTGATAGGCCAGCGAGCCGCCGCGCAGAATGCAAGCGTTGCCGGTGCGGATGCAGATGCCCGCGGCGTCGGCCGTCACGTTGGGGCGCGCCTCGTAGACCATGGCGACCAGACCCAGCGGCACGCTCACGCGGGTGAGGTCCACGCCGCTTGCGAGCACGCGGTGGTCGAGCACGCGGCCCACGGGATCGGGCAGCTCGGCGAGCTTTTCCAGGCCGGCGGCCATGCCCTCGACGCGCTCGGGCGTCAGCAGCAGGCGATCGAGCAGTCCGGCCGAGGTGCCCGCATCGCGCGCGGCGGACATATCGAGCTCGTTGGCGGCGACGATGGAGTCGACACCGTTACGCAGTGCTGCGGCCATGGCGCGCACGGCCTCCTGGCGCTGCTCATCGCTCGCCGTGGCAAGCGAGGCCGACGCTGCCTTGGCGGCAACGGCAAGATCGTGGACATACGTGGCTATATCGACCGACATGGGCGGCCCTTTCTCCTAGAAGTTTGCAACCATGGTAGCCGATTTGCGCATGGCCTCGCCCGCGGCGGTAGAATTGGTCAACCCGAAACACCGCAACGAACGGAAGACTCACATGGCCCTCATCACTTCGTACCACGTCCCCGGCCTTTACGTCGAGGACCACAGCATCGACGTCCCCCTTGACTGGCGCGGCCTGGAGCCGATGCTCCTGGCCGTCGGCAGCACCATGCGCCGCGGCGCTATGCCAGCACCCATCGCCGGCGCGCCCGAGAGCATCAAGCTCTTCTACCGCGTGGTTTGCGCGCCCGACCGCATCAACGACGATCTGCCACTGCTCCTGTTTTTGCAGGGCGGCCCCGGCGGCGAGAGCCCGCGTCCGCTGTCGCCCACAAGCGACGGCTGGATCGAGGAGGCCGTCAAGCACTTCCGCGTGGTCCTTCCCGACCAGCGCGGCACCGGACGCAGTAGCTGCGTGGACGGACGCACGATCAAGGCACTGGGTGATCGCGCAACGGCCGCCGGCGCCGATACAGCACGCTCGCAGGCGGACTTCCTCAAGCGCCACCTCGCCAGCTCCATCGTGCGCGATTTTGAATACCTGCGACTGGTGGGCTTTGGCGGCAAGCCGTGGGTCACGCTCGGCCAGAGCTACGGCGGCTTTTTGACGCTGAGCTATCTGTCGCTCTTCCCCGAGGGCGTGGCGGCGAGCTTTACCTGCGGCGGCATCCCCCACGTGCCGGCGAGCGCCAGCGAGGTCTACGTGCACACCTTCCCGCGCATGGCCGCCAAGACGCAGCAGTATTACGACCGCTACCCCGCCGACGTCGATCGCGTGGCAGCCCTGGCCGATGCGCTCGAGGCACAGAAGCCCGTGCTGCCCGACGGCTCGCCGATGACGGTCGAGCGCCTACAGCTCATGGGCAGCGACTTTGGCATGAAGCCGAGCTTTGAACGCATGCATTGGATTATCGATCACGCTTTTGTTGATGGCGACGGCACGCTGACCTGCGACGCCTCGGTATCTGACAGTTTTTTGATGCGCGCCTTCGAGCGCACCAACACGCGCACGAATCCGCTGTACTGGACGCTGCAGGAGTTCATATACGCCGACGGTAACACTATGCCCATTGGCTGGGCCGCGGCTGAAGAGAAGGCTCACCGCGCCGAGTTCGACACCCTCGCGCGCCCGCTCATGTTTACCGGCGAGGCCATGTTCCCGTGGATGTTCGAGCAGATGCCCGAGCTCAAGCCCTTCAAGCCCGCCATGGACCTGCTGATGGAAGACACCAGCTGGGACAAGATTTACGACCCGCAGCGACTGGCGTGCAACGAGGTGCCCCTGCAGGCCGCGGTGTATTTCGACGACATGTACGTGGATTCGGGCCTGCAGCTTGATACGCTCAGCCGCGTGGGCAACTCGCATGCCTGGGTGACCAACGAGTTCGAGCACGACGGTCTGCACGGCAGCGTGGTGTTCAAGCGCCTCTTCGACGAAGCCCTCAACCGCGGAGACCTGCGTCAGATCTTCTAGCAAAGGAGTGTCCCCACCTGCCGGCACAAAATGAACGTCCCCAGGTTCCGGCACGAGAAAGACAGCGCTGCGGGAAACGATCCGCAGCGCTGTCTTTCTTTATGCAAATACAATCAAGTTGTCTCGATGGATCGCAGGCTTCTCGGCCAGGTTAGCGAGCAGGCGGTTGCTGGCGATCTGGTCCTGGCGGCGACCGGCTGCAAGCTCCAGCACGTCCGAATCGGCCTCGGCGATACCGCGGGCGACGACCATACCGCTCGGGTCGCACACATCGAGCACATCGCCCTCGGCAAACTGGCCATCGACCTCGCGAATACCCACCGCAAGCAGGGAAGAGCCACGACTGACCAGCGCCTTCGCAGCACCATCATCGACCGTCACCGAGCCATGCGCCTTGTCGCCCAGTGCGATCCACAGCTTGCGGGGTGCGATGTCCAGACGCTCCGCCGGCGGATCGAACAGCGTGCCCACGCTCTCGCCGCGGGCGAGGCGCACGAGCGCATCGGGCTCCTCGCCCGAGCAAATCACGCTCTGAATGCCCGCCGTCATCAGGATGCGGCTCGCGCGGATCTTGGTAATCATGCCGCCCGTTCCCACCGATGTGGAAGAATCGCCCGCCGAGGCAATAATCTTGGCATCGATCTTATGCACGACAGGAACAAACTCGGCCGTGGAGTCCTCATGCGGATTGGCAGTATAGAGACCATCGATGTCCGAGAGCGTCACGCACAGATCGGCAGAAACCAGGCAGCTCACAAGCGCCGCCAGTGTGTCGTTGTCGCCAAACTTGATCTCGTCGACGGTGACGGTATCGTTCTCGTTGACGACCGGCACCACGCCCAGCTCCACCAGACGCAGCAGGGCGTCGCGCGCGTGCAGGTAGGACGTGCGGCGGGCCGTGTCGTGACGCGTGAGCAGCACGAGCGAGGTGAGCAGGTCGCGCGCATGGAACTCCTCGTCGTAGGCCGACGAGATGATGCACTGACCAGCCGAGGCGCAGGCCTGCAGGCTCGGAAGGTCGCCGACCGGCTTGCGGTCGAAGCCCAACACGGGATAGCCACAGGCAATAGCGCCCGAGCTCACCACGACCAGACGCCAGCCGAGCTTGCGCAGCGCTGCGGCTTGATCGGCAAGTCCGCCGATAAAGGCGCGGTTGACCTTGCCATCGGCGCCCACCACCGTGGACGAACCGATCTTTACCACCATCGTTTTATAAGAAGTCGTCATACGTCAAACCAATCAACTGTTCAGCGAACGGCCGAGCTGGCGGCCAAGGGAGCGTGACTCGCCCCTACCGCCCAAGGAATCATTTTGCCCAGGGGAAAGCCGAGGACGCGGCCATGTTCTTGCGCACGAGCTCGTCGCGCACCTGAGCCAGGCCCTGCTCCATGCCCACCACATAGGTCTGCGGGTACAGGAAGCGCTTGAAAGCTGCGTCCAGATGATCGAGCGCCCAAACACAGCGCTCGCGCGCGTCCTGGATGCTCTCACGCGGAGCCACTGCACTGCCATCGCGCACGATCGGCACCAGCAGCTCGCGATACTCAAGCTCCGACACGTCGGTCACCAGGGCGGCATCATTCACGGCCACGAGGGTATTGCCGCGCGCGGCGCCCTCCCCCACCAGATGGTCCTCGTCGTAGATCATGTCGCAGACCGGGCCGCCAAAGCCGTCGTAATAACGGCGCACGCGCTGCACGCCCGGGATCGTGCGCTTGTAGGGCTGTTCGGAGAGCTTGACCACCGGCGTCCACGGGTCGGCCTCGCTCGCACGGCGGGCGGAAAGCTTGTACACGCCGCCCAGCGCCGGCTGGTCGTAGCAGGTCGCGAGCTTGGTGCCCACGCCAAAGCTATCGATGGGCGCGCCCTGGTCGAGCAGCGACTGAATCGTGTACTCATCCAGATCGTTAGAAACCGAGATCACCACATAGGGCAGGCCCTCGGCATCGAAACGACCGCGGACATACTTGGAGAGCTTGGCGAGATCGCCCGAGTCAATGCGAATAGCCGACAGGCGCTCGCCCACCGCCTCCATCTCCTTGGCGACCGTAATGGCATGCTCGCAGCCCTCGCGCACGTCATAGGTGTCGATGAGCAGTGTACAGTTCTTGGGGCTCGACTTGGCAAAGGCGCGGAAGGCCTCGAGCTCGGAATCGAAGCTCATCACCCAGCTGTGCGCATGCGTGCCAAAGACGGGAATACCGTAGCGGCGGCCGGCGAGCACATTGGACGTAGAGGAGCAGCCGGCAACGTAGCTCGCGCGCGCAACGGCCAGGCCGCCATCGGGACCCTGGGCTCGGCGCAGGCCAAACTCCGCCACGGGGCGACCGTCGGCGGCGAGCACCACTCGCGCCGTCTTGGTGGCGACAAGCGTCTGGAACCCGACGATGTTGAGCAGCGCCGTCTCAAGCAGCTGGCACTCGAGCGCAGGACCGGTGACGCGCACCATGGGCTCGCGTGGAAAGACGAGCTCGCCCTCGGGGACGGCGTCGATATTTACATGCGCACGAAAATCGCGCAGGTAGTCGAGGAATGCGGACTTGAACATCGCGCCACCGGCCGGGGCCTGGAGCGAGGCGAGGTAGTCGATATCCTCGGGCGTAAAGCGCAGATTCTCGACTAGCTCGGGCAGCTCGGCGGTGCCGCACATGACGGCATAGGCGCTGCCAAAGGGATGGTCGCGGTAAAACGCGGTAAAACAACCCTGCTCATTGGCCTTGCCGCTCTCCCACAGGCCCTGGGCCATAGTGAGTTCGTACAGATCGGTGAGCATTGCGATGTCGGTGGGATGAGAGATATCGGTCAAAGCCATGGGGCGACCTTTCGGATGTGTGGTGCAGAATTTGAGGGTTGGACGAGAGCAGAGCATGCGGACATGACGCCCGATGCAAATCGGTTAGAGCAGGCCCATGCTGGTCAGGATCGTGTAGCCCATAAAGATGACAAACGCGATGAGGGCAAGGACAATGATGATTTTTTGAGCCGGCGCCATGCCAGGGATCTCGTTCTCGCCCGTAGGTTCCTTGGAGGTAACCATGCGCTGGGCAAAGGTCATCTCGTCACGGCTCGGCTTGGGCTCGACGGACTTAAGACGAGCGGCCTTTTTAGGCTGAGGTTTGGGCGCGGCAGGTGCAGGCTTCGCAGCAGCGGGCTTGGGTGCGGGCGCGGGCTTGCGCTCGGATGCGGCGTTCGAGGCGACCTCCTCGGCCTTCGCACGCTCGGCGCGCAGGGCAGCCAGCTCCTCACGCTCGCGACGGGCCTCTTCCCGAGCCTCGCGGCGGGCCTTCTCAGCGCGGAGCTCTTCCAACTCAGCGCGCTCCTCGTCGGACAATGGTTGGGACTCAAGCTCTGCCATGGTATAGCCCTTTCTTTTAAAAAAAGCCGCCGACACAATGTCAGCGGCTTATCAAATCCAAGGGTGGAGACGAAGGGAGTCGAACCCTCGGCCTCTGCCATGCGACGGCAGCGCTCTCCCAACTGAGCTACGTCCCCAGGACAAGTCGATATTTTACCTACGGCTCGCCAACTGTCAACGCCCAATAACCAGTCTTTTTGGGGCGCGGCTATTTTGGCAACTTTTCGAACAGGCGATCCTCTCGATGATTTTTTATCCCCGTCCCAGAAAAATCATCGACGAACGCACTACTTTGCGCTGGTAAGAACACCGGTGGTGTCGAAGGCCGGGGTGAAGCTCTCGTCTACCGCGCCGCCCTCTTGCCAGAACATCGTCGTAAAACCCAGGTCGTCGGCATGGTCGAGCACCTGCTCGTACTCCTCACGCGTCACGGCGCGTGCCAGGTCGCCGCCCTGCTCGCGCATGAGCGCATTGGGCGTGTACTGGTTCATGACCGAGATCGGCACGTCGCCCACCGTCTGCCACACTAGGTCCAGTACGCGACACGAATCGTCCGCATGCCCCGGAAGCACCAGGTGGCGCACGATCATACCGCGCTTCATAAGCCCGTCCTCGTCCACCAACTCTCCCCCGCGGCGCTCGATCTCGCGCGCCATCTGGGCCAGGCCCGACACGGCCACACACGGATAGTCCTTAATATGAGAAAGCGACTGCGCAAGCTCGGCATCGGCATATTTAAAGTCGGTAAGCCACACATCGACCAGGTCGCCGAGCGCCGCCACGGCACTCGCGCGCTCATAACCGCTCGTGTTGTAGACGATTGGGATGACCAGCCCGCGCGCCCGTGCCGCGGCAATCGCGGCAGGCAACAGGTGCGCATAGTGCGTCGCCGTCACCAAATTGATGTTGTTGGCACCCTGGTCCTGCAGTTCCAGCATAATCTCGACCAGGCGCTCAGGCGAAATCTCAAGGCCAAAATTGCCGGTCGAGATCTCGTGGTTCTGGCAGTAGATACATTTGAGCGAGCAGCCGCTAAAGAAGATCGTGCCCGAACCGGCCTCGCCCGAGATAGGCGGCTCCTCCCACATATGAAGCGCGGCGCGGGCCACCTTGAGCGTGTCGTTAGCACCGCAGACGCCGTGCGCACCCTCATCGCGCGCCGCACCGCAACGGCGCGGACACAAATGGCAGGCGGGCGAAAAAAGTTCGGTCAACGACGTCGGCATAAAACCATGCTCCAAAACAACGATTCAGCAGCTCAAACGTAAAGGGATCAACCCCACAGACGGCTCGAGCCCAAGGCGCCGTAATCGTCCGACACGATTTTTGTAATGTCAAGACTGGAATCGATAAAGTGCCGCTTTATGATGTAGGTATTCCGCCCCCCGCGGAGCAACTGGGTGAACCGTCGCGTTTATTTAGGGAGCCCACACAGTCGTACCTAGTACAGGTATCCTTCGTTGTTAAGGACGCTGGAACAGTCGATGAGGGCACCCACCTGTTTTAGGTGGGTTCATTTTCGTAACGTGGGGGGTGGTTTTCTTTTGCCGAAAATCACCATTACAGTCCATATGGATCCCCGCCGGCATCCCGACAAGCCATCGACAACATCCCAATATCTGGTAAGCGCGTGATTATCGCTGCGTGCAATTCCATGCACCCCCCTTGGTCGAGTATTATGGTCCGGCTATGCCCTTTGCGCATGGCGTTCTTCTGACCTTTTCCTTCGACGCTTGGCGGTTTTTAGATTCATGGCTTCATCCCCGAGCTACATACCGTACCTATGCGTGGCAGCGGCGGCCTTTATCACGACCTTCCTCGCGGTGCCCCTGGTCAAGCGCTTGGCAATTAAGCTCGATGCCGTCGACTATCCTTCTAAGCGCCGCATCAACACCAAGCCCATCCCACGTTTGGGCGGAGCGGCGGTGTTTTTGGGCCTGGTCGTTGCCTGCATTGTGCAAATCCTAGGCACCTGGTACCTAGGCTGGCCACCCGTCCTGGTGCCGCACCCGCGCCTTCACATTAGCTATCCCATGCTGGCGCTCTCCTTTACCGTCATCTTTGCGACCGGCGCTATCGACGACGTCTTCCAGCTCACGCCCAAGCAAAAGCTGGCCGGACAAGTCCTCGCCGCGCTTATCGCCTGTATCGGCGGCCTAAAAATCGGCGTCATCGTCAACCCGTTTGCCCCCGGCGAGATCATGCTCGGATGGCTCGCCTACCCCATCACCGTGATCTATCTGGTGGCATTCACCAACATCATTAACCTCATCGACGGCCTCGACGGCTTGGCCACGGGCATCTGCGGCATCGCGTCATTCACCATGTTCTCGATGGCCGTGCTCTCGGGCCGCATCGACGCCGCCGCGCTCTCTATTGCGCTCTTTGGCGCCTGTCTAGCCTTTTTGCACTACAACTTCAACCCCGCAAGCATCTTCTTGGGCGACTCGGGGTCGCTGCTGCTGGGCTTTGCGCTGGGCTCCATCTCGCTGCTCAACGTGAGCCGCACCGCCGCACTCACCTCGCTTATCATCCCGCTCATCGTTGCCGGCGTGCCCATCATCGACACGTTTAGCGCCATTGTGCGCCGCAAGCGCGCCCACATTAGCATCGGGCAGGCCGACAAGGGCCACATCCACCACCGCCTGATCCAAGAAGGCTACAACCAAAAACAGGCCGTGCTGCTCATCTATGCCTGGTGCATCATGCTTTCGGCCGGCGCCGCCGCGATTAACCAGGTCGAGGTGCCCATGCGCGTGCTCATCTTTACCGTGCTCGCCATTGGCTCGGCGGCCTTTGCCAAGCATCTACATCTGTTTGAGCCCGTGCTGCGCCACCATTACAACAAGCGCACGCACGAGGACGAGCTCGTCACCCCCGACGACCCCGCCTTTAAGCAGGAGGAGCAGGCAGCCGAGGAGCGCAAAGAAGAGCGCCACCACAAGCTCTAGGGTAAGCTGCCGAGGATGTGCCAAGGCACCGTTAGCCAAGCGCGGCCGCGCCGCACCCATCGCACATGCCGCACCACGCGCGTCCCTCTCCCGCCCCTTGCCTACTTACGCACCGCCCCTCTAATAAACGCGTTATCATCTTGACCCATGAACATACGTTAGGAGCAATCATGCCAAACGAGAACAGCTACGAAGTCGCGCTGCAAAAGAGCAACGCCATTCGCGAGGGCCTGACCAAAACGCCCGAGAAGTTCACCATGCTCACCGGCGACCGCCCCACCGGCCGTCTGCACCTGGGCCACTACTTCGGTACCCTCAAGGGCCGTGTTGAGCTGCAGAACATGGGCGCCAAGACCAACGTGCTCATCGCCGACTACCAGGTCATCACCGACCGCGACACCACCGAGCATATCCAGGACAACGTGTACAACATGGTCATGGACTACCTTGCCTGCGGTATCGATCCCGACAAGACCATGATCTACGCGCACTCCGCCGTGCCCGCCGCCAACCAGCTCATGCTGCCGTTCCTGTCGCTGGTGTCCGAGGCCGAGCTGGCGCGTAACCCCACCGTCAAGGCCGAGATGGAGGCCTCGGGCCATGAGCTTACCGGCCTTCTGCTCACCTACCCGGTGCATCAGGCCTGCGACATCCTGTTCTGCAAGGGCAACGTGGTGCCCGTCGGTCGTGACCAGCTGCCGCACATCGAGCTTACCCGCACCATCGCACGCCGCTTTAACAACCGCTACGGCAAGGTGTTCCCCGAGGTCGACGCGCTGCTGTCCGAGACCCCGTTGCTGCCCGGCCTGGACGGTCGCAAGATGAGCAAGAGCTACGGCAACGCCATCAACATCTCGATGACCGCCGAGGAGACGGCCAAGCGCATCAAGAAGAGCCAGACCGACTCCGAGCGCATGATCACGTTCGACCCCGAGAACCGCCCCGGCGTGTCTGGCCTGCTTTCGACGGCCGCCATCTGCACCGGCCGTTCCGAGGTCGAAATTGCCGAGGAGATTGGCATGGGAGGCTCCGGCCAGCTCAAGAAGTACGTGACCGAGGCCGTCAACGAGTACTTCGCACCGATCCGCGAGCGTCGCCAGCGCTACGAGAACGATCTGGACTATGTGAAGGACGTCCTGCATGAGGGCAACCGTCGCGCCAACGAGATCGCCGAGCAGACCCTGGCAGAGGTTCAGGACGCCATGGGTATGGTGTACTAGACCGATCTGCTGGCTTGAGCTTTCGATTGCTATAGGGCGGGCGCTACGGCGTCCGCCTTTTTTGGAGCGGACCGCTTCGGCTCCGTCCATCACACTCTCCCGACAAACAGGAACGGGCCCGCTGGCAGATAGTTGCCAGCGGGCCTGTTCCCGAAGTACACCGTTGAATCGCACAGAGGGGAGGGATGCGAATCAAACTCAACAGGGCAGGCTTTTTCATCGCCTATTGCCTGCTCCGTTGCTGAAACCAATATAGTTCACCGTGGTTTACTTTGCAGGATCAATATCCGCCGCCATAGCTTCTCCATAAGTTAGCCCCGGTAAACCTGAAACAGAAAACCACCACAAAGGGGACAGTGAACTGCCTCCCATTTCTTGGACATCGGGAAA
>CAVGCW010000013.1:0-117891 GCA_963628025.1 Alloprevotella sp. | reverse complement strand
CCGCACATGTACGGATGAATGTGGGAAGTGTTCGGATAAAGTTGATAATCAAGGACCCAGGCCCCAACTGATGAATTTGTCCTGATAGGTGCCTTATGGCGGGATTTCGCGGCTACAATAGTACGGTTACAACGACGTAATGCACTCAATGCAAGAAAGGATCCGCATGGCAAGCCTGTCGGATGAAATCTCGTCGCGCCGCACATTCGCGATCATCAGCCACCCGGACGCCGGTAAGACCACGCTTACCGAGAAGCTGCTGCTCTATACCGGCAGTATCCAGACCGCCGGCTCGGTCAAGGGCAAGAGCTCGGCCAAGCATGCCGTCTCGGACTGGATGGACATCGAGAAGGAGCGCGGCATCTCTGTCACCTCCTCGGTGCTGCAGTTCACCTATAACGGCGCCTGCGTCAACATCCTCGATACCCCCGGCCACCAGGACTTCTCGGAGGATACCTACCGTACCCTTATGGCCGCCGACGCCGCAGTCATGGTCATCGACGGCGCCAAGGGCGTCGAGGCCCAGACCAAAAAGCTCTTTAAGGTTTGTACGCTGCGTCACATTCCCATCTTCACCTTTGTGAACAAGCTCGACCACGAGGCTCGCGATCCGTTTGAGCTCATGGAAGAGATCGAGAATGTCCTGGGCATCAATACGTATCCTATGAACTGGCCGATCGGCAGCGGCCGCAACTTCCGCGGCGTGTTCGATCGTCAGACCCGTCGCGTTATCGCCTTTGAGGGCGATGGTCACGCCAACGCCACCAAGAAGGTCGCCGAGGTCGAGGCCGAGCTGGGCGACCCCGCCTTGGATGAGCTCATCGGCGAGGAAAACCACAAGAACCTGATGGACGACATCGAGTTGCTCGATGGTGCCGGCGACGAGCTCGACTTGGATGCTGTGGCCTGCGGCAAGCTGAGCCCGGCGTTCTTTGGCTCGGCACTTACCAACTTTGGCGTTGAGCCCTTCCTGAAGGAGTTCCTGCGCCTGGCTCCGACGCCGCGCGCCTATACCGATACGCTCACCAGCGAGCCGGTCGATCCCTGCCGCGATGACTTTAGCGGTTTTGTGTTTAAGATCCAGGCAAACATGGACAAGAACCACCGCGACCGCATCGCTTTTGTGCGCATTTGCTCGGGCAAGTTCGAGCGCGGCATGGATGCCTTCCACGTGCAGGGCAACCGCAAGCTCAAGCTTGCCACGGGCACGTCGATGATGGCCGATGATCGCGCCATCGTGGACGAGGCGTACGCGGGCGATATCGTAGGCCTGTTCGACCCAGGTATCTTTAGCATCGGCGACACCGTGTGCTCCGGCAAGCGCCACGTGCAGTATCCGCAGATCCCGACGTTTGCCCCCGAGATGTTCGCTCGCATTACGCAGGTCGACACGCTCAAGCGCAAGCAGTTCGTCAAGGGCATGGAGGAGCTTGCCCAGGAGGGCGCCATCCAGATCTTCCGCGAGCTGGGTGCCGGCATGGAGAGCGTCATCGTGGGCGTGGTCGGCGTGCTGCAGTTTGAGGTGCTCGAGCGCCGCCTCAAGGCCGAGTACCGTGTTGAGGTTCGTCGCCAGCCGCTGCCCTATACGGACATCCGCTGGATCCAGAATGACCCCGATGCCATCGATATCCCGGCTCTTTCGCTCACGCGCGACACGCTGCGCGTCGAGGACATGCGCGGCGGTAAGCTGCTGCTGTTCACGAGCCCGTGGAACGTGGATTGGGCTACCGACCACAACCCCGACCTTATCCTGTCGGAGTTTGGCAACGTGGCCTTTTAACGCATCGGCGCGGTGGCCCTACGGGGCTGCCGCGCCGTTTGCTTGCCTTATGCCGTGTGTGCGGCTATTATACCCACCGTCGTCTCAAGACCGGGGCGTCCGAGCAGTTCGGGTCCGATATCCTGCTCGTTAAACCTAAAACCAAAGGAGTACATAATGATCAAGAAGGTCATGGAGGACTACAAGGTCCTGTTGCGGAGCATTCCCGCGGCAACGGTTTCGCTGTTTTTCGTGAGCGTCATCATGATGAACCTGCTGGCCAACAAAGAGCTCATCAGCCTGCCGTATCTGGCGCTCGACTGTGGCTTTGTGGTGAGCTGGGTTTCGTTTTTGTGCCAGGACATGATCTGCAAGCGCTTTGGCGCCAAGGCATCCATCAAAATCTCTATCCTCGCGCTGCTGGTCAACCTGGCCGTGAGTCTGTGCTTTTGGGCATGTTCGCTCACGCCCGGCATGTGGGGCGCCTACTACGACACGGGCATGATCGAGGTCAACACCGCCCTTAACGCCACCATCGGCGGCACCTGGTACGTGGTGCTGGGCTCTTCGCTGGCAATGCTCGTTTCTGCCGTGGTTAACTCCACGCTCAACCAGTCGCTCGGCCGTATGCTCAAGAAGAATAACTTTGCGAGCTTTGCCTTCCGTTCCTATGTGTCCACGGGTGTTGGCCAGTTTATCGACAACCTGGTCTTCGCCATCGTGGTGAGCCACACGTTCTTTGGTTGGACCTGGGTGCAGGTCCTCATGTGCTCGCTGACCGGCGCTGTTGCCGAGCTGCTGTGCGAGGTCTTCCTGAGCCCCGTGGGCTACAAGGTCGTGCGCGGCTGGGAGCGCGAGAATGTGGGTTCCGAGTACCTCGAGCGCCACGCAACCGCCTAAGGAGCAAGTATGCGGGTTTTGATCACGGGCGCTTCGGGCGGTATCGGAGCCGCGTGCGTGCAGCGCTTTTTGGATGAGGGTCACGAGGTCGTGGGCTTTGATCTGCTGTCGCCGGCGATCGAACACGAGCGCTACCGCCATCTGATCGTTGATGTCCGCGAGCCGGACTCGTTTCCAAGCGACCTTGAGCCTCAGGTAATCGTGAACGTCGCCGGTACGCAGGATTCGGCCGACGACATCGCCGCCAACCTGTGTGGCACCATCAACGTGACCGAGCGCTACGCCTTTGTGGGGGAGGGGCTCGCCGCCAAGCCTGCGCCGGCTATCAAATCCGTGGTCAATGTGGGGTCGGCGAGCGGGCATACTGGATCGGAGTTTCCCGCCTATGCCGCCAGCAAGGGCGGCGTTATCGCCTACACCAAGAACCTTGCAAACCGCCTGGCACCGCAGGCCATCGCCAACAGTGTGGACCCGGGCGGCGTTATCACGCCGCTCAACCGTTGCGTGATGGAAGACGAGCACCTGTGGAGCCAGATTATGGAGCTCACGCCGCTTAAACGCTGGGCAACCGCCCAAGAGATCGCCGAGTGGATCTATTTTGTGGGCGTGACCAACCGGTTTATGACTGGGCAGAGCCTGCTGATCGATGGCGGCGAGGCCGGCCGCACACAATTTATTTGGCCCGAATAGGAAACGCGCCCGATGGCAAGATCGCCGTCGGGCGCGTTTTTTGATGTATCGATTTTTAGCCGAGGCAAGTCCAGTTGACGGGGGTCGAGCCGTGCTGTTCGAGTAGCCGATTGGCGGCAGAGAAGGGGCGCGACCCCATAAAAGCGGGGAGTTCTGCCGTGGCACGGCTGGCCGAAAGCGGCGAGGGGTGCGTAGAGGCCAGGCAGAACTTGCCGGTTGCCTTGCCCGCGCCGGTAGCGGCGAGCTTGCCTTCGACCATCTGCTGGGCAAAGCGGCCCCATGCCAAAAAGACTACCGGCTGGGGCAGCTGACAGCAGCGTTCGATAACGTAGTCGGTGAGCGTGCTCCAGCCCAGTTTGGCGTGCGAGTTCGCGGCATGCTCGCGCACGGTGAGCGTAGTGTTGAGGAGCAGGACGCCCTGTTGTGCCCATGGGGTTAGGTCTCCCGTGGCGGGAATGGGGCAACCCAGATCGGCTTTGAGTTCCTTATAGATGTTGCGCAGGCTCGGCGGCAACTTGGTTTGCGTCGCGGGGACCGAGAACGACAGCCCCATTGCCTGGTTGGGTCCGTGATAGGGGTCCTGACCCAAGATGACAACCTTGACCTGGTCGGCCGGCGTGTAGGCGAGGGCATTGAGGATGTCGTCTTGTGCCGGGTAGATAGTCTGCTCGGCACGCAAAAGGGCGATGCGCTCGAGCAGCTGGTTCGTAGTGTCACGTACCGGCTGCGGTGCATCGCCCAACCAAGTTGCTATGTTGCGGTCGCGGGTTGCGGCGTCCATGGGGCTCCTTTACGTCAGATGCTCTGTTTGCATCTATTGTAAAGGCGCACCGGTTGCCTTTATGCCACGGCTGTATGAAGAGCGGGGTCTACGAGACGTGCTCGGGCGCTCCTGCCATGCGAGCCTGTCCATGCGCGCGAAGGCGCGGAAGCTCGACGGTTGCCACCATGACGCCGGTGAGGATGAGAGCTGCACCCAGGAAGGCGATGGGGCTCAGGACCTCGCCGACCAGGAAGAACGAGAAGACAGCGGAGCAGACCGGCTCGAGCGAGAAGGCAAAGCCGGTGGTCTCGGCGGGCACGTGGGGCTGCACGAGCGTTTGGGTGATAAAGCCGTAGGCAGAGCAGATGAGCGCGAGGGCAACGACGACCACGATCTCGCTGGGCGTACTGGGAAGTGTGAAACCGCCAAAGACGCATGCGGCAATGCCCGAGAACAGGCCGCCAAAGCCCAGCTGCCAAACGCCCAGGGACAGCGGATCGACTTCTTCGACAAACCGCTTGGCGACAATGATGTGTCCGGCGTAGACAAAGGCGGAGAGCAGCATGATGAGCGCGCCCGGGTTCAGGCTAGTGAAGTCGGCGCCCGAGAGCAGCAACATACCGCAGGTGACGATGGCGGTGCCGACGAGCACTTTGCGCTCGGGGGCGCGGCGCAGCAGGGCGGCGTTGGCAAACGGCACGATTACGACCGTCAGGCTCTGCAAAAAGCCGGCAGTGGAGGCAGAGGTGAGGCTGGAGCCCAGGCACATGCAGGTGAGCTCGGTTGCCATGATGGCGCCGATGATAGCGGCGCGAACCATAAGGTCGCGGTTGATGCGGAACGCGCGTTTGTGGAAGAGCAGCAGGCAGGCCACAAAGGCGATGATGCAGCGTAGCGCGACGATGCTCGTGGCGTTCATGCTGTCCATGCCGATCTTCATGAGGGGATACGAAAAGCCCCATGCGACGGGAACGGAAAATGAGAGCGCGATTGCTTTTTTGCGATCCATGGGACTCCTTTTGTTACGGAACGGTTTCGTAACAAGGATTCTGCTCCCAGATGTGGATGTAGTAAAGCGAATGTATCTTCAGTATGATTAAGAAATACTAATGTTGGCAGAAAAAGCCCTGGCAAAACGTTTTATAGCTACATCGATGTGGAGGCACGATGGCATCGCGGTATCAGATTGTTTGTATGGTAGTCGATCGCGGCAGCCTTAAGGGCGCGGCCGATGAGCTGGGCTATACACAAAGTGCGGTGAGCCAGGCCGTCAAGGCACTCGAGCGCGAGCTGGGCACTACGATTATCGAGCGCGGCAAGCAGGGCGTGTCGCTTACGCGCGACGGCAAGCAGTACCTGCCGTATCTGCGACAGATCGTAACTGCCGAGGCCGAGCTTGAGGGCAAACGTCAGGAGTTGCTGGGGCTCTCCTCGACGGATATTCGTATCGCGACGTTTACCAACGTGAGCCGCACCGTATTGCCGCGCGTGATTCGCGACTTTGGTGCGCTGCACCCGGGCGTACGCTTTACCCTCAAGCAGGGCGATTACACGCGCAACGCTTAATGGGTGCACGATGGCGTGGTTGACTTTTGCTTTACGGCGCGCGGATTTACCGCGGGGCTCGAGAAGCGTGTGGTCTATCACGACGAGTTGGTAGCATTGTTGCCGGCCGCGCATCCGCTGACGGCAAAGGAAAAGGTGACACTCGCCGACCTAGCGTCCGAGCCGTTTGTGCTGCTGGATGAGGGCGAACAGAGCCTGGTGCTCGATGCATTCGCGGCGTATGGCCTGTCGCCGCACGTGACGAGTGAGGTGACCGACGACTACACCATCATGGCGATGGTGGAGGAGGGCCTGGGCGTGAGCATGCTCTACCGTCGTACTGTAGAGGGCATGCAAGCCGATATTCGTGTGCGGCCCATCGTGCATGCTCCCTCACGCGATGTGGTGGCTGCCTGGCGCAGCTGGGACACCATGCCCATCGCCACGAGGCGCTTTATCGACTATATGAGCTCGCATATTGTCAATTAATGACTGGCGTGGCGTTGAGTGCTGTGTTTAGCGGGCTGTCGCTTTGGCTTGGGTGACACGATAGGTGCGTGCCGGGTGGCAGAGTAGCACCGCCACGACCATAAAGAACGCCGTGGTGCCCAGGCTGATGGGGTAGACCATCATGATGTTCGCAAAGGTGCGAAAGTGCGGGAACACGCAGAACACCCAATAGAAGCGGATGCCGCAGACGCAGATCATGGTGATGAGGGCGGGCGTGAGCGAGATGCCAAAGCCGCGCAGGTAGCCTGACATGTTTTCGTAGAACATGCTAAAGGCGTACGCCGGGAAGATCGAACACACGCGGATATAGCCGATCGAGACGATGTTGGGATCGCTGTTAAAGAGCGACAAGATCTCGCGCCCTAGGCCGACAATAACGATGATCGTGGTGAGTGCAACGATACCGCCTTCGACCAGGCAGACCTTGAGCGTCTTGGTGCAGCGGTCGATCTGGCGGGCGCCGTGATTTTGTCCTACAAAGGTGGTGCAAGCCTGGCTAAAGCTGTTGAGCAGGTTGTAGCACACGTACTCCAGGCTCATGGCGGCGCTCGATGCCGCCATGACTTCGGTGCCCAGGCTGTTGATGGCAGACTGGATGATGATGTTGGCGACGGCAAAGACGGCGCTTTGGATGCCGGCGGGCAGGCCGATCTTGACGATGCGCTTGAGGGCGACGGGGTCGATAGCCAGGTCGCGTAGGGTGACGCGGACGACGGAGTCGGTCTTGAGCAGGCGGATAAAGAGCGTAGCGGCGCTGACGGTGTAGGCGATGGCGGTGGCGATGGCGACGCCCGCGACGCCCCAGTGGAGTACGGGGACAAAGATGAGGTCCAGGCCAATGTTGAGGACGGTGGACACGGCAAGCGCCTGCAGCGGCATGCGGGTGATGCCGACGGAGCGGAAGATCGCGGCCTCAAAGTTGTAGAGCAAGATTGAGGGCAGGCTGAGCAAAAAAACGCGCAGGTAGAGCGAAGCGAGTGGCATGGTTTCGGAGGGAACGTTGAGGGCGGCGAGCATGGGCTCGGCAAAGATCTCGCCCAGCGCGATGACGACAAAGCCCACGAGCGCCATTAAAATCGAGGTATGGACGGCGCGTTTGACCATGTTTTGGTCGTTGCGGCCGATAGCGTTGGCGATGACCACGTTGGAGCCAAGCGACATGCCAATAAACAGGTTGAGCATAAGACTGGTAAGCGGAACATTGGAGCCGACCGCCGCCATGGCGAGGGTTCCCTGGTCGCCCGAGAAGTTACCGATAATGACCGTGGCGATGAGGTTCGACAGCTGCTCCAAGATGCTCGTGGCGGCCACGGGGAAGGCGAACAGGGGAATATTGCGCCACAGCGAGCCGGTGGTCATGTCAATGTGCTTAGATACGGTGTCAGCCATGCGCTCTCAATCTCTAACATGCTATTTCGTGCTTATTTGCGCAGACGATGATACTCCTAATTGGCTAGTCGTTGGGGACGTTCTTAAACGACTGGTCATTCAAGAACGTCTCCAATGACTAGGTGGGGGAGGCGTGCGACAATAGTGGGCGTTGTGTTGTTCGCGCTAAGGAGTTGCCATGTTGTTGTGTCCCGTTTGCCATGAGCCGTTGGTGGACGACGAGCGCGGTGCTGCGTGCACGGGCGGACACCGGTTCGACCGAGCGCGCGAGGGCTATCTATATCTGCTGCGCTCGTCCAAGAGCGGTGACTCCATGGGCGATCCCAAGTCGCAGGCACGCAGCCGTCGCGACTTTCTGAACCGCGGTTATTATGCGCCGTTGCGCGATGCGATGGTCGAGCTGGTGCGCGAGCGGGTGTCTGGACGTGCCGCGTCTACGAACTGCCCCATGACGTTGCTCGATATTTGCTGTGGCGAGGGCTACTACACCAGCGCCATGGGCGCGGTGCCGGGCGTGGATGCTTACGGTTTCGACTTGGGCAAAGAGATGGTTCGCCTGGCCGCCAAGCGCGGCGATGCAGCCTATTTCGTAGCCAACATGAAGGATATCCCCGTGGCCGATGGCGCCTTTGATATGGTGACCGAGCTCTTTGCTCCCTTTAACGAGCGCGAATTTGCCCGCGTGCTGGCGCCAGAGGGCTCGCTCTACACCGTGGTGCCGGGTGCTCGTCACCTCTTTGGGCTCAAGGAGGTACTCTACGACACGCCGTACCTTAACGATGAGAAGCTGCCGAAGACCACCGAGCTCGAGTTAGTCGGAATGCAGCGGGTGTCTGCGAATATTACGCTTCAGACCCAGGCCGACATCGAGGCAGTGTTCCAGATGACGCCGTACTACTACCGTACGCGCCCTTCCGACAAAGAGCGCCTGGCAAATTTGGACACCCTTCAAACCGACATCGACTTCATCATCGCCGAGTACCGCCACTAACCTACCAAAAAGGGACAGATTTATTTTTGGCAGGTTTTATCTGGGAAAACGTAAAGGGTCGACCGCGGAGATGCGCGATCGGCCCTTTTTAGTTGCTTGGCTGAAACAGAGGTTATGAGAAGCGGGCGCTTACAGGCGGTCCTTGTTCTCGGCCTTAACGGCGTGCGCCTGCTGAACAAAGAACAGGTCGTACACCACGATGACAAAGGGGACGATATTGACGGAGCTGCCGCCGAGCGCGGGAAGCGTGAGCGCGGCCTGGAGGAGCGTGGCTGCCGCGGCGACGATGCCGAGCTTAAACGCGCCATCCACCTGCGAAGGCTTGTTGGCGCCCTTGATACCCGCAACACCTGCGGCAAGGTCGACAAGGCCCTTGGCGACCAGCACGACCGCGGCGAGCATGGCGTTCGACCCGTACGTGGAATCGAGGTTGCCGGTCGCGATGCCGGCGATTCCAATGACGAGACTGGCGATGCCCAGAACAAAATAAATCAGGGCAAGGATTTTGAGTGTCTTGCGAGCGGCGCTCATAGCTGGTCCTTTCGATGCGGGCGCGGAGAATCTGTCGCACCCAGGTTGCGGCACATATCGTGAAGCACATTGTAGTTCAACGTGACGGCGTGTGTGTCAGAAAGCGCTTCTCGTCTGTGCGGGGCAATCTTTCAAAAAGGAAAGCCAGCTGTAAGGCAAATCGATGGCAGCTCATGTGCGGCGCTGAGATGATGAGGCCGTAACAAGGAGCTGGTCTCAAGGAGGAGCCATGATGTACGGAGCAGGGCAAGTGCGTGAGCCGCGGTCGTTGGGAAGGCGCATGGGTGATTCTGTGATCGCTGCCGTGTGCACGGGATTGATGGCGGTGCTTTGCATTGGGATGCTGTGGGCCCTGTCGCATGTGGGACAATAGCGGACGGTTGGGTGCCGACATGAACGGCGCTCGCGTATTCGTTTTGCTTGTTAAGGAGTACCCATGGGCGTCGTCGATCCCTTTTCTATTGCTCGGGCCGCGGGGCTTGAGCTGACCGGGACGTCCGAGGGCCTCACGCTCACCGACGGCACGATGGAACTGCGTGCCGATTATACTCGCATGCTTCCGCGGCTCAAGCAGGGCCGTCTGCAGCAAGAGCTGCTGGTAAAGGCTGCGCGCGCAAAAGGCATCGAGAGCCCATGGGCGATTGACGCCACGGCAGGATTTGGCGAGGATTCGCTGCTGCTGGCGGCCGCGGGCTTTACCGTCGATCTGTATGAGCAGGATTGCGTGATTGCGGCGCTCCTCAAGGATGCCTTGGACCGCGCGGCAGATGATCCGGCGCTTGCGACAGCCGTGGCGCGCATGCGCTTACATGCGGGCGAGGACAGTATTACCGGCCTTCGCCATACGGCTGAGCTGATCGGGCGGGGCGAGCTTGCCGCCCCCGACGTGGTGTATCTGGACCCCATGTTTCCCGGGCGCACCAAGAGCGCGGCGGTCAAAAAGAAGTTCCAGCTCCTACATCATCTGGAACAGCCGTGCGCCGATGAGGAGTCGCTGGTCGAAGCTGCGCTTGCGGTTCACCCGCGCAAGGTCGTTATCAAGCGGCCGGTAAAGGGCCCGCTGCTTGCCGGCGTTAAGCCGAGCTATCAACTTGCGGGCAAGGCCGTTCGCTACGATGTTTTGGTTCCGCCGCGCCCGTAGCTTGCGTGCGATGGTTGGCGCTCCGTCAGTGCCGTGCCGATGCGGAGTCTATTTCCAAGGATGCGACGTCAGATGCCAGCCGCCGCAGTACTCGCATTTGTAGCAGGCCAAACCACGTCGCCCGCGGTTTTCGCAGTCGGCCATAACGGCCTCGGCCTCGGCGCGCGTGTCGTAACGGTTTTTTCGCTCGCACGACTTGTAGCGCCAGGCCTCATCTCGCTCGGCGTCCAGGGCGTCGCGGCGCTCGTCTTCGCGCGCAAACAGGTCGCTCATATCGCCGCCGGTGGCAGCGCCCAAAAACTCGCTTTTTGCCTTTGACCAGGCGGCTCGCTTTTTGCTCCCCATCTGCTTCGCGCCCTTCTCAAAACGTTGGTATCATTGCCCAATCAAAGTGATACCAATAAACGTGAGGTCGCCGCGTGATGATCAGAAAAACCCTCGATACCGACATTCCCGCCGTCATGGCTATCTATGACGCGGCCCGCGCCTTTATGCGTGCGCATGGCAACGCCACGCAGTGGCCCGAGGGCACGCCTTCTGCCGAGCAGCTGGCTGCCGATATCGCCGCTGATGGCAGCTATGTGTGCGAAGTCGACGGCCACGTGGTGGCGACGTTTGCCTTTTTGCCGGGCCCGGACGAGTGCTATGACGTAATTGAGGATGGTCAATGGCGTAGCGACACTCCGTACGCCGTGCTGCACCGCGTGGCATCCGATGGCACCGTGCACGATATCGCGGCCGCGATGTTTGCCTTTGCCAAGGAGCGTGCCGATCACCTGCGCATCGACACGCATCAGGACAACCTGCCCATGCAGGGGGCGAGCCTCAAGGCCGGATTTGAGCGCGCCGGCATCGTGTATGTGTCGGACGGCACGGCGCGTGTCGCGTTCGATTGGCTGCGCGAGGCGTAAGAGCAGGGGCGCGTACCAGTCCTTAATTCGAATGAAAAATGGCTCCGGGTGGGGCCATTTTCGATTACTGCGCTGTTTTGAAAGCCGGCTTTCGCAAGGCGCGAACCTACGAAAATCGCCGCGCGGCAACGCGGGACGATGGGCTCGGTCGGGGGATAGGGCCCGCTTCGCCCGCCGGCTCGTAAATTGTATCATCCAGTGTGGAACGAGGACGCCCGTTGCCGCGTGCGATGGGCTTGCAATAAGAGGAGAGCCATGTCGAAGCAAGCGGTCGTTGGAATCTTGGCGCATGTCGATGCCGGCAAGACCACGTTGGCCGAGGCCATGCTGTTCAACGCGGGCCGCATTCGCAAGCGCGGCCGCGTGGACGATGGCGATTCGCATCTGGACACTAACGCGATCGAGCGCGAGCGTGGCATTACGATCTTCTCGTCGCAGGCTGTACTCGACCACGGCGATACCCACGTCATGCTCGTGGATGCGCCCGGCCACGTTGATTTTTCGGCCGAGGCGGAGCGCACGCTGCGCGCACTCGACTATGCGATTTTGGTTGTGGGCGCCAACGACGGCGTGCAGGGGCACACCGAAACCCTGTGGCGCCTGCTTGCACGTTATGACATCCCGACATTCATCTTCATCAACAAGATCGATTTGGAGAATCCCGGCCGCGATGTTTTGCTGACACAACTTGGGCAACGTCTCTCCGAGGGCTGCTTGGATGCCAACGAACTGTTGGCGGGCGGGGCCGTTCAGGAGGACGCTGCCGCGTTAGACGAAGAAGCGCTCGAGGAGTTTCTTGAGGCGGGTGAGCTTTCCGTCGCGACGCTGTCACGCATGGTTGCCGAGCGCAAGCTCTTTCCCTGCTTTGCCGGCTCGGCGCTTAAGGACCAAGGCGTGGACGAGCTGCTGGATGGCATATGCGCGCTGATGCGTGAACAGGCGTGGCTCCCGGAGTTTGCCGCGCGCGTTTATCGTGTCAGCCGCGGGGATCGCGGCGAGCGCTTGGCTTGGGTTAAAGTGACCGGCGGCACGCTGCATGCCAAGCAGGTGATTGGCGGACGTTCCGGTGCCGAGGCATGGGAGCAAAAGATCGACCAGGTGCGCATCTATAACGGCGAAAAGTATGAGCTTGCCCAAGAAGTTGCCGCTGGCGGTATTTGTGCCGTGACGGGTCTTGCGCACGTTCGCCCGGGGGACGCCCTGGGCGCGGAGCCTGCGGGCGATGCACCTGTCATTGCGCCGGTCCTCACCTATACGGTGCTTCCGGGCGAACACGATGTCCATGCGGTGTTCAAAGCGCTGACTGAGTTGGCGGACGAAGATCCCATGCTCGGCGTAAGCTGGAATACGCATCTGGAGCAGATTCACCTGCAGCTGATGGGCGCCGTGCAGCTCGAGGTCGTGCAGCGGGTGTTGGCAGATCGCTTTGGCCTTTCGATTGATTTTGAGTCTGGCGGCATTCTCTATAAGGAGACTATTTCGCAGCCGGTCGAGGGCGTGGGGCACTTTGAGCCACTGCGCCATTATGCCGAGGTGCATCTGAGCCTGGAGCCGTTGCCAGCGGGTTCGGGCGTGCAGTTTGGCACCGTGACCTCGACCGACGAGCTCGATCTTAACTGGCAGCGTCTGGCACTTACTAACGCCATGGAGCGCGATCACCTGGGCGTGCTGACCGGCTCGCCCATCACCGATGTACGCATTACGCTCACAGGTGGCCGTGCGCATGCCAAACACACCGAGGGCGGCGACTTTCGCCAGGCCACGTACCGCGCGATTCGCCAGGGTTTGATGCAGGCGCGTGAGGCCGGCGCGGCGGTGCTGCTGGAGCCGTGGTATCGCTTTGAGCTCGAGGTGCCGGGAGAGTGCGTGGGCCGGGCGCTTTCAGATGCCACGCGCATGGGTGCCGAGTACGAGCCGCCGACGATGGCGGGGGACCGGGCGAAGCTTGTGGGTCGCGTGCCGGCATCCGAGGTGCAGGACTATGCCCTGGAGGTAGCTGCCTACACAAGCGGCCGCGGTCATCTGTACCTGGAGTTCGCCGGTTATGCGGCTTGCCATGATGCCGAGCGTGTAATCGAGACTGCCGCCTATGAGCCCGAGGCCGATCTGCCCAATACGCCCGACTCGGTCTTTTGCTCTCACGGCGCTGGCTACACCGTCAAGTGGTACGACGTTCCCGAGGCAGCCCACGTAAAGGTCGATCCCGCCACCTTCCGCCCCTGGCGAGCGGCGGACGCCGAGTTTTTCGGCCATAGGTGATAGAGGGTCAGTCTCTTTGCCGCATCCTGTTGGTATAACTCGGTATAAGTTGGTATAACTGTTACTAGGGTTTGCCAATCCGAGGAGGCCGACATGAATCCAAATCCCTTTAAGCCCACGGCTGGCAAGCGGCCTCCGATACTCATCGGTCGCGAGTCGGTCATCGAGGATTTTGAGGAAGGGCTCGATAACGGCGCCGGAGCGCCGGGTAGGCTCATGCTCATTACGGGAAATCGCGGCTGCGGCAAGACGGTTCTCCTGCGGGAGCTGCAACGTCTAGCCAATGAGCGCGGATGGGCGGTTGTCTCCGATTCCGCTTCGCTTGGCTTATGCGACCGCTTGGCCGACGCGCTTCGTTCGAATAAACCCGTTGTGACGTCAATGGAGTTCGGTCCGTCGTTTGGCCGGATGTCGGTCGAGGCGGCGCGAGCAAAGGGCGAGACGTTGCGAGGGCTGGTTAACGAGCGCCTCAAGAGGCTCGGTCCAGGCAAGGGCATACTGTTTACGATTGACGAGGCGCAATCGGCGTCTATCGAGGAACTGGCGGCTCTTGCCGTTCTCTATCAGCAGGTGCTCGGAGATCAAGATGCCACGGGCTTGCCCGATAGCGACCAGCGCGGTCTTGCGCTGGCGTTCGCCGGCTTGCCCAGTATGGTTGATGACTTGCTCGAAGAGCCGAGCGTGACGTTTTTGCGGCGTGCCCAGCAGCGTACGTTGGGGGCGATATCTTTGCCCAAGGTGCGCGATTCGTATATCCAGACGGTCAAAGACGCTGGTCTTTACGTTGACGCGGAGACGGCGGACCTTGCGGCGCGCAAGAGCATGGGGCATCCCTACATGGTTCAGCTGGTGGGATATTACATGTGGCGGGCTGCTGTCCGGCGTGGCTCGCAGGTCATTGAAGTGTGCGATGTCGAGGCTGGCTACGCCGATGCCGTCTCCGAGTTCTATGAAGCGGTCGACGCGCCCCTGTATTATGGGCTGCGCAGTCCACAGCGCCTCTTTATCGAGGCCATGGCGGTTGACGAGGGCAAACCGACGCGCATGGCGGATATCATTGAGCGTTGCGATCGCACCCAGAGCTGGGCGAGTAAATATCGCGCAAGCCTGATTCGCGAGCGCGTCATCGAGGCTGCCGGATACGGCCTCGTCCGGTTTACCGTGCCCATGCTGGGCGTGTACATTCGCGATCGAGTTTTATGGCATGAGTAGGGTGATAAAGGTGACGGAACAGAAGATGAGCCCGCAGGCTATCGAGGTGCGTGGCGCGCGTGTCCATAACCTTAAGGACATCGATATTGATATCCCGCTGGGAAAGCTCGTGGGTATTGCCGGCGTATCGGGTTCGGGCAAGAGTTCGCTGGCGCTGGGGGTTCTTTATGCCGAGGGCTCGCGTCGCTACTTGGAAGCACTCAGCACCTATACTCGTCGTCGCCTAACACAGGCCGAACACGCCCAGGTGGACGAGGTGCTGCACGTGCCGGCGGCGCTCGCATTGCATCAGCGCCCCAGCGTGCCGGGCGTGCGCTCGACCTTTGGTACCATGACCGAGCTCAACAATAGCCTGCGTCTACTCTTTAGCCGCTGCGCCCATCACGTCTGCCCGCATTGCGGGGCGCGTGTGGAGCCGAGCCTTAACGTGGCTGCGGGCCTGTCGCTCACGTGCCCCGCATGCGGCCGCGAGTTCTACGCGCCGGGTGCCGAGGACCTTGCCTTTAACAGCGGCGGTGCGTGCTCTACCTGCGGCGGCACTGGTGTCATGCGCGAGGTGGACGAGGCGAGCCTGGTGCCCGACGAGTCAAAGACTATCAACGAGGGCGCGGTGCTTCCCTGGGGTACGCTCATGTGGGATCTGATGAAGCAGGTAGCCGGCGAGATGGGCGTGCGCACCGACGTGCCGTTTAACCAGCTCACGCCTCAAGAGCGCGACATCGTGTTTCATGGTCCGGCGGTTAAGAAGCACATTCTCTACGTCCCCAAAAACGGTGAGGGCGCCACGCCACTCGACTTTACCTACTACAACGCCGTCTATACCGTCGAGAATGCGCTCGCCAAGGTTAAGGACGATAAGGGGCTTAAGCGTGTAGCTCGCTTTTTGTGCGAGAGGCCATGCCGTGACTGTGGTGGCACGCGTCTCTCCGAGGCTGCGCGCCAGCCCCAGGTGCGCGGTATCAATCTGGCGCAGGCGGCGGCCATGACGCTGGGCGAGGCGATTGAGTGGATGCGCGGGGTGCCTGCATCCTTGCCGCCCGAGATGCGGCCCATGGCGACGGATATCTGCGATTCGTTTTTGAGCGCGGCCCGTCGTCTGGTCGACCTGGGTCTCGATTACCTTTCGCTCGATCGCGCCGGCGCCACGCTCTCCACGGGTGAGCGCCAGCGCGTGCAGCTTGCTCGCGTGGTGCGCAACCGATCGACGGGCGTGCTTTATGTGCTGGACGAGCCTTCGATCGGCTTGCATCCCGCCAATGTCGACGGCTTGGTGGGCGTGATGCGCGATCTGGTGGATGACGGCAACACCGTGGTTGTTGTCGACCACGATACACGTGTGCTGGCGGAAGCCGACTATCTGGTCGAGATGGGCCCCGTTGCCGGAGCAGGCGGCGGCAATGTGATCGCCGCTGGTACGGTAGACGAGGTCGAGCAATCGCAGAGCAGTCGCATCGCGCCGTTTTTGCGCGCCGAGCCCAAGCGCTTGCGTCCGCAGGTGACTGACGACGAAATGTTCGACCAGGGCCATATCCGCATGGCGACCGATGCCATCCATACCGTCAAGCCGCTCGAAGTCGATATCCCGCGCGGTCGCTTGGTTGCGGTTACGGGTGTTTCGGGTTCGGGCAAGACGACGTTGGTGCTCGAGACGCTCATCCCGGCACTCAAGGCGCAGGCAGCTGGCGAGCGCCTGCCGGGGCACGTGCGTTGGGTCGATGCCGAGGGTATTGCCCGCGCAAACCTGATTGACGCTACGCCCATCGGCGCCAACGTGCGCTCGACGGTAGCGACTTATGCCGACATCCATGATGAGCTGCGCCGCGCCTTTGCCCGTACGCCCGAGGCCAAGGCAGCCGGCTACAAGGCGGGCGCCTTTAGCTACAACACCGGCGCCTTGCGCTGCCCTACGTGTGACGGCACGGGCTCGATATCGCTCGACGTGCAGTTTTTGCCCGACGTCGAGATCATCTGCCCAGCATGCCGTGGTTCGCGTTACGCCGAGGCCGCCTCGCATATCCATCGCGAGGGTAAGGACGGGAGCTTGCTGACGTTGCCGCAGCTCATGGACATGAGTGTGGACGAGGCTATCGACGCTACGGTGGGGCTCAAGAAAGTTCAGGCGCGCTTGCAGACCTTGCACGACCTGGGCTTGGGTTACCTCACGCTCGGTGAGCCTACGCCGGCGCTCTCAGGCGGCGAGGCGCAGCGCCTTAAGCTCGCGAGCGAGATGGGCCGCGTGCAGGATGATGCCGTATTCGTATTCGACGAGCCCACGATTGGCCTGCATCCGCTCGATGTTCAGGTGCTGCTGAGCGTGTTTGACGGCCTCGTTGCCAAGGGCGCCACAGTCGTCGTGATCGAGCACGACCTCGACCTTATCCGTAACGCCGATTATGTGATCGACATGGGCCCGGGCGGTGGCGACGCCGGCGGGCAAATCGTCTGCGCCGGCACGCCGGGCGACATCGCGGCCTGCCCCGCAAGCATCACCGGTCGCTACCTATAGCCGAATGTGATAAAGGGACTGCCTCTTTGTCACATTGATTTCTATTTCACGCATTGAGCCGCGAGATAGTCGCGGAAGAATGGCAATTCAAATGCGACGAGCCCTCGTCCTCGTTCTCCAATGATGCCGGCATCTATCATGCGGCGTCGGTAGCGGGAGACCTGCTGCGGCGAACGCTTAAGGCGCTCGACAAGGTCGGCGGTGGTGGACTCTTCCTCGTCATCGAGCATGGCGATGAGGAATCGCTTGTCCTCTGCAGTGAGTTCCCGATAGGTTGCCGCGAGGATTCGGTCGTCCATCTCGTCGCGCGCGATTTTGATTCCCAGGTCAAAGTCGCGTGACGAGATTTCCTTCGAATCGCTTGTGAGATCCCAGGCACGGTAGCCTACGAGTTGCAATAGGAAGGGAAAACCAGAGATCGAGCGAACGGCTCTATCGATTCCCTCGGCATCTGCTAGGCGATCGTTTTCCTGGATTGTGCGAATCAAGGCCTCGCGTACGTCATAGTCGGCAATGCGACCCAGATGATATTGTTGGGCGCGGCGAAGGAACGAGACCGTCTTGTGGTTCAGTAGCGTCGATACGTTGTTGGGAAGTCCCGCCATGAGCAGGGCGACGCGTTTCCCATCGGTCACAAAGTGCTGATACGTCGCTGCGAGCTGAATCATTTCGTCGAGTGTCGGGTCCACCTCGTCAACCGTGACAAGCAGACCGGTGCCCGCCTCGTTGAGCCGGTCGATGATGTCGCTCATGCGGTAACGCCAGGTTGAGGCATCGTGAACGCGACTGACCTCGATGCTGCCGAGCGGTGCAATTCCGAGACCGGTGACTTCGAAGTGGTTGGACGAGTCGATGAGATGGGCTGCGGCACGTTTCGCCCCGAACTCGATTTCCTCAAGCATTCCCGGGAGCGCGGTCGTCTTTACGGCAATCCAGCCGTGGGATTCCGCCCTTGTCGCGAGCGACGACATGAGAGCGGTTTTACCGGTTCCACGCGCGCCTGAGAAGATCGAGGTCAATTCTGGGCGCCTGCGCTGGCTCAAGAAGGCACGGTCCAAATCCCGAATAATCTGTTGTCTGCCAGCGAGATGGGCAGGAACCTCACCAAAACTGGGGGTAAACGGGTTCTCGAGATATTCCACAAGGCTCTCCTTTCACACCGCCGTTTAACTTCATTTTACTTTAGTTAATTCTGATTAAAAGTGAGGGCTCTCTATCTAGAGCATCAATTAGGCGTGTGTGCCGTCGGCGTGGCGCTCGAATGTGACAAAGGGACAGTCCCTTTGTCACATTCCCGGAAAGCCTGTTTGGCGCAGGGCTTCGTAGAGGACGATGGCGGCGCTGTTGGAGAGGTTGAGTGCGCTGATGCGGTAATCGTCCGGATTGACGAAGTTGCCGCAGATATCCTGTTGAAGGATGGCCTCGTGGCTGTCCTCGGTATGCCCGAGCGATTCCTCGTGAGCTTCCCAAGCCTCGGCGTTATCGAGTGAGTCGCAATCGCGCAGCATCGGGATGCGCTCGCAGCGCTCGGACGCCGCGGCAAGCAGTGGCTCGGGAATGCCCGAGCTCTCGCTGCCAAAGACCAAATAGTCACCGTCACAGTAGGTGCTTTGCGCATAGGTGCGGCGTGCCTTTTTGGTCAGCAGGTGCAGGCGACCATCGGCGGGTGAGAGACCGTTGCGCGCAAGGAAATCCTCCCAGCTAGCATAGGTCGTCACGTCCAAGTTTTGCCAGTAGCCCAGGCCGGCGCGACGCACCGTCTTGTCGTCGAGCGAAAACCCCAGCGGCTCCACCAGATGCAGGCGGGCGCCGGCAACCACGCAGGTGCGGCCGATATTGCCCGTATTGGCCGGAATCTCGGGCGCATACAGCACAATGTTGAACATGAATCTCCTTGGCTCAGAACGAAAAACCACCACGAAGGGCACCTTCGTGGTGGTTTGGCGGTTACGTAGGCGGACAAATGCCCGCTTGGATAAACCTAGGCGCGGTGCCAGTCGGTCAGGCAGGCATCGAGGGAGGCGATGAGCGCATCCTTGTCCATGTGACGGCCGATGATGCACAGGCTCGTCATACGGTCGCCCGTCTCGTCGTCCCAAATCTGCATGATCTCGGGGTTCTCGTCGATGATCTTCTGTTTCTCGCCCTCGGGCGCCGAGTCGACAAACAGGCCGTTCTCCATCAGGCGCATCTGGTGGCCGGCCTGCTCAAACATGTAGCACATGTCCGGATCGCCGGTCTGCCACAGCGGGCCTTTGACGCGAATGACCTCGTCGGGCCACTCCTGCTCAACATAATCGGTGAACTTCTGCAGGTCAAACGGCTTACGGCGCGAGTACACAAAGGTCTCGATGTCGTACTCGAGCACCTCGGGGTCGTCGTGCTCCTCGGGATGCTCCATGGCCTCGATCCAGGCGGCGGAGTTGTAGGCGCGCATAAAGTCGAAGCGGTCGGTATCGAGCAGCTCCTCCATGGGGACCTCGCCGTTTTGGGCCTCGACGATCACGGCGTCTTTCTGCAGGCTGCGCACGATGGCCTTAAGCTCGGCGATCTGCTCAGGGCTCACGGTATCGGTCTTGTTGAGGATCAGCGTGGAGCAGAACTCGATCTGCTGGATGAGCAGGCTCTCGATGTCGTCCTCGTCGATATCCTCGGCCAGCAGGTCGCGACCACCGTTGAACTCGTCGTACATGCGCGCGCAGTCGACTACTGCCACGATGTTGTCGAGTGCGAGCTTGGGCTCGCCGCCCACCTTGGCCTCGTCGCAGAAGCTCGAGATAGTGTAGGCGATGGGGATAGGCTCGCAGATACCCGATGCCTCGATGATGATGTAGTCGAACTTGCCCGAATCGGCGATGCCCTGCAGCTGGTTGGCCAGGTCATCCGAAAGCGTGCAGCAGATGCAGCCGTTGGTGAGCGGGATGAGGTCGTCGGTCTCGGAAAGACCGCCGTCGGCGATAAGGCTAGCGTCGACGTTGATCTCGCCGATATCGTTGACGATCACGGCGGCGCGGATGCCGCCGTCGTTAGCGAGGATGTGGTTGAGCAGCGTGGTCTTGCCGGCACCGAGGTATCCGGTAAGCATGATGATCTTCACGGGTTTGTTGGGCATGTGCCCTCCTTTGTTAGACATGGCTTACAGTTGAATCTTATGCCAAACGCTCGCTCTTATACCCACGCGCCGGCAAATAACACAGGCTACTCCCAGGCTCCCCATACATCGGGGCAATAACCGACGGTGGCCTTTTTGCCGTTGCGCACGATGGGCTCGGCCAAGACCTGCTGGTTCTCGAGCAGCTTGTCGAAGCGCTGACTGGGGGTAAGGTGCTGAATAAGTGCGAGCGTTTCCTCGTCCTTGGCTTTAGGGTTGAGCAGCTTGTCGATGCCGCCGACCGCCTGCATCACGCTCGTGAGCTCGCCCTTGCTCATCTCCTTTTCCTTAAGGTCGATAAACTGCACCTTAATGCGGCGCTCCTTAAAATAGCGCTGGGCCTTCTTGGTATCGAAAGACTTTTTGGTTCCAAAAATTTGCACGTTCACTTATCGGCTCCTGTTCTAACGAATGAAGTTGGTGCGGGCGCGATCGCCTTCGGGGGCTTTGATGCCGGCGGCCTGTCCTGCCTCGATGCAGCGAAGGAGCCAGGCCATGTTTTTGCCGATGTTTCGCATGGTGGCCAGGCCCTCGGCGTCCTGGGCGGCCTCGCCCGGCATGGCACCAAAGACGTTGTTCCAGTACGTGGAGGCCACCACGGGCATCTGGTTGATAGTGAAGTACTTGTTGAGCACGTCGAAGGTAGTCGACGTGCCGCCGCGACGGGCGACGGCGACTGCTGCGCCCGGCTTGTGCGCAAAGGCCTTGCTGCCAGCATAGAATGCGCGGTCGAGAGCCGAGAGGATGCGTCCGCTGGGATGCGCATAGTAGACGGGGGAGCCAAAGACAAAGCCATCTGCCTGCTCGGCGGCAGCGATGAGCTCGTTCACCACGTCGTCGTCAAAGGTGCAGCGACCGCCAAGCTTGCCGCACTGGCCGCAACCGATGCAGTCGCGAATGGGCTTGGCGCCCAGCTGGAACACCTCGGTATCGATGCCCTCGGCGTTGAGTTGCTCGGAGACCTCGGCGAGTGCGCGGGCGGTATTGCCGTTTGCCTTGGGACTGCCATTGACCAAAAGAACCTTCATCACAAACTCCCTCTGCTGTTGGTGACTTCTGCAGAGGATTATCGCACGATGGGGGAGGCGGTGCGGGCGCGGTGCTAATCCAGTTTGGTACCTGGCACCTGCACGGCTTTACCGAGCAACGCTTTGAGCTCGTTCAAAATGGAAACGGGCTGTCGGTCAACGCTGTTCAGATGGAGCGTGGCCACGCGAATGGGCGGCTGATATTCAAGCGAGCCGATGAGCACGGGAGAACCCAGGAATCGTTCGATTTCGTTTGCGAGCTCGTCGATTGCCTCGGGGCCGAGCTCATCGAAAAGCGCCACGAACATTGGTCCCGTCGAGCGGAACAAGCGACCCTTGCCGCGCGAACAGTCCATGAGGCAGGCGGCGCTTTCGGCGAGCACGCGGTCGCCTGCATCGAATCCAAAGCGGGCATTGACTTCGGCGATATCGTCGACCTTAATGGCAATAAAGCCTGCCTCGCGCGCCACGCGGCGCATCTCTCCAATGGCGTTGACCAGGGCGTGAATATCGCCCAGGCCCGTCACCGAGTCGGTCGTATCCGCTAGGCTTCGGTTGATGATGATGCCCACATACATGCTGGGCTCGGTATCGGTGCCGTCCAAGCGGTAACCCGTGCAGTCGCAAAGCGCGTATGCTCCGGTGGCATCCATTACGCGATACTGCATGTAGTGGAAGTGCCACGTGCCGTTTATCACCATGTCGAGCTCAGCGCGTACGTTGTCGCGGTCCTCGGGATGAACGCGGGCGAGCCACATGTCGACCGAGTTAAAGGGGTGCTGGGAGGGCAGGTCAAAATCGCGCACGGCGTTAACCGACCATTGCGATTCGCCCGTATCGAGGTTAAGGATGAACGGATAGCGCGTCTCGGAGCTCATGGAGATTGCTTGGAACACCCGGTCGTTGCAGGGAAGCTGATCGACGATTGGGCGTTGTGGTGCGTCATTGTCTTTCGGTTGCTGTACACGATGCATAAGCTTATAGCGATACATCTTGCGATCGGCATCCATCGTCATCTGGCGACGCGTGTCGCCGGCAAGTGGATCGACGCGCGAGCAGCCAAAGCTAAAGCTGGCGATCATGGGCGCCTTGCCACCTGAGCTCGCCTCGATCAGCCCGGCACGCACCTGCTCCAAGCGCTGCTCGAGTTCAGTCTCGTTTGCGGAGAGCGAGATAAGCACAAACTCGTCTCCACCGATACGGAACAGCATCTCATTGTGCTCCATGGTTTCGGAGAGCGTGCGGCAGATGCTCAGAATATAGCGATTGCCTTCGGCGTGGCCAAACCTATCATTGCAATGCTTGAGATGGTCGATGTCAATATAGGCGCAGGTGAAGGGGTCACCTTTGTGCCAGAGTTGCTCGACGTGACGGTCGAGTCCGCCGCGGTTGCCCAAGTTGGTGAGCGGGTCGATATAGGCGTTGCTCTCAAGCAGCCGGCGCTCTTGTTGCAGGATGGCATGCGTCTTTTGCAGTTGCTCGCCAACGGCGCGCAGCTCAGCAGGCAGCGCGGCAACATCGAGTTCGGCGGTCGAGACGCCATTCGCAAGTCGCTGAAGATAGGCAATAATCGATTGCTCGCCCATGCGGTACGACTCGTTCATGATGGATAACCTCCTTGGGCGGAACAACGGTTTGTATCATATCCCCAATTCGGCTTGGATTGGGGATATAAGTTAGCCAATGGGGACAAATGCCCCTTTCGACGGTGGCGTTTTGCGCGCGAGCGTATCAGTTATTATTGCCGCCATCGAGCAATGCCTCAAAATCCTTCGCCGGCATGGGGCGGTAGTAGAGGAAGCCCTGAGCGTAGCGGGCGCCCATGTGGCGTAGCATGTTCGCCTGCTCATCTGTCTCGACGCCTTCGATTACAATGGGCAGATGGAGCGACTGCGCCATCTCGAGCATCGATGACACGATCTGCGCGCTGCGGCCTTGATCGCGGTCGGTGGGCACAAAGGTGCGGTCGAGCTTGATGACGTCGACGTTGACGTTCTTGAGCATCGCGAGCGTGGACTGACCGGTGCCAAAATCGTCCATATAGGTCGAGAAGCCGCGGGTGTGCAAGTCGGCTGTCAGTTTGTCCACGGCTTCGGACTCTCCCGTATAAGCCGTCTCGGTGATCTCGATACGCATGAGCTCGGGCGGTAGGTTGTATTGGGCGGCAAGCGCCCCCATATGCTCGGCAACGTCGCAGGCAAGGATATCCACGCGCGACACATTAAGCGAGACCGGAACCACACGAAGGCCGCGATCGAGACGCTCGCGCAGCCACGAGGCGACACCCTGCCAAATGTACTTGTCGAGCGTCACCACAAAGCCGCTTTCCTCGAGTGCGGGGATAAACGTTGCGGGCGAAATGAGAGAGCCGTCCTTGTCAATCCAGCGCGTAAGTGCCTCGGCGCCAATGATCTCGCTGGTTTCCATATCGACCTGGGGCTGCAGGTAGTACGTGATGCGGCCGTTTGAGAGCGCGTACTGGAACTCGGTCAGCGTGCGGTGGAACGCAATCTCGTGTTCATATTCTTCGGGGCGGAAAATAGCAATGCGCTCCTTGAAGTCGTTTTTGGCGCGTCGATTGGTAAACATGGCCTTTGCCTGCGCATCGATGGTGATCTCCTCATTGGAGTCGATGGGGTAAATGCCCATGGACGGCCAAAAACCTACGCCGTCATCATGCCTGGCTACTGCCTCGCGAACGCGGTTGTAGATTTGATGGACGGTGATGTGCTTAAAGGGGATGAGTACGCAAAAGTCATCTTGGCCCCAGTACCCTGCGACGCCCATATCGGCATTCTCGATGTCCTTGAGGACCGTGCCCACATCGGCGAGTACGCGGTCGCCTTCGGCCTGGCCGTGCCATTCATTAAACAGGCGCATGTGACCCATGTCGACGGTGGCGATGCACCAGGTGTCGTCGCGCCTTGCCTCGAGAAATGCGTTGGCGCGCCGCATAAACTCGCTGGGTCGATAGAGACCCGTGAGCGAGTCGATACGTTCGGCGATGGCGCTTTTGCGCTCCGCCTCGGGTATGGGGAGGCTGTCGTTGGGAACAAGCCCGCCGGCCGTGCGAAGGCGACGGTCGAGTTCGCCTAAAACGGCGGTCGCTTGATGGGTTAACTGCTCGTAAAAGGCCGGGACGACAAGGCAGACAGGAGTAATGGTGTCGCCCGCGATTTGAACAGGAGCGAAAACGGCCTCTTTAAGGTGGCGGGTCAGTTGCTCGAATGCCTCATGGTCCAAATCGTTGCTGAGCACGACGAACTGGACGCTTCGTGAACGGAAGACCCGGCTTCTGCCGCGGGTGATCGACAGCATGCGGCCTGCGTATTCGGCAAGCATGTTGTCGACAGCCTCGGCCCCGTAGAGCTCGTTGAGATTCGCCGTGCCACGAATGCGCACCGCTATAAGCCCCGTCTCGCAGCGGTCGCGACGGCAGGCATCGATAGCGTTGACCAGCATGCGCTGCGTTCCGAGGCCTGTGGCGGCGTCGACGGTTTCGGCAAGCGAGTGGTTGACGAGTTCGCCGACATAGAGCGAGGGGACATTTCCGTCGCCGTCGATGCGAAACCCGCGAGCACGGCAGAGAACGTAGTCACCCGCGGCATTGCGCATGCGGTACTGCATGACGCGGCGGTGTTTGGAGCCGTTAAAGATCTGGTTGATGTCGTTGGCGTAGGCCTCGAGGTCATCGGGATGGACGCGCGTCTTCCAGAAATCGCGGCAGCTGTCTATGTGCTCCGAAGGAAGACCGAGATCGCGCAAGGCACCTTGCGACCAAAGGGTGCGGTCCTTGTCCAAGTTCTCGATAAAGAAATAACGGCCCTCGTTGAGCATCGAAAAAGCGTCGAAAATACGATCGCTTATTTCGAAGTCGTCGGCGTGGACTTGCGTAATATTGCGCCGATCGAGGTGCATGGCATGACGTAGCTTGTAGTCGTACATGCGATGGTCGGCATCGAGTGTCATGCGATTGGAGGCTTCGCCCAGGGCGGGGTCGGCGTGTGCCACTCCGTAGCTAAACGAGTGGGGCATCTCGGAATCGTTGTTTTTGAGCAGGATCGTTCGGCAGTGTTCCAGACGTTCGGCGAGGTCGTCCTCGGTCGCAATCGTAGATAGGATGGCAAACTCGTCGCCGCCTATGCGAAACGCCGCCTCGTCCACTTTCATATACAGTTTGAGATAGAGGCTTACCTGCAAGATATAGCGGTTGCCCTCGTCATGCCCAAAGACGTCGTTGCAGTGCTTGAGATTGTCGATATCGATGAATGCCATGGTAACGGGGGCGTCCTGCTCCCAGAGCTCCTCGAGGGAACGGGCAAAGCCGCCACGGTTGCCAAGCCCGGTAAGCTGGTCGGTAAAGGCGGTCCTGATCAGATCCTCCTGACGCTCGAGAAGGTCACGGACGGTCTTTTCGAGCGTTTCGGTGTAATTGCTGACAGTATCCATGTTCTAAGCGGCTTTCTGAAGTCGGAGCGGATTGCGTCGGGCGAGCTCGTTGTGTACACGCATCGTTGCTCAGCGTTTTGCGTGTATCCAGGCCCCGCCTTGCTGCGTTGTTGGGTTACTTTGCCGGCTAATGTTCGCTGTTGATAACTGCTGAGTAGTATAAACAACAGTGCAAAATTATATAGGGGTGCACATGCTGTGGGTGGCTATTATTCGACAAACGGCAGCGCGATGATGCGATGTTCGATAAAAATGCGACTGGGGCGGTATATGTTGATGGGTATACTTGTTCCGTTTAAATTTGCGGGGACGGAGATGGTCGCATGGCACAGCCAACTATGACGCGCACGGTGGGGCTGGCACTCGAGGGAGGCGGCTACCGCGGTATGTATACGGCGGGCGTGCTCGACGTTTGGATGGAGCACGGTTTGACCTGCGACCATATGGTGGGTGTCTCGGCGGGCGCGGCGTTTGGCTACAACTTTAAATCGCGTCAGATCGGCCGCGCCATTCGCTATAACAAGGCCTATTGCGCCGATAAACGCTATGCAGGTGTAGTAAGCTGGCTGCGAACTGGCGATATGTTCAATGCCGATTTTGCCTATCACGAGGTGCCTATCGAGCGCGATCCCATCGACTTGGAGGCGTATCGCGCCTGCCCCATGCGATTTACGTGCGTGTGTACCGATATCGAGACGGGCAAGGCCGTCTACCATGACCTGCCCTATGGCGACGAGCGGGATATCGAGTGGATCCGGGCATCGTCGGCGATTCCCGTGGCGACGCGCCCCGTTGCTATTGACGGGCATAAGTATCTGGATGGTGGCGTGGCTGATTCTATTCCCAGTGCATGGCTGTTTGCGCAGGGGTATGACCGCAATATCGTGGTACTCACGCAGCCGGCGGGCTTTGTGAAGCAGCCCAACAGCGTGATGCCCATGCTGCGGCGCGTGTTCCGTCACTACCCGGAGTTTGTCGCGGCGCTTGAGCATCGGCATGAGGTCTACAATGCCACGCTCGATGACCTGGCGCGTCGCGAGGCTGCCGGCGAAATCTTTGTGGTTCGGCCGAGCGAATCGGTGAAGGTGCCGTCGCTGTGCCGTGAGCCCGATGAGCTCGAGCGCATCTATCAGATCGGCCGCCACGATGCGGAGGCGACCTTGCCGGCGCTGGAAGCGTATCTGGCAGAGTAGGGCAAACTGCCGTGGACTCGGCGGAAAGCGCATCCCGGAATGGAGGTCCAAACTGGGATGCGCTTTCTATTGCTAAAGATGTGAGGCTGCGGATCAGCTGCTCGGCTTATGCCTATGCCTGCTGCCAGGTGTCGACGAGCTCCTTGGCGGCGGCGCAGGGGTCGTCGGCACTGCAGACGGCGCTCACCACAAAGAAGCCATCGACGCCGGTGGCCTTGAGCTGCGGCAGGTCGGCCGTCTTGACGCCGCCGCCCACCACGATGGGCACGGGGCTTGCCGCATGGAGGGCGGCCAGGTCCTCAAAGCTCTTGGTGATGATGGAACCATCGGCTGCGCGTCCGCAATCGCGTTTGGTCTCGGTCTCGTGGAGTGGGCCGATGCCCAGGTAGTCGACCAGGCTCATGTCGGCGGTCTTGACGTACTCGAGCATCTCCTCGCAGCGGGCCGAAAGGCCCACGATGGCATCGGGGCCCAAAAGTTTGCGGCAGACCTCGACGGGAATATCGCTCTGGCCCACGTGCACGCCGTCGACAGCAATACCCTGCTCATGCGCGGCGAGTACGCAGTCAAGGCGGTCGTCGATCAGCAAGGCGACTTGACCGGTCTTGCCGGCCTGTGCGATTGCCTGCGCGGCGTCGCCGGCCAGCGCGATGATTTCGCGGGCGCTTGCCACCTTGGAGCGCACCTGGATGCAGGTAAAGCCTGCGTCGAGCGCCTGAGCTACCACATCGCCCACGGGACGCCCGAGCGTGTTTTCGGGGCCGAGTACCAGATAGGCCGAGATATCAAGGTTGTCGCGGATACTCATCGTGCTTCCTCCTGCTTTTTGATCTGCGCTTCCATGCGCTCAAGCTTGCCGGTCATGGTGTCGGTAAATCCGGGTCGAATATCGGCTTTGAGCACGACTTCGGTGCGGATGCCCTTGCTCGCCAACACAAAGGTTGCGTCGCGCACGACCTGCATGACCTCGTCCCAGTCGCCCTCGATCTCGGTGAACATCGAGGTGGTGCGGTTGGGAAGGCCGCTCTCGCGAATGACGCGCACGACCTCGGCGACCTCGGCGGACAGCTCGTCGCCGGTGCCGCACGGGGCGATGGCCACGGCGACGAGCGTGTTCATGCCGGCATTGGTTACGGGCTCGGACATGGCTTATGCCTCCTCGAGCTCGAGTTGGTTATCGGCAATGTCCTGGGCGGTTGCGCGGTAGAGCTCGTCGATAAAGGCGACCTTAAAGCTTGCCGGGGCATCGGCGACAGCGGCGGCACGCGTGCCGGCAACGTTGTAGACGGCGGCGCCGCAGATGGCTGCCGTAAACGGGTCGGCGGCACAGGCGTACACGGCCAGCACGCCGCCCTGCGAGCAGCCGCAGCCGGTGATCTTGGACATGAGCGGGCTGCCGCCGTGGGACTTGGCCACCGTCGTGCCGTCGGTGATCAGGTCGACTTCGCCCGAGACCACTACGGCGCCGCCGGTGTAGCGGGCGAGCGCCACGGCGGCGTCGCGGGCGGCGTCGACCGTGTCGGTGGTATCGACACCGCGCACGCGGCTCAGATCAGCCGCCTCGCCCTCAAGGCCCCACAGGCCGGCGAGCGCGATAATCTCGGAGGCGTTGCCGCGCACGATGGCGGGCTTGTACTGCTTGAGCTCGTTTACCAGCTGGGTGCGCAGGCTACCGATGCCCAGACCCACCGGATCGAGCACCCAGGGCTTGCCGGCGTCGTGTGCCGCCTTTGCCGCGCGGGGAATCGTTTGCTCGTAGATAGGGAAGAGCGTGCCCATATTGAGATAGATGGCGCCGCCGCCGGCAACGAGTGCCTCGCCCTCGTCGGGCAGATAGACCATGGCGGCCGATCCGCCCACGGCGAGCTGTGCGTTGGCGACAAAGTCGATCGTCACCGTGTTGGTGATGGAGCCGGCCATCGGATTGGTGGCGCGAATCTCCTCCACGGCCTTGACCATATGCTGCTTAAGCTGTTCCGAATCAATCACTGCACATGCCTCCTTGGCATAGAAAAGGGGCGCTGTGCATAGACAGCGCCCCTGTAAAGGCGGCATGCTCCCTACGCCAGCATTAACTGACAGGTTCAAAGGATTGGGCCCCATGCCCTCTCAGCCTTGTGGTTTGCACCGCCGGCACTCCCGCATCGAATCTGTTGTTCCCTATACTAGCGCACCGTTACAATGGTTGCGGTGAAAATGACTGGGGGACTCTATGATTAAACTTGTGCTGACCGATATGGACGATACACTGATTCCAGCCGGGCATGACGGCGCCAGCGACTACGCCATTGAGGGTGTTCATGCCATGCAGGCGGCGGGTCTGCACTTTGGGCCGGTTTCGGGTCGTCAGCCGTCCGCGATGGGCTGGATGTTCAAAAACCGTTCCGAGTGTTTTTCGACCGGTGCGTTCTGTAACGGCCAGGTGATGTTTGTCGACGGCGAAGTAGTCGCTTCGCGCGCAATCGACAACGATGCTCTGATGCGTTTGGCTGACTATCTGGAGCAAGAGACCGACGATACATTTCTAAAAGTCTACAGCCTGGGCGATGACTTTTGGGGCAACGATGCCTATTGCGTGACGAGCAATCCCGAGCGTGTGCGTCGCGCTATGGAGTCGGGCGGCAATGCGTGGCTCAAAGGCGAAGAGGCCCCGTGTCGTCCCGTCGTCGATGGCGCGCCGGTGTTTAAGGCGAATATCTGGAGTGCCCGTTCGCGTGAGGAGCTCGCGGAGCTACGCGAGCGCGTTGCCGTTGAGGTGCCGGAACTCTCGCTTGTGTTTCCCAACAACCGAGTGCGCCTGTTCGACATCCTTCCGGATGGTTGGGACAAGGGCTGCGCTGCGCTGGAGCTGGCGCGCGCCTTGGGCCTGACGCCCGACGAGGTGGCCGTATTTGGCGATTCCGATAACGATCTGCCCATGATCGATGCCGTTCCCAACTCCGTTGCAGTCGCCAATGCCAATGAGGCCGTCACGGCTGCCGCGCGCTGGCATATCGGCGCCGCGGCAGATGATGCGGTCGCCGGGGCTCTGCATCAGATTGCCGCCTGCGCCGCGACGGGGGAGATGCCGCCGTTTATGCGTCAGGAGGGTGCAGCCGACGCGAATTTCGCGAACAGCTAAGGAGACAGCCATGAAGCTCCAGCAGCTCAGATATGTCGTCAAAGTTGCCGAATGCGGCAGCATTACCGAGGCCTCGCGCCGTCTCTTTGTGTCGCAGCCTTCGATTACCGCGTCGATTCGCGATCTCGAAAACGAGATGGGTGTGCACATCTTTGAGCGCACCAACAAGGGCGTCATTGTGTCCGAGGAAGGCGAGACCTTCTTGGGCTATGCGCGCCAGGTACTCGACCAGGCCGACCTGCTCGAGGGCAAGTACAAGGGCGCATCCGAGCAGGTGCCGCACTTTAGTGTGAGCTGCCAGCATTATTCCTTTGCCGTCAACGCGTTTGTCGACGTGATCCGCGAGTTCGATGCCGCGCGTTACGACTTCACCCTGCGCGAGGAGCAGACTCACGAGATTATCGAGGATGTCGCGCATATGAAAAGCGAACTGGGCATCCTGTACTTATCCGAGCATAACCGCGAGGTCATCGAGCGCATGCTGGTGGCCAACGAGCTCGTGTTCGAAGGACTCTTCTGCGCCACGCCGCATGTCTTCGTCTGCGCCGACCATCCGCTGGCGGACCGCTCCAGCGTGACGCTCGAGGATCTGGAAGACTACCCGTTCCTGTCCTACGAGCAGGGCAGCTACAACTCGTTTTACTATTCCGAGGAGCTGACCTCGACGTTCGAGCGTCGCAAAAATATCCGCGTGCGCGACCGTGCGACGTTGTTCAATTTGGCCATGGGCCTCAACGGCTACACGGTATGCTCGGGCGTGATCAGCCACGAGCTCAACGGCCCCGGCATTATCTCGATTCCGCTCGACGTGGACGAGTACATGGAGATTGGCATCATCACGCGCAAGAACACGACGCTTACGCGCTACGGTCGGGCCTATATCGACGCGATTCGTCAGCATATCTAGGCTGCTGTGCTCCGCACGGTTCAAGTCTCTTTATGACAGTCCAGACTGATATAGGAAACATCTATATCAAACTGTTATAAACGTATATTTTACGATGGTCATATGAGCGCTCATACTCTGTCCCAGTAAAGCAACCAATGCAAAGGGAGATATCTATGAGCACTTCGATTCAACCGAACGCGCCGTTTCGCGCCGATATCGTCGGCAGCTTTCTTCGTCCGCAGGCTGTAAAGGACGCCCGTGCCGCCTATGTCGCGGGTAAACTCGACGCTTCCGGCCTTAAGGCCGTCGAGGACGATGCCATTCGCGATTTGGTGGCCAAGCAGAAGGTCGCCGGCCTGCAGGTGATCACCGATGGCGAGTTCCGCCGCAGCTACTGGCACCTCGATTTTATGTGGGGACTCAACGGCATTGAGCGCCGCGCCTCGCGTACGGGCTACATGTTTCACGATGAGGAGACTACCGCCGACACCGCCGTGGTAACCGGCCCCATTAGCGGCGAGAACCATCCGTTCGTCGAGCACTTCAAATTTGTCAAGTCACTCGAGGGGGAGGGCCAGGTCGCACGGCAAACCATTCCGGCGCCGATCCAGACGTTCTCTGAAGTCACGCTCGACCGCTGTGATGGCCAGCAGGAGAGCCTGCGCGCCGTCTATAAGACCGACGAAGAGCTCGCCGATGCCATTGCCGCAGCATACCGCACCGTGATTGCCGACCTGTATGCCGCGGGCTGCCGCAACATCCAATTTGATGACTGCACCTGGGGCATCTATTGCGATACCGACTTTGTGTCCAAGACCGGCATGAGTCCGGTTGACCTGCAAAAGGTGTCCGAGCTAGGTGTGGCGCTCAACAATGACGCAATCGCGGACAAGCCCGACGATCTGGTTATCAACACGCACGTGTGCCGCGGCAACTATCACTCCACCTATGCTTTTGAGGGCGGCTACGACCCCATCGCGCCGTACCTGTTCGCACATGAGAACGTCGATGCGTTCTATCTGGAGTTCGACACGCCCCGCGCCGGTGGTTTTGAGCCGCTCAAGTACGTTGCCCCCGGCAAGAAGGTGGTGCTGGGACTGATTACTACAAAGGCGGCTGAGCTTGAGGACGAGGACGTTATCGTCGAACGTATCCACGAGGCCGCAAAGTATGTGCCGCTCGAGAACCTGTACCTGTCGCCCCAGTGCGGCTTTGCCAGCTGCGAGATTGGCAACAAACTGACCGAGGACGAACAGTGGGCAAAGATCGCGCTGGTCAAGCGCATTGCCGAGCGCGTTTGGAAGTAACGCTACCGTTCGCAGGTGACGGTGCGTGCGAGACATGGCGTATCACGTACAATGGTTCGGATCGTATCGTTCGGGCAGGTTATCCGATATGCCTGATCGCCCTTCCATCATGAAAGGACTTCCATGTCCCAATCCTCGACGCCCGCCGTCACCAATGCCATCTACGATGCGTCATCGCTCGGCCGCCCGCGCATGTTTGTGTTGGGTTTGCAACACATGTTTGCGATGTTCGGAGCCACGGTGCTCGTGCCCGTGCTCACCGGCCTTTCCGTTTCGGCGACGCTTCTGTTCGCCGGCATCGGCACGCTGCTGTTTCATTTTCTATCGCGCGGTAAGGTGCCGGCATTTTTGGGCTCATCGTTTGCCTTTATTGCCGGTTATGCCGCAATCGCGCCCAACGGCGAGACCGAGCTTTTGCCCTACGCCTGCCTGGGCGTAGCTTGTGCCGGCCTGCTCTATCCGGTGCTCGCGGCCCTGTTCCGCGCCTTTGGCGCCAAGCGCGTTATGCGTTTCTTCCCGCCGGTGGTGACCGGCCCCATCGTCATTTCCATCGGCCTGATCCTAGCGAGCTCTGCCATCGCCAACTGCCAGACCAACTGGCTTGTCGCCGCTGTCGCTGTGGCCGTCATCATCATCTGCAATATTTGGGGCCGCGGCATGGTCAAGATCGTGCCGATTTTGCTGGGCGTTGTGGTGAGCTATGCCGTTGCGGCTGCGTTGAGTGAGGTCGATTTTTCGGGCGTTGCCGCCGCTCCGTGGGTCGGTCTGCCCATCGTGTGGGACAACACCGTGTTTGCGCTCTTTGGCCCGCAGCTCGATAGCGGTCTTGCCACGACGGCCATCATCACCATCATGCCGCTGGCCTTTGCGACCATGATTGAGCACATTGGCGATATCTCCGCCATTGGCTCTACCTGCGAACGCAATTACATTGCCGATCCCGGTCTGCACCGTACCCTGCTCGGCGATGGCCTGGCGACCATCTTGGCGTCGCTCTTTGGCGCTCCGGCCAACACCACGTATGGCGAGAACACCGGCGTGCTTGCGCTTACGCGTGTGTTCGACCCGCGCGTGATTCGCATTGCCGCCTGCTGTGCCATCGTGCTTTCGTTCTGCCCCAAGTTTGCTGCTGCGATCGCTGCTATGCCGGCGTGCGTTATCGGCGGTGTGTCACTCGTGCTCTACGGCATGATCAGCGCCGTTGGCGTGCGTAACCTCATCGAGAATCAGGTTGATTTCCAGAACAACCGCAACGTGCTGGTGGCGGCTCTGGTGCTCGTGCTTTCGCTCGGCATTGCCTACAGTACCGCCGGTGCCATCGTGCTGGAGCTGGGCGGCGTGACGATTTCGCTTTCGGGCCTTGCCGTGGGCTCGCTGGTGGGCATTGTGCTCAACGCCATCCTGCCCGGTAATGACTTTGAGTTCGATACTTCCGAGCTTGAGGAGACTGCTGAATAGCAGCTGCGTTCAGCCAAATTAAAAATGGCGTCCATGCGTATGTACGCGTGGACGCCATTTTTAATGCGTCAGTATCCAGTGGATGCCGCGCGCCATGCGCAGGTCAGTTTGGGCAAAATGATTGCCGGGGTTGAGCTCCAGCGTTGTTGGGATGTCGCGCTCGATAAACAGCTTTTCCATCGCGCGCGTATCGTCGAGTACGTGCCGCATCATGCGGTTGGGCGTCTTGGTTTCCTTTTTACCGAGCGACAGATAGGCGGCGTCGGGCGTAGCCGTCATCGTGCGCTCGCGCACGTAGTCGATAAAGCCGGGGAACCACAGCGACCGCGATGCACTCGCCACGCGCTCAAAGACATCTGTTTGCCAAAGTGCCCACAGTGCAAAAAGACCCGCCAACGAGTAGCCGGCAACGCCGCGCCAGGCGGGCGGTTGCGGGAGCGATGATTCGGCCTGGGGGATTATCTGCTTCAACAACTCGTCAAGAAAACCAGCAGCCTGTCCGCCAAAGGGCTCGGCATCTCGTATAGTTCCGTCGCATTCCCAGGGGCTCAGCTCGCGATTCCAATCGAGCCCTCCAATGGCGACAAGGGTGAACGGCGGGCAGTCGAGCTCTCGGCAGCGCTCGTAGACTTCACTACCGTTGCCCATGACCACGGGGAGGTAGATGGCAGGTGCGCTTTCCGCATGATTCGAATAGACGGTTATCTGCTTTTGATGCGCTTCCATGGCCTGCTTCTCTCGGCGTTGTGATATCGACGGTCCCAATTGTCGCACGCTGGCACATACAGGTTGGGCTGCATTAAGAACAATCGCATGCGCACCGCGCGAGTGCGAACAGGAAAACGCCACCGCCGGAGGGGAGCTCGGCGATGGCGTCGTTAAACGGTGCTCGGGCTCGGGGCCTTCGCGGGAGCTGCCATGTGCGCAGAGGCGTCTAAGAACGCTTACGGCTCGCCATGGTGCCTGCGGCGATAGCGGCTGTTCCCGCAAGGACGGTTGCCACGATGGCCGCACCCGAGGTGTCGCCGGTTGCCGCGAGCACGCCGGTAGTCTTGGCTTTCGTGGTTGAAGCCGCAACGGCCTTGGTCGGCTTTGAGCCCTCAGGCTTGGGGTTCTGCTTGGACTCCGCGGGCTTGCTTTCTGCGGGCTTGGTCTCGTCGGGCTTGGGGTCTTCCGGCTTGGCTACCTCGGGAGGTGCGATGGTCGTACTTTTGGCGACTGCTTTGATATAGAGGGAGTCGACCGTGGCGTCGCCCGTGCCGATGGCTTGGCCTGCCTCGTAGATGCCGTCACGGAGCTTGCGATAGTCAATGACCTTGCCGCCTTCGGGCGTCTGGATGGCGGCGTTCTCAATCTTGATGGTGCCGATTGTCTTGCCGTCAGCGCTCATGGCACGGGCAAAGATTGCCGCTGTATCTCCTTCGGCCGTTACCTTGCTGCGGATGATCGAGATGACTGCGGGTGTGACGCCCTCGCTGGTCTGGGCGATGATGCCGATGTTCTCGCCTTGGGGTTCGCGCCTCGTCTCGCCATCTTGGTTTTCGCTGTAGGGGATGGGGCCGTCGCCGTTCTCGACATAGCGGGCTATGGCCTTGACAACGGAGTCGCTGATGTAGATGTGGCCGCCCTTCTCGTTGGGTCGATCGTTTCTGGTGGAGAATGCAGCCGAAACCTCGCCTTCCGCAAACGCGTCCACGGTGGAGCCGTTCTTGACGACGATGTCGTCCTGGTAGGTGAAGAGGGCGTTGGCGCCACCGTATCTGCCTTTACTTGCACGGACCGTCACGTTTGCATGATCGAGGGTGATGCCCTTGTGGGCATAGACGCCATATTCAACACCGTTTACGTTGAGGGAGGCGTTTGTGGCTGCGAGGCTGCCCTTGGCCTCGACGGCAGCGTCTTTCTCGGAGCTTGCCTTGACCTGGCCGCCGTCCGAGATGTTGATATTGCCGCCGCTCCAAAGGGCCTCACCATCGGCTGAGCTTGCCTCGACCGTCCCGCCACCCTTGATGGTGAGGTTCTTGTCGGCTCCAATACCCTTGTCCTTGGTAGCCCTGGCGGTGACGGCTCCGCTGTCGTCAATCGTGATATTGCCGTTTGCCCTGATGCCATCCGATGCACCCGTGGCGTTGACGTTGCCCGAACCTTTGATAGCGAGATCACCTCCGGCATTGATGGCATCAAACCCAGTGCTCGTGGCGTTGACGGATCCGGCTCCGTCGATGTTGATATTACCCGTGGAGAGGATAGCGTCCTCAGTAGATGTCACGCTGAGCGTGCCGCCCTCGTCGCCTTGGATATTGAGCTCGGCATTCTCGTTAGTGCCATGAGAAACGTTGATGCTTTCGATCCATTCGGCAGTGACGATGTTGGTTCCCGAGTAATTCACGTTGAGCTTGCCTGCGGCCTGGATCTCGCCGCCGTTATAGTTGTTGAGCTTCAAGTCGTCGGCGCCGTCCCACGACCAGGTACCGGCCTCGTCGCTCGCTGCGGTGTTGTACTTGTTGCCGCCGACCTTGACCCATTCCGCTGCGAGCGAGACGCTCGGCATGAGCAGCGAGCTCACCGTGAGCGCGCACACGGCGCCCGCGACGATGCGGCGCGTCACGCGGCGCCAGCTGCCGTGCGCGAGTCCTATGCGATGGCGAACGTCGGGTTCGGCAACATGGGTTCCGGCGGTAGTGTCATTGCGTTTGGGGGTCGTGAACAAGGCTGCCATGGTTGCTCCCGTTCTCATAGGGCCTATACGACTAGATTCAGCGTATCTGCTGGATGTTGCCGGCGGTAGTGCCGTTTGGAGGGCAAAATGTCCAAAACTTGGGAAGCAATACATCGCGCGTCCGTGCGTTGCCTGGCTTTAAAAGAAAAGCGCGGAGCCGCTCGATGCGACTCCGCGCTTTGGTGTTCTGCTTTGGCAGCTTTGCCGCTACGCTACGAAGAAGTAGACGAGGAAGGCGAGGGCTGCGATCCACATGAGCGGCTTGATCTTGGAGGCCTCGCCCTTAAAGAGCGCGACGATCACGTAGGCGATAAAGCCCAGGCCAATGCCGGCAGAGATGGAGTAGGTGAAGGGCACGCCGGCGACAATCATGAACGCCGGGAAACCCTGAGACACGTCGGACCAGTCGATCTCGGAGGCCTCGCTCATCATGAGGTAGCCGACGTAGACCAGAGCACCGCAGGTGGCGGCGCTGGAAACGATGGTGACGATGGGGGAGAAGAACGCGGCGAGAATGAACAGCACGCCGGTGGTGACGGAGGTGAGGCCCGTGCGGCCACCGTCGGCGGCGCCGGAAGTGGACTCGACGAAGGTGGTGATGGAGGAGACACCCATGAAGCCGCCCACAGCGGCGGCGGCGGAGTCGACGATTAGGATCTCCTTGATATTCTCGACGTTGCCGTCGTCGGTGAGGAACTCGCCCTGCTTGGCCACGGCCATCGCGGTGCCCATGGTGTCGAAGAAGTCACTCATGAGCAGCGAGAACGAGATGACGAGGAGCGCGGGGTCGGTAAGGACTTTGACGATGGCGGGCACGCCGCCGGCGTCGGCGATGGGGCCACCGATGCTCGAGAAGTCGAGCGGGGCGATGAGGCCCTCGGGGGCGTGGGTGACGCCCAGCGGGATACCGGCGATAACGGCGACGATGATGCCGATGAGCAGCGAGCCCGGCACGTTGCGGGAAGCCAGGGCAACCGTCACGACGATGGAGATGATACCGACGATAAAGGTGGGGGAGGCGATGTCGCCCAGGCCGACGAGCGTACCGGCGCCAGCGGTGATAATGCCGGCATCGCACAGGCCAATCATGGCGATGAACAGGCCCAGACCCACCGAGATGGCGTGACGCAGGACAACCGGGATGGCGTCCATGATGGCCTCGCGCAGGCCACAAAGCACGAGCAGCAAGATGACGACGCCCTCAAGGAAGATGACGCTCATGGCCACGTGCCAGTCACCGCCGCAGACGGTGGTGGTGATTCCAGCGATCATCGCGTTGACGCCTAAGCCCGACGCGCAGGCGAGCGGGCGGTTGGCGAAGATGCCCATGCAGATGGTCATGATGCCGGCGCCCAGGCAGGTGGCGCAGGCGAGAGCTCCCGCATCGATGCCGGCGCCCGAGAGCACCGCGGGGTTGACGGCAATGATGTAGGCCATTGCCAAGAACGTTGTCAGTCCAGCGCGGAGTTCGGTCCCGATTGTGGACTTGCGCTCGCTGACGTGAAATAGTTCGTCCATGCATACCCTTTCCTTGTTCGGCCCCGAGTTTAGGCCGATTGACACGAACTCACCCACTATAGCCCCTTTACGACGCTGTTGTTCCTCGCATGTTGATGTTCGGCGCTTTGTAGCAGACGGACGGTATTTTTCGCATGAAAATGTGAGGGTACCGTATACTTAAGCGGTTACAACGACCCCTATGGAGGAACGTATGATTAAAGAGCTTTGCCGCGACGAGGCTATTCTGTCCCAGCGTTGCGAGGTCGCGACCGTCGAGGACGAGTCGGTGGCACAGGACCTGATCGATACCATCAAGTCGCTCGACGATGCCGGCTGCCTTGCCGCCAACCAGATCGGCGTCACCAAGAAGGTCTGCGTCTACCTGGACGACGCCGGCGAGCCCCATGTGCTCTACAACCCCCGTCTGGTGTTTGGCTTGGGCGCCAGCAAGATGGAGGAGAGCTGCCTGACGCACGACGAGATCACCAAGTCCACGCGCTATATCAAGTGCAAGATTGCCTTTGACCAGATCGTCGACGGCAAGATGAAGGAGTGCCGCCGTGACTACGCGGGCTTTGAGGCACAGATGATCCAGCATATGATCGACCACTGCCAAGGTAAACTTGTCTAGGGTGACTACAGCACCGCACTTCGTCTCTTTTGGTCCGGGCGTGACATTGTTGTCATGTCCGGGCTTTTGTGTTTAGCGCCTCTTTGATTGGTGACAATGAGATTAGCAAGAACGTAAAGCTAGGAGGCGCTATGTGCACGAGCATTCGATTTACCGATAATTCTGGTCACATGTATCTGGGCCGCAACCTCGACTGGAGCTTTGACTACGGCCAACAGGTTCGCGTGATGCCGCGCGGGTTCCACATTCCGTATTCGTTTATCGACGACGCGACAGCGGCACACGCGGTGATCGGTATGTGCATCGATTACAAGAATTACCCTATGTTCTTCGACTGCGGCAACGATGCGGGCCTCGCCGTGGCGGGTCTCAATTTCCCGGGTTATGCCGAGTATGCCGAGGGGCCGGTTGATGGAAAGACCAATATCGCGGCCTATGAGTTTCCCCTGTGGGTGGCAGCGACGTTCTCGACGGTCGATGAGGTCGAGGCCGCGCTGCGCGACACGGTGATTGTTGCCAAATCTGCAGGAGAGGGGCTGGGCGTGTCGCTGCTCCATTGGATTATCGGCGACAGCCAGCGCAGCATCGTGGTCGAGATGATGGCTGATGGCCTGCATGTATACGACGATCCGGTCGACACCCTTGCCAACCAGCCGACCTTCCCGTGGCACATGGAAAACCTCCGCACCTATATCACCGCCACAAGCGATTTTCCGCAGACGGCGACATGGCGTGGCGCCGAGCTCAAGCCCTATGGCGCGGGTGCCGGCATGCGCGGCATTCCGGGCGATTGCTATTCGCCGAGCCGTTTTGTAAAGGCGGCGTACCTCAATGCCAATTACCCGCAAAAGGAGAGCGAGACCGAAAACGTCGTCCGCATGTTCCGCTCGCTCGAGGGCGTGGTGATGATCGAGGGGGCGTCCAGGATGGGCGATGGCAAGTTCGAGAAGACTATCTACACCGGATGCTTTAGCGCGCGCACGGGCAATTATTACTACGCGATGTATGGGGATCCGTCGATTCGCTACGTGAGCCTGATGGATGCCGAGGGCGCGAGCCCCGATAGACTCGTGGTTCCCGAGCCGCGTCGTTCGTAGCCGCTAGCTTTACTGCAATACAAGACGGCCCTGCATCTCTCGCGAGGTGCAGGGCCGCTATCGTCGATGGGTGACGGCGCTAGAAGTTGGCGTCGTTGAGCTGTTCGCTCTCGAGGCAGTCGAGCTGTTGCTGTTCGGGCGTATCGGCGACGCTCTCGAGCAACTCGGTGGGATCGACGTTCATGTTCCTGCCGGCTTCGTTGCCGTTGACCAGGTCGTCCGAGAAGATATCGACTTCCATTTCCTCGGCTTCCTCGATCTGGACCTCGAGCGGCACCTGGGTGCGCACGAGCTTAACGGCCGGGCGCATGCGGGCAAACAGCGGCACGTACTCGATGATGATGGCCGAGTTCTCAAGACCGTACCAACGTGCCGGGCTTCCGCAGGCGCGGCGGACGGCGTACTTGATGGCCATCACGCGGTGGTCGTTGCGGTTAATGTCCGTTTCGGGGGCAAGCATCTTGCGCAGCATGCAAAAACGGAAGTCGCCCACGTTGCCGCGTGTCTCGTAGATGGAATAGGTGTGGTGCTGCGGCGGTAGCTCGCCCGATGCCATCAGGTCGCCAACAATCTGGCGCAGGTAGGCATTGATGCGCTGGTTGACCTTAAAGCCCAGGTCCAAGCGCACGCGGAACAAAAAGTCCGTGCCAAAGGTCTCGACGGAATACTCGTGCGTATAGGGCTCATCGGTGACATGCACGTTGATGAACCAGTATGCCTTGGCGCGCTTGGGATGCTTATCCAAGATGGAGTAGAGCACGTCGCGGTCGAGCGTGAGCGGGTCGGGACTGTTGGTAAGGAACACCAGATTGTCGGCGAGCACGGGGTAGGTCTCGTCGTTGCGCAGGCGGTCGAGCTGGTCAATGTACTTGGAGACGGGCAGCAGGATCGTCTGCGTGCGCTCGATGGCGGTGCCGCGACGCCACACATACATAAGGCCGAACAGCAGTGCGGCCAGGAAGATCATGACGTAGCCGCCGTCAAAGAACATGGTGAGGCACGAAGCGAAGAAGCACAGCTCAATGGCGCCAAAAAGTAGGGCAAAGACGCAGGCGCCCAGCTTGTGTTTGAGGATGCCGGCGATGTAGCTCGTCAAAAGCGTCGTGGTCATGAGCATGGTCACGGTAATGGCGAGGCCGTAGGCGCTCTCCATGCGCTCGGAGTTTTGGAACAGCAGCACGATGAAGATACAGCCGACCCACATGATGTTGTTGACGAGCGGAATATAGAGTTGGCCCTTAGTGTCGCTGGGGTAGTGGATGCGCAGATGCGGCATGAGATTGAGACGGGTTGCCTCGGATACCAGCGAGAACGAGCCGGTGATGAGCGCCTGCGAGGCGATGATGGCCGCCACGGCCGAAAGCACGATGGCAAAGGGGCGCAGGGGCTCGGGGAGCATCATATAGAACGGGTTGACGATATCCATCGCGAGCATCTGGGGATTGGAGTTATTGGCGAGCAGCCAAGCGCCCTGACCCAGATAGTTAAGGATGAGGGCTGCCTTTACGAACGGCCAGGATGCGTAAATGTTAGCCTTGCCCACGTGACCCATGTCCGAATAGAGCGCCTCGGCGCCGGTCGTCGACAGGAAGACGAAGCCGAGCACCATGATGCCCGAGTGGTTGATGGGCGAGAACAGGAACATGATGCCGCGGATGGGGTTGAGCGCGCGTAGGATGGACGGGTTGCCGAGCATGTTGAACAGGCCGGCGCCAGCCAAGAACAGGAACCACAGCGTCATGAGCGGGCCGAACAGCTTGCCGATCGACGAGGTGCCGGCGCGCTGCATGGCAAACAGGCCGCAGATAATGATGATGGTGATGATGATGACGTTGGTCTGGCCGTCACCCAAAAGCGCATGGCCCCACTCGATAGTGCGCAAGCCCTCGATGGCCGTGGTAACCGTGACGGCGGGGGTGAGGATGCCATCGGCGAGCAGCGCCGCGCCGCCGATCATGGCGGGAAGGATCAGCCACGGCGCCACTTTGCGCACCAAGCTGAACAGGGCGAAGATGCCGCCTTCGTTGTGGTTATCGGCCTTCATGGCGATAACCACGTACTTGACCGTGGTCACGAGCGTCATGGTCCAGATGACGAGCGAAAGCGCGCCAAGGATCATATCTTCGCTGACGGTGCCGATGCCGCCGTTGTTGGCGACGATTGATTTCATGGTGTACATGGGGCTCGTGCCGATGTCACCGTAGACGACGCCGAGCGTTACGAGCAGCATGCCAGCGGAGAGGGGAATGGCTCCATGCCCGCCTTGACTACGCTGGTCTTGGAGGCTTGCCTCCAGCTTGTTCTGTGCCACGTGGACTCCCTTGGACATCTGGCCTCTGCAAAGAGCGGTAGACCTTTATGCCATCTTTATACATATAAGAGCAGTTTGGCACATCGGGGTGTTTTAGACAATAATCCCCATCTGGGGATTATTCATATACGCAGGTAGTATTTCAGAGCAGGGGCTATTAAGCACGTGCTGTCTGGGCGATGCCAGCCTTGGTGTTTGCGCGTTTGCCGGCGACTTCGCAAAAGGTCGCGCCGCCGATGATCAGCGCGGCGCCCATGAGGCGGACGGGCGTCACGGTCTCGCCCAAAAGGGCGACGGAGAACACGACGGCCGAAAGCGGCTCAAGGTAGCCGACGACCGCGACGGTCTGGACGGGCAGCTTGGCGACAGCACTAAAGTAGAGTAGGCAACCGATACCGGTGTTGACAATGCCGAGCATGACGACGGCACGCCAATCGATGCCGGCGGCAATGCTGGGGGAGAGGAACGAGGGGGCACCTTGCGTGAAGAGCGTAAGGATCAACGCGGTTACAAAGGCGGCACTCACCTGGAGCGTGGAGTTCTCGAGACCTTTGATATGTGGCGCTCCCTTGCTGGCAACGACCATCAATGCGTAGCAGAAGGCCGAGGCGATGCCGCAGGCGATACCAGCAATGGGCATATTGCCGCCTAGACCTTGCGCTGCAATGAGAAAAGCGCCGCAGGCGACGGCGATAAAGCCGGCGATTTTGCTGCTGGTCAGCTTTTCGCCAAAGATGAGCGGGGAGAGCGCCATGACGATGATGGGGCCGCAGTAGTACAGCAGCGAGGATACGCCGACGCCGATCGTCTGGTAGGCGCGGAACAGAAAAATCCAGCTGGCGCCCAGCGCGGCTCCCGAGAGGAGGAGGGCTGCGGCTTCGCGGGGGCGAGATGGCGCCTGCAACTTATGGCGTTGGGTGATGGCGAGGATGGCGACAAGCGAGAGTGCGCCCAAAAACGTGCGCAGCAGCACGATATCGGAGCTCGGCAGCGCGATGGCAGCGGCGATGATGCCGTTGGAACCAAACAATAGCAATGCTGCTAGGTACGTAAACAGTCCGTTGTTCATGCGCTGACATCCCCTCTATATCCGAGCATGTTCACTATGGGTGAACTGGCTTTAGAAGAAAAGCGAATATAATGCATGGCAAACATGACAAAAACTCATGCAAAGGTGGAGGCGTGCCGTGGAGACCAATATCCAAAAGATGCAAGTGCTGCTCGAGACGGTGCGTGCCGGCAGCTTTACGCGTGCTGCGGAGCGGTTGAGCTATTCGCAGTCGGGCGTGAGCCGCATGGTGGGCGACCTTGAGGCAGACTGGGGCTTTAAAGTGCTCGATAGAAGTCGCGAGGGCGTAGTGCTTTCCGCCGATGGGCGGCAGGTCATGCCGGCTGTCGAGGCGCTCTGCGAGGAATTCGTTCGTTTGCAGCGACGGGTGGATGAGATGCGCGGACTCATGCGCGGCAAAATCTGCATCGGTACGTTTTCGAGCGTGGCGACCCACGTGCTGCCGCCGGTGATTGCGCACTTTCGCGCCGATCACCCGGATGTCGATTACGAGCTGCTGATGGGTGATTACTCCGAGATTGAGCAATGGGTGGCGGAAGGCCGCTGCGACCTGGGCTTTATTCCGCGCGAACCACGCGGCGCCGGCATGGCGTCGCGGCCGTTGGTGCAAGACGAGCTGATGGCCGTGGTGCCAGCGGACTCCTCGCTTGCCACCGCGGAGGTCGTTTCCCTTGCCGATTTGGCCAACGAGCAGTTTATTCTGCTGGAACGCGGCACCGATGACGAGATTACGCCGCTGTTTCGTCGGGCGGGGCTGGCAGTGCGCTCAAAACTGTCGACTTGGGATGACTATGCGATTATGGCTATGGTCGAGGACGGCTTGGGTGTGAGCATTCTTCCCGCGCTCATCTTGCGCCGCTGTCAGTTCGATGTTGCCGTGCGCCCGCTCGAGGGACGTCCTCATCGGCAGATCAACGCCATATACCGCACCACTGACGTTTCGCTTGCGGCGGCTCGTCTCCTTGAATATCTCTAAAGGCGCGTACCTGTTGTCCACTTTGGGACAATCCTCGGGGTTCGGTACATTTTCTTATGAAATTGAACTTTCGAATGAGGTGCCGCGTTATACTGCTGCCTAAATTGAACCCTGGTTCAATTCGTGTTCTATAAATTGAACTTTGCCAGCAAGGAGGTTCCTGTGGCCCAAGAGACGTTTAGCGATCGCCTGCGACAGACTATGTCCGATCGCGACGTTCGCCAGTCGGACGTAATCCGCGCATCGGAGATGCTCGGTAAAAAACTCGGCAAGAGTCAGATGAGCCAATATGTGAGCGGCAAGACGATCCCGCGGCACGATGTGGCAGAGCTGCTCGCCCGCATTTTGGAGGTCGATGTTACCTGGCTGCTTGCCGGTGACGCCGATCAAGGCGAGGCATCATCGCCCCGTAACGTTTCCAAGCCCGAACCCCATCCCTCAGCTCAAATTCCAAGGAGCACCACCATGCGTACTTTTTCTAAATCCACCAAGCTTGATAACGTCCTGTATGATGTGCGCGGTCCCGTCGTCGACGAGGCCGCCCGTATGGAGGACGAGGGCGAGCGCATCCTCAAGCTCAATATCGGTAACCCGGCGCCCTTCGGTTTCCGCACGCCCGATGAGGTCATCAAGGACATGCGCCAGCAGCTGCCCGACTGCGAAGGCTATTCCAACTCGCGTGGCCTGTTCTCCGCGCGCAAGGCGATCATGCAGTATTCGCAGATCAAGGGCCTGCCCAACGTTCAGATGGAGCATATCTACACGGGCAACGGCGTGTCCGAGCTCATTCAGCTTTCGATGAACGCGCTGCTCGACAATGGCGACGAGATTCTGATCCCCAGCCCCGACTATCCGCTCTGGACGGCGTGCGCAACCCTTGCCGGCGGTCATCCCGTACATTATCTGTGTGATGAGCAGGCGGATTGGTATCCCGACCTGGAGGATATGGAGTCCAAGATCACGAGCGCGACCAAGGCCCTCGTCATCATCAACCCCAACAACCCCACGGGTTCCGTCTATCCGCGCGAGGTGCTCGAGGGCATCGTCGAGATTGCACGCAGGCATCAGCTGATGATCTTTGCCGATGAGATCTACGACCGCCTGTGCATGGACGGCTACGAGCACGTCTCGATTGCCTCGCTCGCCCCCGACCTGCCCTGTGTTACCTTTAGCGGTCTGTCCAAGTCGCACATGATTGCGGGCTATCGTATTGGCTGGATGGTGCTTTCGGGCAACCAGCGCTGCATGAGCGACTTCATCATGGGCATTAACATGCTCTCCAACATGCGCCTGTGCTCCAACGTGCCGGCTCAGTCGATCGTTCAGACGGCACTCGGTGGTCATCAGTCCGTTAACGACTACATCCGTCCCGGCGGCCGTGTCTACGAGCAGCGCAACTTTGTGTATGAGGCGCTCAACAAGATTGACGGCATCTCGGTGGTTAAGCCGCGTGCGGCGTTCTACATCTTCCCCAAGATGGATGTGAAGAAGTTCAACATCACCGATGACGAGCAGTTCGCCCTTGACCTGCTGCACGAGAAGAAGATCCTGATCACGCGCGGCGGCGGCTTCAACTGGGCTGAGCCCGACCACTTCCGCATCGTGTACCTGCCGCGCATGGAAGTACTCAAAGAGTCCCTCGAAGACCTCGCCGACTTCTTTGACCATTACCGCCAGTCGTAGGGGATAGAAACTCCGCACCATGAAAAGCTCCCTGCAGTTGTTTTGCTGCAGGGAGCTTTCTTGAATCGGCGGAACTAGATCACTATCCCAGTGCAGTGGTCGATTTCGTGCTGGATGATCTCGGCGGTGTAGCCCGAGAAGTTTTTGATGCGGTGGACAAAGTTCTCGTCCAGATACTCAACCTTAATGCGGCGATAGCGGGTGCAGGGACGCTCACCGATCAGCGAGAGGCATCCTTCGCTCGTCTGATAGGCATTGACCTGCTCAAGAATTTGCGGGTTGTACATCAGGAGTGTCCTGTTGCCGTCCTTTACGCAGATGATGCGCTTGCGTACGCCGATCATGTTGGCGGCGAGCCCCACGCACTCGTGCTCATGCTCGTGGAGCGTATCCAGGAGGTCTTGCCCGATCACGGCGTCGTCGGGTCCCGCATCTTCGGAAGGCAGGCGTAAAAAGAACTCGGATTTCATGATGGGCTTAATCATGGCGGGCTCCTCATGTCTTATGCGTTCGTGGACTTTTAATAATAGCGCGGAAGGAAAGCCGCGCGTCCGCGTTACAATCTTTCGACGTTGGACCATGTTGCCAGATTCGTCGTGTACGGCGTCTGGTGTAAGTCTAGGGCTCATTTTCGCCCTGGACCGTTCCTCTGGGGCGATGCGGTTGTCGTTCTAAGAGGAAGGAATTTCATGGGGATCAAATCCCAAAAGCAAACTCAATCACCGTCGACAGCCTCGGCGATTCTCGTCGTAATGTATATTGCAGCCTTTGTTGCCGCGTTTAACGAGAACATCATTAACGTGGCGTTGCACGACATTATGGCGGCCTTTTCGGTGAGTGCCACCACGGCGCAGTGGCTCGTTTCGGGTTACATGATCGTGACGTCGATCTTTACGGCCATTATGGCCTTCCTGTCCGGCCGTTTCTCGACGCGCAAGCTGTTGTTTTTCGCATGCGGATGTATGGTCGCCGGCGAAGTCCTGTGTCTGATCGCTCCGTCGTTTAGCGTTTTGCTGCCAAGTCGTATTTTGCAGGCTGCGGGGTCGGGCATCTTGTTTCCGCTCATGATGAACGTGGTGCTGTCTTGCGCCCCGCGCGAGAAGCTCGGTCTGTATCTGAGCCTGGGTGGTGCCTGCATTACGCTAGGGCCGGCGTTTGGACCCGTGATCAGCGGTCTTATGTGCACGTTGTTTGGCTGGAGGGCGGTGTTCGTAGTGCCGCTGGTGGGCGGCATTGTGGTCGCTGCGGCGGGCGTAAAGCATGTTCAGAATGTCGGGGAGCGCTCGAACACCACGCTCGATATTCTGTCGGTTGTTTTACTCGCCGCCGGCATTACGGCATTTGTGTATTCCGTAGGCGAGTTCTCGACCAATCTGATTGCCGGCATCGTGACGCTTATCGCCGCCATTGTGCTGCTCGGCCTGTTTGCGGCCCGTCAGCTCAAGCTCGAGCATCCGGTGCTTAACGTGCGTCCCATGGCGAGCGTTCGTTTTTGGCCCGCGTGCCTGCTTGTGGTGGTGTCGATGATGACGACGTTCTCGATGAGCGTTTTGTTGCCGCTCTATTTTGAGGGCGCATACGGCATGACCGCACTTATTGCGGGCTTGCTCATTTTGCCGGCGATTGCCTGCAACGCCGTGACCTCGATTGTGGGCGGACGCGTGATGGACGCCCGTGGCGCATGGCCGCTGCTGCCGGTCGGCTTTGCCCTGATTGCCGTGGGGCAGACTGCCATCTCGATGACGGCGGCAAGCATGAACGTCGGCGTCGTCGTGGCGCTGACCGTTGTGGTGTATGCCGGAGTCGGTTTGGTGTTGAGTCCCTCGCAAACGGCCGGCTTGGAGACGCTGCCTGTCGCTGAGCATCCTCATGGAACGGCATTGCTCAACACGTGGAACATGATTGCCGCATCGTTTGGCCCGTCGCTATTTATCGGCCTGCTCTCGAGTTCTGCGGCGACTGCCGGTGCGGCTGGCGTTGCGACCGACGTTGCCCAGGCGATTGGATTTGCAGCTGCCGTGCGCGTGGCGGCTGTGATTGCCGTGGTCGGGTTCGTGGCGTCGCTGGTGTACGCTCGTCGCGAGTCGCACATGTCGCATTAATGTGTGCACATAGATTCTGCAGCTAGATTAGATGACGACACCATAAACTAATGGACGTTTTGCCGAGAGGCATGAATGTTTAAAGCGCAAAGAGTGCGCGACGGGCCCCGCGAATGGGGCGATGATGCCCGAGAGGGCCAAGAAGGAGTCTCATGTCCGAGAACGAAGAGATCATGAACGAGACCGAGAACGAGACCATGGCTGCCGAGGTTGAGGCAGTCGAGACCGTGGAGACCGAAGCTGCCGAGGTTGAGGCTGCTGACGAGGTTTCCGCCGAGGAGGAGGCCGAGGTTGTCGAGGCCGCCGTTGATTACGATGACGAAGAGCTGATGGACAAGATGCAGAAGGCCGCCCGCCTGCTGCGTAGCCGTCGCTTTGCTATTTCTAAGGAGGAGGAGGCCAAGGCCGAACGCATGGCGAACATCGAGCGCGCCATCAAGCTTCTTGACCTCAAGCCCAAGATGGAGCAGAAGGAAATGTCCGACCTGCTGGGCATGCGCCTCCGTGAGCTCGATGGCCTGATGGCCGAGGCCGAGGCTGCCGATCTGGTCGGCCGCATCGACGACGCCGAGGGCGATATGCGCAAGATTGTTGTCTTCGCTGCCGAGGATGCCGCTGAGGGCCTGGTCGAGCTTGCCAACAAGAAGGAGAAGCTCCTGCCCGAGCTTTCTTACGAGGAGGCCACCGAGCTGATGGCCGCTCTCGATAAGGTTATCGCTCCGCTCGTCGCCATGGGCCTGGACGAGGATCGCGGTCCTCGCGGCGGCCGTGACGACCGTGGTGGCCGTGGCGGCGACCGTGGCGGTCGCGGCGGCTTTGGCGATCGTGGTGGCCGTGGCGGCGACCGTGGCGGTCGCGGTGGCGATCGCGGTGGCCGCGGCGGCTTTGGTGACCGTGGCGGCGACCGTGGCGGTCGCGGCGGCTTTGGTGGCAACCGTGGTGGCTATGGCGACCGCGGCGGCAACCGTGGCGGCTTCGGCGGCAACCGTGGTAACGACCGTGGCGGTCGCGGTGGCGATCGTGGCGGCCGCAACGGCGGCGGCTTCCGCGGCAACCGCTTCTAGGGGTTACGCGGTTCTACGAACCGCGTAACTAGTTGACGCTGCGCGCCCACCAGAGCGACAACTTGTCATTCAAAGAGGACGGCATGACCAGAAGGTCTATGCCGTCCTCTTTTCATGCCAATTTGTTCGCTCTGGTGGGCGCTCGCTGTCGGTGCCAAAACATCGACATTGCCATGATCCAGACCTGCTAAAAGATAGTCGTTGGGGACGTTCTTGTTTGACTAGTCGTTTAAGAACACCCAACGACTACATAGCATGAGAGTGGATAATCTCCCGGTTTGAGCCTGCATTCAAGTTCAAAGTGGGAGATTATCCACTCTCATTTGTTATGTGCCCGAAAATCCACGCTCGTTTCTACTCTGCCTACATTTGTAGGAACAGTTCGTGGAGGCGGGTGTCTTCGTCGAGTTCGGGGTGGAAGGTTACGCCGAGCTGGTTGTCTTGGCGGGCGGCGACGATGCGGCCATCGACTTCGGCCAGGGCCTCGGCATCGCCGTGCACCTCAACGATGCGGGGCGCGCGGATAAACGTCAGCGGCACTTCACCGTCGATGCCGGCTACCTGCCCCTTGGTTCGAAAGCTGCCGAGCTGCCTGCCGTAGGCATTGCGCTCGACAAGTATATCCATGGTTGCCAAACGCGGCGTGCCCTTATCGTCATGGGCGGCAAGATCGTGAGCCAGTAGAATCAGGCCGGCGCAGGTGCCCAGGACGGGCATGCCTTCAGCGATACGGGCACGAAGCTCCTTGAGCATGCCCAACTCATCAAGCAGCTTCCCTTGAACGGTAGACTCGCCGCCGGGAAGTACCAGACGGTTAAAGTCCTGCTTCAAATCAGCCGCCTGCCTCAGCTCAATACAGTGTGCGCCAAGCTCGAATAGTCTTGCCTCGTGCTCGGCAAAAGCGCCTTGGACCGCCAGCACGGCAACCGTTTGGTCTGCATAATCGCTCATGTGCGATCCTTTCTGCTGGACTAGCGCCCGCGCTCTTCCATGATAATCTCGATTTCGTCGGCGTTAATGCCCACCATGGCCTCGCCCAGGTCCTCCGAAAGCTCGGCGATGAGCCTGGCATCGGTGAAGTTTGCCACGGCCTTGACGATGGCAGCGGCGCGCTTGGCGGGGTCGCCGCTCTTAAAGATGCCCGAGCCGACAAAGACGCCCTCGGCGCCCAGTTGCATCATCAGCGCGGCGTCGGCAGGGGTCGCTACGCCGCCGGCGGCAAAGTTCACAACGGGAAGCTTGCCCGTGGCATGGACCTCGCGCACCAGCTCGACCGGAACCTGCAGTTGCTTGGCTGCCTCAAAGAGCTCGTCGTTGCGCAGGGCAACAACGTCACGGATCTGCTTTTGGATCTTGCGCATGTGACGCACGGCCTGAACGACGTCGCCCGTACCCGGCTCACCCTTGGTGCGAATCATCGTGGCGCCTTCGGCAACACGGCGCAGCGCCTCGCCCAGATCACGGGCGCCGCAGACGAACGGCACGTCAAACTGGGTCTTGTCGATGTGATAGACGTCATCGGCAGGGGAGAGAACCTCGGACTCGTCGATGTAATCGATCTCGATGGCCTGCAGGACCTGCGCCTCGACAATGTGGCCGATGCGGCACTTGGCCATAACAGGGATGGAGACGGCCTCTTGGATGCCCTTGATCATCTTGGGGTCGCTCATGCGCGAGACGCCGCCTGCGGCACGGATGTCGGCCGGAATGCGCTCGAGTGCCATGACGGCGCAGGCGCCCGCCTCTTCGGCGACGCGTGCCTGCTCGGGCGTGGTGACGTCCATGATGACGCCGCCCTTGAGCATCTGCGCGAGCTCGCGATTGAGTTTGACGCGATCGGCCTTGCTGGTCTGTTCTGCCATGGTTGCTCCCTTGGTTGGCATGTGCATTGCTTGACGGAACATCCTATCGGGGAGCTGGGTATGGCGAAATACTCAGTTTTCGAGATAATTACAAGGTCAGACTAATACCAGATTGAATGACTTAATAAGGTCAGGTGATAGGCTCATGCTTGACTACAATTTGGAAAAACGCGGCGAAGCATCGCTCTATGAGTATGTTTACCAGCAAATTCGAGATGATATCGTAGCTGGACGCATTGTGGCGGGGGAGCATTTGCCGTCTAAGCGCGCCTTTGCCAGTCATCTGGGAATCAGTGTTATTACCATCGAGAATGCATATAGCCAGTTACTCGCTGAGGGCTATATTTGCTCAATACCACGTCGTGGCTACTACGCTTGCGAGCTTCCGGATGCACCGGTTTTGGCTTCGGCTGCGGAGGGCATCGACCGAGATGCCGCCTCTGCGGGTCCCAGCGCGCATGATGTCAACGGACAGGTCGAGCGATTCGATGCACTTTCTCCTTCCGCTTTGGAGGCGGCGCGGCTTTGGCAAAGCGCACTACGGGCGACGCTGGCATCCGAAGATGAGCGCGAAATCTTTTCGCCCGCACCGGCGCAGGGCACCGCTCGGCTGCGACGCGCAATTGCTCACCACCTGCGTGGGACAAGGGGCATGAATGTCGATCCCAATAACATTGTTATCGGCGCGGGCGCCCAGCTGCTCGATACCATGTTGGTTCAGTTGCTTGGCGCTGACAAGGTGTATGCCGTTGAGGACCCGGGCTATTTACGTCTGACGCGCATCTATCAGGCTATGGGCTGCAAAGTTCGACATATCCCGTTGGATGATGAGGGCGTGGACTTGAGCGCTCTGCAGAAAACCGGGACCGATGTACTTCACCTGATGCCGTCCCATCAGTATCCGACCGGCCTTGTGACGAGCATTGCGCGTCGCTATGCGCTTCTGAGCTGGGCCGCCGAGCGACCAGGTCGGTATCTCATCGAAGATGACTTTGATTGTGAGTTTCGCCTTGCCGGGAAGCCGATTCCCGCGCTCGCGTCGATCGATGCCGCCCAGTCGGTTATATACACCAACACGTTTTCGAAGAGCCTTTCATCGGCGTTGCGTTTGGCGTACATGGTGTTGCCCGATGAGTTAATGGAGCGGTTTAGGCGCAACCTTGGTTTCTACGCCTCGTCGGTGAGCTCTGTTGATCAGGTCGCTTTGGCGCGTTTGCTGGAATCGGGTGATTACGAGCGACATGTGAACCGCGTGCGCGTTCGTGCTCGCGAGGCGCGTGATGGCCTGATGGCGCTTGTGCGGAAGGTATTTCCGGCAGGAGAGGTCTCGATCGAGCATGCAGACGCGGGCCTTTACAGTATCGTGGTTGCGGAGCGTGGAACGGGCAGAAGCACTTTTGCACGGGCCCTCACGCGCTCGAGCATCCCTTTTATCGATATCGGTGACTGTTTTTGGTGTGCCGATGGCGCATCTGTCCCTGAAAACACAACTCAAATTCTTGTTCAGTATGACGATCTGAGTCCAAAAGTACTAACAACCTTGGAATTGCAGCTAATGGGGGGCACTCTGCAACCTAAGTGAGTAGACTTTTAGCACTTTGGCGACCAGGCAGTTTTGTAGCAAGCTATCTACCTGCGGTTTTGAAAAGCAGGATGACCGGCCTGCTCGGGATGTTCAAAAAAGTCTACTCACTTGCCGCGCAAAGCTCCTGCATGAGAAAAAATGGGGTTTTCAACAGGGCTTCGTCCAGCTCTCGGCAAGCTTTTGGCCAGTTGGGAAGTGCTGTTGAAAACTTGGCAGTCCGTTCGGCGCCATTTTTGGTGCGTTCGCGCCAATGCGTGACTGACTGGGTTGAAATTCGTGTTCTCCTGTGCCTATGAAGGATCTACTTTGTGACATATCGGCTTTTAGGTACTGGCGTTTGCCTCCTCAAGTCCGCGCTTTGTGTCCGCCGCTTCCACGACCGGAAGAAGACCGGCAGCGATATGATCTCGCCCGCAACCCGACGGCTGCGGTCGCGCTCGGTTTTCCGTTGTATACATTGGTTCGGACGAGAAACAAACGGACTTGTCCTGCCAGCATTAGGCAGCGGCTGTTCCTTGGTGAGCTTCCCAGGGAATCCGTGCTGGAAACGGAACATGGGTTTTTGGTTACGTCTCCTCTACTGACGACATTCATCATGTCGCGGCATCTGACGGATCTTCAGCTTCTTTTGGTATTGGCGGAGATGTGTGGCTTGTTTGCGGTGTGTGCCCTGCCGGCGGCACTTGAGGCGGAGCTTTCGCGTGCAATTGATTCGGGCGCGATTTCGACAACGTTCGGTTGGGTGCGCTGCCCGTCCGAGGACGGCACCGCCTCAAATTTATGGCGTCGAGACGCTTTGGTTTTGGGCGGAGACCTTGACCGTTTTTGTTCAGATGTTTGCGGGATACGTTACGGCAATAGATTTAGGGAGGTGTCGCAACTCGTTCCATTGGGTGCCGCATCGCCTTTTGAGGTCGAGGCGAATTTGTTGCTTGCACTGCCGCGGTCCCTGGGAGGCGAAGGTTTTTGTGGCATAGAGCTTAATGTTGAAGTGATACTAAGCACAAGTGCTCGAGCGATTGTGGGAAAGTCCCGTGTATATATCGACCTACTTCTTTCTTCGCCGGACGGTAGGCGACAGGTGGCCATTGAATGTCAGGGAAAGGCCTCGCACGGACGCGCAGGGGATGGCTTGCGTGACGCTGACCGCATGACGGCCCTTCAGGCCATGGGCTACGATGTGCTTCTCCTTACACACAGACAGATATCGGATGAGGATAGATTCCGCGCGATCGTTAAGGCCGTATGCAGGATGCTCGATGCTGAATATCGTGATAAAAGCTCGGATGAGCAAAGGGCTGAGGCATTACTCCGGTCTGAACTATTCATTGACTGGACAAAATTGGGAGTAATCGACGGAAAGATGCCCGCTAGACACAAAATGGCTCGATCGTGGACGGCTGCGGTTCTAAGTGAGTAGACTTTTGGCACTTTGGCGACCAGGCCGTTTTGCAACAAGTCATTTACCTGCGGCTTTATAAAGCAATATGGGTGGTGTGCTCGGCAAGTTCCAAAAAGTCTACTCACTTAGTTTTTGACGAGAAGCCGATGCCGAAGGCGGTCCTATTTCAGGGCGTTAACAAGTTCGTGAGGCACGAAAAAGGCCCGAACCAATACGGTCCGGGCCTCATCGAGCTTGAGGTTATGTCTCAGGCGGTTGGCTTAGCCAAAGTAGCGCTTGAGCAGGCCGGCGAAAGCCTTGCCGTGGCGGGCCTCGTCGCGAGCCATCTCGTGCACGGTGTCGTGGATGGCATCGAGGCCGGCGGCCTTGGCACGCTTGGCAAGATCGGTCTTGCCGGCGGTGGCGCCGTTCTCGGCCTCAACGCGCATCTCGAGGTTCTTCTTGGTGGAGTCGGTCACGACCTCGCCCAGGAGCTCGGCGAACTTGGCGGCATGCTCGGCCTCCTCGTGGGCAGCCTTTTCCCAGTACAGGCCGATCTCGGGATAGCCCTCGCGATGAGCGACGCGAGCCATGGCCAGGTACATACCGACCTCAGAGCACTCGCCCTCAAAGTTGGCGCGCAGGTCGGCAACGATGTCCTCAGAGACACCCTCCATCTTGGCGACGCCCACGACGTGCTCGGCGGCCCACTCGAGCTGGCCCTCCTCCTGCTTCAGGAAACGAGAACCGGGAACGCCGCACTGGGGGCACTTAAAATCCTCGGGCAGCTGGTCGCCGTCGAACTCTTCCACATAACCGCAAACGGGGCAAACAAACTTCATGATTCGATCCTTTCGATCGATGGCGATTGCGCGCTCGTCCGGTCCCGTAAGGGCCCTCTCCGGACGTGCGTCTTGACGAGTTCTATTATCCATAAATGCAACCAAATGTGAAGCCTATTAGGAATGATTTTTAATAAAACAATTTTGAGATATGAAGATGTTGATTGATTAACGATTGGCAGGCCGTCTTTGACCGCCGCTGAGTACAATCGGGCGAGCAAATGTTGACCTATCAACAAATGAAGGAGTTTCCTTTATGCATCTAGCCCGTCGTGCCTGGTGCCGAACATATCAGACGGTTTTTCGCATTGCATTGCCGATCCTGCCCTATACCGAGCCGCGCATTTTAGAGCATGCCGAGGATGTGCCCGCGGTGCTTCAAAAGCGCTCGATCCAGAAGGTCCTTATCGTGACGGATCCCGGCATTACCCGTCTGGGGCTCACGGCACCGCTCGAGACGGCGCTCGCATCCAGGGGGATTGGCATTACGGTCTATGCCGAAACGCGTGCAAACCCCACGGTTTCAAACGTGGAAGAAGCGGCGTCCCTGTATCGAGAGAGCGCCTGCCAGGCCATTATCGGCTTTGGCGGTGGCTCGGCCATGGACTGTGCCAAGGGCGTGGGCGCACGCATTGCGCAGCCAAACAAGCCCATCAACAAGATGCGCGGCCTGCTGCGGATTCATCGTCGCCTGCCGCTGCTCATCGCCGTTCCCACTACCGCCGGTACGGGAAGCGAAGTCACGCTTGCGGCGGTAATTACCGATGACGGGACGCACTACAAATACCCCATTAACGACTTTGTGCTCATCCCGCGTTTTGCAGTCCACGACCCCGAGTTTACGTGCGGCTTGCCCGCTTCCATTACGGGGCAGACGGGCATGGACGCCCTGACGCATGCCGTTGAGGCCTTTATCGGGCGAAGCACCACGCCCTATACGCGCAAGATGGCGCGACAGGCGGTGCAGCTTATCCACGACAATTTGCTCGAGGCCTATGAGCATGGTGACGACATGCGCGCTCGTCGCAATATGCTTTCGGCGGCGTATAAGGCGGGCGTTGCGTTTACCCGCTCCTATGTCGGATATGTGCATGCCATCGCGCACAGTCTGGGCGGCCGATACGGAATTCCGCACGGTTTGGCCAACGCGATCATCCTGCCGCACATGCTTCGCGCTTATGGTGACGCCGCCGCCCCCAAGCTTGCCGATCTTGCTCGCATGGCGGGCATTGCGCCGGCTACCGCGCAGGATAGTCTTGCGGCCGAGGCCTTTATCGATTGGATCGATTGCATGAACGAGATCCTGGGAATCCCCAAATATGTCTCGGGCATTCGCCGCTCCGACATTCCCGAGATGGCGGCGCATGCCGATGCCGAGGCCAATCCGCTGTACCCCGTTCCGCTTTTGATGGACCGCTTGGAGCTCGAGCGTATGTACGAGGTCGTCGCGGGTGGTATGTTTGAGGACGAGAACTAGGAGGGTGCCATGAACACCGAGGAAATTGCGCGCATCGTCGGCGATCAGCGCACTTACTTTAAAACGCACGCTACGTTTGATGTTGATGCCCGACGTCGCGCGCTCGTGAGTTTACGCGATACGGTACGGGCGCACGAGGCCGATATTGCCCATGCACTCAAGACCGATTTGGGAAAGTCGCATGACGAGGCATATATGTGCGAGATCGGCACGTCGCTTTCCGAGATTCGTCATCAGATTGCGCATGTGGCTCGATGGAGTCGTCCACGCCTGCGTCCGTGTGACCTTGCTAGCGCCGTGAGCGTGTGCAAAACGCAAGCCGTGCCCTATGGCGTCACACTCATCATGGCTCCGTGGAACTACCCGTTTTTGCTAACACTCGAGCCGCTCGCCGGCGCCCTTGCCGCGGGCAATACCGTGGTCATCAAGCCGAGTGCCTATGCTCCGGCATCGAGCGCGGTGCTCAAGCAAATCTGTGAAGAGGCATTTGATCCGTGCCTGGTGACGGTTGTCGAGGGCGGGCGCGCCGAAAACGAAGCGCTGCTCGATGAGTGCTGGGACAAGATCTTCTTTACCGGTAGCGTTCCGGTCGGCAAACTCGTCATGGAGCGCGCAAGTAAAAACCTTACGCCCGTGACGCTTGAGCTGGGCGGAAAGAGCCCCTGCATCGTGGATGCGACGGCAAACTTGAAGGTTGCGGCGCGGCGTATCGCCTTTGGTAAATGGCTCAACGTGGGGCAGACCTGCGTGGCGCCCGACTACCTGCTGGTCGATGCGCGCGTGCACGACGAGCTGCTGGACCTCATCAGGGAAGAGGCCCGCCGTATGTTTGGCGAGCATCCGCTCGATAACGAGGATTATGGGCATATCGTCAACGCCAAGCATTTTGCGCGCGTGCGTGGGCTGATCGATCCCGATAAGGTTGTGCTTGGAGGCACGGCGCGCGAGTCATCGCTCAAGATTGAGCCGACGATTTTGGACGGCGTGACCCCCGATGACGCCGTGATGCAGGAGGAGATTTTCGGCCCCATCTTGCCGGTGCTGACGTTTGAGAGCCTAGACGAGGCCGAGACGTTTATTACGGATCGTCCGACGCCGCTGGCTCTGTATATCTTTAGCCAGGATCGCGCAGTTCAGCAGCGCTTTGTGCGTTACGTGCCCTTTGGCGGCGGCTGCGTCAACGACACGATTATGCACTTGGCTACGAGCCATATGGGCTTTGGTGGCATGGGTGCGAGCGGTATGGGGCAGTACCATGGACGCGAGAGCTTCGATACGTTTAGCCACAAGAAGAGCATCGTGAACAAGGCAACGTGGCTGGACGTGCCATTCCGCTATGCTCCTTACGCAAGCTGGAAGCACAAGTTCGTGCGCATGTTTGTGCATTAGAAAAGGGCGCAGGTAATACGAACAAGTGTTCCTATTACCTGCATTTTGCGTTAGACTACTGTTATGGAGCACGGATGGGCCAACTCCCTTTAGAAGGGATTTGGTATGAACGTAAGCGATGTTATTTCGTTATTGGCGTTGTTGATTGCGGCTATCGAACTCGGTCTGTTTATCGGCCGAATGAAATAGCCGCCCCCGCGTAAGCGAAGACGGCCACTTCTCACGATGAAAACGTGTATCGGAGTTGGCAAGACCCGCGGCAACGGGTGCCATCCGTGTTCCTATCTTATCTGCAAGCGTTCTGTCGCGCAAGCGTTGAGGCAAACGATTGAAGGACGCAGACAGGATGTATTTGTGTCCGCACGGGACCGTAGACTTCTCAATAAGGTTACACACCGGTTTATCCGGCCGTTAGAGGAGCTGCTATGTACGAGCCTTCGCGTGTTCTTCTGTCATTTCACATTGCAGGATTTCAGTATGCCGATGGCGCTTTGGTCCTAGGCGATCTTAAAGCGGGCGATAAACTGACGCTGTGTGCCGAGCGCGATAATCCCCATGACCCCGAGGCAGTTGCGATCTACTATGGCAAGACCAAACTTGGCTACGTTCCGGGAAACGAGGTCGGCCCACTGTCCTTGATGATGTATTACGGCCACGAGGACGTATTTGAGGCCCGTGTGCAACAGGTTGCCCCCGAGCGCAGCCCGTGGCATCAGGTGCGCGTTGGGCTCTACGTGGTGGATGCTCGCTAGTCGGCAATGGAGGCTGCCATGTTTGATGACGATGACCTGTTTGATCTGGCAGATGATCCGTTTGAGTGGGATGTGCTACTCGATGACGATGAGCTGGAACAGGACCGTAAGATGCGGCAGGACAAGAAAACTCAGGGTGACGCTTCGAAAAAGCAAGACAAGCGCCGCCGCGGACTGTTCGGCGGGCTCTTTGGATAACCGCCGCATCGCTACGTCTGTATACTTAGCACGAGTTGGATGCATTGCGAAATGAGGGCATAGACGATGATGTGGTTTACCGCCGACCTGCACCTGGGCGATACGAATATCTTGCACGACATGGATCGACCGTTTGATTCGGTCGAGGAGATGAACCGCAAGGTCATCGATGCCATCAATGAGTGCGTGGCTGCGGACGACCGCCTCTATATCCTGGGAGACTTTACGTATCGCTTGCCCATGGCGGAGGCGGTGCGCCTGCGCGAGCGTATCGAATGCAAGAATGCGACGCTCATCCGCGGTAACCATGACGGCGACTGGGAAGATTCCGACGCCCCGCAAATTTGGGAAGACGTGCGCGATTACCTGGAGATTGCTCCCGGCTATGCCAAGGGCCATCGTCTGGTTATGAGCCACTACCCCATGCTCAGCTGGAACGGCAAGGCACGTGGCGCCATTATGCTGCATGGGCATATCCACAGCAGGGGTGACCGCACCAACGCACGCAACCGCGATCGCGAGCGCCCGATCCTGCGCTATGACGTTGGCCTTGATGCCAACGACTACAGACCCGTAAGCCGCGATCAAATCCTGGGCTTCTTTGGACTGTAATGCTCGAACCACCACAAAGGGGACAGGCACCTTTGTGGTGGTTCTGGCGCCGTTGCCATTATGGCGGCGGCGCCTTTTTTGTCCGCGTGGCGCGGTAGAGTGTAGGCGGTTGAAATTTGCGTCCATCGAGGAGCTGCTATGAACGAGATCAAGTGCCCGCATTGCGGCGAAGTTTTTAAGGTCGATGCGTCCGGCTATGCGGATATCGTCAAGCAAGTGCGCGATGCCGAGTTCTCGCGCGATCTTGATGAGCGCGTAGCGGCGGCTCGACGCGAGGGCGAGCAGGCGCTGGAGCTTGAGCGTTCGCGTTCGGCGTCTGCCCTGCAGGAGGCGGAGTCTCAACGCGACGCTCAGCTTGTCGAGCAGAAGAACACTGCGGATCAGAAACTGGCGCAAGAGGTTGCCAAGCGCGATGCTGAGCTTGCCGAGCTGCGCGCTAAGCTCGAGGGCGCTGCCGCAGAGCGCGAGAGTGCAAGCCAGCGCGCGGCGGTTGAGGCACGAGCCAATGCTCAAAAAGAGAATGCCGAACTCCAGCGTGAGATTGATAGCCTGCGTGCGCAGCTTGGGCGCAAAGATGACGAAGCAAAGCTTGCCGAGTCGGCGGCGCGCAACGCTGCTCAAAACGATTTAGCTGCACGCGACGCTCAGATTGCCGAGCTGCAGGCCAGGCTTGCCGCGGCGGACAAGGCCCAGGAGATGGCGCTTGCCGCTGCCGCGGCAGAGTCGCAGCGTGAGCTCGATGCCGCTCGCAGCGAGGCCGAGCGCGCGTTTGCTGACTATCGCGCGAAGGTGCAAGAGAAGTTTTCCGCCGCAAAGGCTCAGTCCGAGCAAGAGGCCGAGGGCCTGCGTGCCCAGCTGCGCGAGCAGGAACTGATGGCAAAAATGAACCTGTCAGAGGCGGTCGCCGCGGCGGAGCGAGAGCGCGATGAGGCGCGTGCCAAACTGACGAGCGAGCTGGCGGTGCGCGATTCTCGCGAGGAACAGGTCAAGGCGGCACACGAGCTCGAGCTTGCGCAGGCCAAGCGCGCGAGCGATGACCTGATTCGCTACAAGGACGAAGAGATTGAGCGCCTTAAGGACATGAAGGTCCGCCTGTCCACCAAGATGGTGGGCGAGTCGCTCGAGCAGCACTGCGAGACCGAGTTTAACCGTCTGCGCATGACGGCGTTTCCTAACGCGTACTTCGAGAAGGATAACGATGCGTCCGAGGGCACCAAGGGCGACTTTATCTTCCGCGAGTGCGACGCAAGCGGTAACGAGGTCATTTCGATTATGTTCGAGATGAAAAACGAGAACGACGAGACCGCGACCAAGCACAAAAACGAGGACTTCTTTAAGAAACTCGATCACGATCGTCGCCAGAAAGGCTGTGAGTACGCGGTGCTCTGCACACTGCTCGAGCCCGAAAGCGAGCTCTATAACGCAGGGATAGTCGACGTGAGTTACCGCTATGAGAAGATGTACGTGATCCGCCCGCAGTTCTTCATTCCCATGATCACGCTGCTGCGCAACGCCGCCATGGGTTCGCTGCGCTATAAGCAGGAGCTGGCGGAGTACAAGCAACAGAACATCGACGTCACGAACTTCGAGGCCAAGATGGAGAAGTTCAAGAACGACTTCGGCCGCAACTATGAGCTTGCGAGCCGTAAGTTCCAGACGGCGATCGAGGAGATTGACAAGACGATTAGCCATCTGCAGAAAACCAAGGAGGCATTGCTGTCCTCCGAGAACAATTTACGTCTAGCCAACAAGAAGGCCGACGATCTTACCATTCGCAAGCTCACCTGGGGCAACAAGACCATGAAGGCGGCGTTTGACGAGGCGCGCGGGGCTGCGACAGGGGCAAACGATGAGCCCGCCGAGGCGGATTCGTATGAGGTCGAGGATGCCGAGTAGGGGATAGCGTATAGTGCAAAAGCGGGGCCGCTGGCGATATTGCCAACGGCCCCGCTTCGTTCCAGTATGTACGGCTAGTCCTCGAGCAGGTCCTCGATAAAGCCGACGCGGTAGTTTTTGAAGATGACCTCGCCGCCGTCTTGCGTGGCATCCAGGTCGACATCGCCCATGATGCCAAAGTCGTGGTCGCCATCCTCGTCGGCAAAAATCTGGTGCACGTGCCACACGTGATCGGTCTTCTCGTCGCTCCCGTCGATGGTAAACATCGCGGCGCTGCGGGCATCTCCGTCGGTGAGGATTTCCTCGTGCTGCTCATGGTAGGCATCGAGCGCCTTTTGCCAGCGGACCTCGCTCATGCCCCAGTCCTCGTCGAGTTCGCCCAGGTCGCGAACGTGCTCGCGGGCGGCAAGGGTCACGCGGCGGAAGAGTGCGTTGCGCACCAGCAGCGTGCAGCCGCGACGGTCCGCAACGACCTCGTCGATGCCCTGCGGCGGCGCGGCGTCGAGGGCCGCCGGGTTGCCGGCGTTCTCCCACTCGTCCACCAGGCTCGAGTCGACCGAGCGCACCACAAAGCCGAGCCACGAAATGATGTCGCGCAAGCGCTCATCGCGCTTCTCAATGGGCACGGTGCGATCGAGGGAGCGGTAGGCCTCGGCTAGGTAGCGCAGCAGAATGCCCTCGGAGCGGGCGATGCCGAGCTTTTGGATATAGCCCTTAAAGTCGCTCGCGCTCTCCAACATGTCGCGCAGGACGCTCTTGGGCGAGAGCTGGTAGTCGTTGGCCCAAGGTACTTCCTGGCAGTACTTGTCGAAGGCGGCATCGAGCAAATCCTCGAGCGGCTTTTCGTAGGTGACATCCTGGATGCGCTCCAAGCGTTCCTCATATTCGACGCCGTCGGCTTTCATCTCGGCCATAGCGCGGTCGCGCGCGGCGCGCTCCTGCGCGCGCAGCACCTGCTTGGGATCCTCGAGCGTAGCCTCGACCATTGAGATCAGATCCATGGTATAGGTCTCACTCTCGGGGTCGAGCAGCTCCAGCGCGGCAAGCAAAAACGGCGAGAGCGGCTGGTCGAGCGCAAAATCCTCGGGCAGGTCGACCGTTAGCGCATAGTCGATGTCCGGCGCGGCGTCAGCTGGAGCGTCGGGTGCGGGCGGCACCTCGGTGCGCACGACGACGCCGGAGTCGATGAGCGTGGCGAAGATCTCGTCGGCACGAACCTCGAGCTTTGCCTTTTCCTCAGGGGTCTGCAGGCTTGTTTCGATGAGGTCGTGCACGCGGGCGCGGGCGTCGCCGCCCTGCTCGACCACGCTAATCACCATGGAGTGTGTGATGCGCAGGCGCGGCTTGAGCGTTTCGGGCTGCGTCTCGATCAGGCGCTCAAAGGTCTGCTTGTTCCAGGTGACAAAGCCCTCGGGGGCCTTCTTCTTTTTAATCTTGCGGAGCTTCTTGGGGTCGTCGCCCGCCTTGGCCATGAGCTTGGCGTTCTCGATCTCGTGCTCGGGTGCCTCGGCAATCACCATGCCCTCGGTATCAAAGCCCGAGCGGCCGGCGCGACCAGCGATCTGGTGGAACTCGCGGGCGCGCAGACGACGCATCTTGTAGCCATCGAACTTGGTGAGCGCGGTGAGCACCACGGTGTGGATGGGTACGTTGATGCCGACGCCGAGCGTATCGGTGCCGCAGATGACGGGCAGCAGGCCCTGCTGCGCCAAACGCTCGACCAGCAGACGATAACGCGGCAGCATACCGGCGTGGTGCACGCCGACGCCGCAGCCAAGCAAACGCTTGAGGATCTTGCCGAAGGCCGTCGAGAAGCTCGTGCCCTTGGCCGCCTCCTTGATGGCCTCGCGCTGCTCCTTGCTGGCAATGCCAAAGTTGGCGAGCGACTGTGCCGTCGCAAGGGCGGCATCCTGGCTAAAGTGCACGATATAGAGCGGGGCCTCTCCGTCGCGCATCGCGAGCTCGACGGTGCCCTCGAGGGAGGTCGTCACGTAGTCGTAGCTCAGCGGCACGGGGCGTGGGGCATCGACGACCAAGTCGCAGGTAGCGCCGGTGTGTTCCTCGAGTGAGGCGGCGATGGCAGTGACATCGCCGAGCGTGGCGCTCATGAGCATGAATTGCGTGTGAGGCAGGGTGAGCAGTGGCACCTGCCAGGCCCAGCCGCGGTCGGGGTCGGCAAAATAGTGGAACTCGTCCATGGCGACGCAGCCCACGTCGGCGCCCTCGCCCTCGCGCAGTGCATCGTTGGCAAGGATTTCTGCCGTGCAGCAGATGACGGGCGCCTTGGTGTTGATATGCGTGTCGCCGGTGATCATGCCGACGTTATCGCGGCCGAGCACCTGCACAAGGTCGAAAAACTTTTCGCTGACCAGAGCCTTGATGGGGGCCGTGTAATAACAGCGCTTGCCCTGTGCCATGCCCATAAAGAGCATGCCTAGCGCGACAAGCGACTTGCCCGATCCGGTCGGTGTTCCCAAAATGACATGGTCACCGGCGGCTAGATCCATGAGGGCCTCTTCCTGGTGGTCCCACAGCTCAATACCGCGGTCGCTTGTCCATTCAAAGAAGCGTTCGAAGGCCTGATCGGGCGTGAGCCATGGTTCGGGCTCGCTACCATCCTCGGGCTCCCACCAGGTGGGGGAGAGCGCGCCGAGCGAGCCGAATTCGGCTTCGGTTCCCGTGCCGCCCGAGAACGAGCTGGCGGCGCCGGCGCCAGAAACGGTGCTGGCGGAAGTATCTGTCGTGGTCTGTGCCATGTGGTTGCTTTCTCTCGCCGTTTGTCCGCCAACTATTATGGCGTAGCAGCGGCGCGGGGTGCCAGCGCGCGAGAAAATGCAGGAAATGGGCGTTCTGCCCAGCCGTTTGGTGCAGTTGCCAGCTAAGTGAGTAGACTTTTTGCAATATCGCGAGCACATGGCTTTTGCGCAAGAGCTCTACCTGCGGTTTTAGTTTTCGTTATGCGGGTTGTGCTTGGCTATTGCAAAAAAGTCTACTCACTTAGGTTTGAGGGTCGTTCGCTGACGCCTATTTTCACTTGTTTGCCGACGCCGCGACCATCAGAAGCCCCTAGGACTCCTGCGGCAGGCGCTTCTTGCCTTTGCGGGCGCGGTTTCTAAAGTTCTCGACGGCCTCTTCCATGCCCAGAGGTACATAGGTGAGCGCATCGAGGTTTTCGGGCAGGTAGCAGGCAAGGCTTTGCTCCTGCGCGCGGCCCGCCGCGAGCTGTTCATCGCTGGGCTGCGTGCCGGGTGTGGCGCAGATGCCATAGACGGCGGCGCCCATCTCGCGCGTGCGGCATTCATATTCGGTCTCGGGATGTTCGGGATGGTCGCGGCGGACGTCGTCACTTACCCAAAGCGTGTCGTAACCGGCCGCGGCAAACTGCCCCAGGGCGTAGTCACGCAATGGCTTGCTGTCGGTTCGCAGCGTTACGGTGGCGCCAACTGCAAAGAGCGGGCGATAGAGCATCAGATGGTCGACATGGACGAGTCGTTTTTTGGCGTACTTGGCCTTGGGCTGCGGCGTGGGAAAGTTGATGGTGATGGCATCGAGCTCGCCTGTGGCAAACAGCTGCGGCAGCGATGCGGCGCCTCGGGGCAGGACGAGTGCGTTGGTCAGTTCCTGCTCGCAGATTTTCTGCGCGGCATAGGCGATACAGATGGGCTCCTGGTCCATACCGATAAAGAGGGTGTTTGGCTCGTGGGCCGCGCGCTCTACAAGGTACGTTCCCTTGCCGCAGCCAAGATCCAGGTGAAGGTGTTCGAATGGCTTGCTGCCTGTGGGCGCACAGGCCTTGCGCCAATCTCCGGCATAGGCCTCGGGGCTCGTCTCAATCGCATCGGCGTAGCGTTCCAGGCGCTCTTCGAGCACAAAGTTCTTAGGCGTGCGAACGTGGACGGCTCCCATGAGGCTCCTTGGTCATAAGTATGGAACGCTTAGCTGCGCGTTCCGTCAATGGATTGGAAGGGGGCGATTTGCCCGAAAGATGCGGTGCGGCTCGACGGCGAGTCGTCGGTGCCTACAGGCGCTTGAGAATCACATAGCGGTTGAGTTCGCCGCTACGACCGTCGGCATGGAAGCGCTCAAGCTCACGCACGGGGACCTCGCCGCTCTTGTAGAACGTACGCACGCCGCGCACCAGGTCGGTGATCTGCTGATCGTCAAAGTGATGGCAATAGCGGTAGGCGTGGCGGTCGTTTTGCCAGCCAATGAGATGGTCACCGGCTTCAAACTGCGCGGAATCGTAACCCTCAAACGGCGGGGTGAGCTCGGCGCGGGCCTCGGCGCGAACGGCCTTGCGCGCCATGCGCTCATCGTTCATAAACTCCCAAAAGCTGATGGCGATGATGCCGCCCGGGCGCGTCTGGCGCACCAGGGCGTCGAGCACGCGTACGCGGTACTCGCACGACGGCACGTGGTGCATAAAACCAAAGCAGACCGAGATGTCGGCGAGCGGGGCGTCGAAAAGCACGTCGGGTGTCTCGGCGGGGTTGAGCTTCATAAGGGCATCGAGCACGTCGAGTTCCTGGAAGTGCAGGTTGGGAATGCGCAGGGCGTGACCGTGCGCATCGATAGCCAAATCCTGACACGAGTCAACACCATAGAACTCAAACGGGCAGCTGGCGTCTGCCGAGGGGTTTGCGCCATCGACGCCCTTGGCGGCAAGTGTACCGCCGGCGGCAAAGTTCTCGAATCGCATATTGCCGCAGGCAAGATCGAAGACGCGGACGGGATGCTCGATCGTGGCGACGTCGAGCTGTTCGAGCGCAATGTCCATGGTGCGCACCCAGCCGGGCCACGGGGCCTGGCGCGTATCGGAGAAGGAGGCGGAGTGCTCGCGATAGAACGTGTTGTTGAGCTGGATGAGCGATGAGGCGAAATCGCGGTTCACGGCGCGGAACTCCCTCCGTTGGCGGTGCGGAATAAACAGTACGACCATACTACCGTTAACGCCGCAACGGGGACAACCAAGCTACGGGTCATTGCTTTGTTTGGACACATTTCCGCAGCTCATATGCACCCGCAACCGCCGGTTGTCAAAAATCTCACTAGAATAGGTGGCATGATTTTGGCGGTGGCGGATAGATTTTTAACTGTGCAAGGCGCCTTAAGAACAAAAACGGTCCGGCGGCACGGCTGGCATCACATAGGAGGAACCATGAATGTAGAAACTGCGCAGCGGCTCGCCGACCTTCGTCGCAGCAAGGGTTTTAGCCAAGAAGGGCTGGCGCGAAAGCTGGGGCTGTCGCGCCAGGCAGTCAGTAAATGGGAGCGCGCGGAGAGCTCGCCCGATACCGAGAACCTGATCTCACTCGCCAAACTCTATGGCGTGAGCCTAGACGAGCTGCTCAATCCGAGCGACGAGATCGAGGACGATATCGAGTTTGAGAACGAGGACCGCGCCCGTCAGCGCGAGGCCGAGGCGGCAGAGCGTGCTCGCACCCATGAGGCGGCGGCGCGCGCTACCGAGGCGGCAACGCAGGCGAGTGATGCTGCGGCCAAGGCGGCGCAAGCGGCAAGCTGGAGTGCGCAGGCCGCCAATGCCGCTACGGCGCAGGCGACGAGTGGCACTGCGGTTGGCTCGACTCCGGTGAAGGGCCCGTTCCAGTCGTTCCCGTATTGGGCCGTGTGTTGGCTACTGTTCTTTTTGCTGATGTTCCCGTTTGGTGCCGGCCCCTTTGCCGCGCTGATCTTCTTTACGATTCCCATCTATCACTGGGTGGCACGTGCGCTCGATGGTGATTGGGCGCGCGGGGATATTCAGGTTGGTCCGGCACCGGTGGCGGTCAGGGCCCAGGGGAAGGATACTTCTGCGGAACCTGATGCTGACGTGGCTACCGCGGCCACCGCTGAGCCATGTGCCAAAGAAGGTGACGAATGATGAGGCTTTCGCATGAATCCAAGCTGCGCCTGGGCGTCGGCATCGGAGCGTTTGTGCTCATCATCGGACTTGTCTTTGGCATTTCGCGGGCTTTGATTCATTTTGATGGCCCGTGGGACCTCGACGATGTTGTATCCGGCTTGTCTGGTATGGACGATGCGGTTGACGAGGACGATCTTTTGGATGGCGGTAACTATTCCGCTCGGCCTCAGCAGCTTTCGAGCACGACTTTTGATGCCGATGAGTTCCGCTACCTCGATTTCGATATCAATGCGGCTTCGGTGGACGTCAAGGTTGTTGATGGCAACAAGGCTCGTGTTATCGAGCGGGGGTGCGTTGCCAAGGGTATGGATGCCTCCAAGGCCGCGACGCAAAACATCGCATCCGTCGAGGACTCGACGCTCAAGGTTTCCCAGTTTGGAAGTGATGACGATAAGGCAATCGATCGCTCAGTTACGGTCGAGCTGCCGCGCCGTGTTGCCGAACATCTGAAGGGAGTCAACGCGCACGTGGGCTCGGGTGATCTGCAGATTGTCGGTGTCATCTGTGACGGTTTCGACCTTTTCCTGGGTGCGGGAGATGTAGAGTTTACGGGCAGCGTGACTGATGCGCTCAGCGCTGAGGTCGGTTCGGGCGATGTGACGTTCGAGCTCTACCAGGCGCCCGCGAAGTCGATGGACGTGAGTGTGGGCTCGGGTGATGTGGAGATGACGGTTCCGAACTCGACGGGCTTTAAGGCGAGCCTCACCTTGGGCAGCGGCGACTTCGAGAGCGATTTCCTTCCGCTTGGCTACGACGGCGAGACCATTTTGAATTTTGAATTCGATAACGGCGATAAGTCTGCTACGTATCGTTTTGAGGTCGGTTCGGGCGACATGTCGTTTGATCCAGAGTGACATGCGGTTTTCGGAGATCGGTACATATAGGCATGCTCTTTGATGGAGGCGCCGGGGCCGTGGTCGGCTTCGGCGCCTTTGCCTTTACAATGGGGGGCATGGAACAGATTATCTTGAACATACTCGAGGCTCTGCGTCGCGGCGAGACCGTGGACGACAAAGCGCTCGTCAAATTGATACATGCCGAGGCGCGCCGTGAGGGTGCCGACAAACGCGATTTGGCCAAGCGCCGTTTGCTGCCGTTCTACCAGCGGGTTAAACGTGAGGAGCCGGCTCGGTGGGCTGCGTGGAATGTCGATTCCGATCTGGAACGTCAACTGCTGCAGGTGCTGCGTATGAAGCCGCGCCGAACGGCCTCGGGCGTGGCGACCATTACCGTCATCACCAAGCCCTGGCCGTGCTCGGGCGATTGCCTGTTTTGTCCCAACGATCTGCGCATGCCCAAGAGCTATCTGCACGCCGAGCCGGCGTGCGCCCGTGCGGAGCAAAACTGCTTCGACCCGTATCTGCAGGTGAGTGCCCGTTTGACGGCGCTTTCGCAGATGGGGCACGCAACCGATAAGATCGAGCTCATCGTGCTCGGCGGTACCTGGAGCGACTATCCGCAAGGGTATCAGACGTGGTTTATGTCGGAGCTTTTCCGTGCGCTGAACGATGACGCCGTTGCTGGTGTGGCGGCTAACCCCATGTTGGCGCGTCCGGGCATCAGCCGTGCCGAGGCGGGGCGCCTGCTCGATGACGCTCCCGCCGATGCCCTGCCGCCGGTGGTGGCGGAGCGTCGCGAGCGCTATCGGGCCGCCGGCATTGCGACCGACGAGGCCGAGCTTACGAGCGGTGTTGCCGGCGAACAGGAGTGTGTGGATGCTGCCGTGGGCGGCTACAGCCGTGCGGTGCGTCGGCTGTACGGCCCTGGTACGCCGTGGGGTGAGGTTGCCGAGTGGCAGACAGCAACGATGGAGGAGCTTGAGCGCCAGCAGCGCATCAACGAGACGGCGAAGCATCGCGTGGTGGGACTCGTTATTGAGACACGCCCCGATGCCGTGACGCCACAGGCGCTCACGCTCATTCGTCGCCTGGGCTGCACCAAGATTCAGATGGGCATCCAAAGCCTTGACCAGCACCTGCTCGACATCAACGAGCGTCGTATTTCGGTGGCGCAGATCGAGCGGGCGTTTTCGCTTGCGCGCCTGTTTGGCTTTAAGATCCACGCGCATTTTATGCTTAACCTGCTGGGCGCCACGCCGGAGGGGGACAAGCGCGACTACAAGCGCTTTATGACCGAGGGGGCCTTTATGCCCGACGAGGTCAAGGTCTATCCGTGTGCGCTCATCGAGGGCTCGCGTCTGGTGGGCCGCTATGAGCGCGGCGAGTGGCGCCCCTATACCGAGGACGAGCTACTCGATGTGCTAGCCGATGACATCGTGGTGACGCCGTCCTTCTGCCGTATCAGCCGCATGATTCGCGACTTTAGTTCCGACGACATCATGGTGGGCAACAAGAAACCCAACCTGCGTCAGCTCGTCGAAAACCGCTTGGCCGCTCGGGGTGACGGTGCGACGGTGCGCGAGATTCGCTATCGCGAGATCAGCACGGCGGGTGCCGACTTGGATGAGCTATCTCTTGATGAGGTCGCATACGAGACCCCGGTGACGCGCGAGCGCTTTTTGCAGTGGGTGACGCCCGAGGGCAAGATCGCGGGCTTTTTGCGCCTGTCTCTGCCCGATCGTGCTTTTGTTGCCGCGCATACGGACGAGTTGCCGACGATACCGGACGAGGCGATGATTCGCGAGGTGCACGTGTATGGCATGGCGGCGCGCGTGGGGCATCAAGGCCAGGCGGCCCAGCACCATGGGTTGGGGCGTCTGCTCGTAGAGCGTGCGTGCGAGATTGCCCGGGATGCGGGTTATGCGCGTATCAACGTGATTAGCGCGATTGGCACACGCGAGTACTATCGCCATCTTGGATTTTATGACCATGGCCTTTATCTGCAAAAGGAGCTCTAGATGAACAAGCCGAGTGTTTCTGCCGGCGTCGTTGCCGGCGTTGCTCTGGGGGCCGCGGCGCTTGGTGCGGCTGCTGTCGCTGTTCGTGCTGCCTGTCTGCAGGTTGCGCGAACCCGCAATGGGTTGGCGCGTGTGAAACGCGTGCACGACGAGGGCGGCGACGAAGTCCGCGTATTGGTGCAAGGCGGCGTCTACCAAAGCGCGAGTTACGTTGGCGAGCGCTGGGCGGAGCCCGTCTTTGCGTACTATCGCGCGTTTGACGACGTGTTTGAGGCCGAGGATGCGATGCGCGACGCTTATGGTCACGGTATCGACCGCATGCTTATGCTGGGCGGCGGCGGGTTTGCCTATCCTAAATTCGCCCTGATGTCGCACGAGGGCTTGCGCATGGACGTCATCGAGTATGACGGAGAGATTACGCGCCTGGCGCGCCGCTGGTTCTACCTAGACGAGCTGGAGCGTGCGGCGGGCGATCGCCTGCGGGTGATAACCGCTGAGGCTCGCTCGTATTTGGGTGTGACGAGCGTGGGCCATCGTCGCTACGACGTGGTCGTGAGCGATTGCTTTGGCGGTGCCGAGCCCGTACGCGAGCTGGCGACGGTTGAGGCATTGCGTTTGGTGCGGGGCAGCCTAAATGTCGGTGGCGTCTACGTTGCCAATATCGTGAGTGCAAACGAGGGGAGCGATGTGACGTTCCTGCGCGACTGTGCCGCCACGGCGCTTGAGGTGTTCGACCATGCTTGGGTGGTCCCATGTGGCGATGCGGAGTTTGGCGGCGAGGAGAATTATCTGCTTATCGCCAGCGACGGCGACTACGCCTTTGCCGAAGCTGTGCCCTTCGACACTGACTTCCTCGGTACCGTCCTTCACGACAAGTAAGTCTCCCCGTCCCAAAAAAGACTGGTCTTAGGCGTGGTCGCGCCAGCTGAGGACGCGCTGCTTCATACCCTCGATGTCGAGCACGCCTTCGGCAAAGCCTTTGCGCACGAGCTCTTCGGGAACAAACTCGTCGTAGCGGTCAAAGTAAGGCACCTCGCCGGGATAGACGAGCTCGATGGGATCGAAGTCCTTCTCGGCCTCGGCGGCGAGCACCTCAAAGAACGTCTCCTCGTCGGCCTTCATCTTAAACTGCATAAAGTACGGACGTGACGGGTCGAGTCCGCGAAGGCCCAGTTCAGCGGCACACTTAATCTTGAGCATGCGCTCGAGCGCCAAAAAGGCGTAGCTGCCCAGCCAGGGGAAGAGCACCCAGGTGTCGCCACCCAGGTTGATGAGCGGCTTAGTTCCCGCGCCCGAAAGCTTGGCCGTATGACGAGCCTGCGCTAAGCGGGCCCGTGCGTTACCCATAAGGTACGGATATGTTGCGTGCTCGTTGAGCGCCTTGCGCATGCGCTCGAGTACGTGCGTGTTGATGTCACCGGGACAGTCGCCAAAGTAGGCCGGCACACGGCCCTTGACCTGCGTGGCAAAGACGGTATGACGCTTCCAATCCACTTCCTCGACAATCCAGCAATGGCCTGCGATGGCGATGCGCTCACCGGGCGGTGGCGGATTGACGATTGTGCCCAGCTCGGCCGACTCGCTGCGAACGGTGAACTCCTCGTTTTCCTGGAACACGGCGTAGAACTTAAAGTTGTTAATGATGCGCTCGCCCGCGAGACCCACGATGAGCCCGCCACCTTCGGTGACCTGGATATGGTCGATTTTAATGAGGTGACGCAGCAGCACACGGTAATCGTCTGCCGAGACACGGTGGAAATAGCTGAGCGTGAGCACGCGCTGGGCAAGTTCGGCCGGCGTGAGCTCGCCGGTGCTGGCGAGGGTCGACATAGTCTGGTGATAGAGCAGACTGTAGGGGAGTCGATCGAGCTCGGGCGGCTCGACCCACTTTTCCTCGCGATAGAGTTGTACGAGCGCGATACCCTGCAGGAGCTTCCAGGGAATGGTTTCGGGCATCATCGTGCGCGGCTCGGGTTCTTCCTCGCGCATGACAAACCACATCTCGGGCGGAAGGTCGCGACGGCCTGTGCGCCCCATGCGCTGCAAAAAGGAGCTGACGGTAAACGGCGCGTCAATCTGGAAGGCGCGCTCCAGGCGGCCGATATCGATACCGAGCTCCAGCGTAGAGGTGGTGACGGTTGTCTGCGCCTGCTCCTCGTCGCGCATGAGCTCCTCGGCCGTCTCGCGCAGCGATGCCGAAAGATTGCCGTGATGGATGAGAAAGCGGTCGGGCTCGTGTCGACTTTCGCAGTAGCTGCGCAGCATGGAGCACACGGCCTCTGCCTCCTCGCGCGAGTTGGCAAAGACCAGGCACTTGCGGCCGCGCGTATGCTCAAAGATATAGCCCATACCGGGGTCGGCGTTGTCGGGCGCCGTGTCGGTGGGGTTGAGAAGCGCCTGTTCGGGTGCTCGGGGGATGTCGACTTCGCCCTCGGGGGCCGACGAAGTGCGGCGATCCCTGGAGGTAGCCTTGTCCCGTGCCCGCTCACGACGTTGACGTCGCTCCTCTTGTGTGAGCTGTCCGCTGTGACGCATGTCTTGGGCGCCGGCGGGCAGTGCCGCGGGTGCCGCTGCCTCAATGCGCTCGCACGCAAGCACTTCGGCCTCTTGAGGGCCCGTGCTCTCGAATCCTCGTTGCTGCGCCTGGGGACCCGAGTTGTAGAAGTGCTCCATGGAGATACGCCACACGCGGCGCGGTTCCTCAAAACGGGGGATAACGCAGTCTCGTCCCGTTCCCTGCGACAGGAAGGCACCCGTGCGTTCCGGGTCCCCGATGGTGGCCGAAAGACCAATGCGGCGGGGCTGCACGCCTGCCATGCGCGAGAGGCGCTCGATAAGACAGAGCGTCTGCCCGCCGCGGTCGCCGCGCATGAGCGAATGAACCTCGTCGATGACGACGTAGCGCAGGTCGCAAAACATGCGCGGGATCGCCATGTGCTTATGGATCAGGAGCGCCTCGAGCGATTCGGGCGTAATCTGAAGGATACCACTCGGCTTTTTGATGAGTTTGGCCTTGTGTGATTGCGAGACATCGCCATGCCAGTGCCAGACGGGGATATCGGCTTCTTCGCACAGGTCGTTGAGGCGGACGAATTGGTCGTTGATGAGCGCCTTGAGGGGGCCAATGTAGAGGGCGCCCACGCTTGCGGGTGGGTTCTCCCAAAACTCGGTCAGGATGGGAAAGAAGGCTGCCTCGGTTTTGCCGGAAGCCGTGGATGCCGTCAGGAGCACATTGTCCTGCGAGTTAAAGATGGCATCTGCCGCCGCAACCTGGATGGAGCGCAGGCTCTCCCAATCGTGGGAGTAGATGAAGTCTTGGATAAACGGGGCGTAGCGGTCAAAGGCGTTCACGAGGCCTCCTTTCAAAAGCGAATCTCTCAACGCGGCGGGCAGTGGCTTGCTGCATTACCGCTTCAACGTTTGCCCAGATAAAACCTACCAAAATAAACCTGTCCCTTTTTGGTAGGTTAGATGGTGAACTCGGCGAAGTTGCGGTCGCCGCCTGCGGTATCGGTGTCGCCTGTTGCTGCCGCCGGCACCAGCGCGTCGCCGCCGACGCTTTGCAGCAGCTCGGCTACGTTGGCGTCGGGGTTCTGGCATAGGATGTCGAGCAGCTCGATAAAGTCACGAATGACTTCACGCGGCGTCAGATGTGTGTCGGCTCCCACGCGGCCGAACTCAATCTTGAGAAAGTCCACCAAGTCATTCTCGGTAAGCGTGGGCGTCCAGCCAAAGTATCCGGCATGGATCTGCATGAGTTTTTCGATCAGCACCAGCAACTCCTCGTAGGTGAGTGGCTGCAGGCGGATGATGGGCGCGAGCATGTCCTTAAGGTCCTCGCGTGCAAAGCGGCCTTGAGCGAGTCGGCTGCGCAGGGCCTCGTAGGAGAACACGCCGCGGCGGCGGTCTTCGATGGAGGTTGGCGTGCCGCCCATGATCATGCCCAGGTACTGCGCCTTGCCCTGGAGCGTGTCGTTATACATGGTCAGGATCTTCTCGTAGTTGTATTGGCGTGTGATGGCGTTGGGAATCTTATACAGATTCACGAGCTCGTCGATGAGTACCAGCATGCCCTTGTAGCCGCTGCAGACCAAAAAGCGCGCAATGAGCTTAACGTAGTCGTACCAGTCGTCATCGCTGATGATGGTCGAGGAGCCCAGCTCGGCGCGTGCCTCACTCTTGGTGCGGTACTCGCCGCGAATCCATTTGGTCACGCGGCTCATAGCTTCTTCGTCACCCTCCGAGACAGCCATGCGATAGCGGCGGAGCATGCGGGAGAAGTCGAAGCCGTGGACCATCTCCTCGAGCGGGGCCAGCTGGGCATTGACGACCGACTCATCGACGTCGGCACACGAGGCGACCCAGCGATCCAGAATAAGGTTGAGCGCACCGCCCTCGGGGCGCGTTTTGGTCGATATATTGCGGATGAGCTCGCGGTAGGTGGCAAGGCCCTGTCCCTGACCGCCCTGCAGGCGGCGCTCGGGCGACAGGTCGGCATCAGCGACGACGAATCCCTCGCCCATGGCGTGCGTGCGGATGGTCTGGAGCAAAAAGCTCTTGCCGGCGCCGTAACGACCGACCAGAAAGCGGAAGCTTGCGCCGCCGTCGGCGATGAGACTCAGGTCGGTGAGCAGGGCGCGGATCTCGACCTCGCGCCCTACGGTGATGTAAGGAAGGCCGATGCGCGGGACCACGCCGCCCTTGAGCGAGTTGAGAATGACGGCAGCGACGCGCTTGGGCACGCGGGGTGCTGCGGATGCGGTATCACTCATGGTCTAGGTATCCTCTCACGTCTGCTTCGTAGTCCTCGATAATCTGCGGTCCTGCCGCTCCAAACTCGATAACGGTGTCGCCCACCAGGTCAAAGAGTGCCTCGTTGATGCTGTCGACGAGCATATCCTCGCTCTGGCCCGATTGCGCTACCGCCGATTCCGCCTGTACTGCGTTGTGCTCGAGCAGCGCGCGGAGATAGGCGTCTGCGGCGGGCGCGAGTTCGTTCGTTGCGTCAGCGGGCGCAGCAGCTGCGAACACGGGCGTCGGCGCGAGAAGCGGTGCCACGACACCAAACTGTTCGGTGGATATGGTCGGCTCGTCGGTCAAGTCCTGCCGAATGGGTGCCACGACCGGTTCGACAATCGCGTCGGTTACGGGCTCGGCTTCCGGTTGCCCTGAGTCCGCTGCCTCGGCTTCTGCGGACGCGCCGTCCTCGCGTTCCTCGTCGATCAAAAGCGCTTCGCGCGTTTGCGCAGCGGCGCTCCGAATGTGCCCCAGCTGACTCAGATCGATATCGATCTTGACGGGCTGGTGTGCGGCGTCCCACGAAAGCCATGCCACAATCTCGTCATCGATGATCTTGGCCAGATATTTGGGGACCTTCTCCTCCTTTAGGGGGTGGGTGGGGTCTAGAGCCAGGCGCAGGCGTTGGTCGCAGGCGCGCATCATCTCACCAAGCTTGCTGCTTTTTTGCCTGCTGCCGTGGATGCGCATGCATTCCCAAAAGCCGTTTTGACAACGGTAAATATGGATGGGGTCCAGACGGTATTCGCAATCCTCGTGGCGATTAGGCGCAAAGAACACAGCCGAGGCAAACATGGTATAGGGCATGGCTGTCTCCTCCCCAAACAAGCTCGCCACGATACCGGTCTTTCGGTGCGTGTCATAGTAGTGCGCCATGCGGACATACACGGCGCATGTCACATGGCGCAGATCGCGGTGGTGGCTGCGGTCGAGCCGCGAGTTACTTAGGTTGTACGTGGAGAGGGCGTTGATGGCGGCCATGAGCCGCTCCTCGCGCGCCTCGTCGGGCGGAAGGGGGAGCGTGGGCTCGGAGGTTTTGCGACGCTTAGGGGTCTGGCCGGACGGTGCCGGTGCCGGTACAAGGTCTCGAGCCGCGCGCCGCAGCTCGATAAGGGCGTTATCGAACATGACGGTTTTAGAGTCGCGAAGCAGCTTGGGGTCGAGCCTGTGGAACACGGCGTAATCTTGCAGCCACACGCGTGCAAACCGGTCGATGCCGGGCTCGAAGGCACGGTAGGCATCCCAAAAGGCCTTGATCTTGCTAAAGCCATCGAGCGGGTCATCAACGCCGATGCCGCAGATCAGCTCATAGAGATACAGGAAGGCAAAGGACGTAGACGTTTCCTCGACGGTTCCGCGGCGCACTTGGGCACGCCAGGTAAAGTAGCCGCGCAGCTGCCGGTCGCTCATGGCGTTGTAGGTGGGAAAGTACGACTTAAAGGTGCCGTTGTAGGGACAGTCGTCCTCAAAGTCGGCCATCAGCAGGCCCTGGCGGTAAAAAAGCTCGGCTTCCGAAAGCCAGCGGCCCGCACCGCCCTTGGGGTCATCCTGCCAGCGCGATATCTCGCGCATTTTGCGGTACTGGTCGGGGAGGAAATTCTGCATCTGTCGGCCGGTTTTGAGAATCGGCTCGTCTGCGTAGATTTCGTTTGAGAAACGGGCGGACTGATGGGTCCGAGCCTCGGCCATAATGCGCTCGATGAGCATTTTGATGTCCTGGTCGGCCACCGCTTCTCCTCTCCTAACGCAGCTTCGGTGACCTCATATCATAGCACAGCATCAAACAGGTGTTCGAGATACTGCTGCGTAGATAGATTTAGAACAGGAGGGCGTAGATGACGGCGATGACGACGGAGGGGAGCATATTGGCCGTGCGGAAGGTCTGAGGACGGATGAGGTTGACGCCGACGCAGAAGATGAGCATGGAGCCTACGAGCGAAAGGCTGTCGAGGGCTGCCGTAGTCATGATGGGGGAGAGCGCGCCGGCAAACAACGTGATCGTCCCCTGGAACACGGCGACGGGCAGGGCGGAGAAAATGCAGCCGCGGCCAAGCGACGCCGTCATGGTGCAGACGATGATGCAGTCCAATGCGCCTTTCAGGGCAAGCGTTGACCAGTCACCTAGCAGACCGTCCTGGATCGATCCCACAATGGCCATGGCGCCGATACACACGGTGAGTGAAGTCGAGACAAAAGCGTTGGTGAACTCGTTATCGCCCTCGCTGCCGGTTTTGCGCTTGAGCCATTCGCCAAGGTTCTCGATGGCGGCTTCCAAGTTGACGGCCTCGCCGATGAGCGAACCGAGCGCAAATGAGACGATGAGCATGGTGGTACCGGTGGTCGCTAGCGCCTTTCCATCGATGATGAGCATCTTTTGCATGGTGCCGCCCAGGCCGATAAACAGGACGCACAGCCCCGATGCTTTCATGAGCGTGTCTTGGATGCGCGGTGTAATGAAGCGGCCGCCCGCTAATCCTAAAAGACCGCCCGCAACTAAAAGCACAACGTTGATGATTGTTCCCAAGCCCGGCATGAGCCCTCCTGTATTGATGCCAACGTGGCAATCGTAGCAGAACGAAATGCGAGGCACATCGCAACCCATCTAATACGTTATATAAGTGGTATTAGGAATGATGCGCAGCATTTAAGCCTCAGGTGGTTGTCGGGACATAGGGATAGTATTCAAAGCGCAGTGTCATAAGCCGCTGCGGGGATTCAATAGCCGCGGCGATGATATTGGCATCGCGGGCACGATCAAACCCTTCGAGCTCGATCTGGTACGAGACGTCTTGCATAATGTCCAGACGTCGCCAGGCTAGAAGTGTGTCGCCATCGAATTCCAGGGTCTTGCTTCCGTTTGCGGCAACGGCGTATAGACGCAGCTTGGCGGTGGTTGCAGGGTCGACAACTGTGACCTTTTTAATTTCGTTTCGAGTATTCTTGGCGCCCAACAAGGTGAGCAGTGTTGGGGCCACGACCTCGCCCGATGGCAAAAAGACGACTTCGATGGATTCAGGAAATGCGATGATAGCCGACTTGCGGACGGGCTGATTGGCGGCGGCAACTTCGATGTTCGCAGCGTCGATGACCTCTGTGTGGTCGAGCGCGGCAAGCACGCAGCAGTTACCTTCATCGATCTCTTGAGGATCAGCAAGCCCCAGGCTGCCCGCGAGCTCGGGATTGTTTGGATCGGCAGCGGGCTCATTCGGTGCTTCGAGAGAAGCTGGGACGCTGTTTGTCGGCGATGGCGTGTCGCCCGCACCTGCTTCTTTGTCCGCGCTCTCTTCTTGTATGGTTGCGTTGATGGGCTCGTCGTTTGAGGGGGGCGTCTTGGCGTCAAGCGCGGAGGGGAGAATTCCGATGGCTCCGGATCCGCTCCACTCCATTTCGAGAAGCGCCGGGTCGGCAAGAATGCGTTGCCTGCTTTGCGCGTGGGCATCGATTTCAATAGGGCCTGCCTCTATCCCTCGTGTAAGGCTGAGTGATCCGGCTGGCTTCTCGAAATGAGCGTCTGTGTCTTTGGTGCTGACGGCGTAGAACAGCAGGGACGCTTCTCCCGCCGCGATGGCATCGGTATCGGCTTTGGTCAGCCGCAACGATGCCGTGAATGAGAGGGTGGGCTGCGTGTCGTCTGCATTCGCGGCGGCGCAGCCCAGACATATACCGCCTCCTTTCTCAAAAAACGTACCGTCGAAGGCGACCTTCGCTCCGTTCGCCGAGTCATCGACCGAAGCGATGTCGATGCGCAGCTCTAAATTGCATGGATCGCCATCTGCATCGAGCACAACCGAGCGCCACGTGCAGACGGCGCACCCCGCCTGGGAGCCGTTTGCCTTGTTCGAACGCTTGATATCCACGACTATCGAGCCGTCCGTATTACGACGAAGGCATCCCGAGGTTGAGATCGCGGCCTGTGCGATCGAAAAACGCTTGCACGCAATGGCGCTCGACGGATTTGGTGCGGAACTTAGGGCTGCTGGTAAGGAGTCTGCCATGACGGGAGTCGCCCAAGCGGCGACAGGCGTTCCGGTTGCGAGCGCGCCGCAGAGTGCGACGACGGGCAAAAGGTTCTTCGATGCCATGGGGTCTCCTTAGCTAATTTAGTGCGGCCTGTCCGTGTTTTGTTTCTGGCTGCGTTTGATGTGCAGGCCGAGGCCGGCGGTTCCCGCGCCTGCTGCTGTGGCGCCTGCTGCCAAGAGCCATCGTCCATCGCCTGTCTGCGCCAATGGTTCCTCGCGGTCGCCGCGGTCGAGCCCCGAGAGGTCGACCGTCACTTGCGTGGCGGCCTGCGCCTGTTCTTGCTGGGCAAAGGCCATGGCTGGGCCAAACGCTAGGATGCTGACGGCGGCGGCCAGGGCGACGGCCTTATGCCGTGTGCGCACCGGGCTCGACCGTCCAGGTGATCGTTGCAACCTGATCGCCTTCGCCGGTTACGTGGAAGATATCGCGCGTGACGCGGGCGACGTTTCCGCTTGTCTTGAGCTTAATTTTGTCCGTGCCGCCGGCAATGCCCTGGTAGCCCATGTCGAAGGCTGCATTCTTGGAAAGATCGAGGCCTGTCCCCTGCGTTGCGGCACTGGCGTTCTGGAGTGCGCCGTCGGGGCCGACCTTAAAGTCGATGGAGTTCTGCGCGGTTCCGGCCTTGGCGTCGGCGGCAATGGTCCAGGTGTTCATGGCGTCGATTTTCATGTTGGTGACATGGATGCCGTAGGCCGAAAGATTGTCGATGGTGATCGCGTCTTCTGAGGGACCCTGAAGCGTGCCGTCGGCTTGGGCGACGAAGGGAATAACCGTCGGTGCGTTGAACTTGATGTTGTCGATCTCGGTCTTGACCATTACCTTCGTGGTTCCAACACGCCCGGCTGCCATAGCTGGCGTCGGGGCGGCGCCCATTGCGAGCGCGAGCGCGAGCCCTGCACCCACGACGAGCGCTCTGGCTCCGTTCATATTCCTGGTGATGTCCATGGTCGTTCCTTTCTATTCGCCGCGGGCCGTCCCCGCGATGATTGGACGAATGCTGGTGAATCGCGTGCGGTGCCGCGTCGACCGGAAAGCTAGTTCTCGGCTTGCTCAACCCGTACCTTGACGCGTGTCGGGTTGCCGTGGCTGTCATAGGTCTTGGCCTCAAGCGCCTGGATCTCGATGTACGCCTCACCTTCCTCGATGTCGCCGGCGGGGCATGTCTCGACCGTTTTGCCGGTCTCGACCACATCGGATTCGTATATGGTCTCGTCGTTTTGGATGACGCGGAATCGCTGGGGAAATTTATTGTCTTGGACGTTTTGCACGTTGACGCGCAGCTTGCCGTCCTCCTGCAGCTGAGCGACCGGCGCGACCGAAATCGTCATCATGTTGTCGCGGACGATGGCGTCGAGCTCATCTTGGATTTCCTGACGCGTTTTGCCCTCGGCCGTCGTGACCGAAGCGCCCGCCTCGGGTACGGGCTGCGACTGCCAAGCGTATAGTCCTACGGCGACAAGGGCGCAGACGATGGCCAAGCAGGCAACGATGAGCTTCTTGCGACGACCCAGGCCTGCAAAGTGGGGTGGCTTCTTCGCGCTCATGCGGCATCCTTGGCGGTATAGACGCGCGCAAAGGTGGACGGGTCCGCTCCAAAGAGCATGTGAAGCATCAGACGGCGCGAGTAGACGAGCTCGTCGAAGTCGGGAGGGAGCTCGATGTCGTGGATATGCGCGATGTGGTGGGCGAGCGCCGAGAACGACTCGGGGTCGCAGATCACATCGGTGGTAACGTGGTAGACCGTCGTATCGGGGAATGCCTCTTCGTCGAAAGGCAGGAGATGGGGATCGTCGTCGACTTCGATGGCGATGCCGTACTGGGGCCAGTAATATGCCATGGGAACCTCCCTGCTTCTGGGCCAAAACTTCTATCGGTTTTGGCTGTCGACGCCGACCGTATCAGCCGCTACTTGACCAATTTCTGACCAAATGCTTGACGGATTGGCGTCTCCGCAGGTAAAAGGCGGCAAAAAATACTCCAACTTTTTTCGAGCGACAATCGCGTGGTCGGCGACGGCGGGGCCATATGTGTCAAAAGCATCGTCTGCCGAGGAAATCAAGCCGCTCGCCGAATTGCACGAACGTAAAAAACGCCAATTATGGAGACGGTCTCGAACACGTCGACGAAACGATGCGGTAACATCTCCCTGCAAACACTGTAGTTAGCTAAAGGGGGAGTTCGCGTGTCTGCAACCATCAAACCCTTCACCGACGAGTTCGAAGAGTATGGCCGCGATGAATCTCGCGCATCGGGCGAGGCCTCGAGCATCTCGTTTCCGACAACGGAAAACGAGGTCCGTGCCATTTTGGAAAGGCTCCATGCCGAGCGTGTTCCGGTAACGGTTCAGGGCGCCCGAACCGGCCTTGCCGCCGGCGCCGTGCCCCACGGCGGGCATATCCTCAATACTTCCCGTATGAATCGCTATTTGGGCCTTCGCCGCGATGAACAAGGCCAATTTCTGCTGCGTGTGGAGCCGGGCGTTGTGCTCTCGGAGCTGCGCAAGCAGCTGAGCAAGAAGGTGCTGCCGACCGCTGGTTGGGACCAGGCATCGCTTGAGGCCTACGAGGAGTTCCAAGAGGCTCCCGAGCAGTTTTTTCCCACCGATCCCACCGAGGCGTCTGCCTGTCTGGGCGGCATGGCGGCATGTAACGCCTCCGGTGCCCGCAGCTACGCCTACGGCCCCATGCGCCCACATATCACGGGACTCCACGTCGTGCTGGCTGATGGCGATTTGCTTGAGCTTCGGCGCGGCGAGGCTTTTGCCCAGGGCCGCCACCTGTCGCTCGTGACGGCAGCGGGCCGTACACTCGAGCTCGATCTTCCCGGCTATACCATGCCCAAGACAAAAAATGCTTCGGGCTATTTCGTTGCTGACGATATGGATGCCATCGATCTGTTTATCGGTGCGTGTGGCACAATCGGCGTCATCACCGAACTCGAGATTGCCCTGCAGGTGGCACCCGCGGTCGTTTGGGGCGTGAGCTGCTTCTTCGACAGCGAAGACAAGGCCGTGTCCTTCACCGATTCTGTGCGTCCCGTCCTGTCCCATGCGGCTGCCATCGAGTACTTCGATGCTGGCGCCCTGGATATCCTTCGTCGCCAGCGCGAGCAGTCGACGGCGTTTGCCTCGCTGCCGGCGCTCGACAAAGACGCCAAGGTCTGTGTCTACGTGGAGCTCGACTGCGACGACGAAGCCCAGGCGACTGAGGAGCTGTATCACTTGGGGTGGGTACTGGAGCTTGCGGGCGGCAGTGACGATGCGACATGGGTCGCGCGCACCGAGGTCGATCGCGAGTGTCAGCGATTCTTCCGCCATGCGGTGCCCGAGAGCGTCAACATGCTCATCGACGAGCGCCGCCGCATGGATCCCACCATCACCAAACTGGGTTCGGACATGTCGGTGCCCAACGCGCACTTGGCCGATGTTATCGCCCTCTATCGCCGCACGCTGGCGGAAAGTGGGCTTGAATCTGCCGCCTGGGGGCATATCGGTAACAACCATCTGCATGTGAACATTCTGCCGCGCGATGCACAGGATTATCGCCGCGGCGGAGAACTCTTTGCCCAGTGGGCTTCCGAGGTCACGGCCATGGGCGGTGCCGTCTCCGCAGAACACGGCGTCGGCAAGATCAAGGCGGGCTTCTTGGAGACGATGTACGGTCACGAGGCCATGGTCGAGTCGGCGCGGCTCAAGCTCCAGCTCGATCCTGCCGGGCAGCTGGGTCGCGGTAACCTGTTTTCGGAGAAGCTCTTGGATGAGCTCGTCCAGAAAGGGGGCGCGTGAAGATGAGCGATTTCCATATGGTGGTGTGCTTCAAGGCCGTGCCGGGCAGCACCGAGGTCAAGATGGACCCCAAGACCAATACCATCGTGCGCGATGGCAAGCAGGCGGTCATTAATCCCTTTGATGCGAGCGCTTTGGAATGCGCGCTGGCGCTGAAGGACGACTTTATCGGCTTTGGCATGGACGTGCGCGTGACGGTGGTGTCGATGGGCATCCCCGCGACCGAATCGCTGCTGCGCGACTGCATCGCTCGAGGCGCCGACGACGCGCTGCTGCTGACCGACCGAGCCTTTGCGGGCGCCGATACCCTGGCAACCACCTATGCCCTCAAGTGCGGCATCGAAGCGCTCGACGAGGACTTCGACCTGCTCATCTGCGGCAAGATGGCGGTGGATGGCGATACGGCCCAGATTGGCCCCGAGCTTGCCGGCGCCTTTGAGATTCCCTGCGTGACCGATGTGAGCTGCGTGCAGAGCGCAGGTTTTACGACGTGCGGTGCGCTTTCGCTCGTTCACGGTTGCGATGCCGGCGAGGAGACGGTCTATCTTGAGATGCCGTGCGCGATGACGACTGCCAAGGAGATTGGCCAGTTGCGTATGCCGAGTATTGCCGGTATTCGCGCGGCGGAGGAGGCGGACGTGCGCGTGGTCAGTGCCGCCGACGTGAACGCCGACCCCGCGCGTTGCGGTCTTGCCGGGTCGCCGACACAGGTCGTGCGCTCGTTTGTGCCCGACCGTGACCAAACGTGCGAGGCCGTTGAGGGGACGGCGTCCGAGCAGGCGGCAAAGCTTGCCAAGATTATCGAGGGGATGGCATAGATGAGCGGACTGATTATCGATAGCGAAGCCTGTATCGGCTGCGGTCGCTGCGTTCGCGCCTGTGCCTCGGGCGGCATCGTAGTGGAAGGCGAGCGACCCAGCCGATGCGCCCGCGTAACCGACGGCTGCATCCTATGCGGTGGGTGCGTCGACGCCTGCCCTGTCAACGCTATCTCGATCGAGCGTGACGAGGCCGCTGGTGCGGTGGACCTTGATGCATATCGAGACATTTGGGTATTCGCGCAGACCGACGAGCACGATACGGTGACTCCCGTTGCCTATGAGCTTATGGGCAAGGGCCGCGAGCTTGCCGATGCTCGCGACTGCCGTCTGGTGGCACTGATCGGTATGGGTCCCGAGGGTTCTCTCGGCGACCTAGAGCATCTGGTTTGCGCGGGCGCCGACGAAGTCCTGGCCTGTCGCGACGAGCGCCTGCGCCAAAACGATGCGGAGGTCTACGCCCGCTTGATTTGCGATTTGGTAGCCGAACGCAAACCCGAGGCCATCCTATACGGTGCGACCGCTTTTGGCCGCGAACTGGCACCCGGCGTTGCCGTGCGCTTGCAGACGGGCCTTACGGCTGACTGCACCGTACTTTCGATGGATACGGAGACGGGACTGCTGCAACAGACGCGTCCGGCGTTTGGCGGCAACCTGATGGCCACCATCGTCTGCCCCAATCATCGTCCCCAGATGGCAACGGTTCGTCCCGGCATCTTTAAGGCGCCCGACTTTGACTACGGCCGCTCCGGCACGATCACCCAGATATCGCTTGCGGATGATGCTAAGGCTCGTGTCGAGATTTCGATTCCCGCCGAGGAGTGGGGGCAGCAGGCCTCTATCGCCGATGCCGAGCGCTTGGTCGTGGTGGGCCGCGGCATTGGCTCCAAGAAGAATCTGCCCCTGATGCGAAGGCTCGCCGAAGCTCTGGGAGCCGAGCTTGGTTGCACGCGACCTGTCGTGGAGGCCGGCTGGTTGGAGTATCGCCATCAGATTGGCCAGACCGGCGTATCGGTTTCGCCCAAGCTTCTCGTGAGTATCGGTGTTTCGGGCGCCATCCAGCATCTTGCCGGCATCGGTGGGGCGGAGTGCATTATCGCCATCAACGAGGACCCGGATGCCCCCATCTTCGGTGCTGCCCAGTACAAGGTTGTCGGTGATGCCGCCGAGGTCGTCGAGGAGCTGCTGGCCCAGCTTGAGCGCTAGGCACGCGCCAGCCAGTCGCGCATCTCGTCCTTTAGGCGGCTCCAGGTTGCCTGTGTGGCGGGGTCGGTAAAGGGCCGCGTAATGCCAAAGGGCGCGTCGAGCAGGCGGTGGATATCGCCCTGTTCGCGCGCCAGCGCGCGGCTTGCCGGATAGACGAGCTCAAACATAAGGCAGATGAGTCCCACCAGGTAGTCTGCGGGCTCGTTGCGCTCGTCGCGCGCGACGCACCGATGCTCGTCAAAGGCGGCAAGCGTCGGTACCGAGAAGCGACTGGCTAGAAACGCGTCCTCATCCACCTTGAGGATGGTATCGACGGTGCTGTCGGCGATGGTGCGCATAATGTCGATCTTGTCGCCATCGCGCACGATATCGCAGAAGCACCGTGTACGCTCGTCGAGTTGTGCCGGCAGGCGAAAGTCGCTGTGATAGGCGATGCTCGCTCGGATGAGCTCGTCATGCGCACCGGTTTCGATAAAGTCACGGATGTTTGTCGTGGCGGGTGCATCGGCGGGATTCTCGCCAAAGAGGACCTCGATGCCCAGCGCCGCATGGCTCATGCTCTCGGCGTCCTTAAAGGTGTCCCAGCGTCGCAGCTGCTCAAAGCGGCCCATATCGTGTAGCAGGCCGCAAAGCCATGCCAGGTCAATATCTTCTGACGACCAGCCCTGCTCGCGCGCTACGGCATCGCATGCCTCGGCCACGTGGTACGTATGCTCGATTTTGAGCGCGATGCGTGGGTTGGTGGCGTCGTAGGCATCGGTGTAGCTTTTGAAGGCCGCGCGCGCCCGGTCTCGATCGATAGCTGTCATAATGACTTCCTAAAAAGTTGTGTCTTTCGATCCGGTGGCAATTGTAGGTGAACTCGGTTGCTGTCGGATGATGATTCTGCTGTATCGCTACATGCGGCTCGGAGACCTTGTCAGGATGAGAAGCGTATGGTGTTCAAAATCGTTAGAACCGTCTGGCCGGTGATGCTTACCTATGTTGCAATAGGCGCGCCGTGCGGAATGATCATGGGGCAGACGGGAATGGAGCCCTGGATGGTCTTTGCCCTGAGCAGCACGTTTGTGACGGGCAGCGGCCAGTTTATGATCTGCAATCTTTGGCTGGCGGGCGTACCGGCACCTTCGATTATCGCGAGCGTTGCCGCCATCTCCTCGCGTTTTGCGCTTTACTCGGCATCGATCGCGCCGCATCTGACGGGTGCCTCGAAGCGTCAGACGCTGGCTGTTGCCGCGACACTTACCGAGGAGGCATATGGCATCTCGCTTGCCAAGTTGGTTGAAGGGGAGGATTGGGGCCCGCGCGAGTCCTTTGTGCTCAACGTGATCCTCATCGCAACATGGGGCGTTTCGTGTACGATGGGCGCCATCGTCGGCGCCGTTGTCGATGTTCCCACCGCCATTGCAGCCTTTGTCTGCACCTCGCTCTTTATCTGCCTGCTCTTTTCGCAGCGGCTGTCGCGCGGCAACGTTGTCGCGGCGGTTTCGGGCGCGGTGTCCGTCGCCGTATGCAAGTTCTTGGGCCTCACGAATATTGCCGTGCCGGCAAGCGTCGTGGCCGGCATTGCCATTGCGTTGGCGTGCGATGCTGTATTTGACGGAAGAGGTGCCTGCGATGCCCGTTAACGAGTTCTTGGTTCTGTGGCTGTCGTCGTGGGCTGCTATCGCGTTCTTTCGCATCGCGCCGGCGTTCGCCTTGCGCGGGCGGACCCTGTCGCCCCGCATTACCGAGGCCCTGGGCTATATCCCGCCCGCTGCCTTTGCCGCGCTGGTCGCCAACGACTTGGTGAGCCCCGGCGCGTTCGACGCGGGACTCTGGCCTGCCTTGGTTCCCTGGATTGCGGCCGTCGGCGTCGTGGTCGTGGCGGTCAAGACAAAATCGATGCTGTGGTGCTGCGTCTCGGGCATCGTACTCTATATTGTCTTGAGCCTTATATAGGGGTGGCGTCGCGGGCGCCGAATCTCGTTCCATCCCAACTTGTCGAATTTTTCACCGAGCTGGTCTATTTCTTCTGGTACCATGGTCAAACTTTACTGTAGCAAAGCGTGACGTGGGCTTTTGTACCCCGTCAGCGGAAATGGGGGTTTCATGGCACAGGAAGCAACCGCCAACGAGCAAAAGAAATTCAAGGTCCCGCGCATTCCGGGCGACATCATGATCTATCCGATGATCGTCGGTCTTTTGCTCAACACCTTCTGCCCGCAGGTCTTTGAGGTCGGCGGCTTCTTTACGGCTGCCTGCCGCGGTGGCTCCAACACCATCGTTGCCGCGATCCTGCTGTTTGTGGGCGCCGGCATCAGCTTTAAGTCCACGCCGGGCGCCATCAAGACCGGTATCGTCGTGCTGATCCCCAAGCTGGTCGTCGCAGCGGCTCTCGGCCTAGGCGTGGCATATTTCTTTAACGACAACTTCCTGGGTCTGAGCTCCGTGTCTATCATCGGCGGCATCACGTTTTGCAACATGGCGCTCTATACGGGCATCATGGGCGAGTTCGGCGATGAGTCCGAGCAGGGCGCCGTCGGTATCCTGTTCTTTACGGCCGGCCCCGCCGTCACGATGATCATCCTTGGTGTTTCGGGTCTTGCCAACATCCCTGTCGGTACTATCATCGGCTCCATTTTGCCGCTCGTTATCGGCATGGTTCTGGGCAACTTGTTCCCGTTTATCAAGAACCTGCTGGTTCCCGGTTCCAACCCTGCGATTGCCGTCATCGGATTTCAGCTTGGCGCGTCCATGAGCCTGTCGAGCTTTATCGCCGGTGGTATTTCCGGCATCTTGCTGGGCCTTGTCACGCTGTTTGTCGTCGGTCCCATCACCTTTGCGTTCGAGCGCCTGTGCGGTGGTAACGGCAAGGCTGCCGTGGCTTGTTCCACCATCGCCGGCACGGCTATGACCACGCCGGTTGCTCTCGCCGAGGTCGCGCCGCGCTACGCCGAGCTTGCGCCCACCGCGTACGCCCAGATCGCCACTGCCGTTATCATCACGGCAATCATGGCTCCGATTCTGACCGGCTGGGTCGACAAGAAGTTCTGCCAGGGCAAGGAGGACCTGTCGCCTGCCGGTGTCGAGGCCATCGAGGAGGCCGTCGCGACCGACATCGATGGCGAGTAACGGCCGTTACCGATAATTGATTCCGGCGTGCAGTTCGCGCCGTCCGAGCGCCCGAACAGAAACTGTTTTGCAGTGATGTTCGGGCGCTTTGCTATGATTCCCTTTACCCCTGCGGAGTAAAGGGGTGTTTATTGCCCTGATTCGAATTGGGCGATTCTGACCATTCGGATATTGGAGGGATGGCGTCTAGTGGTTAAGGCACTCAAGATTGAGATATTCCTGCTATGCATGATTGTTCTTATCGGGCTTGCCGCGCGAAGTCGTCGCTCCTTGTTCTCGAGCACCCTGCAGCTATTGTTTAGCATGCTTGGCTACACCTCTGCCGCGTACATATTATTCGATATGATCTGGACGCTTTCGGATGGTGCGGACGGCACGTTGGGTATTGCTGCCAACTGGATTTCCAACGCGGTTTCGTTTTCGCTCTTTGCCATCGCGTGTCTCATTTGGTTTATCTATTCCGAGACGATGCAGGGCTCTCGCCTTGTGACCTCGCGCTATAGGGTGGTGCTTGTAACGTTGCCTACGGCTCTGGTGGTCGTGCTGGCTTTTACCAGTTACTGGACGCACGCCTTGTTCTATATCGATTCGCAGGGCGTGTATCGTCGCGGCTTTGCCTATATGATCCAGCCCATTGTCAGCTACTGTTACGTTATACATACGTCCCTGCATGCGTTTGTGCAATCTCGTAGGGTCGAGAGCCTGCAGACGAAGGCTATCTATCGAACCTTGGCATTTTTCGCCATTCCGGCCCTGGTGGGCGGTACCTTTCAGATCGTATACTCGGTGCCTGGCCTTTGTGTCGGCATAATGATTAGCATGTTGCTGCTCTATATCATCTGCCAGGAGCAACTGATCTCGACTGACCCGTTGACTGGACTCAACAACCGCAACCGTTTTGAGACCTATATGCTGTCGCTCTTTTCAAATGTGGATCAGGCCGAAGATGTATATCTGCTTATGATGGACGCTGACGGCTTTAAGCAGATTAACGATCGCTATGGACATGTGGAGGGCGACCATGCTCTTCAGGTTGTTGCGACGGCGCTCAAGGATGTCTGCTCGGCGTCTGGTGGCTTTATCGCGCGTTATGGTGGCGATGAGTTCGTGGTGCTCCAAAAGGCAGCGGCGGAACAGGATATCATGCATCTGTGCGCGACAATCAACGACGAGCTCGCGCATGCCGAGGTGCCGTATGCATTGCGGATGTCCATCGGTTGCGCGCGGATCGGCGATAGTGTTGATACCTGGCAAGACTTACTTCGCGCTGCCGATGCGGAGCTCTATCGCGTCAAGGCCGAGAAAAAGAAAGCCGGCGTACAAATACGCTAGAAAAGGGGCATACGACCGCATTGATGGTCGTGCGCCCTTTTTGCGTTTGCGGGGGCCACCGGCCATAACGCCCAGGCGCGGTGCGGCAAGACGAGCGTCTGCCGCCGCGGCTCGGTACGAAATCAACGAGAGCCAGTGCATTCCATTAAGCTAAAGTGTGTGAAGGCTCTCTCTAAAAAGGTGAGCTCGCTAGGCTTTTTTGGGTTTGTTGACGATGATGATGCCGCCGCAGACCAACAACAGGGCAACGATGACGGTAACGGGGCTCGTGCCCGCGCCTTCGCCGAGCAGCAGCGCGCTCAGCAGCACACCAAAGACGGGGTTCATAAACCCAAAGACCGAGACGCGGCTGACGGGGTTGACGGCAAGCAGGCGCGACCACAGCGAGTAGGCGACCGCGGAGATAAGCGCCATGTAGATGATGAGCGCGATGGCGGGGGCAATCGCCGTGGGGGAGAGCGCGCCACTCATCAAAAAGCCGATGGCGGTGAGGACAAGGCCGCCGACCAAGAACTGCCACCCGGCAAGCAAGACGCCGTCGTGCTCGCGCGAGAAGATGCCAATCAGGCAGGTCGAAAGGGCACCCGCGACGGTGGAGGCTAGGATAAAGCCCTCGCCATCGAGCCTGAAGCCAAAGGTGCCATCCGCGCCCGAAAGGTTGACGAGCGCGACGCCGGCAAAGCCCAGCGCACAGCCAAGCACCTTGGCCGTATTGAGCTTCTCGGTGCGAAACGCCAGGGCGGCAAAGAGGATTGCGAGGAAGTTGGCGCTGGCCTCGATGATGGAGCTCGACATGGCGCTGGCGCGCGAGAGGCCCAGATAGAAAAAGAAGTACTGCCCGATAGTCTGGAAGAGCGACAAGACAAAGATGGGCTTGATGTCGCGAGCCTGCGGAATGAGGGGGCGGCGTTGGGCCGCACTCATCCCAACGATAACCAGGGCGCCGGCAAGCGTGAAGCGCAAGCCCGCAAAGAGCAGCTGCGAGGCGCTATCGTGCGCTGGGATACCAAAGAGTGCGTAACCGATCTTGATACAGGGAAAGGCCGATCCCCAGAGTGCACAGCAGACGAGGCAGCCCAGGATGAGTCCGGGCAGGGTGGCGAGATACGGCTTGCGGCTTTCCATGATGTCCTTCCTACATGCGCGAAGCAAAAAAGAACCCGCCACCGGATGTGCCGGTGGCGGGTGTTGTTACCCGAAGGGATTGTACCCGATGGGAAAGGTTTAAGCGAAGTAGGCCACGCCGCTCTCAAAGATCGGCATGAACTTATCGCCGGGGACATGCTCGGGCACGTTGCGGTACAGGTTGTCGCCGCGACGCTCGGCATGGCCCATCTTGCCCAGGACGCGGCCGTCGGGGCTCGTGATGCCCTCGATGGCGAGTGCGGAGCCGTTGGGGTTGACGGAAAGGTCCATGCTGGGCTTGCCGTTCTCGCCCACGTACTGCGTGGCGACCTGGCCGTTGGCGATCAGCTGGGCGAGCACTTCGTCATTGGCGACAAAGCGGCCCTCGCCGTGGCTGATGGCGACGGTGTAGGGGTCGTCCAGGCTGCACTGCGACAGCCACGGGGACAAGTTGGACGAGATGCGGGTGCGCACCAGACGACTCTGGTGGCGACCGATGGTGTTGAACGTCAGCGTGGGCGCATCGGGCGTAGCGTCGACGATGTCGCCGTAGGGCACCAGGCCGAGCTTGATCAGGGCCTGGAAGCCGTTGCAGATGCCCAGCATCAGGCCATCGCGGGCCTTGAGCAGGTCGCGGACTGCCTCGGTGACCTCGGGAGCGCGGAAGAACGCCGTGATGAACTTGGCAGAGCCGTCGGGCTCGTCGCCGCCCGAGAAGCCGCCGGGGATCATAACGATCTGGCTTGCACGGATGCGGCGGGCAAGCTCGTGGGTGCTCTCGGCGACGGCCTCGGGCGTGAGGTTGTTGATCACGAAGGTGTCTGCCTCGGCACCGGCGGCACGGAAGGCGCGGGCGCTGTCGTACTCGCAGTTGTTGCCGGGGAACACGGGGATGATCACGCGCGGGCGGGCGATCTTGGCGCCGCCGTACACGTGGATATCCTTGGCGCGGAAGTCGATGGTCTCGACCTCGGGGGTCTCGCCGGCGCTGCGGTAGGCGAAGACGCCCTCGATGCCGCTCTCCCAGGCCTCCTGGAGCTCGGCGAGCTCGATGACCTCGGAGCCGGTGTCGATGACATAGCCCTCGACGGTGGTGCCCAGGGGCTCGACGACAACGCCGTCGGCGACCTCGGGCAGCTCGGCGTCCTCGGCGAGCTCGACGATAAAACTGCCGTAGAGCGGGGTGAAGAGGCTCTCCACGTCTACATCCTCGGCAAGCTCGATACCGATCTGGTTACCGACGCACATCTTAAAGAGGCTCTCGGCGCCGCAGCCGTAGCCGGGCGTGGATATGGCCAGGGCGTTGCCGGTAGCAGTGAGCGCCTCGACGGCGTCAAACGCGGCGAGCAACTGCTGGGCGTCGGGACGGTAGTCCTCGCCATAGGTGGCGGGGGCGATACGGACGACGCGATGCGTGAGACCCTTGAACTCGGGGGAGACGGCGCGGGCGGCGCGGCCCACGGCGACGGCGAAGCTGATCAGGGTCGGCGGAACGTTGAGCTCGCCGGTCTCGTCCTCAAACGAACCGCTCATGGAGTCCTTGCCGCCGATGGCGCCGGCACCCAGGTCGACCTGGGCCATAAGGGCGCCCAGGACGGCTGCCATGGGCTTGCCCCAGCGCTCGGCCTCGGTGCGCAGACGCTCGAAGTACTCCTGGAAGGAGAGGTAAGCGCGCTTGTGCTCAAAGCCTGCAGCCACGAGCTTGGCGATGGACTCGACCACGGACAGGTAGGCGCCCGCAAACTGGTCGGCCTCCATCAGATAGGGGTTAAAGCCCCATGCCATAGCGCTCGCCGTGGTGGTCTCACCGTCCACGGGGAACTTGGCGACCATGGCAGAGCTCGGGGTGAGCTGCGTCTTGCCGCCAAAGGGCATGAGCACGGTCGCGGCGCCGATGGTGGAGTCGAAGCGCTCGGAAAGGCCCTTGTTGGAGGCGACGTTAAGATCGGTGACGAGCGAGGTCATGCGCTCGGCAAGCGTGGTGCCGGCCCAGCTGGGCTGCCACACGCTGCGGGCGCAGACGTGGGCGACCTGGTGCTTGGGCGCACCGTTGGAGTTGAGGAACTCGCGGGACAGATCGACGATGGCGACGCCATTCCATGCCATGCGCATACGCGGCTCGGCGGTAACCTCGGCGATGACGGTTGCCTCCAGGTTCTCCTCGGCGGCGTAGCCCATGAACTCCTCGACGTCACCGTCAGCGACGGCGCAGGCCATGCGCTCCTGGGACTCAGAGATAGCGAGCTCGGTGCCGTCCAAGCCGTCGTACTTCTTGGTCACGGTATCAAGGTCGACATACAGGCCATCGGCAAGCTCGCCCACGGCGACCGAGACGCCGCCGGCGCCAAAGTCGTTGCAGCGCTTGATCAGACGGCAGGCATCGCCGCGGCGGAACAGACGCTGCAGCTTGCGCTCGACCGGGGCGTTGCCCTTCTGGACTTCGGCACCCGAGGTCTCGATTGACTCGGTGTTCTGGGTCTTGGAGGAGCCGGTGGCGCCACCGATGCCGTCACGGCCGGTGCGGCCACCCAGCAGGATGATCTTGTCGGTGGGGGCGGGGCACTCGCGGCGCACGTGGTTTGCCGGGGTAGCGCCCACGACGGCGCCGACCTCCATACGCTTGGCTACGTAGCCGGGGTGATAGAGCTCGTTGACCTGACCGGTGGCAAGGCCGATCTGGTTGCCGTAGCTGGAGTAGCCGGCGGCGGCAGTGGTCACGAGCTTGCGCTGCGGCAACTTGCCCTCGAGCGTCTCGGAAACCGGGACGGTGGGATCGCCGGCACCGGTGACGCGCATGGCCTGATACACATAGCTGCGGCCCGAGAGCGGGTCACGGATGGCGCCGCCCACGCAGGTGGCGGCACCGCCGAAGGGCTCGATTTCGGTCGGGTGGTTGTGGGTCTCGTTCTTAAAGAGGAACAGCCAGTCCTGGTCCTCGCCATCGACATCGACCTTCACCTTGACGGTGCAGGCGTTGATCTCCTCGGATTCGTCGACATCGGTCATGACGCCGGTCTTCTTAAGGTACTTGGCGCCGATGGTGCCAATGTCCATGAGGCAGACGGGCTTGGCGTCGCGACCGAGCTCATGGCGCATCTCCATGTAGCAGTCGAAGGCCTGCTGCACCACGGCGTCGTCGATCGTCACGTCGTCCAGGACGGTGCCGAAAGTGGTGTGGCGGCAGTGGTCAGACCAATAGGTGTCGATTACGCGGATCTCGGTGATGGTGGGGTCGCGGTCCTCATCGCGGAAGTACTGCTGGCAGAAGGCGATGTCTGCCTCGTCCATGGCAAGGCCGCGATCGGCGATAAAGGCGGCAAGGCCGGCCTCGTCGAGCTTGCGGAAGCCGTCGAGCACCTCGACGGGCTGGGGCTCGGGAGTCTCCATGTACAGCGTCTCGGGCAGGTCGAGCGAGGCGATGCGCGCCTCGACGGGGTTCACCACGTAGTGCTTGATGGCCTCGATGGCGGCTTCGTCCAGAGCGCCCGAGATGATATAGACCTTGGCGGAGCGCACGGCGGGGCGCTCGCCCTGGCTGATGAGCTGCACGCACTCGCTGGCGGAGTCGGCGCGCTGGTCAAACTGGCCAGGCAGGAATTCGACGGCAAAGACGGCGCCATCGCTTGCGGGGAGCTCGTCGTAGGTCACATCGACCTGGGGCTCGCTAAAGACGGTCGGCACGCAGGAGCGGAAAAGCTCCTCGTCGATGCCCTCGACGTCGTAGCGGTTGATGATCCTCAGGGCCTCGATGCCCTTGATGCCGAGAATTTCGGTCAGCTCGCCCTTGAGCTGCTGAGCCTCGACGTCGAACCCGGGTTTCTTCTCCACGTAGATACGAGAGACCATTGGTTCCTGCCTTCCTGATCGGTTGGGCGTACGGTACGGTATGCGGCAGCGGTCGGTTTACGGGACAAGCCTCGCGGTCGCCTTGAGCCACATGTTTGTAAACCTCACTATGATACGACAGCTCGCGGCGCGTTGAGGACGGCGAGGGTGCTACAGTGAAGCGCAAACAAGAGAAAGGCATCACATGGCATTCGTTTCGCTCGCCATCATCGCACTCGTGGCCTTTGCGAGTCCTTTTATCGCCTCGGCGATTCCCGGAAAACCCGTTCCCGAGACGGTCTTTTTGCTCGTGCTCGGCGCGGTGCTGGGACCCCATATGCTCGGCGTCATCCATGTAGATGCTGAGGTCTCGCTTGTGTCCGAGCTGGGCCTGGCCTTTTTGTTCCTGCTTGCCGGCTTTGAGATCGACCCCAAGAGCATCACGGGCGTCGAGGGGCGCTACGGCTTGGCGACGTGGGTCGTCACGTTTGGTATCGCCTGGCTTGCCGTGCGCTTTACCCCGTGGTTCTCGGTCAGTCATTTCGACGGTATCGCCGTGACGCTTGCCCTCACTTCTACGGCGCTCGGCACGCTCGTGCCCATCATGCGTGAGCGCTCGCTCGCCGGCACGCGTGTGGGCGACTCGATTCTCGCGTATGGCACCTGGGGCGAGCTCGGTCCCGTGCTCGCCATGTCGGTGCTGCTGTCTGCTCGCACTGGCATCCAAACGCTCGTAATCCTTGGCTTGTTTGCGGTGGTTTGCGTGTTGCTGGCCGTGGTCCCGAGCCGCTCCAAGCGCGTCGGCAGCCGCTTCTTTGCGTTTGTCGAGGAACGCGCCGATACCACGTCGCAGACCTTCGTGCGCCTGACGGTGCTCATCCTGGTCACGCTCGTGGCGTTCTCGGCCATCTTTGACCTCGACATCGTGTTGGGTTCTTTTGCCGCCGGCTTTGTCCTGCGCTATATCATCCCCGAGGGCAACCATACGCTCGAGACCAAGCTCGACGGCCTGGCCTACGGCTTTTTGATTCCGGTGTTCTTTACCGTATCGGGCGCAAAGATCGACCTGACGGCCGTGGCGTCGCGCCCGGGCTTGCTCGCGGGTTTTATCGTGGCGTTGCTGATTATTCGTGCCGTGCCCATTCTCATCTCTATGGGCATTTGTCCCGCGACGCGCGATGTGTCGGCGTATGGCCGCATTACCGTGGCCCTGTACTGCACCACGGCCCTGCCGATCATCGTTGCCGTGACAAGCGTTGCCGTCAACGCGGGTGCGCTGTCGCAAGATATTGCGTCGGTCATGGTTGCCGCTGGTGCCATCACGGTGTTCTTGATGCCATTGCTCGCGCAGCTCTTCTACCGCGTGGTCGACGCCGCGCCGGTTGCCGCCGTGGCAGAAGTTGCCGAGCATCCATCCGATGCGCTCGACATCCTGCGTGCTCATCACGATTTGGCAAGCCTGCTCGCACGCGAGCACGAGTTGCTGACATCGCATGGCCATGGTCGCGTATTCGAGGGCCTGCCTACGCTCGATACGATTGCCGAGCGTCTTTCCGCCGAGGCAGCGAGCGGCCACATCGATGCCCGCATCGTGGACGCGGCACATCTTCTTGCCGATAAGACCTATGGAGACGAGGTTGACCCGTCCGAGCTGACTCCGCGCGAGCGTCGCCGCCTGGAGCGCGCCAAGCTCGCCGTGCGCGAATACCGCCGCCGCATGCTGGAACTCTATGCAAGAGAAGAAGCCGAGGACGACGACGGCAGGTAGCCAACGCCGCCGCGGAAAATGCATCCCGGAATTGGCGTCCAGAGTGGGACGCGTTTTCCGCGAGAGGCCCGTTACGGAAAGCGTGTCCCAGAATCCGCGCCCAGAATGGGACATAGTTTCCGAAAGAAGGCCCTGAGGGAAGCTTCGCCCCGTTCTGAGCTGAAATACCGGGACGCAGCTTCCTTTACAAACAGAACAAGGCGCGCTGCCTGCGGTTGATGCAGGCAGCGCGCCTTTTGCGTTGGGCCTCGTTGAGGTTCGAAGTAGTGGACTAGTTGGCCATGACGCCTTCGGTCCAGGCCTCGACGTCCTCGATGCGCAGGACGTTGGCGACTTCGGCCACGCAGTCGACGCTGGCAAGCTCGGCGGCGGCAGCCTGGACGTCCTTCTCGAGCGCGCGATGCGTCAGGAAGATGACCGAGCAGGCATCGTTGACGCCCGACTTGCCGTCCTCGACCTGGTTGATGAGCGAAATCGAGATGTTGTGCTTGGCAAAGATGTCGACCGTCTCGGACAGGGCGCCCACGCGGTCGGCGACCTTCAGGCGCACATAGTACTTGGTCTGGAGCTCGTCCATGGGCTTAAAGGCGAGGTTGTGGCCATAGGGTTCAATCTCGGGCAGCGGAGCCACGCCGCGGCTGATCTGCTCGGAGAGCGACAGGATGTCGCCCACGACGGCGCTTGCGGTGGGGAAGGAGCCTGCGCCGGCACCGTAGAACATGGTCTCGCCCACGGCGTCGCCTACCACGTAGACGGCGTTCATGGCGCCGTTGACCTTGGCAAGCATGTGGTCGGCGGGGATCAGCGTGGGATGCACGCGGACGTCGACGCCAGCGTCGGTGTTGCGTGCGATGCCCAGCAGCTTGATGGTGTAGCCGAGCTCGCGGGCCTGGGCAATGTCTTCGGCGCCGATGGTACGGATACCCTGCTGGTAGACATCGTCGGTGGTCACGCGGGTGCCAAAGCCGATGGAAGCGAGGATTGCCGTCTTGCTGGCGGCGTCGAAGCCGTCGACGTCGGCGGACGGGTCGGCCTCGGCATAGCCCTTTGCCTGGGCGTCGGCGAGCACGTCAGCGTAATCGGCGCCCTCGGCGTCCATGCGCGACAGGATGTAGTTGGTGGTGCCGTTGAGAATGCCAGCGATGGTCAGGATCTTGTTGCCCACCAGGTCGTGCTCGAGCGTGCTCACGATGGGGATGCCGCCGCCGCAGCTGGCCTCGCACTTAATCTGCACGCCGCACGCGCGCGCCTTCTCGGCGAGCGTCTCGACATGACGGCCCAGCAGGGCCTTGTTGGCAGAGACGACGTGCTTGCCATTCTCGAAGGCGGTGGTGAAGATTTCGGTCGCGGGGTGCTCGCCGCCGATGAGCTCGACGACGATATCGACGGCGGGGTCGGTGACGACGTCGTGCCAGTCGCTCGTAAAGGCCTCGCGCTCAATACCGGCGGCTTCGGCCTGCTCCCAGGCAAGCGCGCAGGCGCGGGTCAGCTTAAGGTCGATGCCGTAGGCGGCCAGGTACTCATCGTGGTGGCTCTTGATCAGACGGGCCACGCCGCCGCCGACGGTTCCCAGACCGATGAGGCCGACGTTCACGGTGCGCAGGGGTTCGCTCATAGATAGCTCCTTCGTGCATCTTATGGATGGATTAACCGCTTAAAGGTTGAGTGCATTCTAGCGTGAAGTGCGGGCGCGTGCTTGCCTGGCAGCGGGAGCAGCACAAAACGCCACCCCCGAAACGCTGCGGAAACATTGGAAACACGCTCGCTACAAACGAACTTCCGTAACAAACTGTCAACGTTTGCACCATAAGGTTTGCCCTGTACCGCAAGACGGCCGCACCGCGGCCAGCGAAAAGGGGGACACCATGTTTAGCATCAACAACGTACTTAACCGCAGGAGTTTCTTGGCTGGCGCTGCGGCGCTCGGTAGCACCGCGGCGCTCGCTGGTTGCTCGTCGGGTGGCTCGGACGGCGGCTCCGCCGATGACGGCAAGACCTTCAAGATCGGTGTCATCGGCCCTCTGACCGGCGCCGCGGCAACCTATGGCGTTTCGGCCGAGAAGGGTGCCAAGCTCGCCGCCAAGGATTTCTCGACCAAGGACCTCAAACTCTCGCTTAAGTCCGAGGATGACGTCGCTGACGGCGAGAAGGCCATCAACGCCTTCAATACCTTGTGCGACTGGGGCATGCAGGCGCTCGTCGGCCCCGTTACCACCGGTGCCGCCGTCGCCGTCTCGGGCGAGATCGCCGACGATATGCTCATGGTCACGCCCTCGGCCTCGTCTCTCGACGTCACCAAGGACAAGACCACGGTTTTCCAGGTTTGCTTCACCGATCCCACCATGGGCGCCAGCGCCGCAAAGTTCTTGGCCGAGAAGTACGCGGATGCCAAGATCGCCCTGTTCTACAACTCCGGCGATACGTATAGCTCGGGCGTTGCCGACGCTTTTGCCGAGCAGGCCAAGGCGTCCAAGCTCGACATCGTCGATACCGAGACCTTTAAGGACGACTCTTCCACGAGCTTTACCAACCAGCTCACCAAGGCCAAGGAGGCCGGCGCCACGCTCATCTTTGCGCCGATCTACTACACGCCGGCGTCCGTTTTGCTCAAGAACGCCAAGGACATGGGCTACGATATGACCCTCATGGGTACCGACGGCATGGACGGCCTGCTTTCTGTGGAAGGCTTCGATACCTCTCTTGCCGAGGGCGTACTGCTCATGACCCCGTTTTCGGCTGACGATGAGAAGAATGCCGACTTCGTCAAGGCCTATAAGGATGCCTACGACGAGACGCCCAACCAGTTTGCCGCCGACGCTTACGATTGCGTCCACGCCATCGCCGAGGCCATCGATAGGGCGGGGATTGACATTTCGGCCGACGGTGCCGACATTGCCGGCGACCTTGCCAAGGCCATGCGCAAGATCAAGATCGAGGGCCTGACAGGCGAGCTGACGTGGAATGACGAGGGCCAGGTCGAAAAGCCCGCCACAGCCTATGTGATCCAGGACGGCAAGTACATCGCCGCCTAAGTGCGCATAAAGCGCGACCGGTGAGGCCGTTTTATTCAGGGCAGGGACGCCTGTAACAGAACGGAAACATTACTTTCACACAATAAAGTGGCATTACTGCATAAAGTAATTGAAATACGCAGAATTATGGATAAATGGACAAATCCAAAGAAAAGTTGAAATAATCGCCACTTTCCTTAACTAAAGCGTCTAGTATTTTGCGAACGCCGAACACGGCGAAGGATGGCCTGTCGGGTAACCGAAACCCGACGAGATTTGAGAGGAGAGCCGCATGTCGAGCCTCACCGGTAAGTCATTGAACCCTGTTATGAATCGCAGGAGCGTTATCGCGAGCGCAGCAGGTTTGGGGGCGATGTCCATTCTAGCTGGTTGCTCCTCCAACGGCGGCGACAGCGGTTCCGCTTCAAGCGACGCTTCGTTTAAGATCGGTACCATCGGCCCGCTGACCGGCGCCAACGCGTCCTACGGCAAGTCCGTTACCCAGGGTGTCGAGCTTGGCTGCAAGGATTTCTCGACCAAGGAGCTGCCGCTTGCCAGCAAGGCCGAGGATGACCAGGCCGACGGCGAGAAGGCCGTCAACGCCTTCAACACCCTGCTCGACTGGGGCATGCAGGCCCTCGTCGGTCCGACCACCACGGGTGCGTCGGTTGCCGTTGCCGCAGAGTGTGGCAACGACCCCAAGACGTTCATGATCACCCCGTCCGCGTCCTCCGAGGACGTCACCGACGGCAAGGATTGCGTCTTCCAGGTTTGCTTCACCGACCCCAACCAGGGCGTCAACGCTGCCAAGTTCCTGGCGCAGAAGTATGCGGACGAGAAGTTCGTGCTGTTCTATAACTCCGGCGACGCCTATTCTTCGGGCATCGCAGATTCTTTTAAGGCCCAGGCCGCTGAGTCCAAGCTCGAGATTGTTGACGAGGAGACCTTTAAGGACGACTCCGCCACGAGCTTTACCAACCAGCTGACCAAGGCCAAGCAGGCCGGCGCCACCATGATCTTTGCGCCGATCTACTACACGCCGGCGTCCGTCCTGCTCAAGAACGCCAAGGACATGGGCTACGACGTCAAGATGATGGGCTGCGACGGCATGGACGGCATCCTGGGCGTTGAGGGCTTCGACACCTCTCTTGCTGAGGGTCTGCTGCTCATGACTCCGTTCTCCGCCGACGACGAGAAGAACGCCGACTTCGTCAACGCTTACAAGGATAAGTACGGCGATACCCCCGACCAGTTTGCCGCCGACGCCTACGACGGCGTGCACGCGGTGGCCGAGGCCCTCAAGGAGGCCGGTCTTGGTGTCGACGCCGACCCGACCGAGGCCGCCGAGAAGCTGTCCAAGGCTATGCTCAAGATTACCGTTGACGGTCTGACCGGCAAGCTCACCTGGAACGATAAGGGCCAGGTCCAGAAGGAGCCCACGGCGTACGTCATCACCGACGGCAAGTACGTACAGGCCTAATTGGCCGCCTTACATAGAGCGGTTTTGATCCCAAGCAGGGGAGGTTTTGGCCTTCCCTGCTTGCTTGGTATCTAGGGACAGTGTAACGTCCCTGTTTCATACATTAACTGGAAACCTATTCGAAAGGGGGATGTGGAACATGACGGTCTTTATCCAATACCTGGTCAACGGCCTGTCCATGGGCAGCGTCTACGCCATCATCGCGTTGGGCTACACCATGGTCTACGGTATCGCCAAGATGCTGAACTTCGCTCACGGCGACGTTATCATGGTCGGTGCCTATGTCTCGTTCTGTGCCACGTCGTATCTCGGCCTCCCGGGCTGGGCATCTGTAGTTCTCTCTTGTGTGGTCTGCACGGTTCTCGGTGTTCTCATTGAGGGTCTGGCCTATAAGCCGCTGCGCCAAGCAGGCCCGCTGGCCGTTTTGATCACGGCTATCGGCGTGTCCTACTTCCTGCAGAACGCCGCGCAGCTTCTGTGGGGCGCCACGCCCAAGAACTTCACTTCGCTCGTCACCTTCCAGGTGCCGGAGTTCTTGGCCAAGTTCAACGTAAGCGCCGTCTCGCTCGTCACCATCGTCGCCTGCCTGGTTATCATGGCCGGCCTGATTTTCTTTACAGGTAAGACCAAGATGGGCAAAGCCATGCGCGCCGTGTCCGAGGACAAGGCCGCCGCTCAGCTCATGGGCATCAACGTCAACCGCACCATCTCGATGACGTTCGCCATCGGCTCTGCCCTTGCCGCCATTGCCGGTGTGCTCCTGTGCTCCTACTCGCCGGTGCTGCAGCCCACCACGGGTGCCATGCCTGGCATCAAGGCCTTCGACGCCGCCGTCTTCGGTGGCATCGGTTCCATCCCCGGCGCCTTTGTCGGTGGCATTCTTATCGGCATCATCGAGGCGATGGCACAGGCTTACATTTCCACGAGCCTTGCCAACTCCATCGTCTTTGGTGTTCTGATCATCGTCCTGCTCGTCAAGCCTGCCGGCCTCTTGGGCAAGTACGTCCCCGAGAAGGTGTAGGTGAGCGTTATGAAGTTTCTTAAAGACAAGCAGACGCGTCACGACTTTGTTACGTACGCCATGTGCCTTGTGGCGTTCGCCATCGTGTTCTTTATGCAGTCTAACCACATGATTCCGCGCATGATCGCCGGTCAGCTGGTTCCCATCACGGCCTATATCGTCATGGCCATCTCCCTTAACCTCGTCGTCGGCATCGCGGGCGACTTGTCGCTGGGCCACGCGGGCTTTATGAGCGTCGGCGCCTACACGGGCATCGTCACCGCCGTCGCGCTGGAGAGCGCCGTTCCGTCCGACCCGATGCGCCTGATCATCAGCATCGTGGTCGGCGCCATCGCTGCCGCCATCCTGGGCTTCTTGATCGGCATCCCGGTCCTTCGCCTGAGCGGCGATTACCTGGCTATCGTGACCCTGGCCTTTGGTGAGATCATCAAAGAGATCGTCACCTGCCTCATTGTGGGCGTCGACTCTCGCGGCCTGCACGTGATCTTTAACATCACGGGCAACTCTACGATTGACGACCTGCACCTGCTCGAGGACGGCACCGCCATCATCAAGGGCGCCCAGGGCGCCTCGGGCGTGTCGACGTACTCGACCTTCCTCGCCGGTGCCATCCTGGTCATGGTCGCACTCGTGATCGTGCTCAACCTGGTTCGCAGCCGTACCGGCCGTGCCATTATGGCCGTGCGCGATAACAAGATTGCAGCCGAGTCCGTAGGCATCTCCGTCACCGAGTACCGCATGATCGCCTTCGTGGTTTCCGCTGCCCTCGCCGGTGCTGCCGGAGCTCTCTTCGGCGGTAACTTCTCGCAGCTCTCCGCCACCAAGTTCGACTTCAACACGTCCATTCTCATCCTGGTGTTCGTGGTCCTGGGCGGTCTGGGCAATATGCGCGGCTCCGTCATCGCGGCGGCGTTGCTCACGGTGCTTCCCGAGCTGCTCCGTCAGTTCTCGGATTACCGCATGCTCATCTACGCCATCGTGCTGATCCTGGTCATGATTTTTACCAACAACCCGCAGCTCAAGGCGTTCTTCGGTCGCGTCAAGGATCGCTTTGCTTCCAAGAAGGAGGTGGCAGCCGATGCCCAGTAAATTTGAGTTCAAGAAGGGCAAGATGGTCCCGTATCCTTCTGGCGCCATCGTTCCCGACCGCGACCTGGGCGAGCGCCCTGCACTCGAGTGCATTCACCTGGGCATTGAGTTCGGTGGCCTTAAGGCAGTTGACGACTTTAGCCTGACTATCGGCAAGACCGAGATCGCCGGTCTGATTGGTCCCAACGGTGCCGGTAAGACCACGGTCTTCAACCTGCTCACCAAGGTGTATCAGCCCACACACGGCACCATCTTGCTCGACGGCGAGGACACCTCGGGCAAGTCCGTCTACCAGGTCAACCGCATGGGCATTGCCCGTACCTTCCAGAACATTCGCTTGTTCAACACCATGACGGTGGAGGATAACGTTAAGGTTGGCCTGCACAACCAGGAACGTTACTCCGGCTTTGAGGGCGTGCTGCGCCTGCCGACGTATTGGAAGCACGAGAAGGCCGCCCACGAGCGCGCCATGGAGCTGCTGTCCATCTTTGATATGGAGCACCTGGCAAACGAGCAGGCCGGCTCGCTGCCTTACGGTGCCCAGCGTCGTCTGGAGATCGTCCGCGCGCTTGCCACCAACCCCAAACTGCTGCTGCTCGACGAGCCTGCCGCCGGCATGAACCCGTCCGAGACCGCGGAACTCATGGAGAACATCGTTAAGATTCGCGACACCTTCGGCATTGCCATCATGCTTATCGAGCACGACATGTCGCTCGTCATGAATATTTGCGAGGGTATCTGCGTGCTCAACTTTGGTAAGGTCATCGCCAAGGGCACGGCCGAGGAAATCCAGAACAACGACGCCGTTATCGAGGCATATCTGGGCAAGCAGGATAAGGGGGAGAACTAAATGGCAGAGCCGATGCTTTCCGTCTACAACATCAACGTCTGGTACGGCGCCATCCACGCCATCAAGGACATCTCCTTTAACGTCAACGAGGGTGAGATCGTGGCCTTGATCGGTGCCAACGGCGCCGGTAAGTCCACGACGCTTAAAACCGTCTCGGGCCTGCTGCGCTCCAAGACCGGCTCCATCAAGTTTATGGGCGAGGACATTACCCATACGCCCGCCGATAAGCTGGTGGGTAAGGGCCTGGCTCAGGTCCCCGAGGGCCGTCGCGCCTTTTTGCAGATGACGGTCGAGGAGAACCTGGAGATGGGTGCCTATACACAGCCCAAGTCCACGGTTGCTCCGGGCCTGGAGCGCGTCTACGAGCAGTTCCCGCGCCTGAAGGAGCGTCGTCGCCAGGTCGCCGGCACCCTTTCGGGCGGCGAGCAGCAGATGCTCGTTATGGGCCGCGCCCTTATGAGCAACCCCAAGCTGCTCATGCTCGACGAGCCTTCCATGGGCCTGGCGCCGATTCTGATTGAGCAGATCTTCCAGATTGTCGAGGACCTGCACAAGGCCGGCACCACGGTGCTTCTGGTCGAGCAGAACGCGCAGATGGCGCTCTCGATCGCCACGCGCGGCTACGTGCTCGAGACCGGCAAGATCACCATGACCGGCACCGGCCAAGAGCTCCTGCACGACGACAACGTCCGCAAAGCCTACCTGGGTGGTTAATCCATTCAACAAAGGGGGCGCTGACCAACCCGGTCAGCGCCCCCTTTTAAGTTGCGGTGGAATAGGGACTAAATGGGAGTCTCAGAGGCCAAAACAGTCCCTATTCCACCGCAACTTCATGGGGATGTGTGACAATGCCCGTCGGAAAACATCTGCTGTCTTTGGGGGCCTATCTATGCTGTACGAGTTTTGTGCCGAGAACTTTGAGCGAGTGCCGGCGGCCATCGAGGCCGGTGCGGGGCGCATTGAGCTGTGTGACAACCTCGCCGTCGGTGGCACCACGCCTTCCGCCGGCGTTATCAGCGCTACAGTCAACTATGCTCACGAGCATGACGCGCGAGTGATGTGCATGATTCGCCCGCGTGGTGGCGACTTTCATTACAACCAGGACGAGCTGCGCATGATGGAGATGGATTTGGGCCTTGCCGTGAGCGCCGGCGTTGACGGCCTGGTCTTTGGCTGCTGCAAGCCCTGTGCCGGCGGCTGGGCGCTCGACGAACTCACCCTCGGCGCCCTCGTTATGGCTACGGGCTGCGCGACCGAGGAGTGCAAGCGCGAGTCCCTTGACATCACCTTCCACATGGCATTTGACCAGCTCTCGCCCGAGGCTCAGCTCGATGCGATTGATACATTTGCCGACTGCGGCGTTACGCGCGTCCTCACGCATGGCGGTGCGGCCGGTACGTCGATCGAGGATAATTTCGATCACCTGTCACGCCTTGTCGAGTATGCGGGCGATCGCTTGACCATCCTTCCCGGCGGCGGCATCACTACGGCAAATCGCGACGCGGTCGCGGCGACACTAGGCGTCTCCGAGCTCCACGGCACCAAGATCGTGCCGCTGGAGGTGTAGCCCGTGGCGCTGGTATTTGACGTTCAGCAGGCGAGCGGCAAGCCCGACGATAATCGTCGCCCTGGCACCGCGTGCCCCTTTTGCGACACGGAGGGGCTTGCCAACATCATCCAGCGCGATGGCGACTGTATCTGGCTCGAGAATAAGTTCAAGACCTTGCGGGCCACCCGTCAGACCGTATTGATCGAGTCGGCCAATCACGACGCCGACCTGGTGACCTACGAACCGGATGAGCTGCATCATGTGATGCGGTTTGCCCTGGGCTGTTGGCAGCAGATGATCGATTCCCAACAGTACCGCAGTGTGCTCATGTACAAGAACAAAGGCCCGCTTTCGGGCGGCAGCCTCGTCCATCCGCATATGCAGATTGTGGGTCTGGAGCGGGAGGACGGTTATGCAGCACTAGCCCCCGCCAACTTCGAAGGCATTGATGTCTGGCGGCGGGGGAGGGTCGCGGTCACTATCTCAACCGAGCCAATCATGGGATTCTTTGAGGTCAATGTCTCGGCTCCACAGGGAATCGCCGCCAGCGACGACGCCTGCGACCAAGCCGAAGCGGACCTGTTTGCCGATGCGATTCAGGTGACCCTGCGCTATATCCTGCACGAGCACCACGGCGGTCGCGCGGAGTCGTACAACTTGTTCTTCTACCACATGGACGGCCGGACCATTGCCAAGGCGCTGCCGCGTTGGGTGGTTTCGCCCTACTTTGTGGGCTATCGTTTGGCCCAGGTCAATGCCGAGACAACGCTCGATGTCGATGCTGAGCGCCTACGCGCGCATCTGGAAACGCTCGTGTAGCAAGGCTAACGCCCGCGCAATGCGGACAGTCTAGCGTGCCATCGCGTCGCGCCCGGCCTTGACCCGCTTGCGCTGTTTGGCGCGTTCCTCGCCGGTTAGGCGCTCAAAGAGATGCCCGATAATCGAGGCCAGCACCTGCTGAAACAGCGTGCCACACATGACGGGGAACACGACTTCGCCCGGAAAGTACTGCGTGGCGATGACGGCGCCCGAAGAGATGTTACGCATGCCGCAGGTAAAGCACATGGTAGTCGTCTCGCTATACGGCAGATGCAGCGCACGGGCGACCAGGATGCCGATGATGAAGCCACTGATGGCGAACGAAAGGATAAAGAGGGCGACTTCCAGGCGCACCGCGTTCATGTGCAGCACGTACTCGCTCATGGCGGTGGAGTTGGACGCGATGACGCCCATCATCATAAATTTGCAGGCGGGCGAAAGCGCGGGGGAGAGTTTCTCATGACCCCAGCCGCGCGTGAGTTCGTTAATGACGATACCGAGCACGGCGGGTATGGCGATCATGAAGGCCATGTCTTGCATCATGCTCGGCACATCGATCGAGACAGTGGCGCCCAGCAGGAGCTTGAGCGTAAGAGGAATCGTCACGGGTGAGATGACCGAGGACGTCAGGATGATGGTGAGCGCGAGCGGGCCGTTGCCGCCGAACATGCTGATCCACATAAAGGCAGTGACTGCAACGGGTACGCTGTACTCGAGCACGATGCCGCAGACAAGGTTGGGGTTGGAACCAAAGAACAGTGAGCCCATGGCATACGCCGCGATGGGGATGATCACAGCCGAGACAAATAACGCCAAAATCAGATGCAGGGGACGGCGGAACACCTCAGCCACCTGGTGGAAGGTGTTGCTGAGCGCACCCTGAAACGTCATAAAGGCAAACAAGGCGGGAACGATGGGCTTGAGTACGCCAATCTGCTGAGGAAAGAGCACACCGAGCGTTACGCAAATCGGAACGATGACCTGCATGTGCCCCGCGAGGAACTTTCCCAGTCCAACCCATTGCTTCATATGTGCTTGTGACTCCCTTTGCTCGTGAATCCGTTTTGGATGGATATGCTAGACGCTCGCATGCGTCTGTGCGTCAGAAACGCTCGAATATTTCGAGGCTATTACCGGCATCGTTTACCGAAACCGCGGCGTGCTGCGGCGATTTGCGTCCGCGCTGCACGGTATAATAAATCAGTTCAACAGATCTGCCTGCCGAAGCGGGCATACACAGAGGACTCATCGCTATGAACCGTGAGAGGTATCGCGGCGACCTGCCCCTATCGGGGGTGGGCGCCTATGTCATCGCTTAAGACGACGCATCGCTGGGCGGTCGCTCAGCAAAACCCCGAGCTCGAAAAGGAGCTTTCGGCTGGCCTGGGCATACCCGGGCTGGTGGCGCGCATTATGGTCGCGCACGGCATTACATCCATCAAAGAGGGCCAGCTGTTTTTGACGCCTTCGCTCGATCGCGACTGGGCCGACCCGCTCATTATCCCGGGCATGTCGGTCGTTGCCGACCGTGTCGAGCGTGCTATTCGCAACCACGAGCGCATCGCGGTCTTTGGCGATTTTGACGTTGACGGTATTACGTCGACCTGCCTGTTGACCGAGGCGCTGCGCACGTTTGGCGCCGATGTCACGCCGTTTATTCCGCATCGCTTTGACGAGGGCTACGGTCTTTCGCGAGCGGCGCTCGACCGCGTTAACGAGCTCGCTCGCCCCCAGCTGATCGTGACCGTCGATAACGGCATTGCCGCCAAGGAAGAGGTCTCCTATCTGGAGAGCCTGGGGATCGATTTGGTGGTCACGGATCATCACGAGCCGTCCGACCAGGTGCCGCAGGGCGTGCCTCTGACCGACCCCAAGCTCGAGGACGAGGGTCCTTCGCGTGAGCTTGCCGGTGCCGGCGTGGCGCTCAAGCTGGTGCAAGTCCTGGGCGAGCGCCTAGGCAAGCCGTCGTATTGGCGTTCGCTGATCGAGGTCGCGGCGCTTGGCACCGTGTCCGACATGATGCCGCTGACGCCCGAGAACCGCGCGCTGGTCGCCGAGGGCATCCAGCAGATGCGCGTGACCGCCCGCCCCGGCTATATCGCGCTGGCCGCGCTCGCCAAGGCCGACCTCTCTAGCATTACGGCCGATGGCCTGTCGTTTTCGCTCATTCCCCGCTTGAACGCCGCGGGCCGCATGGCCGATCCCAAGCTGGCGCTCGACCTGCTGCTTGCCCGCGATCCTATCGAGGCAAGCGCGCTTGCCGCCGAGCTCGAGGAAATCAACCGTCAGCGTCGCGAGATCGAGGCGGAGCTCACACGCGATGCCATGGCAAAGGTCGAGGAGACCTATGATGGCGGTCGCGCCATCGTCGTGGGTGGCGAGGGCTGGCACGAGGGCGTCAAGGGCATCGTGGCGAGCCGCCTGACCAACCGTTATCACGTGCCGGCGCTGCTGTTCTCGATCGAAGACGGTATCGCTCGCGGTTCGGGTCGCTCGGTGGGCAAGGTCAACCTGTTCGACGCTGTCGAGCGCTGCTCCGATCTGCTGATTCGTCGTGGCGGACATGCGGGTGCGGTGGGCGTGACCATCGAGGCGTCCAAGCTCGACGAGTTCCGTCGTCGCCTTTCCGCCGTGCTGTCCGAGCTTCCCGCCGAGGACTTTGAGGACACCGATGAGGTTGCCGCTACCGTCGACCTCTCCGAGCTGAATATCGAGACCATCGAGCAAATCTCCCGTCTTGAGCCGTTTGGCCAGGGAAACAAGGTACCGCTGTTGGCGGCCGAGGGCGTGACAATGTGCGATCGCGCCGTGGTGGGCAAAACCGGCGAGCACATGCGCTTCGTGGCGACCGATGGCGCTGCGAGCGTGCCGGCCATTATGTTCCGCGTGCCGCAGATCGATAAGCTCATCAATTGCGATAGCGCCGTCGATTTGGTGTTCGAGGCCGTGGCCGAGCATTGGCAAGGTCGCGTAAAGCCAAAGCTCATGATCAAGGATGTCTTGGTCCGCGATGCCACGGCGCCCAGCGTTGATGACCCGGCATGTGAGCTTCGCCGCGGCGTGGAGCCTGCGGACGCCGGTCTTCGTCTGGAGTCCCGCAAGCGCCAAACGCTCGCCCAGCTTTCCTATACCGAGCTGACGCGCTCGCTTATCCATAGCTTTATCGGCTCGAACCAGCCGCACCGCGCGCAAGTCGAGGCGCTCGATGCTCTGGCCGATCACCAAAGTGTTCTGGCCGTTATGGGAACGGGGCGCGGCAAGTCTCTTATCTTCCATGTGCATGCCGCGCGCGAGGCGGTCCTTCGCGGGCGTGCAAGCATCTTTGTCTATCCGCTGCGCGCGCTCGTTGCCGACCAGGCCTATCACCTCTCGTCGACGATGGCCGCGCTCGGCATTGGCGTGGGCGTGCTGACCGGCGAGACCGTGGAGGCGGCGCGCGATGACGTGTTTGCCGGCTTGGCTTCGGGCCGCACCGGCATCGTGCTCACGACGCCCGAATTCCTGTCCATTCACCGCGACCGCTTTGCGCGTTCGGGACGCATCGGTTTTGTCGTTATCGATGAGGCGCATCATGCCGGTCTTGCCAAGGGCGGCGACCGCAGCGCCTATCTCGACATGCCCGATATCCTCAAGGCACTGGGCGACCCGGTCGTTCTGGCCGCGACTGCCACCGCAACGGCTCCGGTTGTGGCCGAGCTCGCCCGCGTGCTACCGATTACCCGTACGGTGGTCGACGAGACGGTGCGCGAGAACTTGCAGCTCGAGGATGACCGAGACCTTGTGAGCCGCGAGAACCGCCTGGTGTCCATCGTGGCGACGGGGGAGAAGACCGTCATCTACGTCAACTCGCGTGATCAGTCCGTGGCGCTTGCCAAGACGCTGCGCAAGCGGGTGCCCGATTGCGCGACCCGCATCGCGTTCTATAACGCGGGGCTTGCGCGCTCCGATCGTCGCCGTGTCGAGGAAGCGTTTCGAGACGGCAGCCTCAGCTGCATCGTTTCGACCTCTGCCTTTGGCGAGGGCGTGAACCTACCCGATATTCGCCATGTCGTGCTCTACCACATGCCGTTTGGCAGCATTGAGTTCAACCAGATGAGCGGACGCGCCGGTCGCGACGGCCAGCCTGCCGTGATTCACCTGCTCTATTCGTCGCGTGACGCTCGCATTAACGAGCGCCTGCTCGACTGCTACGCGCCCGAGCGCGATGAGCTCGTCACGCTCTATCGCGCGCTGCAGACTATGTGGCGCTCCAACCGCGGCAAGACCGGAGACGACTCGTTTAGCGCGAGCGATATCGACATCGCGCAGATGTGCCTTGCCATCGACGCGCGCACGCCGGTTGACGAGCGCTCGGTGGCAAGCGGTCTGGGAATCTTCGAAGAGCTTGGTTTCTGCCGCGTTTCGGGATTTGACGATACGCGTCGCATCTCAATGGCCGAAAACCCCGGCCGCGTGCAATTGAGCAGGTCGATTCGCTATTTGGAGGGCTTGCGCTCGCGCATGGAGTTCTCGGCTTTTCGGAGCTGGGCACTCGATTCGTGCGCTTCTGATATGCTAGCCAAAGTTAACCGCCCGATCGTTCCGCGGGCCTAGGGGAAGGGGACCTCGATGGATGCCGCAGCCCGTACCGCCCATGATTCCACCCTCCAGCCGTTTTCGGAGATGGAGCACTATAAGCATGCCGATGAACTGCCGCCCGAGATTATGGCGGACAGCTACGACAAGCTGGAGCGTCTGTGCCTCAAATATATGAATGAGGATGACTTCTCCAAGGTGGAGCAGGCCTACTGCTTTGCTGCCGAGAAGCACTGCAACCAAAAGCGGCGCTCGGGTGAGATGTACATCAACCATCCCGTCGAGGTGGCCATCATTTTGGCCGACCTCAAGATGGACTGCGATGTGGTGTGCGCCGCGCTGCTGCACGATACCGTCGAGGATACCGAGACCTCGCTCGCCGATGTGTCCGGCCTGTTTGGCGATACGGTTGCCGAGCTCGTCGATGGCGTGACCAAGCTTACCAACATCGAAGTCGATAGCATGGACGAGAAGCAGGCGCTTACGCTGCGCAAGATGTTCCTCGCCATGTCCAAGGACATCCGCGTCATTATCGTTAAGCTTGCCGACCGCCTGCATAACATGCGTACGCTGGCGGCCCTTCGCGAGGACCGTCGCCTGTTTAAGGCTCGCGAGACCATGGACGTGTATGCGCCCCTGGCCGACCGTCTGGGCATGAGCTCCATTAAGTGGGAGCTCGAGGACCTGTCCTTCTTCTACCTTGAGCCCGATGCCTACCAGCGCATCGCGCGCATGGTGGCGGAGTCGCGCGAGGTCCGTGAGCGCTATCTGGCCGAGACCATCAAGACGCTCACCGACGAGCTCAACCGCATTGGCCTGGAGGGCTTCCAGATCAATGGCCGCTCCAAGCACTATTGGTCCATCTACCAAAAGATGAAGCGCAAGGGCAAGGAATTCTCCGAGATCTACGACCTGGTGGCGCTGCGCGTCATCACGCATTCGGTGCGCGATTGCTACTCCACGCTCGGCGCGGTGCATACGCTGTGGCACCCCATGCCCGGTCGTTTTAAAGACTATATCGCCATGCCCAAGGTCAATAACTACCAGTCGCTCCATACGACGGTTATCGGCCCCACGGCCCGTCCGCTCGAGATTCAGATTCGAACCTATGAGATGCATGAGCAGGCCGAGTACGGCATTGCCGCCCACTGGCTCTATAAGAAGTCGGGCGGATCGTCTGCGTCTAAGACCAATGATGCCCAGCGTCTGGACGACCAGATTAACTGGCTCAAGCATTCGCTCGATTGGGCGGCTTCCGACGAAATCACCGATGCCAAGGAATACCTGCATTCGCTGAAGGTCGACCTCTTCGATCAGGAGATTTTCGTCTTTACGCCCAAGGGCGAGGTCATGGCGCTTCGTGCCGGCTCCACGCCGCTCGACTTTGCCTACGCCGTTCACACCGAGGTGGGAAACCACTGCGTCGGCGCTAAGATCAACGGTGCGGTGGCCCCGCTCACGCACGAGATCAAGACGGGCGACCGCGTTGAAATCCTGACTAACAAGAGTTCCAAACCGTCGCGTGATTGGCTCAAGATCGTCAAGACGCCTTCCGCCAAGTCAAAGATCCGCCGCTATTTTGCCGCTGCGACCAAGGACGACGACGCTGCCGCCGGCCGCGATATGCTGGCCAAGGACCTGCGTAAGCGTGGCTATGGCATTTCTACGCCGCGTTCGACGCGCGCGCTCAATGCCGTGGCGGAGCAGTTTAACTTCAAGCAGCTCGAGGACCTGTTTGCCGCCGTCGGCGCCGGCAAGGTTGCCCCGCGCGCTGTGGGCAATAAGGTCGAGCAAATCTTGGACCCAAAGCCCGAGGAACAGCTCACCAAGGCCGAGGCTATCGCCGAGGTCGTGAAACAGCCTGCTCGCGGCTCCAACCGCAAGCCGCAAAAGCGCGGCAAGAGCGCCAGTAACGGCATTATCGTCAAGGGCGAGAGCAACAGCGGCCTGCTAGTCCGTCTGGCTCATTGCTGCAACCCCGTGACGGGCGACGACATCGTCGGCTTTATCACGCGCGGCCGAGGTGTCTCAGTGCATCGCGCCAACTGCCCCAACGTCAAGGGCCTCATGGAGCACCCCGAGCGCATGATTGACGTAGAGTGGGATGGTGCTGCCGACACTCTCTTCCAGGTCGAGATCGTGGTCGAGTGCCTGGACCGCATGGGCCTGCTCAAGGACGTCACCATTGCCATTGGCGATGCAGGCGGCAATATCCTTTCCGCCGCCACCTCGACCAACCGCGAGGGTATTGCGACCCTGCGCTTTATGGTCGAGATTTCGGATGCGAGCGGCCTGGATCCGCTGCTGGCTTCCATCAGCAGCGTCGACTCGGTCTACGACGCTCGCCGTCTTATGCCCGGCGAGGGCGGAGCGCAACTCAAGCGCCGTGTGTAGGTGCGAGAGCCTCTCAGCATCATAGATATTGGTTACGTTCGAGGCATCGTTTGGTGCCTCGAACGTATTTTAGAAGGAGGGTATGCGCATGGGCGATATGACTTTGGACCTGACACCCCGAGGCGCGGCTTCGATTGAGGCGCTCGTCAACGGCCCGATTCAGACCAACAGCTACGCCGTGATTTCGAATGACGAGTGCTTAATCGTCGATCCGGCGTGGGAGGGCGAGCGTCTTGTGGAGCATATCCGCACCGCGCATCCCGAGGTGCGCGTGCTCGGCTCTGTCTGCACGCACGGTCATGCCGACCATGTTGGCGGGGTTGCCGGGGTTCGAGCTGTCGTTGGCGACAGCGCACTATATGAGTTGTGCGCTAAGGACGTGACGGTACCTCGCGCAAATATCGAGGAGCAGCGCGCCATGTGGGGTATCGAGACGCCCGATCCGGGTGAGCCGACGCGTTTGCTTGCCGAGGGCGATACAATCGAGGTGGGCGACGTCTGCCTGCAGGTGATCGAGACGCCGGGGCATACGCCGGGCGGCATCGTCCTGTTCGCCGCGACCGAGCAGGGGAACATCGCCTTTGTGGGCGACACGCTTTTCCCGGGCAGTCACGGTCGTACCGATCTTTCCGGCGGTGACGAGGCGGCGATTATGCGCTCGCTCTCCAAACTTGCCAAGACGCTTCCGCCCGATACCGTTTGCTTGACGGGCCATGGCGATTCGACCACGATGGCGCGCGAACTTATGCAGAACCCGTTTATGCAGATGTAGGCTTGAAGCCGTCTTTCGAACCACGAAGACCGCTCAATCGTCAAGCTATTTTCCCCAGTGGGTCGATTCTGTGGGGCAAACGGTCAAAATTTGTCCAATCGGATGGTATTCGTGAACAAACGAACGTTTATGCTCGGGTATGTCGTGGTAAAATCTCAGGCGTTATCGGAGCAACCTTACAGGAGGTTTCTTTTATGCTCGTCAACGCAGCAGACATGCTCAAGAAGGCCGAGGCCGGCAAGTACGGTCTCGGTGCCTTCAACACCAACAACCTCGAGTGGACCCTGGCTATTCTCCAGGCCGCCGAGGAGGCCAAGTCTCCGCTGATCCTTCAGTGCACCGCTGGTGCCGCTAAGTGGATGGGCGGTTTCAAGGTCTGCGCCGACATGGTCAAGGCTGCCGTCGAGGCCACGGGCGTTACCGTTCCCGTCGCCCTTCACCTCGATCACGGTTCTTACGAGGACTGCTTCAAGTGCATCGAGGCCGGCTTCACGTCCATCATGTATGACGGCTCTCACGAGGAGACCTTCCAGCTTAACCTCGACCGCACCAAGGAGCTCGTTGAGCTTGCCCACTCCAAGGGCATGTCCATCGAGGCCGAGGTCGGCGGCATCGGCGGCACCGAGGACGGCGTGACCTCCAGCGGCGAGCTCGCTGATCCTGCTGAGTGCAAGCAGATTGCTGACCTGGGCGTCGACTTCCTCGCCTGCGGTATCGGCAACATCCACGGCGTGTACCCTGCCGACTGGGCTGGCCTTTCCTTCGAGCGCCTGGGCGAGATCAAGGCTCAGACCGGCGACCTGCCCCTCGTCCTGCACGGTGGCACCGGCATCCCCGAGGATCAGATCAAGAAGGCCATCTCCCTGGGTATCTCCAAGATCAACGTCAACACCGATCTGCAGCTCGTCTTCGCCAAGGGCGTTCGCGAGTACATCGAGGCTGGCAAGGATCAGCAGGGCAAGGGCTTTGACCCCCGCAAGCTCCTCAAGCCTGGTCGCGACAACATCGTTGCCCGCACCAAGGAGCTCATGGAGGAGTTTGGCTCCGTCAACAAGGCGTAAGCGTCGCTAAACTTCCCGCCGGAAGCCCCGTCTCCCTACACTGTTTCCTTTGCGCTCACCTGGCTTCGCCAGAAGTCGCGCCAAGGAAACAGTTCCGGGGGACGGGGCTTCCTTCGTTTAACGCCGCAGGGTTACTGGGCTGAATTCATTTTTTTGACTACCGTTCGGCGGTGTTGATGGCTCCCTTGTTGGGGCTTTCTTTTTATCTCGCTACAATGGGCTTCAAGCGTTCTAGTGACTTGGAGTTTTGGTATGGCTGTTATTAATGTGCTGCCTTCGGATGGGAAGGTCATTGACGAGGGTCCTGTTGGTTGCTCTGTTGATGTTTGCTGTGATGATTTCCGTCATCTCGATATTGGACTGCCGCCCGAGATTCTTCGTCTCAAGGATGCCGGATATTTGACGCAGGCTGTTGCGGCTTGTGATCGTCTTTTGGGGCAGAATCCCGATCCCTCGCTTGCTGCCTGCGTTCGTGCCGAGCGGTATCGCATGCTTGAGACGCCGCTTCATTTTTCGGTGTCGCGCGATCGGGCTATTGCGGTGATTCGCGAGGAGTGGCCTGAGTTTACCGAGGAGCAGTTTGACGATCTGATTAACCGTAAGCGTATTGACTGGCGCTTTATCGATGGCGAGCTGTTCGTTCTCGACAACTTCCTCGATTCGCTTCGCGTATATCCCAAAGAGGTTCCCGGCATGCGTCCCGATCCTACGGACGGAATTGCACTGCGCAACGAGATGCTCAAGGAGATGGAGTCACAAAACGGATTGACTCGCGTTATTACGCTTAAGGCGTCCTTGTCTGTCCCCGGCGCTCTAGAGGGGGAGACCGTTCGCGCTTGGCTTCCCGTAGCCGCCACCTGCCGCCAACAGTCTCAGGTCGAGATTCTCGACATGACGCCGGAGGGTGCTGTTGCTCCCGCGAACGCTTCGGCGCGTACCGCCTCGTGGTCTTCTTCGAGTGAGCGCTCATTCTCGGTGACTTATCGTTATCACATCGATGCTGCTTATTGTGATGTCTACGGTGGCACACTTCCGGTTCATCCGCGTATGGACGCGCCTCTGCCCGAGGATATTTCCGAGGACCGTCCGCACATTGCATTTACGCCGTATCTGCAGCAGCTGACGGCCAGCGTTGTTGGCGGACTCGAGGATCCGCTCGATCGCGCCCGTGCTATCTATGATTACCTGACGCAGTATATCGACTATCGCTATCAGCCGCCGTACTTGCTTTTGGGATCTATTGCCGATGACTGCGCGCATTCGCTCCGCGGCGATTGCGGCGTTATGGCGCTCACGTTTATCACCATGTGCCGTATCGCGGGCGTGCCTGCCCGTTGGCAGAGCGGCCTCTACGTTGCGCCCGATTCGGTGGGGTCGCACGACTGGGCAGAGTTCTATACGCCGCAGACCGGTTGGCTCAACGCCGACGTGTCATTTGGATCTTCTGCTCGCAGGATGGGGGAGGAGTGGCGCCGCCGTCACTACTTTGGCAATCTCGACCCATGGCGTATGGTGGCCAACAATCGATTCCAGGCAGAGTTTGAGCCCTCTTTCGACGGCATGCGCGAGGACCCTTACGATAACCAGATGGGTGAGGCTTCGGTCGACGGTCGCGGATGCCGTCAGCGCGAGATGCTACGCACGGTCGAACTCATCGAAATGATCGAAGTTCCATTTTCGGACTAATCGGTAGAAAGCTGTGATAAACTAACTCACGCATTACGTGCCCGAGTGGCGGAATTGGCAGACGCAGTGGACTCAAAATCCACCGTTGGCAACAACGTGCGAGTTCGAGTCTCGCCTCGGGCACCATACATGCAAGTGAGCGTTCAAGGGGGTTGCGGCCCCCTTTTTCGTGCCGAACTCGCGTGAGCGCGCGAAGCGTTAAGCAAACAGGCCTGCGGCCTGTTTGTAGCGGAGCGTGGCGAGGGCGCCTCGCGCCCGAAGCCCGGGGCTTCGCGAAGCGAAGGCCCTTCGAGTCTCGCCTCGGGCACCATACATGCAAGCGAGCGTTCAAGGGGGTCAAGGCCCCTTTTTCGTGTACGTAATGTGATAACGCGCTGTACGTGTTATTATTCGCAAGGCGTTGTTCTCGCAATGCCCTAAAGAGGAACCCGAGGGTTCCCACCTTTTGGCGCCAATGAGCAGCTGACTGGTCATACAACTTAGATTCCCTTCCTCAAATCGAGGAAGTCTATGTGTACGACCTGGTTGCTGAGAAGCGCCGGGTTATTTTTTTATGAATGGAGGTAGGGAAAATAGCTAAGTCTGATGACACCCGCATCAACGACGAGATCACTGCATCTTCGTGCCGTTTGATTGGCGTCGATGGCTCTCAGCTCGGCCTGTTCGCCATCCGTGATGCCCAGCGCGTCGCCGACGATCAGGGTCTCGACCTGGTCGAGATCGCTCCCAACGCGGAGCCGCCGGTCTGCAAGGTCATGGACTACGGTAAGTTCAAGTACCAGCAGGCCATGAAGGCCAAGGCTGCTCGTAAGAACCAGTCCAAGGTCGAGGTCAAGGAAATGAAGTTCCGACCCAAGATCGACGTTGGCGACTACGAGACCAAGAAGGGCCACGTTCTGCGTTTCCTCAAGAAGGGCGCACGCGTTAAGATCACCATCATGTTCCGCGGCCGTGAGATGGCTCACCCGGAGCAGGGCCTTAACGTTCTCGAGCGTCTCGCCGAGGATCTCAAGCCTTACGCTACGGTCGAGTCCAAGCCTAAGATGGAAGGCCGTAACATGCTTATGCTGCTCGCCCCGATTAAGGGCGCCTTCGATGAGGATAAAGCGGCAAGCGATACCAAGTAACTAGTGTTCTGTAACCGATTAAGGAGTATTTCATGCCTAAGATGAAGTCCCACAGCGGCACCAAGAAGCGTTTCCGCAAGACTGGTACCGGCAAGCTTATGCGCGCCAAGGCTTTCAAGAGCCACATCCTGAGCAAGAAGTCCACCAAGCGTAAGCGTGGCTTCCGTCAGGAGACCGAGATTGCCGCTGCCGACCGCAAGGTCATCAAGTCGCGTCTCGCCTAAGTTCGCGTTCCCGTTTTTCGTTTTACCGTCTAGGAGTTGATAGAACATGGCACGTATTAAGCGCGCTGTTGCCGCCAAGAAGAAGCGCCGTACCGTTATGCACCGTGCGAAGGGTTACTACGGTGCCGCTTCGCGTACTTACAAGCATGCTAAAGAGCAGGTCCAGCACTCCCTGCAGTATCAGTATCGTGATCGCCGCAACAAGAAGCGCGAGATCCGTTCTCTTTGGATCACTCGTATCAACGCTGCTGCTCGCCTGAACGACATCTCTTACTCTCAGTTCATGCACGGCCTGAAGGTTGCCGGCATCGAGCTTGACCGCAAGGTCCTGGCTCAGATGGCTTACGAGGACATCGAGTCCTTCAACGAGCTGGCTACCATCGCCAAGAAGGCTCTCGAGGCCTAATAGATTCTCTTGAATCGCTAGGGGAGTGTCGCGTTGTGGCGGCGCTCCCTCTTTTTATCTGAAGCGCGGTTTACATTGCTAAAAGCGCGGGTAGATAAACACTTACAGGTGACCGATCTCTATATATTCCTGAACCAAAGGGTCATCATCTGATACGTGCGGAAGATCCGCACCAGTCTTTCTATTACCTATAGAAAGCAATATGTTGTGTAGGACTTGTGAAGAGTGGAATTGACGTCCCACAGAGCTTCGCGGTCTGGCAATATATCTCCTTGCCGCGCGGCCCGGTGGAACCGGATGAGCCGCGGGGCGTGCACCTTGAGAACCGGATACTGCGAGGATGGACACACCAGATGTGTCGCATCCGGGCAGACATCGAACCATTTGAAATGGTCTAACTTGGATTTGT
>CAVGCW010000012.1:0-46910 GCA_963628025.1 Alloprevotella sp. | reverse complement strand
ACGCCGGGCCGACTCGCTTCGGATCGGGCGCTACACCAACTTTCTCGACACTACCTGCGCGCGCAGGACGGCGTGTCGCGGGTGCTCGTCGAGAATTCGAGCCTTACAGTTCGATGCGGTGACGGAACTGGCCACAGTCGTAAACATGGCTACGGAATATATTCCCAGTCCGGCTCCCAGTCCGCCATCCCTCGAATTGACATCATTAATTCAAATGTTGAGGTGTCGGGTAACGCAGCGGCAATCTACGCTGTCAATCAAGGTGATGCAGCCCCTTGTCTCTCAATTGATGGCGGATCGGTAGTTACGACTCCCGCCGGCGGCACTGTGCGAGAAACTACGGGAAACGGACTCGTCATCGGTGCTGCCGGGTCGTCCACTATCCAGGATGTTAGGACTTCCGACGAGGTTGCCCGCAGCGTGGTAATCAGCTCCGGAGATGCGGTCGAGCCTGAGCCCACGCCGCAGCCTGAGCCTACCCCGGCTCCCACGCCGCAGCCAGGCGGCGGAAGTGAGACTGGCACGCCGTCCGTGACGCTGACTCAGGCGAGTTCCACGACTGCTGCCTCCAAGCCGGCCGCGAAGGCCACCGCTGCCCAGAAGTCCGTGGGCACTCTGGCCGCCACGGGCGACAACGCCGCGACGGCGGCAGCGGCCCTTGGCATCGCCGGCGCAACCGTTGCCGCTGCCGGCATCGCCGCAACCAAGCGCCGCAAGCGCTAGGCTTTTGGTGGCAGCGCCCATTCTCGGCTTTTACAAAATCTCAATCTGTAACACCAAACTGCCCAAAACGGCTCTAGATGTTACAGATTGAGATGAACTGTTCGGCCGCCAACCTAACGTCTCGATCTGTAACACGTAGCGAGGAATTTGGTCTCTAACTGTTACAGATTGAGACAAAACGACCGGGCAAGTCCTCAACCACCACAAAGGTGCCTGTCCCCATCGTGGTGGTCGGGCGGCCGGCATAGAAAAAGTCCCCGCCGGGCGTGTGCTCGACGGGGACTTTGCCGTTTGGGGGCTAGCGCTGCAGGTGATTATTCGCCCAGCAGGCTCTTGGTGATGGAGGCAGCGGCCTTCTTGCCGGCGCCCATCGCCAGAATGACCGTAGCGGCACCGGTGACGATGTCGCCGCCGGCCCAGATGCGGGGATCGGTGGTCTGGCCGGTCTCCTCGTCGGCAACGATGTAGCCCCACTTGTTGAGCTCCATCTTGCCGCCGATCTTGGCAGCGAAGGGGTTGGCGTTGGTGCCGATAGCCGAGATCGCGACGTCGCAGGGAATCTCCTCGATGGCGCCCTCGATGGGCACCGGGCGACGACGGCCGGACTCGTCAGGCTCGCCGAGCTCCATCTTCTGGACCTTGACGGCGCACACGGAGCCGTCCTCGCCAGCGACAAACTCGAGCGGGGAAACGAGCGGCAGAACCTCGACGCCCTCGGCCTTGGCGTGGTGCAGCTCGGCACGACGGCAGGGCATCTCGTCCTCGGTACGACGGTAGGCGATGATGGCGTGCTCAGCGCCCAGGCGCTTGGCGGTACGGACGGCGTCCATAGCCACGTTGCCGCCACCAAAGACAACGACGTTCTTGCCGTGCTTGGTGGGGGTGTCGTACTCGGGGAACTTGTTGGCCTTCATCAGGTTCACGCGGGTGAGGTACTCGTTCGCGAAGAAGACGTTGGGCAGGTTCTCGCCGGGGACGTTGAGGAACTTGGGCAGGCCAGCGCCGGTCGCCACGTAGATGGCGTCGAAGCCCTGCTCGAACAGCTCCTCGGCCGTGGCCATGTTGCCCACGACGGAGTTGTACTCAAACTTGACGCCCATGTCCTCCAGGCCGTCAATCTCGCGCTTGACGACCGCCTTGGGCAGACGGAACTCGGGGATGCCGTAGACCAGCACGCCGCCGCCGGTAAAGAAGGCCTCAAAGACGGTGACGTCAAAGCCGTTGCGGGCGAGCTCGCCGGCGCAGGTGATGCCGGACGGGCCGGAACCGACGACGGCGACCTTCTTGCCGTTCTTGGGAGCCATCTTGGGCGTGGAGGCGAGCTCGGGGCGGTCGCCCAGGAAGCGCTCGAGCTGGCCGATGGCCACGGGCTCGGACTTCTTACCACGGATGCACTTGCCCTCGCACTGGTTCTCCTGCGGGCAGACGCGGCCGCAGATAGCGGGAAGCATGGAGTCCTCGCGGATGGTATCGAGGGCGCCGCCGAAGTCCTTCGCGCGGATCTGCTCGATAAAGCGGGGGATGTTGATGTTGACGGGGCAGCCCTCAACACAGAACGGCTTCTTGCAGTTGAGGCAGCGCTCGGCCTCGGCCAGCGCCATCTCCTCGGTGAAGCCCTTGTCGACGGGGCGGAAGTCGCAGGCGCGCTCGGCAGCCGGCTCCTCGTTATCGGGGGTGCGGGGCGACTTCATATCGGCAACGAAACGACCGTTAACTAGTGGCATGCGCAGCTCTTTTCCTCATAGGCCTTGAGGGACTCGCCCTCTTCGGAACGGTAAGCGGCCTGGCGGGCACGAAGGTCATCCCAGTCGACCAGGGTGGCATCGAAGTCGGGGCCGTCGACGCAAGCGAACTTGGTCACGCCGCCCACCTCGACGCGGCAGCAGCCGCACATGCCGGTGCCGTCAACCATGATGGGGTTGAGGGACGCGGTGATGGGGGTGTCGTACTTCTGGGCGGTGAGGGTCGAGAACTTCATCATCGGAACGGGGCCGACGCAGAAGACCTGGCTCACGGCCTTGTCCTGCAGCAGGCGCTCCAGCGGAGCGGTGACAACGCCCTGCTCGCCGTAGGAGCCGTCGTCAGTGGTGATGTGGATGTGGTCCTCGTCGAGGAGCTCGCGGAACTGGTCCTCCATGAGCAGGAGGTCCTTGGTGCGAGCGCCCATGATGGCGTGGACCTCATGACCGGTCTCGACCAGGTGCTTGGCGACCGGGAAGGCAATTGCCAGGCCGACGCCGCCGCCAATGACGGCGCAGGGGCCCTCGGCCATCTCGGTGGGAACGCCCAGCGGGCCTACGACGTCGCGCAGCGACTCGCCGGCCTCGTATGTGGACAGCATCTCGGTGGTCTTGCCGATCACCATGAAGATGAACTCGACCCAGCCCTCGTCACCGTTCCAGCCGGCCAGGGTAAACGGGACACGCTCGCCCGTCTCGTTGGCGCGGACCATGAGGAACTGTCCAGCGTGCGCATGCTTGGCGATTGCGGGCGCCTCGATGCGGAACTTGAACACCTTCTCCGAGAACTGCGTCTTCTCCAGGATCTTATACATAGAACCCCTCTCTTGTTAGGGCCGCCGAACCGTGCCTCCACGGAAATGGACGGTAGCCCGAATAAAACCGTACGCGCACAGGCGTTGTGCAGACATACGGTGCAAATTATACCCTCATGGACATGTCACTTACGTGTGTCTTCGGCTGTTGGGAGCAGGGTTTATCCACTTTGGCCTACCAAAGGGGGAGAGGTTTATTTTGGTCGGTTTTATCAGGTAAAACGGCAAAGGGGGCCGGCCTCGCGCTTCGGTGAGGCCGGCCCCCTTTGGAGCGTTGCATATGTATGGCGGCACAGGGTTTATTGTGACGCGGCATCCGCGGCGTTTCCGCATATAAAACCTGCCAAAATAAACCTGTCCCTAAATGGTAGGTTTTAGTGCTTGCCGTTGGCGGAGGCGGCACCGTTGACGTGGTCGCGGGCATAGACCACGCCGTGCACGATCGCCAGGCCGGCGGCGTCGGCCGCGCGGGCGCAGGTGTCCTGGAAATCCTCGGCCTCGCGGGCGCGCAGCTGCTTAAGAACGTAGTCGGCGACGGCCATCTTGCCGGGAGGGTTGCCGATGCCGGTGCGGATGCGGCTGAAGTCGCGGCTGCCCATCTTGTCGATGATGGAGCGCAGGCCGTTGTGACCGGCGTGGCCGCCGCCCACCTTAACGCGGACGTCGCCGGCGGGAATATCGAGCTCGTCGTGGATTACGAGCAGCTCCTCGGCCTTGATCTTGTACTCGCGGCAGAGCTTGGAGATGGGGCCACCCGAGGTATTCATATACGACTGCGGCTTGACCAGTACAATCTGGCGCTTACCGCCCTCTTCCTCGGGATCGTTGATGTTGATGAGCGCGACCTCGGCGCCGGCCTGGTTTTTCCAGTACGTGACGCCGGCCTGACGGGCCAGCTCGTCGATCGCCTTAAAGCCGGCGTTGTGGCGGGTCTCGGCATATTCCTCGCCAGGGTTGCCAAGCCCGGCAACCATGCGAATCTTAAGCGGCTGTGCAGCTGCCATATTTGTCCTTCCGTTACAAAAAAAGTTTAATCAACGACAAAGGCTACCACGCCCGCCGAAGGCGAGGAAAGGTTGCAGCAAAGTCATTTCAGAAAACAGCTGCCCCGAGACAGCAGGAAGCCCCGGACACGCCGGGAGGGGTTATCAAAGCGAACATCCCGCAGCCGCAAAGCGGCGAGGACGTTCGCGTGATAACCCCTCCCGGCGTGTCCGGGGCTTCCGGAGGGATGCGAGGGTCGAGCGACTACAGTGCGAAGTCGCCGCCGACGAGCGTGGAGACGGGCTCCTCGTGGTAAACGGCGGAGATGGCCTGAGCGAACTCCTCGGCGACCGAGATGGTCTTGATCTTGCCGCCGACCTCGACGGGAATGGCGTCGGTGACGAGGCACTCGACGATCGGGGCGTCGTTCAGACGCTCGATGGCCGGACCGGAGAAGATGCCGTGGGTGGCGCAGACGTAGATGTCGCCAGCGCCCATAGCCTTGAGCTCCTTGACGTTGGCGCACAGGGTGCCAGCGGTGTCGATCATGTCGTCGTTGATGATGCAGGTCTTGCCCTTGATGTCACCGATGATGCCCATGACCTCGGCGGCGTTGTGGCGCGGACGGCCCTTGTGGGCGATGGCCAGGTCGCAGCCGAGCATGTCGGACAGCTTCTTGGCGGCCTTGGCGCGGCCCACATCGGGGGAGACGACAACCAGGTTGTCGGTGTCGAAGTGCATGTCGTTGTAGTACTGGCCAAACAGCGGCAGCGCGGACAGGTGGTTAACCGGGATATCGAAGAAGCCCTGAATCTGGCCCTGGTGCAGGTCGAGGGTGATGATGCGGTTGACGCCAGCGCGCTCGAGCAGGTTGGCGACGAGGCGGGCGGTGATGGGCTCACGCGGGCCGGCCTTGCGGTCCTGGCGGGCATAGCCGTAGTGGGTGATAACGGCAGTGATGGAGCGGGCGGATGCGCGCTTGGCAGCGTCGGTGGCGATGAGCAGCTCCATGAGCATGTCGTTGACGTTGCCGCCGGCCACGGACTGAATCAGGAAGACGTCGGCGCCGCGGACGGTCTCGTCGTAGCGGGCGTAAATCTCACCGTTGGCGAACTGCTTTAGCGTAAGGCCCGAAAGCTCGACCCCAAGGTACTCAGCAATCTTCTGAGCGAGGGGACGGTTGGAGGAACCGGAATACACGCGGATGGACTTGCGCATATTCTCCGACTTCTCGGGATCATTAATCGGCATTACCCTTCTCCTTTATATCGAATGCCATATAGATGCCTTTTTGCATTGTAACCGCGCGACGGGGTTTATCGAGTCCTGATAACGTCTTTACCGTCAACGGACACGAACCGACCACTCATCCGGTTGCGCAGGTCACGATAGAAAAAGGAGCCGCCCCCCCCACGGGAACAGCTCCTTAGATGCTTGGTAAAACGTTATACCTCGTCGTCCTCGTGCAGACGGCGGCGGTAATCGGCGGCCCAGCCCTCAATGTTTACCTGACGGGCACGACCCAGGCCAAGTGCGTCGGCCGGGACCGGCTCGGTGATGACGGAGCCGGCGGCCACGAGCGCGCCGTCGCCGATCTGGGCGGGCGCGACCATCATGGTGTCGGAACCGATGAAGGCGTCCTTGCCGATGACGGTCTTGTGCTTGTGCACGCCGTCGTAGTTGCAGGTGATGGAGCCTGCGCCCACGTTGACGCCGGAGCCCATGGTGGTGTCGCCGATGTAGGACAGGTGCGGCACCTTGGAGCCCTCGCCGATCGTGGACTTCTTGATTTCCACGTGTGTGCCGGCCTTGGAGCCGTCGAGCATGTGGGTGCCCGGGCGCAGGTAGGCGCGCGGGCCGCAGTCGACGCCGTTCTCAATGACGGCCTCGATGGCGATGGTCTCATCGAGGGTGCAGCCGCTGCCGACGGTGGTGTCGGTGAGGCGACTGTTGGGGCCGAGCTGGCATTCCTCGCCCACGGTGACGTGGCCGATCAGATGCGTCTGCGGCCACACGACGGTGTCGCGGCCGATAACGGCGTCGGGGCCGATCCAGGCCTGCGTGGGATCGATGAACGTGACGCCCTCGGCCATCCAGTGCTCGTTGATGCGGTCGCGCGCAATGGCGGTGAGCTGCGCGAGCTGGATGCGGCTGTTGACGCCCAGGCCGTCGCGGTAGTCATCGCAGTGGAAGATGGAGACCGCCTGGCCGTGACCCTTGAGGATTTCGAGCATGTCGGGCAGGTAGTACTCGGACTGCGCGTTGTCGTTGCCGATCTCGTTAATGTGGGCGGCGAGCTGCGCGCCGTCAAAGGCGTAGCAGCCGGCGTTGCACTCCAGCAGCGTGGCGGCCTGCTCGGGCGTGCAGTCCTTCTGCTCGATGATACGCTCGATCTGACCATCGGCGCCCAGCTTGATGCGGCCGTAGCCGAAGGGGTCGGGCGGGGTCATGGTCATGACGGTGCAGGCGAGCTCGCCGGTGGCGACGGTTTGCGCGAACTTGGCGACGGTGTCGGCGGTGATGAGCGGCAGGTCGCCGTTGAGCACCACGACGGGGCCTTGCGCGATGCCGCAGGCCTCGAGCGCGACCTTCACGGCGTGGCCGGTGCCCAGGCGCTCGGTCTGCTCGACGCACTCGACCTTGGTAGCGCTGTTGGCATAGGCGCCGTCGATGAGGGCGCGCATCTCGTCGGCGTGGCTGCCGATGACGACCACGACGCGGCTGCAGCCGGCCTTGATGGTGGCGTCGACGATCCACTGAACCATGGGCTTGCCCAGGATCTTGTGCGAAACCTTGCAGTGGTTCGACTTCATGCGGGTGCCCTCGCCGGCAGCGAGGATAATTGCGGTTGCGTCCATGTGATCTCCTGTTACGTTATAGAGACGTGTGTTTGGAAACGATACACGGCGCAATATGATACCGCAGGCATATGTTGAGCGCGTAGCGATTGGTTTGCGGCGGTTGGGGCTTGCGCCGCCGTCGTGGCGTTTGCGCTGCTTGCGTGTGGCGTTGGCGGTGCTGCGGAGCTGTCTTTTGAGCGAGGGGACGGGGGTGCCCGTGGACAACATACAAGAGGAGTTTGGCGGCGAGCCCGTCGCGGCGTTCTCGATGTCGCATCCGGCTGTGCCGGCACTCTATATTGTGCTGACGCTGGGGCTCACCATGTTCTCGATGCAGCCGGTGCTGATTGCGCTGTCGCTTGCGGGCGGGCTGGCGTATGGATTTGCGACGCGTGGGGCTGCCCGCACGCTGGGCGCACTCCGCTGGCAGCTGCCGGTGATTTTGATTATCGCGCTGGTCAATCCGCTGTTTAGCGCCTCGGGCTCGACGGAGTTGTTCCGTATTGGTATGCGCGCGGTGTATCTGGAAAGCATGGTATACGGCCTGTGCATGGGCGGGCTGTTTGTGGCGAGCGTGCTGTGGTTTGAGGCCGCGGCGTCGATGCTCGAATACGACAAGGTGCTCGCGCTGCTGGGCAATGCCGCACCGGTGATTGCGCTCATGATCTCGATGTGCATGAGGCTTATCCCGCAGTTTTTACGCCGCGGTCGTACGGTGCTGGCGGTGCAGGATGCGATTGATGTGCCGGGCCGCGCGCCCACCGATCCCGTGCGATCGCGCCTGCGGGCGTCGAGCGTGTTGATGGGCTGGGGCATGGAAGATTCGCTGGAGCGCGCGGACGCGATGCGCTCGCGCGGGTGGGGTGCCGCGACACGTCGTACGACGTATGCGCGGTATCGACTGGGGCGCAGCGACGTTGCCGCGCTGGTCGGGCTCGCGCTGTTTGGTGCTGCCGCGGTGGCCGTGGCGGCGACCGCGACGACGCAGTATTCGTTTTATCCGCAGCTCTCGGTGCCGGCGCCGTGGCTGGGCTATGTCGTGTACGCTGCCTGGATGATGTTGCCTTGCGTGTCGCACGCGATTGATGAGAAGAGGTTTGGCTGATGGCTCGGTTGGATAGGAGCTCGGCGGCGGGTGTGGCATATGGCTCGGCCGCGCTGGCGATTGAGGTGCGGAGCCTGAGCTTTGCCTACCCCGATGCTGATGCTGCGGTGCTCGAGGGGCTCGACTGGTCTGTTCCCCAAGGTGCGTTTGCGCTGCTTGTTGGCGGTACCGGTTCGGGCAAGTCGACGCTGCTGTCGCTGCTCAAGCCCGAGATCGCTCCAGCGGGCGAGCGCACTGGTGATGCGCGCGTGCTGGGCGAGAACGTTGCCGACATGGACGTGCGGGCATCGGCGGAGCGCGTGGGCTATGTGTTCCAGGATCCCGAGAACCAGATCGTGTGCGAGACCGTGTGGCACGAGATGACGTTTGCCCTGGAAAACTTGGGGCTAGCGCGTGATGAGATGCGCCGCCGTGTTGCCGAGACCAGCTATTTCTTTGGGCTGGAGGATTGGCTCCACCGCGATACCGATACGCTTTCGGGTGGCCGCAAGCAGCTGCTGTCGTTGGCGGCCGTTCTGGCGCTGCGCCCGCACGTGCTGCTGCTCGACGAGCCCACGTCTCAGCTCGATCCCGTTGCCGAGAAGAATTTCCTGCACGCGCTGTTTCGTGTAAATCGCGAGCTGGGCTGCACGGTTGTTGTGGCGACGCATCAGCCGCGCCCAATGCTCGAATACGCGACGTGTGCGTACCGGATTGAGGATGGCCGCGTGCACGAGGCGGCGGATATGGCATCTTTGGGACGCCGAGAATCGCTGTTTTCCGATGACACGTTGGGGTGGGGTGCCATCCGATGTGCAAAAAACGGAGTATTCAGCAGGCGTGAGGACAATTTAGGCTCTCTGGAGCCGCCCGGGGACGTATCGAGCGCGAAAAAAAGTTCGGAATTGGACAAATCGTCCGAATTTATGGCGCAAACGTCGCTCGAGAACGGCTCGGAAGCCTTCCCGCGCACGGATGGAAGCAGAATACTCCAAAAAATGCACGCTGGGTCGGCTACCACCCTGTCGGAAGGTTGGTTTCGCTACGATCGAGCGTCCGGCTGGGTGTTGCGTGGGCTCGATGCGTCGTTTTCGGCCGGTGCGGTGCATGCGATCGTGGGCGGCAACGGATGCGGTAAGTCGACGATGCTCTCGGTGCTGGCGAAGACCGCCAAGCTGCAGCGCGGCCGCATGGTGCGCGGAGCGGCCTCGGCGGCGTTGCTGCCTCAGAATCCCAAAGCATTGCTGGTTGCCGAGACGGTGTGCGACGAGCTGATGGAATGGGCTTCAGCCTGCGGATATGACGAGACCGTGGCGCGGGAGCGCGCGGCGAGCTTGGGGCTGGACGGCCTGGAGACGCGCCACCCCTACGACCTCTCGGGCGGACAGCGCCAGCTGCTCGCACTGGCGAAGCTGCTGCTGATCGGCCCCGAGCTGCTGCTGCTTGACGAGCCCACGAAGGGCTTGGACCTGGAGAGCCGCCGCATCATCGCCCGCGCCCTGCGTGACCATGCGAAGGTTGGCGGCACCGTCATCATGGCCACGCACGATCTGGATTTTGCCGAGCAGGTTGCCGATGACGTTGCCATGATGTTTGACGGTGAGATTGCCTGCATGGAGTCCCCGGCCGACTTCTTTGCCGACAACGTGTTCTATAGGGCGTGATGGGATGGCGGATTTTCGCGCCTCGCGCCTACTCACAAAACTTGAGATTCCGCTGTTGTTGGCGGTGCCGGCGGTAATGGCCGCAGCATTGCTGGCAGGCATTGAGCAGGCAGCGCTTGCCATGCTGGTTGTGGTGGCGCTCGTGCTCGCGCTGTTCTTTGCGGGTTACGAGGCATCTCGTCCGGGTTTGCGACAGATTATGCCCACGTTGGTGCTGGCGGCGCTGGCGGCGGCGGGGCGCATCCTGTTTGGGCCCATTCCCGACTTTAAACCGGTGAGTGCCATCGCCATTATCGCGGGGGCGACGTTGGGTCGACGCAACGGCTTCATGGTTGGTGCGCTGGCAGCGCTGACCAGCAATTTCTTTTTTGGACAGGCCATGTGGACGCCATGGCAGATGTATGCCTGGGGTCTGGTTGGCTATGTTGGCGGCGCGCTGGCGCATGCGGGCGCGTTCGACCGCGCCGACGGCACCGTGCGATTGCCGGCGCTACTGGCGTACGGCTTTGCGTCGGGCTTGCTCTATGGCGTGGTGATCAACGCGTACGACATTATCGGTTTTGTACAACCGCTCACGTGGGCGGGCGTCGTGGCGCGTCTTGCCACGGCAGTGCCGTTCGATATCACACACGGCCTCGCGACCTGCGTGTTCTTGGCCGCCTTGTACAAGCCTTGGTGCCGTCGCATTAACCGTGTCGTCGTGAAATACGGACTGTAGGGCATTTCGCGTTCCCACACGAACTTGCGGTGGAATAGTTCTCGTTTTTGGCTATTTGCTGCCCAAACAGGAACTATTCCACCGCAACTTATAGGGGGAGAGGGGTCACATGATCTGTTTTCCTCTGTCCCCCAGGAAATTACTTGGGGCTAGAGCTCTAGCGTGAGGGTGACGGGGCAGTGGTCGCTGCCGAAGATATCGCCACGGATACCGGTGTCGCGAACGTTGGCGGCGATCGAATCGCTTACCAGAAAGTAATCGATGCGCCAGCCTGCGTTGTTCTTACGGGCATTAAAGCGGTAGCTCCACCAGCTGTAGACGCCCTCGACGTCGGGGTTTGCCGCGCGCCAGGTATCGGTAAACCCGCCGTTGAGCAGCTCGGTAAACTTGCCGCGCTCCTCGTCCGAAAAGCCGGCGTTGCCGCGGTTGGACTTGGGGTTCTTAAGGTCGATCTCCTCGTGCGCCACGTTAAAGTCGCCGCAGGTCACGACGGGTTTGCCGCTCTCGCGCTCAAGCGCGCTCAAAAAGCCGCGATAGGCATCATCCCAGGCCATGCGCACGTCGATGCGGGCGAGTTCGTTTTGCGCGTTGGGAGTGTAGACATCCACAAACCAGAACTTGTCGAACTCCAACGCGCAGACGCGGCCCTCGGTTGCGGCTTGGGCGACGAGCTCGGCCGCCTCGCCCTCGCCGGCGTAGGGTAACAGCGCGTCGGCGTGCAGCACGCGCAGCGGTTCCTGGCGGCTAAAGACCGCAGTGCCCGAATAGCCTTTACGCTCGGCGTAGCTCCAGGTTTGGCGATAGCCGGGCAGGTCAATATCAACCTGGCCTTCTTGCAACTTGGTCTCTTGCAACGCCAGGATATCGACGTCGAGTTCTTGCGCGATCTGGATAAAGCTCGGGTCCTTTTTGAGCACGGCGCGCAGGCCGTTGACGTTCCACGAGGCGAAAGTGTAAGTCTGAGGCATGGTGTCCTTTCGACGGGGTTGGCAGGCTTAAGATTAACGCAACAAGAGCGGGGCGGAGTCCGCGAGTGATAGTGCGAACGCCGCCGTCCCGGAGACACGGACGGAGGACTCATATGACGCAGGCGATAACGGACTCCAAACAGGCCTCCGCCGCGCTGGCGGAGCTGTTCGGCACCCACAAGCGCGTGGTCTTCTTTGGCGGCGCGGGCGTTTCCACGGCAAGTGGCATCCCCGATTTCCGCAGCGTGGACGGCCTATATCACCAACAGTTTGCCTACCCGCCCGAGACCATGCTCTCGCATAGCTTTTACGAGGTGCACCCGGCCGAGTTCTTCGACTTCTACCGCACCAAGATGATCGCGCTTGGCGCCAAGCCCAACCGCTGCCACACCAAGCTGGCCGAGCTGGAGCGCGCCGGCAAGCTCGACGCCGTGGTGACGCAAAACATCGACGGCCTGCATCAGATGGCCGGCTCACAGCGCGTGTTTGAGTTGCACGGATCGGTCCATCGCAACATTTGCCAGTCGTGCGGCGCGGTCTATAGCGCCGAGTGGATTTGCTCGCGCGAGCACGAGGATGCCGCGGGCGTGCCCGCGTGCCCCGCGTGCGGCGGCCGCATCAAGCCCGATGTAGTGCTCTACGAAGAGCCGCTCGACGAGCATGTGTTGACCGGTGCCGTTGCCGCCATCGCCGCGGCCGATGCCCTCATTGTGGGCGGGACCTCGCTCGTGGTGTATCCGGCGGCAGGCCTTACGCGTTACTTTACCGGCGATACGCTGGCCATATGCAACCTTGCTCCCACCGATCAGGATGCAAATGCCGACCTGCTGATTTCTTGCGACATGGCGGCCGCGTTTGCGTTCTAGCCCGTGTGCGCGGATACAATAGAAAGGCTAAGTGCAAAGCGACCCCGCCGCCAGCCCCCCAAGCTCGGCGGCGTGGGCATTTTAGGAGGATGTTCATGGCGAACGACAGCAAGACATGGCGGTGCGGAAAGTATGAGCTCAGCTTTGACCGTCCGCGCATCATGGGCGTCCTCAACGTGACGCCCGATTCGTTTAGCGATGGCGGGGAGCACTTCGACCCGGATGCCGCCATCGAGTACGGCCTGGCGATGCTCGACGCCGGCGCCGACATCATCGACGTGGGCGGCGAGTCCACGCGCCCCGGCTTTACCCCGGTCAACCCCGACGAGGAGGCTCGCCGCGTGCTGCCCGTGGTGCGCGCGCTGGCCAAGGAGGGCGCCATCGTCTCGATCGACACGCGTCATGTGGCGGTTGCCAAGGCGGCCGTGCGCTGCGGCGCCTCGATCGTCAACGACGTGACCGGCTTCACCGATCCCAAGATGGTCGAGTTTGTTAAGACGAGCACCTGCGGCATCATCGTGATGCATGCCGGCGAGGTCGCCGCGCCCACCCGCACGCACGCAACGGTGCAGCTCGATACCTCGGCAGCGGCGTTTGTTGCCGAGAAGGCGCGCGAGGCGGCTGCCGAGGCCGCGCGTGAGGCCGAGAAGCCGGCTCGCCGCCGTCGCGGCAAGTTGCTGGGTGAGCCTAAGTCGGAGGCCAAGCTTCCGGGCGGCGTGGTGCAGCCCTCGTTGCCGTTTGGCGAACCGGAGCCCACGTCCGAGCCTGCAACCGAGCAGGAGACGCCCGCCGCCGAGCAGACTGCTGCCGCCGAGACCGTCGCGCCCGCGCCCGCAGCCACCGAGGCCGCATCGGAGTCCAATGACCGTCTGGCCGCCATGATGCGCCGCAGCGCCCGCCGCGAGGAAGCCTACGTGCCCACCTCGCAGCTCCGCCGCTTCACCCTGCCCGATTCGGCGCCCATTATGCGCCGCGTCATGGGCTTTCTGTCTGACCAGGCCCGCACACTCATCCATGCCGGCGTGTCGCGCGACCGCATCTGCATCGATCCTGGCCCGGGCTTTGGTAAGTCGGCTAACGAGGACATCGTCATCCAGCGCGAGACTGCCAAGATGGCGTCACTGGGCTATCCGCTCATGTGCGCCGTGTCGCGCAAGCGCTTTGTGGGCGCCGTCTCGGGCGTGACCGAGGCCGCCGAGCGCGATGCCGCTACGTTTGGCGTGTGCCTGGGCGCCATCCAGGCCGGTGCCAACATCGTGCGCGTGCACGACGCCGCGGGTTTTGCGCAGTTCCTAAACGGCTACTGGGCGGTTGCCAAGCCACAGCCGCGCCGCGCGTTTGTGGCCGTGGGCTCCAACCTGGGGCATCGCTGCGACAACATCCGCGCCGCACGCGAGATGATCGCCGAGATTCCACTCACCTGCGTGTCCAACTCCTCCAAGATTTACGAGAGCGAGCCTGCCTACGAGACGCGCCAGGACGCGTTTGCCAACGCTGTCATCGAGATTAAGACCGAGCTGGCGCCGTTGGTGCTGCTCGACGAGCTCATGAAGATCGAGGTCGAGCTGGGGCGCGACCGCTCCAAAAAGGCCAAGGCCAACGGTCCGCGCACCATCGACCTGGACCTGCTGTGGATGGACGGCGAGACCCACGGCGGCAAAAAGCTGCGCCTGCCGCATCCGCTGATCGGCGAACGCGATTTTGTGCTGGTGCCGCTCGAGGACCTGATGCACGACCCGGCGCGGTTCTTCCGCTACAACGGCGTCGAGGTCAAGGAGCCCGAGGACCGCGTGGGCCATATCGTGGGCGAATTGGGGCGTATGTAGATGATCGAGATGAATGCTGTTGCCGCTGGCACCGAGCTCGACGCGGCGCGCGACGCGGGCCGCGAGGGCATGTCCGCGGGCTGGTGCGCGTGGAGCGCGGGCGATGCATCGCTGATGTTTTCGCTGGTCGTGCGCCCCGATGTGAACATGCATGCCTTCCACGGCCTGCCGTTTGTGGCGGCTATGGGCATGATGGACGCGCTTGTGGGCACGGCTTCGACGCCGGGGTTGGGCCTTGCCGGTAAGGTGGGTATCCAGTGGCCGAGCGATATCGTGTGCGGTGCGCCTGCGTTTGAGACGTCGCTCGCGCGTGTTGCCGTGAACGGCGGTGCCGGTGCTGCGGGCATGTTCGGTGCCGTGACGGTGGATATTGAGCGTTCGGCGCTGAGCGAGCTTGGTGTGGACGTGGCTGACGAAGCGCTGGTCGAGACGCTGGCCGCCGCCGTGCTGGCCCGCGTGGACGCCTGGGCGGTTGTTGCCAACACGCCGCAAGGCGCCGCAGGGCCGCTGGCTCCCGTGCTGGGCGAGTACTTCGACATGGTGCCGCTGCTGGGCCGCCAGGTTGCGGCGGTGTCTCCCAACGGCTTGCCGCTTGCGGTCGGTGTGTTTGCGGGCCTGGACATCTGGGGCCGCGCGACCATCAAGACCGATGCCGGCGAGCAGGAGTTTCCGCCCGAGGCTGTACGAATTCGCGGGCTGTAGCGTCTCGGCTTCGCCAGAGCCTACGCTAACTCCTGCATGCGGCGGTAGATTTCGCAGATGCCTTTGATGGTGAGTTGGCCGTCGACTATGTCGAAGGCGTCGGTCGAATCGGCGACGATGCTGGCGAGACCGCCCGTGGCGATAACGGTGGCATCCTCGCGGCCCAGCTCGCGCTTCATGCGCGCGACCAGGCCCTCAGCCATGGCGGCGGCGCCCGTTACGGCGCCGACCTTGATGCACTCCTCGGTATCGCGGCCGATGGCGTGCTCGGGCGCCTCGAGCGGCACGCTGGCGAGCTTGGCGGCACGGGCGGCAAGCGCGTCCATGGAGATGCGAATGCCCGGCGCGATCGCTCCGCCAATGTAATAACCGTCCTCATCGATGACGTCGATATTGGTCGCGGTGCCAAAGTCCACCACGATCGCCGGCGCGCCATAGAAGGTCTCGGCAGCGACGGCGTTGGCGATGCGGTCGGCACCAACGGCCTGGGGGCGCGCCGCCCGCAGCTTGGTTACGGCGGCCGTCTGCGGCCCGATGACGATGGCGTCCGCGGCAATGCGGTCGGCCACGGCGTGCCACTCGCGCGAGAGCTGCGGCACCACGCCCGCAAAGGCGATCGCGTCGACCGCATCGAGCGAAAGGCCGTACATCTTAAAGAAACCCATCAGGCGCACATGGATCTCGTCGGCGGTATAGGAGCGGTCGGTGGGCATGCGCCACGTCTGCACCAGCTCGTCTCCGTCAAACAGGCCCATGGCCGTCTGCGTGTTTCCCATATCGATAGCGAGCAGCATGTCTACTCCCGGTGTCGGCATAAAAGGACGCGCACCATTGTATACGTGCCGTCGACGGCGCTCGGCTGCGATTCGTTTACGGTGATAGGGGCTGAGGGGTTTAAATATGAAGGAATTATGCTCTACGAGATTTTCCTTGCCGTTTACCGAACTCCCGCGTAATATTCTTTCTTGCGCACATGAGGCGCCCAGACATTGCGGGGTGGAGCAGTCTGGTAGCTCGCCGGGCTCATAACCCGGAGGTCGTAGGTTCAAATCCTGCCCCCGCGACCAAGAACTTGCAGCTCGTCGGCCTAGCCGGCGAGCTTTTTTGTTATTCCGGGACTGTGTTTTCGGTCCAATTCTCGGCTTCTTAAACAAAATCTCGATCTGTAACATCTAGACCCGATTTGGGCGGCTAAGTGTTACAGATCGAGATGTTTCGGCAGGACGGTCTTCGTTTGTCTAAATCTGTAACACGAGGGACGGATTTTGCCGAGTTGTTGTTATAGATTGAGATTTTTTAGCAGGCGGGTTTGGTTTGTCTCGATCTGTAACAGTAAGACCCGGTTTTGTCGCGTAACTGTTACAGATTGAGACAAACCGACGGGCCGCCCTGCCCCATCCACCTGCCGCTACCTGCTGTCCGCCGATTTCCGTTGCGCTGTTGTATTCCCATGCCATATCCTCTAGACAACTACGCGGCAACATCGCCGCCGCGCCTACAAGAGAGGAATGTCCATGACCGCACCTGCATCCAAGCTGCTTCAGCCCATTACGGTTGGCCCCCTTGAGCTCAAAAACCGCATTATGTTTCCGCCGCTGACCACCGGCTACGAGGAGCGTGACGGCTCCATTGGCGAGCGCAGCCTGGCTTTTTACGAGCGCTTGGCCCGTGGCGGCGTGAGTTACATCGTCATCGGCGACGTTGCTCCCGTCATGACCGCAAGCCCCACGCCCAAGCTGGCGACCGACGCCCAAATCCCCACGTTTAAGGCCCTGGCCGATGCCGTCCACAAGCACGGCGCCAAGGTCGCGCTGCAGCTGTTCCACCCCGAGTACGACGTGCCCGGTGTCGGCCGCATGGTCATGGGATCCATGGCCGCCGCCAAGGCCGCGCAGGAGGCCAAGGCCGCCGGCGACGAGGAGACCTTTGCCGCCAAGATGGCCGAGTCCAACGAGATCCGCAACCAGGCCTACGCCAAGCTGCACCACGACATGCAGCACTTTGTGAACGAGGCGAGTGTGGAGCAGCTCACCCAGATCAAGGAGGCTATCGCCGCCTCGGCCGCTCGCGCGCAGCAGGCCGGGATCGATGCCATCGAGGTCCACGGCGACCGCCTGGTAGGTTCGCTGTGCTCGGCCATCCTCAACCAGCGCACCGACGAGTACGGCGGCTCGTTCGAGAACCGCGTTCGCTACGCGCTGGAGGTCGTCGCTGCCATTAAGGAAGCCGCGCCGCAGCTGATGGTGGAGTACAAGCTCCCCGTGATCATGGAGAACCCCGACGGCACGCCGCGCGGCAAGGGCGGCCTGCAGCCCGACGAGGCCTGCGAGTTCGCCAAGCTGCTCGAGGGCGCGGGCATCGATATGATCCAGGTCGCACAGGCCAACCACACCGGCAACATGGGCGACACCATTCCGCCCATGGGCGCCATGCCCTACAACTGGACGCTGCCCGTGGCCGAGCGCGTCAAGGCCCTGGTCTCCGTGCCGGTGGCAACCGTGGGCCGCGTGGTTTCGGTCGAGGCCGGCGAGAAGATTCTGGAAGACGGCGCCGCCGACATCATCGCCTATGGCCGCTCGCTCATGTGCGACCCCGACATTGCGCTGAAGGCCGCCACGGGTGAGCCCATCCGCGAGTGCCTCAACTGCAACAAGGGCTGCGTCGACGCGATTCAAAACCGCAAGTACATCTCGTGCGTGCTCAACGCCGAGAACGGTGACGAGGCGACCATAGCCATTAAGCCGGGCGAGGGCGACAAGAAGATCGCCGTGGTGGGCGGCGGTATTGCCGGCCTGGAGGCCGCGCGCGTGGCAGCCAAGCGCGGCTACGACGTGACCGTCTACGAGGCGAGCGACCATCTGGGCGGCCAGATTGTGCTGGCGGCCGCGCCCCCGCGCAAGGACGAGATCATGCGCTCGGTCGAGTACTACGAGAAGATTCTGCCTGGCCTGGGCGTGAAGGTCGAGCTCAACCACGTCGCTAGCCCCGCGGACCTCAACGCCGCCGACGCCGCGATTGTGGCTGTGGGCGCACACGACGTGGTCATCCCCGTTCCGGGTGCCGACTCGGAGAAGGTCGTCTCGAGCTGGGACGTACTGGCCGGCAAGGTGGAGCTCAGCGGGCGCGTCGCCGTCATTGGCGGTGGCCTGGTGGGCACCGAGACTGCCGAGTATCTGCTGCAGCACGGCTGCGAGGTGGCGATCGTGGAGATGCTCGACAAGATTGCCGCGGGCGAGTCCGAGACCATTCTGCCGCTGATTATGAGCGACTTTGCCGAGCACAACGTGGAGCAGCACGTGAAGACCCGCCTAACCGCCATTACTGACGAGGCCGTGGAGGCCGTTCGCACCGCCGAGGACGGCGCCGAGGAGCCGGTGAAGATCGCCTGCGATTACGTGGTGATGGCCGTGGGCTCCAAGGCCAACGCGTTTGACCTGGATGGCGTGACGGTGCCCGTGACCTGCGTGGGCGACTGCTCGGGTGAGCGCACCGCCGACATTGCGAGCGCCATTCGCACGGCGTATCACGCGGCCAACGAGCTGTAGTTGAACATCGCGGCCAGGCGGGGCGGTAGCACGGATCCGTCTCGCCCGGCTGTGTCCCGTTGGGTGTCAACCGGTGCGGGGCCTGCAAGCGCAGCAGGTCCCGCCCTTTTTGTTTTGCTCCGGTGGATGGCAATGCGCGGTAATCATGAGGAGTGAGGACGTCTACTGCCTTGCAGATCACTCAAAAATATTGGGGGAGGGGTTAATAATTATATCCTCTATACCAAAGGACATAAAGAGATGCCAATTTTGTTGACAAGCGAATGACGATTAGCTGCGAGTCAGCTACCAGCGTAAATAATCGATAAAGAAATGTCGTAATTTGGTGCCAAATGCCCAGATAACGCCGCGTCTATTTTAATTAACTGCTTTGAGCAAACAGTAAAATGCTACTATCTAACTTGCACGTAAGAAAGCAGATTAACGGTTAAGGCTAAGAAGTGGCAGGTATGTCGGAAGCAACTAGGACTCGCACGCATGCGCCCGAGGTTAGGCAGCGCGCCGTCGAGATCCTCCAAGAGGGGGTCGGCCATCGCGCCCTCGCCGCGGAGCTTGGCATTCCCCAGGCCACGGCTCGTCAGTGGGCCCGCGCGTATGCCGTGGGCGGTGCCGACGCCGTTCTCAATGCCGGTTCGCATCATCACACCTATTCGTACGACGTAAAGCTCGCTGTGGTTAAGGACCGTCTGGAAAGCGGCTTGACGGTTCGCGAGGCCATGATCAAGCACAAGATTCCCAGCGAGTCTTCGGTCAAGGCTTGGTGCCGTCAGTACCGTGAGGGCGGTGAGTCCGCACTGGTCGATAAGCCGCGCGTTAAAAAGGCGGAATAGCAAACGGGATGGTGCGCCCACAGGGGCGCATTTTTCTTGCCGCGCCAACTTTTTGGACCGGCGCGAGCCTGTCGGGACATCCTCCAAAGTGGCCAATAAACCGCGCGCAGTGGCCCGCGCGCCTGTCGCTGCGATAGGGGAGCGTCGCCTCTCTGCTCCAAAGCAGACGTGCCCTTACCCCGTACGCCTAAAACTCCCCAGTTGACCGAAAACCTGCCGCCGCTGCTCCTCAATTGAGCTATAACGTTAAACAATTGCAGCGTTTTTGCATGGGGGAGTGATGGTATGACGCTACTGTATTTCCTTACCCTGTTTCCGCTGGTACCGGCGCTGGGCATGCTGCTCGCGCGCGGTGACCGCGCCCGCGATGCGGTGGGGCTCATAGGTTCCGGCATTATTATGGCGGTGACAGTTGTAGTCGCCGTCATGTTTTTTGGCACGGGTCCGCAGAGCTTTGAGGTTGCCCCCGGCACCTCGCATGTGCTCTCGATCATCAGCTCCGCCATCGATGTCATCCTGTGCGCCGTCATCCTGTACAACGCGTATAAATATAGGAACGCGCTCACCACGGTGCTCGGCATAGTCCAGCTGGTGGGTTCGCTCGCCTTTGCGGCCATGACGCTGCCCGCGGCCGAAGCCGTCACGGCGACGCCGCTCTACCTGGACTACATGAGCGTGATCATGGTCCTCGCCGTCGGTATCGTCGGCAGCCTTATCTGCGTGTATGCCCTGGGCTACATGAAGGACTTCCAGGCCCACGACGAGCACGAGGCTGCGCTGCGCGGGCAGACCGCGCCCGACCGTCGCCCGCAGTTCCTGGCGCTTATGTTCCTGTTCCTCTCGGCCATGTTCGTCATCGTGACGAGCGACAACCTTGAGTGGCTGTTCTGCGGCTGGGAAATCACCACCGTGTGCTCGTTCCTTATGATTGGCTACACGCGCACGCCCGAGGCCATCAAAAACGCCTTCACCCAGATCATCCTCAACATGCTGGGCGGCATCGCGTTTTTGGTCGGACTCATGTACCTGCACGTTAACGGCATGCCGCTGACCATCTCGGGCATGATCGAGCTTTCCGGCGCCGGCACCGCGCAGTCCGCGCTGCTGGTGATGCCGGTCATCTTGCTATCGCTCGCCGCCCTTACCAAGGCCGCACAGATGCCGTTCCACACTTGGCTGCTTGGCGCCATGGTTGCCCCCACGCCCACGAGCGCCCTGCTGCACTCGTCAACCATGGTCAAAGCCGGCGTGTTCCTGATGGTCAAGCTGAGCCCGCTCTATGCCATCTATCCCGTGACCGGCTTTATGGTCACGAGTGTGGGTGCCATCACGTTTTTGCTCGCTGCCCTCATGGCCATCTCGCAGAGCAACGCCAAGCGTGTGCTCGCGTACTCCACCATTTCCAACTTGGGCCTCATTAGTGCCTGCTTGGGTGTCGGCGCGCCCGAGGCCGTATGGGCGGCCATCTTCCTGATCCTGTTCCACACGGTGGCCAAGTCGCTGCTGTTCCTGTGCGTGGGCACGGCCGAGCATCATATCGGCAGCCGCGATATCGAGGACATGGACGGCATGTTCAGCCGCATGCCGCACCTGACGCGCCTGATGATGCTGGGCATCATGGGCATGTTTGTGGCGCCGTTTGGCATGCTCGTGTCCAAGTGGGGCGCCCTGGTGGCGTTCGCGCAGACCGGCAACGTGCTCATGATCATGGTGCTTGCCTTTGGCTCGGCCGCGACGTTCTTCTTCTGGGGCAAGTGGCTTGCCAAGCTTTCGGGCGTCGACCCCACGGCTCAAAACGTTGAGGTCAATGTCCATAAGACCGAATGGATGGCCCTCAACACCATCGCCGCGCTGCTTATTCTGTGCTGCGTGGCGTTCCCGGTTATCTCGAGCGGTCTGGTGTCGCCTTACTTGGCCATGGTGTTTGGCCGCGTGCCGTACGTTATTGGCAAGGACGCCATGTATCTGATGGTGGTTATCGTGGCTTTTATTGCCGTGGTGTTGCTGACTTCATTCCGCGTGAGCAACAAACCGCATGTAAACGTATATCTTTCGGGTGTGGGAACCGACAAATATCGCCATTTCCGCGGCTCGATGGGACACGAGGTAAAGGCCGAAAAGCGCAATTGGTACTCGGAGGACGCCCTTGGCGAGAAGCGTATTGGCCCCGCGGGTAGCGTCGTGTGCTGCAGCATTATCTTGTTTGCGCTGCTGTGTTGCGCATGGATTGGGCCCGAGAGACTTGCCATGAGTGCGCCCTCGGTGCTGCGCGGCAAGTATTTTGAAGGTTCGGGTGTCGTGGGCATCTTTATTGGTACCGTGGTGTTTGCTCTGCTGGCGCCTTTGGTTGGTGGTCTGATCGACGGCCTTGACCGTAAGCTTTCGGCTCGCATGCAGGGCCGCGTGGGCCCGCGCCTGCTGCAACCCTTCTACGATGTGGCCAAGCTCCTGCGCAAGGCCCCCGCCAGCGTAAACACCATGGACGACACCTACATGGCGTGCGCGCTCATCTTTACCGTGGTGGGCGGCGGCATCTTTGTGTCGGGCTCCAACACGCTGCTGTGCGCCTTTATGGTGACGCTCGCCGCGATCTTTGTGGTGCTGGCGTCCGCCTCGACGCAAAGCCCGTTTGCCCAGGTTGGCGCCGATCGCGAGCTGCTGCAGGTTATGAGTTACGAGCCTGCCGTTCTGCTGATGAGCGTGGGCCTGTACCTTGCCACCGACAGCTTTGATTCCATCGCCGTGACGGGGCAGTCATCCCCCATCATCGTGTACAGCGCGCCCATTTTCCTGGCGCTGTTCGCGGTGCTTACCATCAAGCTGCGCAAGTCGCCGTTTGACCTTTCGTACTCGCATCACGCGCATCAGGAGATCGTCCAGGGCGTCGCCACCGAGATGAGCGGCGGCACGCTGGCCAAGATGACCCTTATGCACTGGTGCGAGACCGTGCTGTTTTTGATGTGGGTGGGCATGTTCTTTGTTTGGGACAACCCCGTGAGCTGGGTCGTAGCCCTGGTCGTGATGGCCGCGACGTATTTTGTCGAGGTCCTGATCGACAACACCTTCGCACGCAGCACCTGGCGCAGCTGCTTTAGGCTCGGATGGGGCGTGGCGCTGGTGTTTGGCCTGCTCAACCTTATGCCCATCCTCGTCGACGTGTTTATTTAGGAGGCGGCATCCATGGATCATAAAATGTCGCGCTCGCCGTGGGTTATTCATTACGACGGTTCGAGCTGCAACGGATGCGATATCGAGGTGCTGGCCTCGCTCACGCCGCTGTTCGATGCGGAGCGCTTTGGCGTGGTCAACACCGGCAACCCCAAGCATGCGGATATCTTTTTGGTGACGGGGTCGGTCAATGCCCAGAACCTGCCCGTCGTGCGCCAGATTTACAACCAGATGCTCGAGCCCAAGTGCGTGGTGGCGTGCGGTATCTGCGCGTGTTCGGGCGGCGTATTCCGCGATGCCTATAACGTGATCGGCGGCGTGGACCGCGCGATTCCCGTGGACGTGTACGCGCCCGGGTGTGCCATTCGCCCCGAGACGGTGATCGATGCCATCGTGGAGGCGTGCGGCATCCTGGACCAGAAGGAGGCCGTGATGCGCGCCGGCGGCGACCCGCTTACCGTGGGCGGTGCCACTACTTGGGACGGTGGCGTTGAGCTGGGCGAGGACGGGTTTGTGGCTGCGGCTGAGGCCGGGGCCGGTGTCGACGCAGGCACGGCTGACGGTGCGCCCGCCGCTGCAAGGGAGGCCGAGTAATGCAAAAGGCTATCTATACCACCGTCGGGATCGATGAACTGTTGCCGCATGTGCAGGCGCTCAAGGGCGTCGGCGCGCGCTTTGTGCAAATGCACGCTGAACGCAACGTCGACGACGGCTCGTATCGCTTGGTCTATACGTTTATCAACGTTCGTGCTGCTCAGGAGCATATTGCGCAGGACGGCAGCTATGCGATTGAGAACCTGGTGGTTGAGGGCATCGACCAGTACCAGGAGATTCCGTCCATCAGCTCGTATTACCCCGCGGTGTTCCCGTTTGAAAATGAGGCCCACGACCTGTTTGGCCTTGCCATTACCGACATGCAGATCGACTTTAAGGGCTTTTTCTACCAGGTTTCGACTGCCGAGCCCATGAGCGTTATCACGCCCGAGGTGAAGGCCGCGCGCGAGAAGGCCATGAAGGTCCGTGCCGCTGCCGAGGCCAAGGCGCGCAAGGCCGCGGCCGCTGCGGGAGAGGGCGCTGCGGGCACCGACGATGCTGCGAGCGCTGCTGCCGCCCAGCCCGCTGCGGCAACCGGCTCCGATGCTCAGCACGATGAAGCTGCTGCGAAGGCCGCGCTCAAGGCTGCCGAGATGGAGGCAAAGCTCGCCGCCATGGATCCCGAGAAATCGGCCAAGGTCCGCGCGGCGCTTGCCGCCAAGGCCGCCCGCGACAAGCAGAAAAAGGAGGCGTAAGGTCCATGGCACATCGCTCCGTTATTCCGTTTGGCCCGCAACACCCGGTGCTGCCCGAGCCGCTTCATCTGGACCTAGTGATCGAGGACGATCGCGTCATCGAGGCAATTCCGCAGATCGGCTTTGTGCACCGCGGACTCGAGAAGCTCACCGAAAAGCGCGACATGCACCAGTTTGGCTACATCGCCGAGCGCATCTGCGGCATTTGCGCCGTGGGCCACAGCTACGGTTATGCCAGCGCCTGCGAGCGTATGCTCGACATCGAGGTGCCCGGCCGCGTGCAGTATATCCGCACCATTTTGCACGAGCTTTCGCGCATTCACTCGCACCTGCTGTGGCTGGGCCTGCTCGCCGATGCCTTTGGCTTCGAGGCACTGTTCTATCGTTCGTGGACGCTGCGCGAGCAGATCCTCAAGATTTTTGAGAGCACTTGCGGCGGGCGCGTGATTCTGTCGATTAACGAGATCGGCGGCCTTAAGCACGATATCGAGGACTCCGAGCTGGCGGGCATTGTCCAGACGCTCGACGCCATGCGTCCCGACTACGAGACCCTGGTGCATACGTTTTTGGACGACAATAGCTGCGGCGAGCGCCTGCACGGCGTGGGCGTGATCAGCAAGAAGGACGCGCTGGATCTGTCGATGGTCGGCCCGTTCGGTCGCGCCTCGGGCGTGGATTACGACGTGCGCATGTTTGGCGACGGCGCCTATGCTGATCTGGCCGCGTTTGAGCCTATCGTTGCTAGCGATGGCGACTGCTATGCCCGCTGCCAGGTGCGTTGTGCCGAGGTCACGCAGGCCATGGATATTATCAAGGAGCTTGTGGGCAAGATTCCGCACGACGGTATCGGCGGGCGCACCAAGCTCACGCCGGCCGACGGTGCGCGCGGCGAGGTTGTGATTGAGCAGCCGCGCGGCGAGGCGTATTACTATGTGCGCGGCAGCGGCACCAAGAACCTGGACCGTTTTCGCGTGCGAACGCCGACGTCGCAAAACCTGGCGGGTCTGACGCATGCGCTGCAGGGCGTGCTCCTTGCCAACGTGCCCATGATTATCCTGACCATCGACCCCTGCATTAGCTGCACGGAAAGGTAGGCGCGGCATGAGTTTACTGACATTTGCCAAGACGGCCTTGGGTTCTATGGTCAAGCAGCCGGTAACGGTGTGCTATCCGCAGGAGAAGCTCGCGGTACCCGAGCGCTTGCGCGGACATATCGTTAACGACATGGACGTGTGCATTTGCTGCGGCATGTGCGCGCGTCGCTGCCCGGCGGGCGCGCTCGCGGTCGATCGCAAGGGTGGAACGTGGTCGATCGACCCGTATGCCTGCGTGGTGTGCGGTGAGTGCATCGAGAGCTGCCCCAAGCACTGCCTGACTATGGACACCGCCCGCACCCCAGTCGCAGCGGACAAGACTCCCACAGTAGAAACCAAGCCGGAGTAACGCTGGGATAGAACTGGAATAGGGGCCGGTGGGGCAATTTTGCCCCACCGGCCCCGCGCTTAAACGCGCGGTTGTGCCGTCGCGAACAAAACTATGCCGGATTACTACGATAAATCGCCCACCTCCAACCACACCGCATTTGGCAAAATCAAAACCGCAGGTAGACGGCTTGTAGTTTTGCGAAAAAATCACGCGTGGTCGGGAATCTCGTTTTTATCGTAGTAAACCGGCATAGTTTTGAAATGACACCATATTCGTAACAGCACTTGATCTCCCGTGGACAGAGGGAAACGGATCATTTTGGCCTCGCGAGGACATCCGTGTGGCCCGTTCGCCATGAAATGGGCCTATCTACTACGTTTGGGCGGTGGCCCTCAACCACGGCAAAAAATGCGAAAAGAAAACCGCAGGTAGAACGCCTGCGGTTTTCTGGAAAACGGGGGTATGGTCAAGGGTATCAAGTCAAACGTAGTAGATGGGCAGGTTTCGTGGCGAGCGGTTCCGGGTGATTCCTTGGGGACGGAGGAAAACGGATCATTTTGGTCCCGCGAGGCTTGTGGAGGCGCTCGTGCAGAGCCGCTCGGACAAAACTATGCCGGTTTACGGGGCTAAGTCACGCGCTCCCAACCATGCCGATATCCGTGAAAATAAAACCGCAGGTAGACAAGCCGTCATTTTACGGAAAACGCGGGTATGGATGGGGGCCCTGAGCTTAGCCCCGTAAACCGGCATAGTTTTGAAATGGCATTAAATCGATAACAGCTATTTTGCTCTGTCGGAGCGGTTGGCCGTTGGGTAATTACCCTCGCAGGTAGGCGATGGCGATCTGCGTGCGGTTGCGTAGGCCCATTTTGGCAAGGATCGAGCTGATGTGGTTGCGCACGGTGCCTTCGCCCATGTATGCCGTGGCGGCGATCTCCTTGTTGTCGAGGCCTCGGGCGATGAGCTCGGCGACTTCGAACTCGCGGTCGGTCAGGCTGGCAAAGGCCGCGGGCCGGCGAGGCGTGCCCGCCTCGACGCCCGTTCCGTCAAAATCGATGTCCTCGATTGCCTTACCCTCGAGCACGCGTTTGCCATCCATGACCTGTGCCAACGCCGGCGGAATGGCGGCGACATCGGTCTTGATCAGGTAGCCGCGGGCGCCCAGTTTAAGCGCCGACACAATGTACTCGTCATCCGAGAATGTCGTCAGAAACACCACGCGCGCCGTGGGGTCGCGCTCAAGGATTTCGCGTGCCGCCGAAAGGCCGTCGCGTCCCGGCATCTGAATGTCGAGCAGCGCGATGTCGGGCGCGTGCTCGCTGTAGAGCGCGACCGCCTCGTCGCCATTGGCGCCGGTGCCCACCACTTCGATCTGCGGCTGGGCGCCCAGGATAATCTTGAGCGAATCGACCACTAAGCGGTCGTCGTCGACAACGATGAGCCTCATCGGTCCTCATCTCCTTGCTGTTTGGGAACGGTGGCAAACACGCGCCAGCCGCCGGCGCTGGCACGCGGGCCGGCGGTGAAGGTGCCGCCAAGCGCCTCGATGCGCTCGCGCATGGAGGCGAGCCCCATGCCCTCCGCAGCGCCGCGGCCGCTTGCTTGGACCCCGCCCGCGCCATCGTCGGTAACGACAAGCTGGTAAAACGACGGATGTTCCATGCATCGTACGGTGACGGTCTGGGCGCAAGCGTGGCGCATGGTATTGGAGAGTGCCTCGCGCAGGACCGCTGCAAAGCAGTTGGCGACATTTGCGGGCGCATGCTCGGCCAAAACTTCAAGCTCAATCTGCGGGCCGCCGTCCGAGCGCGCGCCTTCAACAATGCGTTCGAGCTGCACGGAAAGGTCGACGGCGTTGTCGTTGAGCGCGTGGACGCTGGTGCGCACAAGCTGGAGCGCCTCGTCAACCGTGCGTTTAACGTCGGCGAAATCGGCGGCGACGCCAGGCTCGTCGGCGTGGACCACGCGTAGGGCTTCGGCCTGCAGCGAGGCGCGCGTGAGCTGGTGCCCGACGTTATCGTGGATCTCGCGCGCGATGCGGGCGCGTTCGGCGAGCGTCGCGAGCTCGACTTCGTAGTCCTGGCGGTCGGCAAGGTCGCGGTTGCGCGCTTCGAGCGCGAGGGCTCGTTCTTGCAGCCCGTCGCGGGTACGGCGCATGCGCTGTTGCTCGCGCTCCAGCTGGGCGGTACGTAGCGATAGCAAGGTGGCGGCAACCGAAAGGATGGCGGTCAGCAGGAGCGTTCGGGTGGTGAGCGCGCCGCCGCGAAGGTCCGCGACAAGCGCGCAGACAAACACGGCGCCAATCGCCAGCGCGGGCCAGATGCGTTCACGGCGCACGCGTCGCGCGATGTCATAGAGGGCGAGGGGCGCAAACGGCACAAACGGCGGTATAAAGACGGCCGCGATGATGTAAACGTAGCTCGCGGCCTCGCTTGCACGGCGCGTGCGTTCTCCCTGTGCCACCTCGGCCAGCGAGGTGGCAATAACGCCAAGGCAAAACGCCGCGACTAGGCGAGCGTCCACAGCAAGACCCATGGCGGCCGCAATACAGCACGCCAGCACGATCGATTTGTCGAAAAGCCTGTTCATACGGGTATTGTACGCGAAGCCGCGCGTGGTGGAGGGGCCGCCTGCGCAACTGTGACATTCCTCCCACGCGGCAAATCGGGGGCGTCGGCAGGCCACGCGGCCAAGCCTCGCACTCGTGACAAAGCTCACTGGTGCGCGCCGGCGGCTCCTGCGATGATGCAATCGTACCGGGCCGCAATCAACGGAAGGGCCGCCTCATGACAGACATCGTCCACGTCGAAAACCTCGTCAAGCGCTATGACGATCTTATCGCGCTCGACCACTTTAACCTGAGCATCGCCCCCGGCGAGATCTTTGGCCTGCTCGGCCCCAACGGCTCGGGCAAAACCACGTCCATCAACTGTATCCTGCAGCTGCTTGCCTACGATAAGGGCACCATCGAGTTGTTCGGCGAGCCCATGACGCCCGCCCGCTACGACCTCAAGCGCCGCATCGGTGTGGTGCCGCAGCAGGTGGCGGTGTTCGACGAGCTCACCGTGCGCGAGAATATCGACTATTTCTGCAGCCTTTACGTTAGCGACCGTAAGCGCCGCCGTGCGCTGGTGGACGAGGCGATCGACTTTGTCGGCCTGGGCGACTTTGCCAAGTTCCGCCCCTGCAAGCTCTCGGGCGGCCTGGCACGTCGCCTCAACATTGCCTGCGGCATTGCGCACAAGCCCGAGCTCATCTTCTTTGACGAGCCCACGGTGGCAGTCGACCCGCAGAGTCGCAACGCCATCCTGGAGGGCATCTGCCGCTTGCGCGACGAGGGCGCTACGGTGGTGTATACCAGCCATTACATGGAGGAAGTCGAGCAGATTTGCAGCCGCATCATGATCATGGACGGCGGACGTGTGCTGGCGCAGGGCACCAATGACGAGCTCAAACGCATGATTCAGATGGGCGAGCGCGTGACGGTCGAGGTCGGCGCCGTCGAGCCCGCCACGGTCGAGCGGCTGCGTGCCCTCGAGCACGTGCTCAGCGTTGAGCTTTCCGGCGGCGAGCTCGTCTGCACCTGCGAAGCGAGCCCGCACAATCTGGTCGACATCCTCGACACGCTGCGCGCTGCCGACGTGGCACTCGGCCGCGTGTGGAGCGAGCCGCCGACCCTCAACGACGTGTTCCTCGAGATCACCGGCCGCGAGCTGCGCGACTAGGGGGCGGCCATGTTCAACACCATCATCACTACGGTCAAGACGCTGCTGCGCCGGCCGAGCACGTGGGTCTGGGGCGCTCTCTTTCCCATTGCGCTTTCCACGATGTTCATGTTTATGTTTGCGAACCTCAGCTCCGACGGTACGGTCGACCCGGTGCCGGTTGCCGTCGTGGCGGACGAGGCTTGGAACGTTTCGACCTTTAAGGGCGTGGCGACGTCGCTTGCCAAGCAAGGTGACGATCAGCTGCTCGAGATCCACGAGTGCGACGACGCAGCCGATGCGAACCGTGCGCTTAAGGCCGGCGAGGTTGTGGGCATCTATACGGTCGACGACGCAGGCGTACCCAAGCTCACACTGCTTTCGAGTTATGACAGCTCGCGCGCCTCGTCGGTGCTCACCGACCGCAGCATTTTGGAGACGGTGGCAAGCTCGTATACACAAAATGCCGAGCTCATATCCCAGATTGCCCAGGACAACCCGGCGGCGCTCGCCGACCCGGAGGCGGTTGCGCGCGCCCTGTCGCTCGAGGGCGGCACCCGCCGCGTAAGCCTGACACGCACCACACCCGATGGCACGGTCATCTACTATTACGCGCTTTTTGGCCTGGTCGCGATGATGTCTGCCGAGTTTGCCGCCTTGAGCGTCGTCGATCTGCAGCCCAATCTATCGGGCCTTGGCGCGCGTCGCTGCGTGGGCGGTCTTTCCAAGACGGCGTCGCTGGCCGGTATCTTTGTGGGCTCGTGGCTGGTCTCCTTTGCCTCGATGGCGATTGCGATTGGCTACGTGCGCCTGGTCGTGGGCATCGACTTTGGCGGGCGCGAGGGACTGTGTTTGGTGGGCGGCGCCGCTTCCGCGCTTGCCGCCACGGGCCTGGGACTCTTTGTGGGCACGCTTCCCGTTAAGGGCGGCAAGGCGTCCAAGTCCGGCATCCTCACGGGCTTTGCTACCACGTGCGCCCTGTTCGCCGGCCTCTACGGCGAGCCGGCGATGGCGCTTGCCGACGACGTCGCCCGCGCCTGCCCGGCCGAGTGCTGGCTCAACCCCGTCAAGCTCATCTGCGACATGTTCAACCGCCTGTATTTCTTTGAGGACCTGGGCCCCTTTGTCGTTCGCGCCGGCGCGCTGGTCCTTATGGCGTTGCTGTTCGTTGCCGCCGCCACGCTGATCTTTGGAAGGAGCCGCTATGAGCACCTTTAAGACCGCGCTTCGCATGGCGCTAGCGCACCCGTTCTACCTGCTCATCTATACGGTGTTCATCTCGCTCATGGGCGTATTCATCGCGGCCTCGGTGAGCTGGAACTCGTCGCAGCTCACCGAGTACAAGTCCTACGATGCCAACGTGATCGTGGTCGACCGCGACGACAGCGACCTTTCGCGTGCGCTTACCAAGCATCTGGGTTCGCGTTTTGAGCTGGTCACGGGCATCGGCGACGACACGTACGACCTTGTGGACGCGCTCTCCAAGAGCAACAGCGCCAAGGGTAGCGCCGACTGCGTGTTCTTTATCCCGGAGGGGTTTGAGGGCGACCTCGTTGCAGCCGCCCGTGCGGGGGAGTCCCTACCCAAGCTCGATGTGACCTACGGTGCCGGCACCATGGCGGCGGCGCTTTCGTCTGCCGAGGCCTCGCGCTGGATCTCGCTCGCGGGCGCTGCGGCCGCACTTGAGTCTGCTGCCTCCAACGGTGACGTCGCCAAGGCTGCCGAACACGCGGCCACCGAGCGTGCCGAGGTCGAGATCGAGCAGGTCAAGGTCGACTCGACTGCCGCCGCCACGCTCGAGTCGTACTTCAACTTTGGCGCGTACGCGATCATCTCGTCGGTCATCGTGTCGGTGGGACTGGTGTTCTCGGGCATGAACGAGCCCGAGCGTGTGCGCCGCATGGAGGCCGGCCCGGTCTCCGAGCGCCAGCGCTCGCTTGCCGTGTTCGCGGCTGCTGCGGTGCTCACCGTCTGCATCTGGTTTGTGTCGAGCATGATGGGCGTCGTGGGCTTTGCCGGCGCGGTTGCCGAGGTCGGCGTGGGTCGTGTGTGCCTGGCGCTGGCGGCGACGTTTGCCCTGGCGTGCACGCCTCTGGCCGTTGGCTTTGCCCTTTCGAGCCTGGGCGCGCGTGAGGAGCTGCTCAACGGTGTGGGCAACCTGCTCGGCATGCTCATGACGTTTTTGGGCGGCGCTTGGATGCCGCTGTCGCTCATGGGCTCGGCCGTGCAGACGGTGGCGCACTTTGTGCCGACGTATTGGGTGAACGACGCGATCGGCAAGGCGCTTGCTTCGGACCTGACGTCTGCCGTGTTGGGCGACATCGCCTGCGACCTGGGCGTCACCGTGCTCTTCGCCGCCGCCATTGCCGCCGTAGGCCTGGCTCTCGCACGCGCCAAATCCCGCGCCTAGTCTGAAATAAATCCCAAGCCTCGCTCCAAAATAGTTCGCCAAGGTTTACTATTACGCTCATAAAGTAGTATGAGGCTAACAATGGGGGATACCATGGCAACGCAGGAAGCCTATGTCCAGGTTAAGGATCTCAAAAAGCATTACAGCGACGGTGATGCACGCCTGACGGTACTCGATGGCATCGACGCGTCCATCAACCGCGGCGAGATCTGCGTCATGCTGGGGCCCTCGGGCTCGGGCAAGTCGACCTTTCTCAACCTGATCGGCGGCCTGGAGGATGCCGACGGCGGTTCTATCATGGTGGACGGCTGCGACCTCACGGTGCTCAAGCCTACCGACCTGGGCGAGTATCGCCGCCGTGAGCTGGGCTTTGTCTTTCAGTTCTACAACCTGGTGCCCGACCTCACCATCAAGGAAAACATCGAGGTCACGGCACACCTGTCCAAAAAGCCGCTCAACATTGACGGCCTGCTACGCTCGCTGGGCCTCTACGAGCACCGCAACAAGTTCCCGCGCCAGGTTTCGGGCGGCCAGCAGCAGCGCTGCGCCATCGGCCGTGCGCTCGTCAAAAACCCGGGCCTGCTGCTGTGCGACGAGCCCACCGGTGCGCTCGACTATAAGACGTCCAAGGAAATCTTGCAGCTCATGGAGGATGTCAACCGCACCTACGGCTGCACCATCATCATTGTCACCCACAATGCCGCCATCGCGCGCATGGCCAATCGCGTGCTGCGCCTGCGCGACGGGCGCATCGTCGAGGATGAGCTCAACGAGTCGCCCGTCTCGGCCGCCGAGCTCGATTGGTAGGCGGCGCCATGACACCTCTCGCAAAACGTCTTCCACGCGAGCTGCGCCGCAATATCGGCAAGTACCTGGGCATCTTTTTGCTTATGTGTGGAAGTATCGCTCTCACCTCGGGCTTTTTGCTCGCGGCGCATTCCATCGGCTGCCTTATCGATGACATGCGCGATGCGTACACGATTGAGGACGGCCGCGTGACCACCTCCTTCGAGGCGACCGAGGAACAACTCAAGGCAGCCGAGGACGCGGCCGACGACGTCGGCGGCGTCACGCTCTACAAGAATTTCTCCATCGACGCCATCATCAAAAAGGCGTCCGGCGACGACGGCACCAAGCGCACGCTGCGCACCTATGCGCACCGCACCAAGGTCGATATCGCGTCCTACTGCGAAGGTAGGCGGCCTAAGGCGGACGACGAGGTGGCAATCGACCGTGTCTTCGCCACCAATAACAACCTGTCCGTGGGCGATAAAGTCGAGCTCGAGGGTCGCACCTACACCATCTGCGGCATCATGACCCAGCCCGATAGCCAGGCGCTGTTCCTCAACAATTCGGACTTTACGGTGAACACCATCACGTACGGTGTGGCCGAGGTCACCGACGCCGGCTTTGCCGCGCTTAAGGACGCCGGCGGCGCGCCTGCCTACACCTACTCCTTTACCTTTACCGATCGCGATCTCTCCACCGCGGATCGCGTCGATGCGGAGCAGGATATGGTGGAGGCGCTCACCGATGCCGATGCACGCGTGGATGACCTCATCGACGCCGATTCCAACCAGGGTATTGGCTACGCGCGCGACGACGTGGACGGCGACTCCACGATGTGGATGACGCTGCTCGACATCATCATCGTGATCATGGCGTTTGTCTTTGTGGTGCTCACCGACGCCACCATCGAGGAGGAGAGCGCCATTATCGGCACGCTGCTCGCCAGCGGCTACCGCCGCCGCGAGATCGTGCTGCACTACCTGGCACTTCCCGCCATCGTGGGCGTGGTCGCGGCGCTTTTGGGCACTGCGCTCGGCGTTGTGTTCTTTACCGAGCCCATGCGCAGTCTCTACTACGGCTCGTACAGTCTGCCGCCCTTCCAGGTGTACTGGAGCTGGGAAATCTTTGTGAAGTGCGCCGTGGTTCCCGCCGCCGCGCTCATCCTCATCACGCTGGTGGGTCTGCTCCGCAAAATGGGCAAGACGCCGTTGCAGTTCCTTCGTCACGAGGCGAGCGGCAAGTCGGGTACCAAGCGTGGTATGCAACTGCCGGAGCGCATGGGTTTTGTTTCCCGCTTCCGCTTGCGTATCTTCCTGCGCAATCTGGGCAACTTCGCCACGCTCTTCGTGGGCATTGCATTTGCGTCGCTACTGCTGCTCTTTGGCCTGGCGATTCTGCCCACGATGACGCACTATGCGGACAACCTCGAGACAAGCCTGGTCGCCGAGCACCAGTACACGCTCAAGGCGCCGCTGGAGCTCGAGGGCACTGCCGAGGAGCGCGAGCAGTGGTCGGCACTCGAGCGTTTGCAGTCGGTTGACGGCGCACTGCTTTCTGCCGCTCAGGATGCCGATGACGAGCTTGACGACGCGGCCGATGCAGCGCAGGCGGCAGCCGATGCCGCGACCAGCGCTCCGTCTGCCGAGAGCCTGGCCGCGGCGCAGGACGCGCTCGCCAAGGTCCAGGACAAGAAGGATGCGCTTTATGCGCGCCTCGATGACCTTGCCGATGCCCTCGGCTGCAACCGCGACGAGGCTATCGACCTGATTGACAAGGCCTCTAAGATTGACACCGACAACGACGATATCCACCCGGTCAATACGACCGATAACGGCGCGGGCGCAATCGCACAGGCCGAGAAATACGCCGTCTACCAGCTGCAATACGATCGCGGCGACGGAAATGGGCAGGAGACGATTTCTGTCTACGGCATCTCGCCCGATTCGCGCTACTGGAAAGGGCTGGACGTCGGCGACGGACGCGTCGTCTTTGGCGGTGGCTTGCTCGACAAGTTTGGCTGGAGCGAGGGCCAGAAGGTCACGCTCAGCGACAAGTACGAGGGTGAGTATTATTCCCTTGAGTACGCGGGCAAGGACTGTGCCTGGGGCTCCAAGTCGGACATGAATATCTATATGAGTATCGACGACTTTAATGAGCTGTTCGACAACGACGCCGCCTACTTTAACGGCTATGTAAGCAACGAGAAGCTCGACCTCGATGCTCGTTACTTTGCCGGCGACACCACGCCCGACGACATGCGCGCCGTGGGCGACCAATTCATCGGCATGATGAGCAAAATGATCGGAATGATGGTCGGGCTCGCGGTGTTCATCTTCTTGCTGTTTATGTACCTGCTGACCAAGGCTGTGATCGACCACAGTGCCCGTTCGATCAGCTACATGAAAGTCTTTGGCTATCGCGATGGCGAGATCTCGCATCTGTACATCCGCTCGATCACGCTGTGCGTGGCGGCGTCACTCGTGCTGAGCCTGCCGGTCATTATTGGCTCGCTAACGGCCATCTTCCGTTCGATGCTGCTCGCCTATAACGGCAATATCGAGATCTACGTGCCCGCTTGGTCCATGGCGGCGTGCGTGGGCATTGGCTTTGCGACCTACCTGGTCGTGGCGCTGCTGCACACGCGTTCTATCAAACGTGTGGGCCTGGCCGAGGCGCTCAAAGTCCAAGAGTAGTCATTTAAGAACGTCTCCAATGACTAGGTTCCGTACTTGACTTTAACTCTGCTTTAACTGGTACCATCCTCTATGTCTGTAACGCCATATAGACCAAGGGGATATATCTATGACCGCAACTGCACCCGCAGCACCCGCTAAGGTGTACTTCACCAACCTGCGCACGCATGCTCGCGAGAGCCAGCTCGACAAGCTCAAGCGCCTCATACGTCACGCCGGTATTGAGCAGATCGACTTTGAGAACAAGTTCGTCGCCATCAAGATTCACTTTGGCGAGCTGGGCAACCTGAGCTTTTTGCGCCCCAACTACGCCCGCGCCGTCGCGGACGTGGTGAAGGAGCTGGGCGGCAAGCCCTTCCTCACCGACTGCAATACGCTCTATGTCGGTAGCCGCAAAAACGCGCTCGAGCACATCGACACCGCCTACCAGAACGGCTTTACCCCGTATGCTACGGGTTGCCAGATCATCATCGCCGACGGCCTCAAGGGCACCGACGAGGCGCTTGTCCCGGTCGAGGGCGGCGAGTACGTGCACGAGGCCAAGATTGGTCAGGCGCTCATGGACGCCGATATCGTGATCAGCCTTACCCACTTTAAGGGTCATGAGCAGGCCGGCTTTGGCGGCGCCATGAAGAACCTGGGCATGGGCGGCGGCAGTCGCGCCGGCAAGATGGAGCAGCATGCCGCCGGCAAGCCGAACGTCGCGACCGAGCACTGCGTTGGCTGCCGTGCCTGCGAAAAGATCTGCGCGCACAACGCCATCTCGTTTGACGATACCCGCGAGCGCGAGCTTGCCAACGGCAACACTCGCACGGTGCACGTGGCTGCCATCGACCACGATCGCTGCGTGGGCTGCGGACGCTGCATTGCGGCATGCAACCAGGACGCCATCAAGCCCGGCTATGAGGCCGCGGCCGACGTGCTCAACTGTAAGATCGCCGAGTACACCAAAGCCGTTGTCCAGGATCGTCCCAGCTTCCACATTTCGCTGGCTATGGATATCAGCCCCAACTGCGATTGCCATCCCGAAAACGACACACCTATCGTCAACGATATCGGCATGTTCGCGAGCTTCGACCCGGTCGCCATCGACCAGGCCTGCGCCGACGCCGTCATGGCGTCCGAGCCGCTGCCCAACACCGAGCTTACCGATAGCGCGGCCAAGATGGAGCACAACCACGAGCATCTGGAGGGCGAGCAGGCCAAGGATCCCTTCTGCATCACGCATCCCGACACCGACTGGCGCGTGTGCATCGCGCATGCCGAGAAGATCGGCCTGGGCACGAGCGAGTACGAGCTCATCGAGGTCAAGTAGCGTCGTCCTATTGGACAAACCAAGCGCCTTTGTGGCGTTAGTTGAGTAAAAGCCGCCCACGAGCACAACGCTCGCGGGCGGCTTTTTGGAAGTGCGGCGAAAAATCGAACCCCGCCGACCACAAACCGTTTTTTGGCAACAAAACCCCAGACGTTGCTTTTTGCCTAAAAATTCTTGTCGAGGAAGTTGTCGACCGTGTCCCAGTAGAGTTCGGGGTCGACCTGCGCGCTCTTGGCGTGGGTGGCGCCATGGATGGTGAGCTTTTGCTTGACCTTGCTGGCGCACGCGTCGTAGTTTTGGTCGAGCATATCGTACGGCACAAAAGTGTCTTGGTCGCCGTGGATAAACAGCATGGGAACCGTCGCGTGTTTGAGTTGCTCCACACTGCTCGCCTTATGAAAGTCGTAGCCCGCGCGCACGTTGCACACCAAGTTTGCTACATCGAGCAAGGGAAAGCTGGGCAGGCCGAACACGTCCTTGAGCTGCAGAGAAAACTCGTCCCAAACACTTGTATAACCGCAGTCCTCGATAATGCATTTCACGTTTGCGGGCAGAGATTCCCCCGCGACGTTCATGGCAGTTGCCGCACCCATCGACTCGCCAAAGACCAGGATGCGCGCCTCGGGGTCAGCCTGAACGATTTGCTCGATCCATGCGACGATGTCGAGGCGCTCGGGCCAGCCCATGCCGATATAGTCGCCGCCGGAGCGCTCGTGGGCGCGTGCGGCGGGTGCGAGTACGTTCATGCCGCGGTCGTGGAATCGCTTGACGTATCGGGCCATACCGATGGGCTCGTTGGTATATCCATGCAGGCAGACGGCGTAATCGTGTGCGCTCTCCGACGCAGCAAAATACCAGGCGGCAAGCTCGGTCCCGTCGTTCGCGGTGAGGCTGCTGCTCTCGCAGTTTTCCTTAAACCACGCCCGTGCCTCGCCCTCCTCGGCGTCCATCTGCTCGCCCTTTTCGGCGTCCTTGCCATCCTGCATCATCTTCATGGTGTACGGCGCTTGGGGGTTCAGGGCAAAGTCAAACAAAAAGTTGCCGGCAAACCCCAGCAGCGCGACAACGAGCACCAGCGCAACGACGCCGGCTATCTTGAGCTTTCGATGGGAACGTGCGTTTTGAGACATAAGAAGCTTTCCTATAAGATGTTAATACATCAACATTTAATGCAAGCGCATTATGGACGTTCGCCGTTGATGCGTCAACAGGCAAAGAATGGGTAAACAAAGGGTCACGTATGGTGCAAATTTCGCACGTACCCAGACGCTTTGATATAGTGTTGAGAACTCTTTACGTTGGAGGATGTAACCGGCATGTCCGATTCGAGCGACAGTTCTAAGCCGCGACCCAAGACCGCGGCCGTTCCACACTACACCATGGGCGAGGAGATCATGAACTCCGTCACCCATGGTGTTGGCTGCCTGCTGGGTATCGCGGGCCTGGTGCTCCTGATCGTATTCGCCGCCCTGCGCGGCGGAGGCCCGGCCCACATGGCCGCGGCGATCGTCTATGGCGTAAGCATTATCCTTGAATACTTGGCCTCCACGCTTTACCACGCGATTCAGCCCGCGGGTGCCAAGCGCGTATTCCGCATCATCGACCATAGCTGCATCTACCTGCTCATTGCGGGCAGCTATACGCCGTTTTGCCTCATTACACTGGCAAACGACGGCGGCGCTGCGCTGTTCTTTGCCGTATGGGCCATCGCCATTGTCGGCATCGCCCTCGAGTGCTTTATGCGCGAGCGTCAACCGCACTGGGTAAGTGGCCTGGTCTACCTGCTGATGGGCTGGCTCGTTGTCTTTAAGCTGCCCGAACTTGTGGCACTGCTCAACCCTGTGGCGCTTGCCCTGCTCGCCGTCGGCGGCGTGTGCTACACCGCGGGCGTGCCGTTCTATATCGCCAAAAACGTGCGCTATCTGCACAGCGTGTTTCACCTGTGGGTGCTCGCCGGCAGCATCTTCCAGTTCATGGCGGTGATCCTCTTCGTAATCTAGCGACCACGCCAGCGCCCGTGCCCCGCTCGGTCGCCAGCGCAATTGCCCTATCCGCCATCAACGTTTTACCCTAACGTCCCGAATCTTGGAGGTTCGAGAAACTCCCGATGGACATAACCATCTCCCTTATCACCACCCTCGTTTTGACCCTCATCAACGGCTACTTCTCCATGTCCGAGATGGCGCTCACCACGGCTAAGCGCGCCGTGTTGGAGCACGATGCCGAGGAAGGCGACAAGCGCGCCGAGCGCGCCATTAAGCTGGCCGCCGACTCCGACCAGCTGCTCGCCACCATCCAGGTCGCCATCACGCTCGTGGGCTTCGCCTCGTCCGCCGTCGCCTCGACGAGCCTGTCCGACCCGCTTGCCACGTGGCTCATGAGCTTTGGCATCGCGCCGCTTTCCGCCATCGCGCGCGGCCTGGCGCCGGTCATCATCACCGTCGCCGTCGCCTTCGTGTCCATCGTGGTTGGCGAGCTTGTGCCCAAGCGCATCGGCCTGGCTAATGCCGAAGGCGTATCCAAGCAGGTCGTGGGACCGCTCTCCGTGTTCCAAAAGATCGCCCGCCCGCTCGTGTGGCTGACCGGTGCCTGCTCCGACGGCCTGGCCCGCATCCTGCGCATCAAGAGCGCCGACGACCGCCAAAACGTCTCGGAGGAAGAGATCAAATACATGGTCTCGGAGCAGGACGATCTGCTCGACGAGGAAAAGCGCATGATCCACGAGATCTTCGACCTGGGAGACACCGTTGCCCGCGAGGTCATGGTGCCGCGCGTGGACACCACCATGTGCGAGGACGACGAAACGGTCGCCGACGTGCTGTCCGCCATGCGCCAGACCGGCTTTAGCCGCATCCCCGTCTATCACGAGGATCCCGACAACGTCGCCGGCATCGCGCACATCAAGGACCTGATCCAGCCTTCGCTCGACGGCAAGGGCGACCAGCCCATCGCCGACTTTTTGCGCGACGCCACCTTTGTGCCCGACACCAAGGACATCCTGCCGCTGCTGTCCGAGATGCAGACCTCGCACGACCAGATCGTGGTGGTCGTGGACGAGTACGGCGGCACGGCCGGCATCATCACCATCGAGGACATCGTCGAGGAGATCGTGGGCGAGATCGAGGACGAGTTCGATCCCGACAACAAGTACCTCACGCGCCTTTCGCGCCGCGAGTGGCTCGTCGATGGGCGTTTTTCGTGCGATGACGCGATTGAGCTTGGTTGGCCGCTCGAGGAAAGCGATGATTATGAGACCATCGCCGGCTGGATTTTGGAGCTTTGCGACTCGGTGCCCGACATCGGAGAGGTGTTTGAGGTTGCGGGGTACAAGTTTAAGGTGCAGTCGATGCGTGGCCAGCGCATCTCGCTCATTCGCGTGATCGCTCCGGCCGAAACCGATAAGAAGGATTCCGAGCCCTCGGCACACGAGCCGACGGCGTCTGGTGCGGGCTCTGCGGACCCGCACGACGGCGACGAGTAGGGTAAGGAAGAGTAGGGGAGAGTTATGGCAGGCCTGTTCAACATCCTTAAGGTCACCGTCAGCGAGGACAAGATCTGCGCGCACGTGCTGGTGAACCCCGGCATGCCGCTCATGACCTCGGAGGACATCGAGGCCACGGCGCGCGTGTATTACCTGGTGCCCGCGATTGCCAAGCACCTGTGCCTGGGCGATTCCGGTCGCGAATTCCAGGACTGCATGGGCCAGACCGAGCTTTGCCATCTGCTGGAGCACGTGACGGTCGAGCTCATGAACGAGACCGGTCTCGCTGGCAGCATTTCGTGCGGCCGCACCCGCGTAAGCGAGCACGATGAGCGCGTCTTTGAGGTCGAGCTTTCGTGTCCCGACGACGCGCTGGCCATCGGCGCGCTGTCTTCGGCGACCTTTATGATGGATTGGGCCTATCTGCATGCCGACCAGCCCGCTCCCGATGTGGACGGTACGGTTGCGGGTTTGCGCAACCTGGTGCTGGGCATGCGCGCCGAGGCCGAGGGCAAGGACCCGCACGAGGCCGTCGCCGCCGCGAACGCCGAGGGCGAGGCCGGGGACACGGCCGAGGGCGTCGAGCCTGCCGAGGCTGCCGTCGATCCTGTCGACGAGGCGCCTGCCGAGGCGGCTTCCGAGCCCGAGCCCGCGGAGCCCCAGGGCGTCCCGAGCTTTGACGACGAGCCGCAGGAGGCAATCGATACCGAGGGCGCGACCGCCGAAAGCCACGAGGCCCCCGCTGCCGTCTACGGTGGCGCGGCGACGGCTCCGGTGGCCCCCGCGCGCGAGGGAGCGCTGCCGCTCGTTGACGGCGCCGGCGAGGACCCGGGCGCTACAGTGGCCATGCCTGCCATGCCGCAGGAGTAGGCTCATCCGCTTATCACCATCATGTACCTGCGCCTTTACCGTACGCAGATGAGCAAGACGGCAAGCGCTGTGCTGCGGGTATAATGGACAGCATTCAAACGGTGGGCGCCGAGGTGCCCGCAGGAGAGGAATGAACATGGGTAAGACTTTCAACTTTATCTCGGGTGCGCTCTTCGGTGCCGCCGCCGGCGCCATCATCGGCGTTGCCCTGGCTCCGCGCTCGGGCGCCGAGACCCGCGCCATGGCTGCCGATATCGCCAACGACGCCTGGGATAACATGCGCGACACCTACGAGCACGGTGCCGAGGAGGCCCGCGCTGCGGTCAACGATTTTGGCCCGATGGTCGATGCCAAGACCGATGACCTGCGTGCCAAGGTTGACCTTGCCCGCGAGCGCATGGACCAGCTGCGCGAGCAGCTCAACGACGCCATCTCGGGCGGTAACGTGACGCCCGCCGCCGATGTCGTGGTCGAAAACGCCGTCGAGGCCGACGCCGAGGCCGCGGAGCCTTCGACCGAGGCATAATGCGCGCCGGGGATTTTGTCGGCGCCAAGATCTATCGCAAGCCTACCGAGGATAAGCGCACCAAAAAAGACGGCACGCCGCGCAGCCCTAAAAAGCTTGGCAAGATTCACTTTCCGGTCTTTACCCCGGGCGGTACGCGCGTGGTGGGCTTTATGGTCCGCCAGTCCGATATCGCGGGTATGATCGAGCGCCCTGACCGCTTTGTGGCGCTCGATGCCATTGGCGTCTACGAGGGCGCCATCGCGGTTGACGACGTCAAGGGTACCTACGATACCGCTGCGGCCAAGCGCCTCGACATCAACCTGGACGATTGCATTATCTGGGTTGGCATGGACGTGCGCACGGAGTCGGGCGATGTCGTCGGCTATTGCTCGGATGTGGAGTTCAAGCCGCGTTCGGGCGTCGTGCAGACGTTCTACGTGACCGCCGGCACTGCCTCGAGTGTGCTGGTGGGCGACACGCAGATGCCGCCGACGATGCTGCGCGGCTATGCGGACGGCGCGATGATCGTTTCGGACGAGGTCAAGTCGCTCGGGTATTCGGGCGGCGCCGCCGCAAAGGCTGCCGAGGCAAGCGTCGTGGTGGGCGATAAGGTCAAAAAGGGCGCCAAGGTGCTCGATGACAAAGGTTCGGTCGCCGTGGACAAGGGCAGTCGCGCGTTGGGCAAGCAGCTCGGCAAGACGCGCGGTATGTTCAAGGCCTTTAAGGACGAATACCAAAAGGCGAGCGGGGGCTCGTCGAAAGCTAGTAAATAGCGACGTTCCAAATGATGGGAGGCAAGCCGGAGACCTGTTGCTCCGGCTTGCTGCGTTTATGGGGGAGGGCACATGCGCCAAAACGGATCATATTCACACGGACGCCCGGGCGCGCGTCCGACGGCGCGCCGCGATCTGGGGCAGTTGCCCAGCGGTCAGCGCAAGCGTCACCGTAAGCCCGGCGCGATGTATCTCAACCATAGCCGCGGCTTTAGCGACCGAAGCGCTCGCATCGGCAACGGCCGCACGCCCCGCCGTCCGTCTCGCCTGCCCTATGCGCTCATCGCCGTGGGCTGCGCGCTCGTGCTGTTTGTCGCCGCCGTTGTGGGCTACGTCAACCGCAGCGTGGATGTCGTCCTCAACGGCCAGGAGACTGCAGTGCGCGTCGGCTCTACGCTGCAAAATCTCATCGACGACCAGGATCTGACCGATACCTACGACGCCGGTGATCTGCTGGCCGTTGACGACAGCGTGCTGACCCGCCATGGCGGCGAAAAGCTGTCGGTAAAGGTGGACGGCAAGCGCATAAAACAGGGCAAGTGGAAAAGCCGCGAGCTTACGGGCGGCGAGAAGGTGACGGTCAAAGACGGCCGCGACACGTATGAGAAGCATGAGGTCCAGGCGACGGTTATCGAGCCCAAGCTTAAGGTCGAGGGCACGGGTGCCATCGAGTATGTCAAGACGTGGGGTATCCAGGGTCGCTCTGAGGTGTGGGTCGGCGAGCAATCGGGCAAGACGCAGGACCGCGGCGAGGTCGTGCCCGCCACCGATTGCGTGGTCGAGTGCGCGAGCGTGGCGCCCAAGGGCAACGAAAAGTACGTTGCGCTGACATTTGACGAGGGCCCGAGCGGCGTGACCAAGCAGATCTTGCAGGTGCTCAAGGAAAAGGGCGTCACCGCGACGTTCTTCCTGTCGGGCGATGCAGCCGAGGCCTCGCCCGCCACGGCCAAGGCGATTGTCGATGCCGGCTGCGAGGTCGGCTCCAACAGTTACAGCGACGAATCGCTCAAGGGCAAGGATCGCGATGCGGTGCGCGAACAGGTTTCGAAGGGCACCGAGGCGATCAAGTCCGCGACCGGAACGTCGACGATGCTTTTGCGTGCTCCCTACGCAGCCTTTGACGAGCAAAACTGGATTGATGCGATGGACCTGGTGTCTGCCGTGGTCTCGTGGAATATCGATTCGGGCGACTGGCTGCTCAACGGTGCCGACGAGCAGGTCTCGACGGTGCTCGATTCGGTGACGCCGGGCAACATTGTGTTGCTGACCGATAACGATGAATGTGCCGAGCAGACGCTCGAGGCGCTGCCGCAGATTATCGACGGGCTTATTGCCGACGGCTACAAAATCGTGACATTGAGCGATCTGGTCAAGACGGATACATCGCTGAGCAAAAAGCTCACCTCGCTGACGAAGGCCGCCATGCCCAAAAACGCCGTGTTTCCCCAGCTCGCCGAAGATGACGACACCACAGACTAGTCATGTAAGAACGTCCCCAATGACTATGTCACGGATGCGTCAGCGTTTGGTATGCCTGCGATGTTTGGAGCATAAATTTGGCGCCACGGCGCGATGCTGATGCTATAGTTACTGCGGATAACAAGGGTCAAGAGAAAGGTTGCAGGTGAAATCCAAACCTCGACCATACAGTCGATGACCCCATGCAGGTGCTTCTTGCGCATGTACGGGGTGTGAGCGCCGAGCGGCGTGCCGCCCGCGCATGCGTATACATATCTAAAAGTCCACGGACGGCGTGCCGGCATGGCCGCAGTTCGAAGGGATAATGATGGGGAGCACCAGTGAATTATCTGAGTGAGATGCTCAAATTGCCGGTCTTGGACGTCGATGGCGAAAAGCTCGGCGTTGTGAACGATTTTGGCATTGCTACCGGCGAAGTTTTTCCGCACGTAACGTCGCTCGCGTTCCGCGGACCCGGCAAGACGCCGTTTATGATCAGCTGGCGCAAATGGGTCGACCGTATCGACGAGACGGGCGTACACCTTAAGTCGCCGGCCACCGAAATCCGTTTTTCGTACCTGCAGCCGACCGAACTTTTGCTCGCGCGCGACGTGCTTAACAAGCAGATTGTCGACACGCAGGGCATGAAGGTCGTGCGCGTCAACGACATCAAGTTTTCCATGTCGGGCGAAAATCAGCTGCGTCTGCTGGGTGCCGAAGTTGGCGCCCGTGGTCTGCTGCGCGCGATCAGCCCCGCCCTCGAGCATGTCGTCGAGAGCTTTATGAAGCACCTGGGCAAACCGCTCGGCGAGGACATCATCGCCTGGTCCTACATGGACCTGCTCGACCGTTCGACTAAAAACATCCAGCTTTCGGTGTCGCACAAGACGCTCGGCGAGCTGCACCCTGCCGACATTGCCGACATTATCGAGCAGCTCGACCCGCGCCTGCGCGCGCAGGTGTTCGCGCAACTCGATACCGCCCAGGCCGCCGAGGCCATCTCGGAGTTCGATGACGACGAGCTTATGACCGAGATGCTCGAGGGCCTGTCCGATACGGACGCATCGTCGATGCTGGCCATGATGGACCCGGACGACGCCGCCGACCTGATCGACGAGCTCGATTACGAGAAGGCCGAGAAGCTCCTGCGCCTGATGGGCGTTCAGGAGGAGAAGGCGATTCGTAACCTGCTGGGCTATGAGGACAACACCGCCGGCCGTATCATGACCTCGGAGTTTGTCTCCCTACCCGCCACGGCGACGGTCGGCGACGCCATCGAGGCGATTCGTAAGCTCGACGAGGATTTCGAAAGCGTCTACTACGTCTATACCGAGGACCCGAGCGGCATGCTCACCGGCGTGCTTTCGCTACGCACGCTGATCGTGGCCGACCGCGACGCCACGCTGGGCCAGCTGGCCTATCGCGACCTGGTTTATGTGTCGCCCGACGACGACCAGGAAGACGTAACGGACGAGATGACCAAGTACGACTTGGTTGCCATCCCCGTTTGCGACGAGAACCGTCACATCTTGGGTATCGTGACCTTTGACGACGCCATGGACGTTATCGCCGAGGAGCACCAGGAGGACCTGCAGATCGCAGGCGTCGGCTCGGGCGACAGCGCGTCCGACGACTCGACGAATGTGCTCAGCTGGTTTGTGCATCGCCAGTACTGGGTTGTCGTGTGGGGCATTGCCTCGTGCATCATGGCAACAGTGCTGGGGACGGCGCTGGGCTCCGCGCATCTGGTGGTGTTCCCCATGTGCGCCATGCCGCTCGTGCTGCTGGCTGCCTCGCGTATGGTGTCGTTCGTCAAGAACTACTTCCTGGAGTACGACGGCCATGACGATGAGCCCAAGCCGTATCTGGGGTTCTTCTTCCAGAGCACGGGCATGGGCCTGATTCTGTCGCTCGTGACCTACCTGTGCGCCCAGCTGGTGCGCACCGCCGCATTCCCCGACGCGTCCATGTTTGAAGAGCAGCTCTTTACCGGCTGCTTTAACATTGCGGCCATCGTTTGCCTGATTGGCAACATGAGCGCCGTGATTTACCTGATGGTGCTGTTCTGGCGTGACGAGCACGACCTCAATACGTCGGGTACCGCCATGAACGTCATTGCCGTCATGATTTCATGCGTGGCGTACTGCATCGCCGCAGTGCTGCTCACCATGTCGGTCATGGGGTAGGTGGTCGCGTGCAAAACACGAAGCAAAAGGCGAGCACCAAGCAAAAGCTGACCATCGCGGCCATCTTTGGCGCCATGGGCCCTGGCCTTCTGGCGGCGCTTTCGGGCAATGACGCCGGCGGCATCGCCACGTATTCCAGCGCCGGTGCCAGCTATGGCTACAAGATGCTGTGGATGCTTCCCGTCATGACCGTGCTGCTTATCGTGACGCAGGAGACTGCGGCGCGTTGTGGCTGCGTCACAGGCAAGGGCCTGGCGTCGCTCATTCGCGAGCGCTTTGGCGTGCGCAGGAGCGTGCTGGCCATGGCGGCGCTGCTGATCGCCAACACGGCCGTGACCATCTCGGAGTTTGCGGGTATCGCGAGCGGCCTTGCCCTCTTTGGCGTGCCGGCGAGCATCTCGGTGCCGCTGGTGGCGCTGCTGGTTTGGATGCTTACCATGTCGGGCAGCTTCCAGCGCATCGAGAAGATTCTGCTGCTGGTGAGCTGCGTGTTTGTGACCTACATCGTCGCTGCATTTATGGCTGGTCCCAGCTGGGGCGAGGTGGCGGTCGACCTGGTTGTGCCCAACATCCAAAACGACCCCAGTTACGTGTCGCTTGTGGTCGCAACGATCGGCACCACCATCGCGCCGTGGATGATCTTCTTGGCGCAGAACAACGTGGTCGATAAGAATGCGGGCGAGGACGATATCGTGCTGCAGCGTATCGACACCGTGAGCGGCTCGATTGCCGCCGATGTCATTGCCGGCTTTATTATCATAACGACCGGTACGGTACTGTTCCCCGCGGGCATTCAGATCAGCGATGCTGCCGACGCCGCCCGCGCATTGGAGCCCATCGCGGGCCAGTGGTCCACGGTGCTGTTTGCCTCGGGCCTGGTCGCGGCGAGCTTCTTGGCCGCCTGCGTGCTGCCGGGCGTTACGTCCAGCGCTATCTGCGAGGCATTTGGCTGGGAGCGCGGTGCCGATCGCAGCTGGGACGAGGCCCCGGTCTACCGCGGCATTATTACGGCCATCATTGGCATCTCTGCCATGCTGGTGCTCATGCCCGGCGTCGACCTGTTCCAGATTATGATGACCTCGCAGGTCATCAACGGCGTGCTTTTGCCTGTGGTCCTGGTGTTCCAGGTGCTTATTGCCGCCGATCGACACATTATGGGCGCCAACCGCAACGGCCGCGTGTGGAATGTGCTCACGTGGGCGACTATCGGTGTGATTACAGTGCTGACGGTCGTTATGTTTGTGCTGCAGGCGATGGGTTACAGCGCATAGCGCTTCTTTTGGACTCTAAACAGGTCGCCGCCATGGGCTGCGGCCTGTTTTTTGCCTGTAGTAGGGGGTTGGTTATATACGTGTGGGCAGAAAATGCCAAATATGAGTACTGCTGCTACTCATGTGACAATTAAGACGAAGAAATTAATGAACATAAACAAGGTATCTGTTTATTAATTTTAATCCTGTCAAGTTCCAAACCCGCTATTGCGATCGCGTCGAAAATGTTGGTGTAAGGGTGACACCCTAGCGCCCGTTTAACGAAG
>CAVGCW010000011.1:0-182663 GCA_963628025.1 Alloprevotella sp. | reverse complement strand
TGCGGGAATGGCCTATTTGCTCAATGTGTTCGGCTGAGATCGGAAATCAACCTTGGGGCCTGGGTAGCCGGCCCAATCCGTATTTGCCTCTTGCATAACTGTGCATAGTGTATATATACTGTGATTACCGGTTATATACACGTGTAGCCCAACAGCTAAGGAGCCGCTGTGGACATCATCCTATCCAATTCGAGCGACAAGCCCATCTACGAGCAGATAACCTCGCAAGTCAAAGCTCAGATCTTATCGGGCACGCTCGCTGCGGGAGCCAAACTCCCCAGCATCCGTGCACTCGCGAGCGATCTTGGCGTGAGCGTCATCACCACAAAGCGCGCCTACGCCGACCTGGAGCAGCTCGGGTTTATCTGCACCGTGCAGGGCAAGGGCTGTTTTGTCGCCGAGGGCAACCAGGAGCTCTTGCGCGAAAACCAGCTCTGCCATATCGAAGAGCTGCTTGCGAAAGCGGCGAGCCAAGCCGAAACCCTGGGTGTCACGCGCGACAAGCTGCACGAGATGCTCGACCTTGTAGCCCCCGAAACCATGCAGTAGCCATCTGCAAGAAAGGCTATACCATGCAATATTTGCTAGAAATCAAAGGTGCATCGCGCCATGTGAGCGATCGCTTTTCGCTGCGCGACGTCACGCTTGCCGTGGAGCCTGGCCAGATCGTCGGCTTTGTAGGCGCAAACGGTGCCGGCAAAACAACGACGATTCGCGCCGCGCTCGGGCTTATAAAGCTCGATGCCGGCGAGGTGCACCTGTTTGGGCAGCGCTGTGGCGCCGACGCGCCCGATGGGTCGCAACGCCATCTACGCTCCCGCGTCGGTCTTGTCCTGGACACGTGCCCCTTCCCCTCCACGCTCAAGGTGGGCCAGGTCGAGGCGCTCGTAGGCCCGGCGTACCCCACGTGGGACCGCGAAACGTTCGCCGGATTCATCAACCGATTTGGCCTCGATCCCAAGACAAAGGTCAAGGACCTCTCCCGCGGCATGGGCATGAAGCTGCAGCTTGCCTGTGCACTCAGCCACAATGCCAAGCTGCTCGTTTTGGACGAAGCCACCGCGGGCCTCGATCCCATGGCACGCGAGGAACTGCTTGATGAGCTGCTTGCCTTTGTCGCCGACGGCCAGCACAGCGTGCTGCTCTCGAGCCACATTACGTCCGACCTCGATCGCACCGCTGATCGCGTCATCTGCATCGATAATGGCGCGATTATTTTTGACCTGCCGCGCGAGGACATTACCGACCGCGCCGGCATCGCCCACTGTACCCAAGCACAGGCTGCCGAGCTTATGACTTGCGTCGAAGGCGCCCGTGCCGTCCACCACGCCTATAGCGTGGACGTGCTCGTGCCCAACCGTCGCGAAACGCTCGAGGCCTTTCCCGAGATTCCCTGCGACCGGGCAACCATTGATGACTATCTGCGCCTCATGCTGAAAGGGGCTTCGAAATGAAACGCGCCTTTATGTCCGAGCTCGCCATCGTTCGCACGCTCACCCCGAGCATCGCGGGCGTCGGCCTGTTCATCTTCGTCGTGCTGACCGCCGTCAGGGCATCGAATGGTGATTCCGATATGAGCGCCGCCGGCGCCTTCGCGATCAGTGCCATGTCGCCTATCATGGCCATGACGTCGCTGGCCGGGCTCGACAACCAAAACGGATGGGAGCGCTATCGGGCAACGCTGCCCATCTCACGCAAAGACATCGTCAGCGCACGCTACCTGTGCATCACTATTTTCTCGGTCATCATGACGTGCGCGGCCGTGCTGTTGAGTATCGTCGCCATCCCGATCTTAAACAGCGTGGGTATCCCCTCCACGGGAGAGACCGTCTTTGAGACCGCAATCGCCTCGGCAATATCGATGCTTTTCTCCCTCATGGCGGTGTTTTTGGTACTGCCTCTGTTCTTTCGATTTGAACACATGAAGGCGCAACGCCTATCCGTTGGTCTATACGCCCTATACATGTGCCTTATCATGGTCACGCTAAACTCATTCAACCCCATCAGCAACCAGCTCATGTCGATGATTGCCGGGGCGAATCCCGATCCTTCCGTTCTTGGCTTCCTGTGCGCAGGAATTGCCGCGCTGGCAACGGTCGTCCTTGGCGCTGTCAGCTGCGCCATCAGCACCAAGGTCTACCGGGCACGCAACCTATAGGCAAGCGCGGTATCATTGGACATGCGCCATAGATCTGGCGTGGTCTTTTTTGAGGAGGCGCTCAACCCGTGTCGTGGGTCGTCGCAGCATTTGCGTCAGCATTCTTTGCCGGCATCACATCCATCTTGGCCAAATGCGGCATCAAGCAGACCGACTCCGATGTCGCGACGGCCATTCGCACCTGCGTGGTGCTCGTTTTCGCCTGGGCAATGGCGGGCATTTCTGGATCCATTGGAACCATTGGCAGCATCGAACCCAGATCCTGGCTCTTTCTCGTCCTCTCGGGACTCGCTACCGGCGCTTCGTGGATCTGTTACTTTAAGGCGTTGAGCATCGGAGACGTCAATAAGGTCGTACCGGTCGACAAGATGAGCACCGTGCTCGCCGCGCTGATCGCCATCGTGCTTTTTGGCGAGACGAGCAACCTTGCGGTTAAGCTCGTGGGAACCGCCGTCATTACCCTCGGCACGTTTTTAATGACCGAGAAGCAGCAATCCGCCGGACCCGAGCAGCAGCAAGACCGGACCTGGCTCGCTTACGCCCTCGGCGCCGCCATGTTCGCAGCACTCACCTCCGTCCTCGCTAAGATCGGCATCGAAGGCGTCGAGTCAAACCTGGCCACGGCAATCCGCACCTGCGTGGTACTGGTTATGGCATGGGCAATCGTGGCAGCTAAAGGCAAGATGGGCCAAGCCGTGCACGTAGACCGCTACGAGCTCGTATTTCTCGCGGCATCGGGCATCGCGACCGGAGCATCGTGGCTGCTCTATTACTATGCCATCGCCGCAGGCCAGGTGAGCGTCGTGGTGCAGATCGACAAACTATCGATTGTCGTATCGGTACTATTTGCGCGCTTGGCATTCAGCGAAAAGGTCTCGCGGCGCAGCGCCATCGGTCTCGCCCTCATCGTACTGGGCACTGCGGCGCTCGCGGTTTGGAAGTAGCGCGGCCAGCAGCCGCTACATCCTCACACCTGGCTTGGGATGCCTGTACTGACCGTGGGATGCCGTGCGCTTACCGTGCGAGATGGCAAATTTGGGACAACGGTGCAGGCAACGAAGGCAGGCTGCGCACTCCGGCTTTGTCCAGACGGGAAGGCCGTCGCGCATCTCAATCGCCGCCATGGGGCAGCGCTTGGCACACAGGCCGCAGCCGATGCAGCGATCGGCATCGACGGCAAACTTGCTCGTCTGTTGCATGCGCGGCAGCCCAATTGCGTGATACGCGCACGATGCAAACAGAGGCACGCGATGGCGCATCATGTTGCCCGTGCGGCGTGCCTGCACCGCCTCGATCACGGCATCAATCTGCGCCTCGGCAGCTCTATTGATACCCTCAACCTTTTGAGGGTCAGACAGGTCGAAAACAGGCGTCCAGGTATCGGGCATCTTGACGCTCATCGCCGCATCTAACTCGAGCCCACGCTCGTGCAGCAGGTCGCGGGCAAACTTGGCAGATTGGCCGGTCGTCGAACCGTACGTCGAAACATAGAACGTATAGGGGCGCTCGCCGCCCTTTGCACCGGCAGCAATCGACAGGTCGGCAGTCTTCAAAAACTCGATCATCGGTGTCGGCAGACCCCAGGCATACACCGGAGCAACAAATCCCAGCTGGCAGGGGCCTTCCGTCGCAACAAGGCGAAGGGCTTCGACATCAAAACGCTCAATCGACACAACCTTGTCGTCTGTCGCCGCTGCAATGCGACGCGCCACATGCTCGCTGTTCCCTGTCGCGCTAAAGTACAGGATCATCTCGTACCCCTGGAATTGACTCGTGAAAAACCGCGCTACTTGCGCAGCGGCTTGGGCAGCGGAATGCCGGCGGCGATGGCGGCGGCGATGATCATACAGACGATGCCTTTGAGCGGGAAGCACATGAGCAGCAGGCCCACGACCATGATGGGCTGGCGCATGACGGCGCCCATCGTCGATGCCGTGCAGACAGCGACGCAAAAGACCGGATCGGCGCCGGTGAGGATGGCCAGGCCGTAGCCCAGGCTTACGCCCGAGAAGATAACCGGGAAGAAGTGGCCGCCGCGCCAACCAAGGTTGATGAGGGCGGGCGTCAGCATGGCCTTGACAAGACCGGTCGCGATAAGCACGCCGGCGGGAATGGCCAGATAGGTTTCCATGAGCACGTCGGCCTGGGTCTCGCCGGCAAACATGGTGTAGGGCAGAACCGTTCCGCAGGCGGCAAGTACCAGACCGGCTAGCATAGCCTTGACGACAGGACGCTCCCCTATTGCATGGGCAAGCGCTTCGCTCGCGTGCTCAGAGACAAAGTACAGCCAGCCGCAAGCGGTGCCAACCAACGCCAGCGGAATGAGCCAGGTAAGTTCCAGGTTGCCCACCTCGGCGGACTCGAACCTGGGCATGCCCATGCCGCCGCCCATGAGCTGGCCGAGCAGCAGATAGGTGCCCAGGCCGCCGGCAATCGCAATGCCGTAGACCACCGTCTTTTGCGCCTTGGGCAGCTTGATGGTGATCTCGCCGGACGTGGACTCATCGTCGGCGTCTTCGCCCTGGCCGTCGGCGCTACCGGCAAGCGGCGCCACAAAGCCAAAGACGGGCGCGGTAAAGAGCGCCGTCAGCGCGGCCTGAGTGCCCAACAGCGTAAGCTCCCTAAACTCGGCGCCAAAGCGACGCATGCGGTCGCCGACCCAGCTGCACAGACCAGCGATAACGCCGGTCAGGCCGGCCTCCGGTCCAATGCTTCCGCCAAACAGCAGCGGCAGCAATGCCGCGAGCGAAAGCTTGCCCAGGTTGTCGTACGGGCAGCGCCCGTCTTGCTTAACCTTAGCCATCACCTGGTTGAGGTCATCGGTCTTGGCGCCTGTCATCTTTTCGTACAGACCGATTAACAGGCCGCCCAGCAGGCAGACAAAAAACGGGTACGGCAAAAAGCCAAACGGGCCGCTGGCAAGCTCGGGCGAAGAGACGCCCAGCGCGTGCGGAATCTCGGTCCACAGATAGTCGATACCGTGCTCCATCGCAAAAAAGAACAGCCAGACTGCAGCACCCGCGAGTGCACCGGTCACGGCAACGCTGACCAAAAACAGCGCTCGGTTCGTGGGTTTGGCAAGGTTATCCATCGGGTCCTCCCGCGGTCAAAGTCGACATAGATACGTTTTATTGTAGAGCGAGCGTTGCCCGAACGAGGCAACCATCCGCGCTGCAAACGGCACCATTGGGAGCCATAGTGGGGCAGGCTCAAGACTTATCCGTTGATAATCGAGGCAATCTCGGGCAAATCGTCGGCAAAGTAGATGCCGTGCTGGCGCCTTGGGCTCGAAAGCCCTTTATCAATCATGTGCCCGAGCAGCGCCTTGAGGTCGTTGTAGTAACCGTCCAGGTTATACAGAATGCACGGAGCACTCAGGTGCCCCAACGATACCGCGGACATGACCTCGGCAATCTCCTCGAGCGTGCCCGTGCCGCCCGGAAATGCGATGAACGCATCGCCGAGCTCAATCATCTTGGCCTTGCGCTCCGCCATATCGCTCGTCACGATAAGGTCGTTGATACCGTCATGTTGAAACTCGGCCTCGATAAAAAAGCTCGGCTCAACACCCGTCACGTGTCCACCCGCCTCGAGTACGCTATCGGCGAGCGCACCCATCAGCCCCGATTTGGACCCGCCGTATACCAGCGCGTGTCCATTGGCGCCAATCCAGTTGCCCAGCTCCTGCACCGCGGGCAGAAATGCCGGGTCATTGCCAGTGTTGGCACCCAGGTACACGGTGATATTCATATTCAGCCCCCCTCATCGTGACGCGCGGCGCCCGCTCTAGCGCTGGCGTCGACGATACTCGCGCACGCGACGCGAAAGGTCGGCAAGTTCGTCGCGATCGAGCTCTTCCAAATGCTCCAGATCATCCATAAAGCGCGCCATGGTGTCCTTTTGACGCATCTTGATAAGCGTATTGCAGTAGTTCACCGCCACGCCCGTGAGCATGGCGATGTAGAAGATGCTGATGACGCTCAGAATGACGGTAATGGCGCGGGCAACCGGTGTCTCGGCCGGAATGTCGCCAAAGCCGATCGTCGAGACCGTCTCAAAGCTAAACCACAGGCCATCGCCAAACGTGAGGGTCGTGGGCTCGGACAGCCAAACGGCCGTCGAGCACAGCAGATAGAAGATAAGAAACAGGCCCGTGATGCGCGCAAAGCCAGCCTGGCGCAACACGTCGGCAAGCGTCCTCAACTTGTTCATCGCGACCCCTTTTCCCAGACGCCCAATCACGTTCGCTCGGTATTGTCCCACGCCTCCCCCGCAAACGAAACTAGTCATTGGGAACTAGTCATTGGGGACGTTCTTAAATGACTAGTCAAACAAGAACGTCCCCAATGACTAGTCGTTTAAGAACGTCCCCGATGACTGCCGGGCGGGAGCGTTTAGCGGTACAGCTGCCGACTGGGCAGGCGGAGCTGGTATCCTTATGCGGTAATGTCTCGATTCGTTAGGATTGCATGTGAGAGCTGCCGTTGTCCTTCGTTCAGTTATATATCGCACCCTGGTCGTCGCGCTTGCCGCGCTTGCCGTACTGAGCACCATCATGCCCGCCCCCGCCTTTGCCGCCGACTCCGATCAGTCAGTCAAGACGGTCCGCGTTGGTTGGCTCGTCAACAACGAGGGCTTCCAGGACGGCACCCCCGGCGAGCGTCTCTCGGGATGGGGTTACGAGTACCTCCAGACCCTATCGTACTACACGCCCGGCTGGCGGTACGAATACGTCTCCGGCACCTTCACCGAGCTTATGGACATGCTCGAGGCAGGCGAGATCGACCTCATGCCCAACATCTCCTACTCCGAGGAACGCGCCCAAAAGCTGCTCTTTTCCTCGAACCCCGAGGGCACCGAGCGCTACTACATCTACGCCAAGCCCGATCGCGACGATCTGGCCAAGGGTGACCCCCAAGCGCTCCAAGGCCTCACCATCGGCTACAACCCCGACGTTATGCAAACCTTCGTTGGCCAGCAGTGGCTCACCAACGAAGGAATCACCTGCACATACAGGGAGTATGACGGAGGCTCCGTTCTCTTTGACGCGCTCGCAAACGACGAAGTCGATGCCGTCATCATGAACGACACCATTTCCTCGCCCGATGCCTCCCCCATGTTCTACGTTGGCTCGAGTGACTACTATTTTGCCGTCCCCAAAAGCCGCCCCGACCTGATGAACGACATCAATGCCGCCATGACGTCAATCGCCCGCGTCAACCCACGCTATATCGACGAAGTCAAATCTCACTACTCGGCCCAAAACAGCGGTTCATCATCGCTCAACGGCCCCGAATGTTCCTGGCTCAAAGCAAACAACAACACCATCACGCTCGGCTACATTACGGGCAAACTCCCCTACTGCAACGAAGACGAAGACGGCAAAATGGAAGGCTCGCTCGCATCGCTTGCGACGACGCTACACGATAAATTTGGCATTACGGTCAAAACCGTCGCCTTTGATAGCTACAAGATGATGTCAAAGGCCCTGTCAGAGGGAAGCATAGACGTTGCGCTGCCGGCATACCGAGATTACTGGTTTGCCGAGCAATCAGGCGTTGTGCAGTCGGTATCGTTGGGGACCATGTCCCTCACCGCCATCCACACCGGCAGTAACCTGAAAAAAGACCTTCAGAACATCGCCTGTACCAAATCATCGTTTGTCAACCGAAATGCACTTGAAAGTCTATTCCCCACAGCGACCGTAACCGAATACCAATCCGACGATGAAGCGTTCGACGCCCTCAGGAAGGGAACGGCGCGCTGCATCGTCGCTCCCAGTTCACGCGTAAAAACCATCGGTGACCGTTATGATCTCGAGGACTGCGAGACGGTCGAGCTCCCTGACACCTGTGACCTCGCGTGCTTGATGTCGCGCGGCAAGCCCGAACTGCTGGGAATCATCAACAAGGGCATCATCAATGCCGGAGAATCGCTCTCCGCAAGCAATTTCTCCTCCACGTCGTACACGGCCCAGGAATCCAACACGCTTCAATTCCTTTATCGCAACCGCACCGCCATTGCAGCTACCCTCATCGGTATGTTGTCGGTCGGCATCGTCCTGCTCATCTGGGCGCTCGTGCGCGCTCGAACCGAGTGCAAAAAAGCCGATGCTGCCAACGCCGCTAAGACGGCATTCCTCACGCGCATGAGCCACGACATCCGTACGCCGCTCAACGGTATCCTGGGCCTTATCGAGATCGAGGAATTGAAGGAAGGCGATATGCAAGTCGCCCGCGAGAGCCGTGCCAAGGCGCGCGTTGCCGCCAATCACCTGCTCTCGCTGATCAACGACATCCTCGAGATGGGCAAAATCGAAGACCGCAAGCTAACACTGGAGCATGCGCCTTTTAACCTCAAAGAGCTCTGTGACGATACGCTAGTGCTGTGCAAACTCCGCGCGTCCAGTAACGGCATCACAATGCAGGACAATAGTCTGCCGTACGCCACGGGGCCATACATGATCGGCAGTCCCACCCATATCCGACAGATCATGATCAACCTGTTAGACAACAGCATTAAGTACAACAAGCACGGCGGCTCCGTCACCTTTAGCTCAAAGACCAAGCCACTCGATAACGGGCGCGCGCTCTTTTGCTTTAGCGTTTCGGATACCGGCATTGGCATGGCTCCCGAGTTTTTAAAGCATATCTATGAGCCGTTTGCCCAAGAAGGTGACGATGCGCGCAGCAAGTTCCAAGGAACCGGCATGGGCATGCCAATCGTCAAGTCGCTTATTGAACTGATGGGCGGCACCATCGAAGTCACCAGCGAACTCCATGTGGGCACCACGTTCTACGTGGAAATTCCGCTCGATATCGACAAGAACCCCCGGGCGCGGACGGATACGGTCGAGAAGGCGCTCGACTGCTCGCTTGCCAACATGAACGTGCTGCTCGCCGAAGACAACGAATTGAATGCCGAGATTGCCCAGACGCTGCTAGAATCCGAGGGCGTCGTGGTCAACCGCGCCGTCAACGGCAACGAAGTCGTCGATCTGTACCTGTCTCATCCCGCCGGCAGCTTCGATGCGATCCTGATGGACATTATGATGCCGGACATGGACGGTTACGAGGCAACCCGCGCGATTCGTCTGAGCGAGAAGGTCGATGCAGCCGATATCCCCATCATCGCGCTCACCGCCAATGCCTTTGCCGAAGACGCCAAGGCGGCACACGACGCCGGCATGAACGCCCATCTGTCCAAACCGCTCGACTTTAACAAGCTCAAAAACATACTCGCCCGCATCAAGAAAAACGGATCCGTTTCGCTATAGTTTGTGCTCAACCACCACGCACGACCAGAAAGGAAGCCAACGATGTTTAGGCCCTTACGTCGAAAGAAACGCGCCATCACCGACGAGGAAGCGCGCGAACTGCTCGCTACCTGCAAGCGCGGCGTCTTTGCCGTCAACGGCGACGATGGCTACCCGTACGCCATTCCCGTCAACTACTTCTTTGACACCGAGCACGACAAGATTTATTTCCATGGCGCCAAGGCCGGCCACAAGGTCGATTCACTCAAGCGCGATGACAAGGTCTGCTTTACCGTTTACGGCAACGAGTGGTACAAGGACGGTGACTGGGCTCCCTACGTTATGAGTACCGTGGTCTTTGGCCGCTGTCGCCTGGCGAATGACACCCCCGCGTTTATCGAGGACAAAGTCCGCCAGCTCGCCCTTAAGTACTACCCTTCTGCCGAGGAGGTCGAAGAGGAAATCGCCAAGGACATTAAGGGCGTCCAGCTCTACGAGATTACGATTGAGCATCTCTGCGGCAAGCAGATTCAAGAAAAGTAAGCCTCAAAAGCAAAACTCACAAATAGCAATATGGCCCGGTTCCAACCCACCTTGGAACCGGGCCATATGCTTATGAAGCGTCGGCGGTTATGTGTGCAAGCGCCTCAACGAGCTCCTGCGAGCTCACGGGTTTACTCAGGTGCGCATCCATGCCCGCCTCACGCGAAAGCCTGCGGTCGTCGGCAAAGGCGTTGGCACTCACGGCGATAATCGGCGTGGTCGCGGCATCCTCGCGATCGAGTGCTCGAATCCGACGCGTGGCCTCAAGGCCATCGATGCCAGGCATCATGATGTCCATCAACACCACGTCGTACTCGTGCGGTGCGCTCGCAGCAAACGCCTCAACGGCAGACTCGCCATCCTTAGCATGCGTCACGACAGCACCGGCACGGCTGAGCGTAAACTGCGCGATCTCGGCATTCAGATCGTTATCCTCTACGAGCAAAACGCGCAAGCCCTGGAGCGCATCACCATCGCCCGCATCCGCGCGAACTGCCTGAGGAATCTCGGAGCGTTTGCATTTCTCGAACGGCAGGCGGATGGTAAACGTCGTCCCCTGCCCCAAGACGCTCGTAAAGCTCATGGTTCCGCCCATAAGCTCGACTAACTGTTTTGCGATAGGCGCGCCCAGGCCAGTTCCCGATGAAGCGCCTTCCACCTGTTGCTCCTCGCGGCAAAACGGCTCGTAGAGGTGCTGTTGGAACTCCTCGCTCATGCCAATACCGTTGTCGGCGATCGTATATTCATAGACGGGAACGCCATCCGCTGGCTCCACCTCGCGGCACACCAGGCGAACATAACCGCCCCGGCGGTTGTACTTGACGGCATTGCCGGCAATATTGAGCAACAAGCGCTTGAGGTGCGTCACACTCACCCGCGCATAGGGATGATTAAGCGTCTGCTGGTCGCAGATAATTGTCACCAGACGCTCCTCGGCCTGGCGCTCCAGAATATCGCGCACTTCACCGTTAAGTGCCACCAAATTTGTGGGTACGAGGTTCAGGTCGACCTGCCCGCTCTCCAGGCGACTCATATCCAGGGCCTCGTTGGCAAGGTCGAGCAGCAGTCCCGATGCCGTCCAAATCTTTGAGCGGCACTCGTTCTGCTTTTGCAGATCGTCCGCGTTGGCATCGCCAACCTCGACCATGCCGCGAATGCCGTTGATAGGCGTGCGCAGATCGTGGCTCATGCGACGCAGAAACTCCGTCTTTGCCGAGTTGGCGGACGAGGCCTCACGCGCCGCCTTTGCCAGCTTGTCGCCATAGTCGCGCTCCTGCTGCAGCAAGTCCGTCAAACGTCGGCGATCAGCGCGGCGACGCACCATCACAACAACGGCTATAAAACCGCTGTAGAGCGCCAGCACGCCGGCAGCAACAGCCGCGACGACCTCGAAGTAACGCCGCGCCGGAGCATAGGTGTACACATAGAATTTGTGCGCTTTTCCAAATGTACCCAAATACCACTCGCCGTCGGCGTTAATCAATTTGACCTTACCGGCCAGGCATCGATCCTTAATACCGTCGACAATGAAGACGTCCATCGCAGGCAGATCGAATACGCCCAATACAGTGGGTTCAACGGCATTGGTCGCAACGACCTTGCCGTCGCTTTCGATCACGATATTGCCGCTATCGATAGTTTCATAGCCTTCGAGCAAACTCTGCAGTTTGAGTGTATTGCTTGCAACCGCCTTCGCGCTCTGATGCCTTACCGCGATAACGATGCCCTCGCCATCCTGCCGAGTCACGCAGCCAATGTCTGCGACCGAATCATCCGCAAGCGTGATGCGGACGGTATAGGACTTAAGCGGATGAGTTGCCACCTCCAGCACGGGTGATTCTTTGAGATACGTAGCGAGCGACTCGTAGCCCACATCGCCCGTCGAGGACTCGGACACCAAATTGCCCGATGCGTCTGTCACGATCAGCGCGCTCACGTTGAACTGGTCGGCGTATTGCTCCAGCATGGCGCTATCCACCGAACCGTCGCGCTCCATATCGCGGGCAGCCTCTCCGGCGATCTCCATAACGCGTATCAGGTTTTTGGTCGTATAGGCGCTATTGAATGCATCGTAGGAAAGGCTCTGCGTCGCCACGTAATCGACAACGTCGGCAAAGCGCTGCTCGGCTTGGGCCGTCATGTAACCGTAGCTCATCATGCCGGCAGCAACCGAGAGCACTATCCCCAGCAGAGCGACAAGGAGCCATGCCCCTGCCGAACGATTGCCCCGCTCCTCTACGGCGTGGTCAGGCGCATCGATCATGACAAGCCCTCCGTATTCAAAAATGGCGAAGGGTCATCAAAGTACTTTGACACCAGACGTTCCATGGTGCCATCGGCAAGCATTTCCCGGTAGGCACGGGTGAGTTTAACGTCGATGCCGCGCGTATCATTGATATCGAAAGCGGTGCCCAAACCAACCTCTAGCAGCGGCTCATCCAAAATGCGATACGTCACACCATAGTCTTTTTCGTAGGTGAGCAGCGAGGACTCATGCGCGGCGATGGCGTCGACCAGACCCTCGACGAGTGCCGGGTTCAGGTATGAGCGGTCCGAAAAGCTGTAGAGCTCTTTGATCTGCGGAACGTTTTCATTTGTACGATTGAGCAAAATGTCCTCGGGCTTGGTGGTGGACTGGACCGCCACGACCTTATCCTCAAGATCGGCAAGCGTGTAGATATCGCTCTGGGGATCGACCGCGACCACCTGGCGGCTCGCAAGGTACGGGCCGGCCCAACGATATTCGTTTTCGCGACCCGTCATACTAAAGCTGCCCATGACACAATCGAGTTCGCCGCTCGCCAGCAGCTCTTTCTTCTTTTCCCAATCGATCAGCTGGTATTTTGGCTTATAACCAATGCGGGCCAAAGCCTCGGTCAATATCTCGACATCCAGGCCAACGATATCGCCGTACTCGTCGGTATACACAAACGGTGGATAGAGGTCGCTGCCGACGTTGAGCGTCTTAAGGTCGTCGTCTTTAACTTGCGAGGCGTCCAGACCTTCTAATGCAGACGTCGAGGCTTCGTCATTACGCCCAGAACAGCTAGCTATCGCTACGACAAAGGCGCTCGCCACCGCAAGCGCGACAAACAACGAAATGACAACCGAGCGACGGGGTCTTTTCATCGAACTCCAGACGATCCTGTTTACAGACTGAAATGGTTAAAGATAATAGCAAACAAAACCACACGAGTACCCAATGGTTACAGACGTTTTACCATGCGGGGCCTTCCGGCCGACTTGGCAGAAGACCCCGCATGCAGCGCACGCTTACCGTGCATTAAAAACGTAGCGGTCCAGGCGGTCGCACGCTTCCCTTACGCGCGAAAGCGGCAGCGCCAGATTCACGCGAATGTGGCAGGGCCCGTGGAACGGGCGGCCGTCCTGATATCCCACGCCTACGCGCGCCCCCTCGTCGAGCAGCCACTGAATATCGCGGCCATGCTCGCGGCACCACTCGGTGCAGTCCAGAAACACCATGTACGTGCCCTGCGGACGCGAAAACGCGACGCCCTTCCAGTGTTTTTCTGCATACGTACAGAAGTACTCGATATTGCCGGCAAGCACCTGGTTGAGCTCGTCCACCCACTCGTAGCCCTGCGGCTGATAGGCACCGATAAGCGCATGCATGGAGAGGACGTTCATCTCGTTGTAGTGAGTCTTGTTGGACACGGCGCACACGCGGTCGCGCAGCGTCTCGTTGTAGATGATGTGGTAGCTGCCGACCATACCCGCCAAGTTGAACGTCTTGCTCGGCGCATAGAGGGCAACCGTGCGCATGCGGGCATCCTCGCTCACCGACTGCGTCGGGATATGCTTGTGTCCCGGCAGGATGATATCGGACCAAATCTCGTCCGAGATCACCACGCAATCGTGCTGGCGATAGATGTCCATGGCGCGCTCGATCTCGTCACGCTCCCATACGCGGCCGCAGGGATTGTGCGGTGAGCAGAACACCGCGGCATGGATGTGGTTTTGGGCGAGCTTATACTCCATGTCCTCAAAGTCCATACGCCACACGCCCTGGTCGTCGAGCTTAAGCGGGCTGTGGACAATGCGATAGCCCGCGGCTTCGATGGACTTGGTAAAGCCGATGTAGGTAGGGCTGTGGACCAGCACCGCATCGCCCGGCTGGACATACGCGCGCAGCGTCGACACGACACCGCCCAGCACGCCGTTTTCGTAGCCGATGTGCTCCGGCGCCAAGCCCTCGACGCCGTTACGGCGGCTCTGCCATTCGATGATGCGGTCGAAGTACTCGGGGCGCGGATTGAAATAGCCGAACATGGGGTGCTGGGCACGCTGAATGATGTGTTCCTGGACCGTGGGCACCGTGGCAAAATTCATGTCAGCCACCCACATGGGAATGCGGTCGAAGCCCTCGTCGGGTGCGTTCGGAGCCATACCGGGGATCTCACCCCAGGAGTCAACGGCTATGGAGTCCATACCGTGGCGGTCGATAAGCGAGCTAAAGTCGTATTTCATGCTGAGCCCCCGTGCAGAGTGATTGTTTTGGTAGGCGTTATTGTCCACCAGCGTGGGCGGTTTTGGCGCGGGGTTTGGCGCTTAATTTGACGGGTGCGGACGAATGGCTGGTTAGTCTCGTGCGTCGTTGACGGCGACTACGGTTAGCTGGGTTTCGTCGACCGTAAAAGATATGTCGAGCCCGGCGTAGGCCAGGTGATAGACGCGGTTTGGCTCGTGTTTGCTGCCTGCACGGCGCGGATCTTGGCGAAGAACCTCGACCAGACCGGGGAGCTTTGCGGGCGGGACCATGTCTTGAAGCGCTTGCGGGAACTCGACGTCAAGCTCTTGCCAGGGAGCTCCCTCGATCCAGCCACCCGTCGCATCCGGGTGACAATCCGCAAACGGAATGTAGGGCTTGATATCGTAGATGGGCGTGCCGTCGCGCAGATCGGCCCCCAGCACATGGATGATGGGGCCATCGTCGGTGGGCTCGACACGATCGAGCTTGACGCAGGTAAGCCCGATGGGATTAGGGCGAAACGGACTGCGCGTGGCAAACACGCCCACATGTGCGGCTCCGCCCAGACGCGGCGGGCGCACGGTCTTCGACCACTTGACGTTGGTGCCGGACCTGTCCTGCGACTTGGCATCGGTAGCTATATCCTTAGCCGTGCCGCCGGGCGTTCCGTTTTCGAAGCGCCACAGCAGCCACAGGTGAGAGAAGGAGTCCAGGCCCTCAACTGCTGCATTGGAGGCAAATTCCGGCTCAAAAACGATGCGTCCCTGCAGATGGGGCGCCAAAAAGCTGTTGCGTGGAATGCCAAACTTCTGCGGCAGATCGGTATGTATGTGTGCAATAGGTTCCATGCCGGTCATTGTACGGCATGGGGGCATGGGGCGTTACGCGCAATTCTTCGCCGCGGTCCCCCGTCGTGCAACCAACGGTTGCTTGGAAGGGCACCTGCTGCCGCGTATGCTTAAGCCATCAACCAGCAGAAAGGAGCCGCTATGGCCTTTGCAGAAAAGCTCATCGCTGTCCGTCGCGCCCATCACCTTACCCAAGAGCAGCTCGCCGCCAAACTCTTCGTCACACGCCAAGCCGTCAGCCGTTGGGAGCGCGGCGAGGTCACACCGGGCATCGACATGATGAAGCTCATCGCCGCCGTAACCGGCGAGCCCCTGTCCCACCTGCTCGAAATGCCCGAGCATTATTGCCAGAGCTGCGGCATGATACTCACACCCGACGACTGCGGCACCGATGCCACGGGCGCCACGACCGACCATTACTGCAAGTGGTGCTACGACCACGGCAAGTACACCTACGCCACCACCATGGAGGCGATGATCGAGGATTGCGCCCCGCGCCTGGCGCAAAACACCGGCATGTCGCTCGACGAAGCCGTCTCGCTCATGGGCGCCGTGCTGCCGCAACTGGAGCGCTGGCGCACCGTGCAGGAAAACGAGGAACGCTACGGCACCGAAGCCCGGAAGCGCTACGGAGACGAAGCAATCGACACAGCAAACGAAGCGCTGCTGGACATGGATCCTCAGACATGGAACGACATGAAGGAACTTGAACGCGCCATTCTGGGCCAACTCTCGATTGCCATGGGCGACGGTGATGCGGATGGAAGCGAGGCTCGCAAGCTTGTCGCGATGCATCGTCGCTGGATTGCTCTCAACTGGGGACGCAAACCCCAAGACGAAGCATACCTGGGCCTCGCCCACGGCTACCTCGCCGACCAGCGCTTTGTTGACTACTACGACAAGCCCTGCGGCACCGGAGCTACGGCGTTTCTGGTCCAGGCCATCGAGTCGTCTTTGGCGCGTGCATAGACCGCGGCGGCTTTGGGTATTTCAATCGAAACCTCAACCGATTGGAGACCTATGGCTACTAATCATGAGCTCACGCTGTACGTTATGACCGGCTGCCCGTATTGCATAAAAGTCAAGCGATTCCTTGCCGATAACGGTGTGACCATTCCCGAGCGCAATATCTCGACCGATACCGAAGCCGAGCAGACACTCATCGCCGTCGGCGGAAAGCGCCAGGTTCCCTGTCTGCTCATTGACGGAGAGCCGCTCTACGAGTCGAGCGACATCATCGCATGGCTGCAGGAGAATCTGCTCTAGTACGCACGCTCTGTCCGTCCAGGGCCCCAGCCCATACGACCCAAACATGTACACCAGCATCCAAAGTCGACATTTTTCGACATCTTTGGATGCTGGCGTACAGCTTTTGGGTAGTCATGGACGCTCTTAGCCGGCTAATTGTTTGAGGCGACCTTTGGATTATGGCTGTTTGACGCCTCTGGAAAGGTTTCCGAGAGGGCTGTGGTCAAAAAAGGGCAAATATGAGTACTGCTACCTGTTTAGTAGCAGCGATTTTGATCACTTCAGGAACTATTCAACGTTCCATACGTCCGTAGACGACGCTATTTCTCCTCATATGTTCAATAAAAGTAGCTCCTAATGGGAACAAATCTCATCAGGAGCTACTATTTATAGCAAAATAAATGCAACTATAATGGCAACAGTACTCATATTTGCCCTTTTTTGACCACGACCCTCCAGAATAGCCGCTGAGGACGACACTAAATGACAAAATCCGGCACTTGGACGTTCTTATATGACTAGTCATTGAAGGACACCTAACGACTACTCCCATTCGCGACACACTGTGTCGCGAATTAAGCTGGTCCCATTATCGAAGACCAGTGAGAGCTCCTGCTCAGAATCTCGATAGCTTAATAAAGCGCTCCCCTCCGGAAGTTCAATGAGCATCCAAATTCCAGGCTGAAAAGCAAAGGAGTATCGAAGCCGTCAATGCTCATTTCCTATCGAACACGCGGGTCAAAACAAGCTAATTAGCCTGATAAACTGTTTGTATTTTTGTCTACAAAACTGTATACAAAAAGAGTATCCGTTGACCTCTGCTCGACATTATGCCGATCGATAGGAGGCGCTATGGACGCTAAGCAGCTCGAAAAGATGATGGGATTTGCCCCTGGAGAGTTGGAGAAAACCGCGGAGGCATACGAAAAAGATGAGTGGCCGAAAGGTCGCGCCATCAAGTTGGGAAGGCCACCAATCTCTGATGAGCCGAGCGTCGTTTTATCAGCACGTGTGGGCGAATCGGTTCTTGAAGCGTTTGATGCAAAAGCAAAGCGCCATGGGCAAACACGTACGGAGCGACTCAGGGAGCTCATCACACTCGATGCGATGATTGCCTAGTCACCCTCCGAACTCAAACATGTACGCCAGCATCCAAAGTCGACATTTTTCGACATCTTTGGATGCTGGCGTACAGTTTTTGCGGGTAGTCATCGGGGACGTTCTTAAATGACTAGTCGCTAAAGAACGTCCCCGATGTCTAACTAGCCGCGGAAGCGAGCTATGGGTGCGAGTGGCTGCTCGCGAAAGACCCGCTCGACGGCGGCGCGGTATTCGTCGACCTTTTTGGTCTTGCGTACGATCTTGTGGACGGTAGCGGGATCAGCGAAAGCGCACTTGGCGTAGAACCACCACTCCTTCATGCGGAAGACCGCATTGCCGCCAATCTCTTCTGCATATGCCGCAAACAGCGTGTCGTGGAAACGCTGCAGCTCGGCTACCGTGGCAGCAGGGCCACCCTTAACCATGCGAGCCAGAGCAGGATTCGCAAGCAAGCCACGCCCCAGCATCACATGGCGCGTGTCGGGATAGGCCTCCGCCAGCGCGTCCATATCCTCAAGATCGAAAATATCGCCGTTATAGGCCACCGGAAACGGCGCACGCTCCAGCGTCTCGCCGTAAAACTCCTTGCGCGGCGAGCCCGTATAACGGTCCTTCTGTACGCGCGGGTGCACAATCAGCTCTGCCAACGGCATGCGGCAATACAGATCGAGCACACGTTCATACTCGTCATCGCGTTCCAACCCCAGCCTGGTCTTTACCGATACCGGCAACGGCGACCGCTCGCACACATCGCTTAAGAACGCCTCGAGCTCGTCGAGATTGCGCAAGAAACCCGAGCCCTTGCCCTTGGCGACAACCGTTCCCGAAGGGCAACCCAAGTTGAGATTGACCTCGCGGTAGCCCATGTCGGCGAGCACCTGTGCCGCCCACACAAACTCGTCCGCGTTCTTGGACATCAGCTGAGGCACTACGTTGAGCCCCTGGTTATTGGCAGGATCGATCTCCTTAAACGCCTTGCCGCCAAAGCGATTTCCCACCCGCGGCGGCGGCAAAAACGGCGTGTAATAGCAATCGAGCGCGCCGAAGCACTCCGCATGCACGCGACGGAACACATGCCCGGTTATCCCCTCCATAGGGGCCAACGATAGAATCATCTACTCTTCTCTCATATCAACGAACGTGACAAAGGGACTGTCCCTTTGTCGCATTATTCGGAGCGCAGGGCTTCGACGGGGTCCTTCTTGGATGCGCTGCGGGCAGGCAGCAGGCCGGCAACAACCGTCAGCAGCACCGAAATTGCAATGAGCACCAGTGCATCCTGCACGGGCAGACTCATCAGGTTGGGGACCTTTTTGGCCGCAAGCGCCCAGGCATTGACCGGGAAACTCACGAGCACCACGACGACAATGGCAAAGACGCCGGCGATGAGGCCCTCGATAAAGGTCTCGGCATTGAATACGTTGGCCACGTTGCGCTTCGACGCACCGATTGCGCGTAGAATGCCGATCTCCTTCTTGCGCTCCAATACGCTGATGTAGGTGATGATGCCGATCATGATGGAGCTCACCACCAGGCTGATACTCACGAATGCGATGAGCACCAAGCTGATGGTATTCACAATGTCGGTCACCGAACCCATGATGATGCCCATGTAGTCGGTATACGAAATTGCCCGATCATCGTGGCCGGCGGCTTTGACCTGTTTGTTGTACGCATCGATGTGATCGAGTACGCGCTCCTTGGCCTCAAAGTCGCGCGGGAAAATCTTAACCGAGATGGGATCTGCCTCGTCCGCATAGCCCAACGTGGTCAGATTGTTGTCGTAGGTGAGCTGTGACGCCTTGGCGTAACTCATCATGAGCGAACTCAGGTCCTCGGCGTCCATGTTGAAATGGATGGCGCGGGCAAAGGCGCTCGCATCCACACGCATAGCGCTCGCTAGGTTGGCAAAACTCGAAGACATCTGCGTCGCCACCTGGTCCATAAGCCCTGCCGCGCCCGCCTTGAGCTGGGATGATACCGTCGACGCTATCTGCTCGCTGATTGCCTTCATCACCTGATCCATAGCCTGCTGCAGATACGGAGCCAGCTGCTTTTGCACATAGTCGCTCATCGCCTGCTGCAGACGCTCGGCCAGGGCATCGCCGCCGAGCGCTTTGAGCTGGGCCAGGATTTGCTGGGCTGTGTCATCATTCTCAAGATACGTCGAGAATGCGACAGAGAGCTTTGACGCGTCCTTAAGGTCTTCGGGCGACAGCGCCCTAAACTGATCAGACCGCAAAAAGCCCTCAAACAGTTGGTTGGCCAGCGTTCCCACCTGCTGCATTTGCTCGGGCGTGAGTTCCAGACCGTCAAAGATACCCGAGAAATCTGGGGTTGGCGCTTTTGCCATGATGTCGCTGAAGTCGATGTCCTTGCCAACGTCCGAGAGGTCAATGTCCAACCCGGATAAGTCGATACCAGAAAGGTCCATACCGCCGGCCGCACCCGAGAGTGCAGACGCATCAAACGAGAACGCGCTCTTGAGCGCCGCCTCGTCCACGCTGAACATGCTGCTCAGATCCACGCCTTGTTTGGCCTCGCCTTGCAGTTCGTCGAAGGTTTTGCCCGTAAAGACATCCGTCTCGGGGTGAGCAAGCTGCTCCTGCACAATCTGCGAATTTGCGGCGTGTTCCATAAGCTGACGAGTTAGTGCATGCGTGTAGGCAATGCCCGGGGTCAATGCGCTCGCGTTGGCCGTCTCGTTAGGTCGCACCACGCCCACAATGCGCACGTCGATACCGTCGGCAACCTTGGCGGCCATAAAGTCGGCATCGTCAGACATGTCAGTCCACATGCCGGTCTCTTCGTTTTTGCGATAGGCATCGGCCGGCGACAGCACCTTAAACGTGGTGGACAGCGCATCGTCGTAGGTAAAGTCGGTGCCGGTCTCGGGCGTTTCGACCCCACCGTCAGCCGTCATAGCGCTGTTTACCAGATCGTTGAGCTCATCGATATCCAGCGCACCGATGCTGTAGAGCGTATAGTCGCCCACCGTACCGCGGCTCGAAAGCACCATTACGGCTTCGTCGGCAGACGTGGGCCAATGACCGGCGACGACATCGTACTGGCTGTCGAGCAGGCTCTGGTCGTCAATCATCTCGTTAAAGACCGAGGTTCCCATGGATTCCATGCTCACCGTTGCCGCCGAGCTCGCGCCTCCGCTCATGGCCTCGGTCATGGCGTTGGGCACCAGCCGGACGGGCTTCTCATCGCCCTTGCCGGCACGATAGACAACCGGCGATACACCGTAGCCGTACTGAATGGCGTTGACCTCTTTATCGATGCCGTCGCCACCGGCATCGAGCCATGCCTTAAAGCTCGTCATGTCGTTGGACTTAACACTCGCAAACATATTCTTTACGGCCGTGACCACAGGAATCTTATCGGTTCCCTGAGCCTTGCCGTCGGTACCGTCGTCGGACGAATCCACGTTTTCAGACGAGCCATCATCCGTAGCCCCCTGCCCGCCCATCATGGACGACAGGTCGTAGTCCTGCTTGGAGATCGTAAGCGGGTAACTCGAGAGCGTATCCTCCTCGACCTTTTTGATGTAATTGTTCACGCCATTGGAGAGCGCCAGGATCGCCGCAATGCCGATAATGCCAATCGACCCCGCAAAGGCCGTCATGGCCGTACGACCCTTTTTGGTCATAAGGTTTCGGGCAGAAAGCCCCAGCGCCGTCACAAAGCTCATCGAGGTTTTGCGCGTAGGCTTGGCCTCGCGGCGCGTGGCGTCGGCGACATCGAAAGGATCGGAATCGTCGGTAATCTTACCGTCCGCCAGGTTGACGATACGCGTGGCGTACTGGTACGCAAGCTCGGGATTGTGCGTGACCATGATGACCAGGCGGTCGCGTGCAACATCCTTGAGCAAGTCCATGACCTGCACGGACGTCGTAGAGTCCAAGGCGCCGGTCGGCTCGTCTGCCAGCACGATCTCGGGGTCGTTGATCAGGGCGCGGGCGATGGCCACACGCTGCATCTGCCCGCCCGAAAGCTGGCTCGGGCGCTTGTTAACATGCTCGCCCAGGCCGACTTTCTCCAACGCCTCGCGCGCACGCTGGCGGCGTTCGGCATGTCCCACGCCCGTGAGCGTGAGCGCCAGCTCCACGTTTTCCAAAATGGTCTGATGCGGAATGAGGTTATAGCTCTGGAACACAAAGCCGATGCGGTTGTTGCGATAGGCATCCCAATCGCGATTGTGAAAGTCCTTGGTCGAGATGCCGTCGATCAGCAGGTCGCCGGAATCGAAATGATCGAGCCCACCGATAACGTTGAGCATCGTGGTTTTACCCGAGCCCGAGGGACCCAGAATGGCCACGAACTCGTTATCGCGAAAAGACAGGCTTACGCTGTCGAGCGCCACCTGCGTAAACGACTGCGTAACATACCTTTTGCAAATACCTTTGAGCTCCAACATGGACGGCAACCTCTCCCACGCGGGCACGCTCGCCCGCTCTCCCCCGCCGTTCGTATTCGACGCGTTTGTCCTACTCTATCCCCATTTTTTGCCGGAGCCAGTGAGGAATGTAACGAACCGCGCCAAAAAACGAACGGGACGGCACCCAAAAGAAGAGGTCCCGAGCGGGACCTCTATATGGTGGAGTTTATCTTGAAAGGTAGCGGACTACTTCGCACAGCGGCGCACGATCCTCGCTATGCTTACACGTTTTTTACTGCTCGCTATTCGCAATCGCCTGGTCGATAAGCTTGTCGAGTGCCGCGCGCTGCTCGGCGGAGCTGATGGCTCCCACGATTGGATCCCCTACGATGTTGCCATTCTGATCGATGACATACGTTGTCGGGAACGAGAACAAATTTGACGTAAACTTACCGGCCTCGCTATCCGACTTGAACCAGATGTTCTTATATGTCACGCCCTTCTTGCTCAGCACGTCCTTGGCATCTGTAATCTCGCCCTTGTTGCCATCGAGCGTAAAGGAATTGACGCCCACGACCTGGCCGCCCTTCTCGGCAAGCTCCTGATTCAGTTTCTCAAGATCGCCCAGCTCGCCCACGCACGGCTTGCAAGTAGTGAACCAGAAGTTCATGACGGTGACCTTGTTCTTAGAGAACAGCTCGTCGCTGTTCACGTCGTTGCCATCCAGATCCTTGCCCGTAAAGCTGGGGAACTTCGTCGCCTCGCTCGAAGCATTGGCACCAGCCGTCATGCCAGCGGTCGAAGCGTCGACGCTCTCGCCTGAGCTCGGCGTGCTTCCACAGCCGGGGAACTCCTTCTCCAAGCTCTCGAGCTTGTCCTCGATCTCCTTGATCTGCTGTGCACCGGCCTTGAGCGTCTTAAGCTCATCCGCCGTGAACTCATCCTTGGCGCCGTCGATGGTCTTGAGCAGGAAATCGCCGTAATTGCTGCCGTCCTCAATCATTGCCGAGTCTTTATTTGCCGCATTGAATACCTTTTCCCACAGCGCGTTATCACTCGAAAAGATATCGTTCTCCTTCTGCATGAGTTTTGCATACAGCTCGGCGGCCTCATCGGCATTGGTCGGCTTCTGCGCAGTGAGTTCTGCGATCTTAGGATCGGAGCTCGCAGATTCGCTCGCATTGCCACTGGGCGCCGAACACGCCACAAGGCACAAGGCCAATACTGGCACCATAAACAGGGCCGCAATCTTAGAAAGCTTCATGGTCATTCCTCCGTTTTGTCGAAGCTTGTTTACTTTTTATCGGCGGTCAAGGGGAGCTTTTCCGCCGACACATCCAGGCCATAGCGATAGCTGATGGCGTCGACGGGACAGGCCCCGATGCACTTTCCGCACCGGATACATTCGGCATGATTGGGCGCGCGGACCACATCAACATCCATCTGACAAACCTTTGAGCACTTGCCGCACGAGACACATTTGCATGCGTCAACCCGAATCCCCAGTAGGGACACCCTATTCATGAGCGCATAGAATGCGCCGAGTGGACAAATCCATTTGCAGAAGGGGCGGTAGAACAAAACGCTCAGCACTACCACGGCAATGAGAACGGCAAGTTTCCAAGTAAAGAGATGTCCCAGCGCAGATTGAATTCCGGCATTGGCAGCCGCCAGCGGAATGGCGCCCTCGAGCACACCCTGGGGACAGATGTACTTGCAAAAGAACGGATCTCCCATCCCCAGATCGTTGACCACCAGCACAGGCAGCAATACCACGGCAAATAGCAGTACAACGTATTTGATATACGTAAGCGCCTTGAGCCTTTTCGTCGAAAACTTTTTGCTGGGAATCTTATGAAGCAGCTCCTGCAGCCAGCCAAACGGGCACAGAAAGCCGCATACAAAGCGTCCCAGCAGCACGCCGAGCAAAATGAGCGTACCGGTGACGTAGTAAGAAAAGTTGAACTTGGATGAACCTACCACCGCCTGGAACGACCCGATGGGGCACGCACCCGATGCCGCAGGGCACGAATAGCAATTAAGTCCAGGTACGCAGACTGTTTTTCCCGCGCCCTGATAGATGCTTCCTTTGGCAAAGTTTGGCAGGTGAATATTGGTGACCAGCGTCGCCGCCGCCTGAATGAATCCGCGAAATCGGGCCAAAACATGCGACGCAGTGTTTTCTCTTTTATCCAATTCCGATACACTCCAAGCACAGCCTAATCGCTTTGGCCAGCACGGCATCCGCCTCGCCACGCATAACGCCAAAGCACACCATGGTAATTCCGACGATCAACAAAGCGACCTGTACCACGGGTTTTACCGCTTTGAACAACTCGACCACTCCTTTCGTTACGCGACCATTGGACCATATCGACTATAAAATCCGTGTTAAGCGCGATTTGAAATGTGCAAGGAGACTGTTATGCGTATTTTGATCGTCGAGGACGAGCGGGCGCTGTGTGACGCAATCGCGCGCAGCTTGCGAAACTTGGCGTACAGCGTCGACTGCTGTCACGACGGACAGGAGGCGCTCGACCTACTGGACGTTGAGGCCTTCGACCTCGTGGTACTCGACCTCAATCTCCCCCGTATCGACGGCATGACTGTGCTCAGGGAACTTAGGAAAACCGACTGCGAGACCAAGGTACTGATTCTGTCCGCACGTGGCGGAGTATCCGATAAAGTCGCCGGACTCGATGCCGGCGCCAACGATTACCTCACCAAGCCGTTTCATCTGGACGAGCTTGCGGCAAGGATTCGCAGCCTTACCCTCAGACGCTTTACACAAAGCGGCATAGTTTTAACCTGCGGAAAGCTCCGCTTTGACACCAAGGCGCGCATCGCTTCTGTGGACAGCGAGGCTTTATCTCTTACGCGCAAGGAAACGGGAATCTTGGAATACCTGATGCTCAATCAGGGGCGTCCGATAAGTCAGGAGGAGCTTATAGAGCACGTTTGGGATAGCAGCGTGAACAGCTTTAGCAACGCAACCCGCGTTCATATCTCGTCACTCCGCAAAAAGCTACGCATTGCTTTGGGATACGACCCGATTCGCAATCGGATTGGAGAGGGCTACGTTATGGAGGGTGGAGAATGAAAGGGCTTTCGCTGCAATGGCGCATAACGATTATGACGGCACTGCTCACGTGTGCGGCATGCGTGCTGACGAACTGCCTGGTCGGTTATACGGGCATGCGCTACATGGATGCCATCGGCAGTGACATCTCGGCCTTTAACGCAACCGGCGAAAATTCGCCCCAGGCGTTCGACCCAACGAAAGCGGCCCTCGATGACAAGGTCACGATCGTCGTAAACGACGCACAGGAGTCTTTTGGCACGACAGCCTGGTACATCACGGCTGGAGTCACACTCCTTGGCGGCGTGCTGGCATACTTTGTGAGCGGCCGTGCGCTCAAACCACTACGGGCTTTTGCAGCCCAGGTTGAGCGTGTGCAGCCTGACAACCTAAGCGAAATCAGACTCAGTGAAGATGTGCCCGCCGAGCTACAACGATGCAGCGCCTCTTTCAACGACATGATCGCTCGTCTTGGCGAAGGGTTCTCTGCACAGCGTCAGTTTACCGGCAACGCCGCACATGAGCTGCGCACCCCGCTCGCCCTTATCCAAGCACAGATTGAACTATTCATCTCCGAGCACTCCGGTTTGCAACCCGAAACAGCCGAGTTGCTCAGCCTGCTACAAGAACAAACCGAGCGCATGTCTCGAATGACCAAGGTATTGCTCGAGATGAGTGAGCTCCGCAGCGTTCCTTGCGAGGACGATGTGGAGCTTGGTCCCTTGTCCGAAGAGGTCCTCACCGACCTTGCGCCACTTGCCGAAAATAAGGGCATAGCCCTCAATTGTGCTGGAGACGCTTTAGTAATCGGGAGCGACACGCTCCTCTATCGGCTGGTGTTTAACCTAGTCGAAAATGCCATCCGTTACAGCAGCCCCGGCTCGGCTGTCAACGTCTCCATCTGCGACAACGACAGCCACGTGTTCCTGCGAGTCGAGGACCAGGGCCCGGGAATACCCAAGCAGTACCGTGAGAGCATCTTCCAGCCGTTCTTTCGTCTAGACAAATCCCGCAGCAGGGCATACGGCGGCGCAGGACTCGGGCTAGCGCTTGTTTGGGAGATTGCAGCGCTTCACGGTGGCACGGTAGAGGTCGAAGCAAGTTCCGAGAACGGGACTACCATGCTCGTAAGCCTTCCAAAACGATCTGCAGCGTTAACCGAACAGTAAAACTAGAACGAGGCCCAGTGGGTCCCGCCCTTACAAAACCCGAAGGCTTTCCATGTGTCTGTACTATGAGCCGTTGGGGAACCAGATGTCAACCAGCATGCCGAGCTCAGTCACCTCATCCTAGGGAAAGGAGCAAAGGGGCGTCACTGCTTTTGACGGTGCTCTTAGCTACAGTAGACCTTCCACGAAAGGTTTGAGCTTGTCGAGCATCGCGTCGCTTCTGATGACTGTACCTAAATCGAGGTGCTCACTCTTCTCCTTCGTAATCGTCTGAGTGATTACGCCCATGAACAGCAGCCTGGAGCCGATGGCAATTCCGTCGGTCGTGGGATAGCTGCCCTGGTTGAAGATGAAGGCGGGACTGCCGCTGGAGCCCTCGAATACAGATGCGTCAACGAGGAACTCGCGCTTACCCTTGTAGTCGTTCCAAGCGGGCGTGGAAGTCCAGCCTTGCCTGATGAGGGGGGTCTTGTTGTAGTCGTCATAGAGCCCGCTGGGGTATCCGATAAAGGTGATTTGCTCGAGCGCCGCCAAATTGTCCAGCACACTCTTCTTCGGGATGAGTCCAGAGTCGATGGATCGGTAGAAGGGCCTCTTCCCGTTTTCTTCAAGCATGCTGAGAACAGGGGCCACCGGCATCGCAACCAAGTCGAGCTCTCCGAGCTTCTTCCCCTCGATGAATGACTTGTCGAAGTTCACGCTGATGGTCTCGCGTGACGGGGCGTCACCTTCGGCTAGATTGATGACGAAGCGACCCTGAATCACATCCTTGAGGACATGGTGGTTGGTAATGAGCAGGGGCACTTTTCGCCCGTCTTCAAGGTCATAGGAAAAGAAGAATCCTGTACCCGAGACGCCCGTGCCTTCGGTAGTAATGCCCACGATGGGGACCGTGGTAAAGAGCAGCTGCGTGCTCGTATCATTAATGTTCATCGGTCTTGGTCTCCTTGTCATCGGGATCCGCCAGGTGTTCTAGGACGCGCTCGGCCAGATCAGATTTGCCCTGCTTCTCTTCTTTTCGGATAAAGATAAAAGCGACAAAGAGTCCTACTGCGCCACACGGTGCTACGCAGAGCATCAAGATACCGGGCAAAGATGCGAGATTGACAGATGACGACAAACCCCCGAGAAACCAGCCCAGGAACGTTGTCGCAAGACCTAAAAGGATGTCAGGTTTGTAGGAAGGGCGCTCCTGCTTGGCCTGAAGGAGCATCTCCCTTGCTTTTCTCAGGTCGCTGTCGCGCTGTCCGACGTATGATTCCTGCAGGTATTCATTGGGGATGCGAACCTCGTGGTCCTGGCGCACGGCGACGTGCTCCCGGTCATTTATGAGGTGGATGCCGTTACTTGCCTCTCCAACGCTAGCATTGTCGCCCATGTGCTCGAATACGCTGTCGAGGTCAGCCCACCTAACTCTATGGGCAAGCGCCTGGTCTTGTGGTGGGTTCTCTTGACCTTTCTCCACCAGATCTCCTTAGAACAAGGTCCTAGCGTCTTGCGGAGGTTTATGGTCACAGCAGAGACACCATGGTTCAACCAATATATCGATGGATAGATTATACCGTGCGGCTGATATGGCGACCAAGGGATGCTGCCGGCACGGCTGTGGGGTGCTAGTGACTTGCAGATTGCTGGCGACAGGCTACTAATAGCGGCATGGCTTTGCTGTTGGCTCACTCCGCCGCCCGCCTCACGGCGCCGGGGGTTTCTCGGCGCAGTGAGGCGGCATCGGTTGTTCTAGCTGTTCTGTGCCAATAGGTTGTTTACACCCGGGTAGTGACAAATAGGGAGGGCTCCCACATGCTGTGAGTTGTCTAGACGAACAGCAGAGGAGCCCTCCCATGGAGCAACATCCTAACGCAAGGCTCACCCCGAGGGGGCGCGAGACGCTCGTCTCGCGCATAGAGTCCGGCCTCGGCGTCGCCGAGACCGCGCGTCAGATGGGCGTCAGCCGCCAGACGGCGAGCAAGTGGCTGCGCCGCAGCAGGTCCGGAGAGCCCATGTCCGACCGCAGTAGCCGCCCGCGCAGGCTCGCGAGGTCCACGCCGCGCGAGATCGAGAACCGGGTCCGCGAGGCGCGCTCGTCACTGCCGCTCGCCCCGCCCGAGCTGGCGCCGGGCGCGCTATGCTTAGGGAGCGGTGGGCGCCTCCGGAGCAGCAGGGGACTCGGACGCGGTGATGCCGGAGGTGTCGACCTCGCCGATTCCGGCGAGCTGCTCGATGAGGGGGAGGCCCATCGGGTCGTCCACCTCGACGCCGCCGAGCACGATGGTGCTGTCGCGCGTGTCGATGTGGGTTGTGAACACGGCCGGGTCGAAGCCCGAAGCGATAAAGCCAATGCCCGCGAGGACAACACCCGCGGCAACGAGCCCGCCCGCCACGGCGAGGTAGATCTTCTTCGCGCTGGTCATGGTACTCACTCCTTTCTACGCTGCGAGGTGCGCGGCAGCGCCGCCTTTCTCGCCCCTGTTCTTCCAGAAGGGCGAGGCGGCCTTCCTCGCCCAGAGCGCCGAGAGGCGCGCAATTTGTTTTGAGGCGGCCCAAGCGCCAGCACCAACGAAGAGAGCCACGCCGACGAGGCCGAGCCCCACGCCCGCCGAGGCGAGGGCGTACGGGAAGTGACCGATGGTGACGCCGCTTACGGCAAGCAGGAGCTCAACTATGCCCGCGCCCCCGAGTGCCGCCGCGACGATCCACACGCAGAGCGCCAGCACCCAGATGCAGATATAGACCGTGACGGCCACGGCGGCGAAGGCGGCGAGCAGCGGCACCCACACCGGGGAGCCCACGATGGCCAGCACCCACAGCAGCGCGGTGCTGCGCCGGCGCGTCCTCGCGATTGCGCGCGGCACGGCGGGCAGGTCGTCGAGCGTGGCCTCCGCCACCTCGCCGGGCGTGCCCATGGCGGCCACGGCCTCCTCCTCGCTCATACCGTCCTCCATGCGGTCGACGATGGCCTCCGCGTAGAAAGCCTTGGTCTCCTCCACCTGCTCGGCCGGAAGGCAGGAGAGCAGCTCGCCCAGCCGGCCCAGGAACTCATCGCGCGTCATGGTGCGCCTCCTCAACGTATGCGTAAATCTCCCGTACGGACGGCCACTCGGCCAGGAACTCCTCGATGCGCGCTCGCCCGTCGTCCGTGATGCGGTAGTACCGGCGCAGCCGCCCGTTGTGCTCGGCGGAGCGCGCCGTGATGCATCCGGCCTTCTCCAGGCGCTTGAGCAGCGGGTAGAGCGTCGACTCCGTGAGCCCCATGCTCGCCGGTACGTCCTTCACAATCTGGTAGCCGTAGGACTCCTCGCCGGAGACGGCCGCGAGCACGCAGGCCTCCAGGAAGCCGCGCTTCATCTGTGCCTCCATCCGCACACCTCCTCTCGTCATATGCTATGCTATACACACTATACGATGCAAGGTATTAGACGTCAACTCTCATCGCGAAGATTCTCCGGCCCCTGCGCGCTGCGAACGTGATATCGCGGGGCGGTTGGCATTATGCATGAAACGTCAAGTAACGCTCTTTTGATCCACTTCCACTCGGCCCCATATGCCCTGTACAACACCCCCCTTCAACCTTGGGTTCAAGGGAGCCGCTAGGCTGGGCGTGCCGGACGGTAAGGTCCTGGACGCGATGGTGGACTTCTCCGATGCCATAGGGGTCATGGGTCTACGCCGATGGAGGCCCACGCACGCGGCAGGGCTCGCCCGTCACCGCTGGTCGCCGGACGGTCCCCACGCCCCGCTCGCCAACGCGCAGGCGACAGCAGCAGTCCAGCGCTAGCTGGAGACGCCGGAATGCCCAGAAGATGCGTTTCCCATCACTGCGACAGAGCTTTTTGCAGGGGTGGCAATTTTTCCTAATATCGAGGTCAGCTTGGCTTCGGTAGCCACCTTGAGAGCATCGCCAATAGACTCTTCCTTTATGCGTTCGACATAATCGTAGGCAATGCCCAACAATTCCAGTCCCGAGCAACAGGAGTACAATTGTCGCTATAGTTGCCAGCTGTTGGGAGATGGAAGATGGACTGCGATGGCTACCCGCGCATTCCCATGCCGTTGATGTGCACTGCCTTTGTGCCGGGCCAGATTGACGCTGCGGTTGCAGGCATTTCCGACCCCGATTCACGCACCATCGCCACGGCAGAAGCGCTGTACTTTCGCGGACAGGCCACGCTCGCCGCCGAGACAGCACGCCCCTATCTTGACGCCACCGACCCCGCACTGCGCTATTCCGCATGCTTTATCTGCGGATATGCCAGTCTGTCGCTCAACCGTATCGCCGACGCCCGCCGGTGCCTTGCTGGCATCCTCGATACGCCAACTGACGAGGAATCGCCCGCCGTCCACGCCACGCATATTCTGTTCGCCTCGGCCGCGAGCGTCCTACTGCACTTGCCTTCCCCGTATTCCGCCGAAGAGTTTTATCCACTTGCGGCGCATCTGCCCGAAGGCCTGCGCCTGTTTGCCAGCTACGTGATGGCGCACGCCTTGTATCTGCGCGGCGAATACGGCCGCAGCCTGGGCATGGCGGAAAATGCCCTGATCATGAAACAGGGAAGTTATCCCATCTCGGAGCTGTTCCTGCACCTGTCGGCTTCCATGGCCTGCATGAGCCTCAAGGACATCGACGCCGCAAAAGCACACTTCGGAGCCGCTTGGGACATTGCGCGCCCCGACGGCATTATCGAACTCATCGGCGAGCACCACGGCCTTTTACAGGGGCTCATCGAGGCGTGCCTAAAAACGCAATACCCTGACGACTTCGCGCGCATCATCGAGATTACGTACCGCTTCAGCTACGGCTGGCGGCGCATCCACAACCCCGATTCGGGCGAGGACGTAGCCGACGATCTAACGACCACGGAGTTCACCATGGCCATGCTCGCCTGCCGCGGATGGACCAACGCCGAAATCGCACGCCACATGGAAGTATCGCCGGGCACTGTTAAAAACCGCCTATCCGGCGTATACGCAAAGCTTGGCATCGGCACACGCGCCGAGCTGGTCGCGCATATGTTACGTTAGCGACCGGACTACCAAGCGCATCGAACGCGTTCCGGAACCCGGCGCTTCGCTCGATCAATTTGGACATTTTGACCCTTGAACGGCACTACCGCCACGGGGCGCCTTCTCGCAAAATTGGATTATTTCCACCGATACCTGCGGGATGGGAGCCAAAGATGCTTGATCGCCGTTCGTTACTTGTTGCCGGAGCGTCCTCGCTGGCGAGCATTATGTTGCCGCGCGTGCCGGGAAGCGCAAACGCCTTCATATTGCCGTTCGCGCCCACCGAAGCCTATGCCGACGAAAAAGACCCTTTCAGGGTGCTCGTTCTCTCGCGCACCATGTTTGGTGTGGTCGTGGTCGACGTCGCCAACAAGAATACGCCCATCACGGGTGCCCAGGTCACGCTCGCATCGCGCTATGCCGCAGGCAAGCAGCTCACCGCCACTACCGATGAAGAAGGCACGGCCATCTTTGAGATCGCCCCTCTTTCGGAAGGCTACGTGGACGAGGCAACGCTTCTCGACGCGTACGACTTTAACGGCGGCATCTCCATTAGCATGGCAGGCTACCGCGATGTCGAGATTCCCCTTGCGCGTATCCAGGGCGGCACCGCTATTACCGCACCCACACGTCCGCTCTCCGATGGCGAGCCGTACTTTCGACAGCTCACGTTCGACGAATGGGACATCCAGTACGCCGACGCCACGTTTATGGCAATGCCAGCGGACGAAGCAGCAAACGACCAGCCCGACACGCACGCTTTTACCGTGCAGGCTCATCTGCCGCAGGGCGGGCAGGCAACGTTGCATATCAATAAAGTGATGCCCGCTGCGGGCAGCTCAACCGAAACCGTCACGCAGATCGGCCAGATCAAGGCCAGCGCATCGGGCGCGGATAATCTGGCGACGTTCACGCTTGAAGACACGTTCCTCGATGCAGCTTCGGGCCTTCTGGAGGAAGGGGGCAAGCTGCGCTTTATGCTCGACTACCAGGGCAAAACCTACACGCTCTCATCCCCTATGGCCGTTGTCACCGCGCCGGCCGCAAAGGCGGAATCGGGCTCGACCACCATCATTCCCACCACCATGGACCAAGAGATCACTCCGTTTGATTTCCCCGCGGCGTTTCCCGGTATCGGCGGCAATAAGTTCACGTGCTGGATGCCCACATTTCCCATTCTGTTCGATTTCTCGTTTGCTGGATACGTGCTGTTTGGCGGATGGTACAAACCAGCTAGCTATATGAACGATTCGGGCAACCCTGATCCGGAATACTGGAAGAAATCGCCGCGCGAGTCGGGCGCCAAGCAGGCAAACCGCTACCTCGACGAGATGGAGGGGAAGTGGAATCAGTACAAGAGGATGAGTGCCGGTTCGGGCACCGATCCAAGAAACACCAAGCTCCTTCGCCACCATTGCACGCCGCTGTTCACGATGGATATCGCCACACAACTGTACGGCTCGCTCGCCTACGATTGGGTGGGCAAAACCTGGGGTAACAACAACGACCCCGCATACGGCAATATTAAGGCCCTCTTCCAGGTAAGAACCGACCTCAATTGGACCGAGCAGTTTACGCTAGGACCGGTGCCATTTTTCCTAAACGTCAACCCCTGGGTGCTGGCAAAACTGGCGCTCGCCGTGGGTACCCACACGCACGGCAGCGGCGCGGCGTTTTTTAAAAACATTTCGCTCGACTATTCAAACACGTCGGGCTCGTTCACCATCCAGATCGGGCTTGCCGTCACCTTTGGCGCCGGCGTTGCAGGCGTCGCTTCGTCTGCCGTGCGCGGCGCCGCATCCCTCACGCTGTTCATTGGGTACGAGAAGGCAGATGGACACCAGCTTCCGCGACTGCGCGTAGGTGCAGACGTCGATGTCGATGTGATACTCCAATTCGTAATGTTCAAGTGGACCACCAAGGCTTGGTCGGGGTCGTGGCCCACGCTCATCGATTCGTGGAATATGTCGGTGAACAATGGCGACCAGTATGTGCTCCAGCGCTCTGAGCTCGCATTGGGTGGAGATACGCCTTATACGCTGGATGCCTGCTTCGGCTCGGCCGGCAACATTGAGGCGGGCGGCGTGCCGCAATTTATCGCATCGGCCACCATCGTCACCAACGCCGAGCTGCTCGCACGCGCCGAGGTTGCAGCCACCGCTAGAAACGTCGCGCCTACCGTGCGCGATTGGGACCGGGCGGTCACGCGCATTGAGCTCGAGGCAGATTCAGAAAGCGACGACACGGGACAGATCGAGCATTTCGTCCATGCACTGGTAGAGAACGACGAAAACGCCGCGCCGATGTATGAGTACGCCTACATCGGTCAGGCAACGAACGCCGTTGCGGACCCCAACGCCAATTCTGCCGGCGTGTCGGAGGACGAGCGTGGCGGCATAAAACCCTCGAGCGACAACGTGCTGTTTGCTGGCGTGCTCAGCGAAGCTCACATGAAGCTGGCAATGATTGCCGGCGTAGAATGCCTGTTCCGTATCGCCTCGGTGCGCTACGGCGACAATGGCCGCTCGCGCCTGGTGGTGCACACAAAGGCAAACGGCACGTGGTCCGCTCCCACGCCCGTGGACTTCCCCCTTGGGTTTGGCGAGGGCGACGTGGGGCGCGACGGCATATTCGATTACGACTTCGACGTGGTGGAATATACAGACGGGAGGGAAAACCAGGACGCCTACGTGCTGCTGGTCTCGGGCGAGCGCCCCGCCGGCGACAACACCCTTTTCGATACGGCGAGCACATCCGGCATACTGTCCGTTGTGCGCCTGCACATAAGCAACGACGGAGTTCGCGTGATATCGCACACGTCGTGGCGCAGCATCTCGCGCGGCCGCCTTCAGGAGGATGGCTACCATTGCCTGCAGTGCCCGCGCATCACGGTAGGCAAGACGCTGGTCGACGGACGCCTGTCGGGTGCCTACCTCCACCGCCGCGGAACCACCGCAGAAAAGGCGCTCGGCAGCGAGGCCGAGGTTGCGCTGGAATGCTTTACCCTGTGGTCGGACGTTTCGGGCGACAGCCTGACGTTCCGCCAAGTTCTCCGCTTTCCGCAAGCACCGTCGAGTATCGAGCTGGGCGAACCCGAGAATATCAACGGCAAAATGGTAGTGCCCGTTGCGTACGAGACCGCAGACGGTTGCGGCTGCGCATCGTACGCCGTGATTGGCCAGTCCATTGCGGGCTGGGGCGTTATGCCACCAGACGCCACGGTACCCCATGCGGTGCCGTGGCCACAACATTCGGGCTTTTTGGCAACCGTCAACGAGCAACTGCAGCATATTACTTGGACGCGAGGAGCATCGGCATTTGCAACGCAGCCCGTGGGTGCCGCAGGCTGTGGCCCGGCATCGTTTAGCGTAAGCAACAACGGCAGGTGCGTGCTCTATGTAGAGAACACCGATGGCAAGGTGGGGCAAACCTACGACGAAGAAGGCAACCCGGTAGCAGTGATGGGCAAGCACTTCCGCATCTTCGCCAGCACCTTGGCAGGCGATCTGTTCACGGAGCCGTTCGTGATGTGCGAGCTGGACCATCCCGTCGATCAGATAACGACATTTTTGACGTCGGGAGGCATGCTCTCCGCGCTCGCCACGCACATTGTGAGCGCGGAGAAGAGCGAGGCAGAGCTGCACGGCATCGAAGTGCCCTTGGTGGCGTGTGCCACTCCGACGGGCGCGGTCGCTACCTCGGGCGCGGTAGTGCCCGGAGCAGCAGGCGAATCCTTCATGGTCACGGTGCGAAACGACGGCAACACCTTGCTGACCGCCGGCACGATCGATCTGTACCGAGAGGGCTCCAGCCAGCCGTTCTCCAGCGCATCCATCGGGTTCGGAGCGAACACACGCATGGCATCGATCTACGATCCAGAGCTTGCCGAGGACGCTTCGGTCAACGACATGGCACACGTGAAGTACGCGCTCGAAACGCTGGGCACACCTTTTGCAACGCACCCGCTGGTAGCCGACAGTGGCAACGCCGTGCTGGCACCGGGTTGCACGGCACAGTTCCGCATGAGCTTCGCCATCCCCGAGAGTTGGAGCGATGAAGTGGGCAAACGTATAACGCTATATGCGAAGGCGCGTAATCTGGTGGCGCTCGATCCCGTAACGCTCGAGGAAATTCGACCGGGCGCAAACTCGGCGCTGGGTGCCGTGCTGCACGAGCTTCATGTGCCCGACACGGCATGCGAACGCTCAGAAATTCAGGTCGGCGTATGCGACAACGCGGATACGACGGGGCTTCACGATGCACCGATGACGGCGGACGGCAGTGGCGGCTCGAGTGGCGGCGGTACTGACAAGGGCGGCGGCTCCGGCGGAAGCAGCTCCAGCAGTGGCAAGGACCACGGCACTAACAAGCGCTCCGGAAAATCGGGCACGCTTGCGGGCACGGGCGATGTCAACGCTCCCCTTACGGCAGCCGCTGCAGCACTCGCCGCGGCAGGCGCCGGCCTCGTCGCCTACAGCGCCCGCCGCACGGCGCTCGAAACCGACACCGCCAATGAGGTCAATTCAGATAGGCCTCGCTAGCTCCTAGTTACTTTTGTGAGAGACGCTGAATCGGCTCATCGAACATCAAAATGGGCTGGTTCTGGATACCCAGAGCCAGCCCATTACGCATTAGATCTCGCCAGCGGAGTCAAGTTCTGCCTCGATCTTAGCGCGGCGCTTTTTCGCCGAGAAGAATGATGCGCACAGGGCGGCGAATGTGGCTATGGCAATCGTCGCACCACAGAACACGCCCGTGGCCAGGTTCGCCAACCAAAAGACGCTTTCGAGCGGTACGATCTGCGCCTCAGCGATACAGCGCATTGCGGCAATAACAAGCGCGAACGCGGCGCCGCTAAGACCGCTGACAAGCAGGAAATATCCAACAGGAAGATGCTCGGTTTGCCCAAAACGATTGGTATCGACATAGCCCTTCCGCGTTTGCAGTCCTGCGCAAATCAACATCACGATAACGAGCCACAAATACATGGCTGCCTCGAACGGCGTTGCAAAGCCATGCGGCATTTCACTGGCGTCGCTGTGAACCCACGCAACCTGTCGAGCAATAAACTGGTAGAAAAAGATCATCAACATGCCAAACGAAAGCAGCACGAAACCAATCTTGTAGACCTTCGCGCTCTCAGCCTCCAGGCGCTCATCCTTTGGGCCGGCATATTCGCACCACTTTTGCACGAGTTTTAAATCTTCAAATTTCATAGCGAACTCCTAAAGAGCGTTAGGGTCGACGTCGATCCCGTCTTCCCAAAACAGATCGTTCAACGTAACGCGTAGCGCTTTGCAGATCGCCACGCACAAATTGAGCGTGGGGTTGTAGCCGCCCGCCTCGATCAGGCCGATGGTCTGGCGCGTAACGCCCACGGCCTCGGCCAAGTCAGCTTGCGAAAGGCCAACCGCCGCGCGCGCCGCCTTCATGCGGAGGTTCTTTTTGCCCGGCATGGAGTTCCTTTCGTAGTAATGGACAGATATCCGTTGCAACATGACAGAAATATATTGCATATATCATACAATGTCAACTATATCTGTCATTATGAAAACCATATTCGTCATCGCCATGCGGACATTACAACTTCGGTTCACTATTCAAACTTACTCGGACAGAACCGACTCGGTTTTGTCCGAGTAATCTCGAGCATAATCTGATTCATGCGATACAATTAACTCGGACAAAACCGAGTCGGAAGGAACCGAGTAAGTGGAATTCATTGGCAGGGAGCGTGAACTCGCCCGTATTAAGAAAACGCTCAAAGCACCCGAGCAGCGCAATGTTCTCATTTACGGCAGGCGTCGCGTCGGAAAAAGTGAGCTCATCAAGCAGGCGCTAACGGATTTGTCAGACGTCGCAACGGTCTATTACGAGTGCCGCCAAACCTCCGAGGCAGACAACCTCGAGAGTCTGTCCGTCCTTGTTGCTGAAGCGCTGAGCTTTCCTCCGCTCGCCTTCACAGGCATCCGCGAGCTCATCGAATTTCTGTTTGCCCAAGCCAAAGACAAGAACATTACCCTCGTTCTCGACGAATACCCCTACTTGAGAGATGCGGTTAAAGGCTTAGACAGCATTCTTCAGACCTCAATCGACGCTCACAGGGAAGACTCACGTTTAAACATTGTCCTGTGCGGCTCCTACGTTGAGATTATGAAATCCCTCATCGAGCATGAAAGCCCCCTCTACGGGCGAATTGATCTCGCGCTTGAGCTTAAGCCCATGGATTACTTTGACGCTGCGAAGTTCTATCCCGCGTTCTCGCCCGAGGACAAGGTGCGGCTCTATAGCGTTTTTGGCGGCATCCCCTTTTACAATCGCCTCATCAATCAATCCCAAAGCGTACGCGACAACATCATTGAGCTCGTCACGGAACCTGGCGCCCGCTTAGAAAGCGAGGTGCCGTCCTATCTCAACGCCGAGATCTCGAAGATGACCAACGCCAACGAAGTTTTCGGGGCTCTCGCACAAGGTTACTCCCGTTGGGGGGACGTGCTGGCACAGTCGCACGTCTCGAGCGGTCCGGCCATGGCAGACGTGCTCGACAAGCTCATGTCACTCGAAATCGTCCAAAAGCGTGCACCCATCAACGACCCTACGAACAAGCGCAAGTCTGGCTACTTTGTAGTGGATCCGCTTTCGCTCTTTTACTATCGCTATGTTTTCCGCAATGCCTCAGCGCGTCAGCTGCTCGACCCGGAAGTCTTCTATGATCGTCACGTCTTCCAAGACTTCGAGGAAAACTACGTTCCTCATACGTTCGAGGAGATCTGCCGTCAATACCTCGTGCGACAGAACAGGACCGGCAAGATCGAACCGGCTTTCGACGCCATAGGCAAGTACTGGTACGACGATCCCGCAAACAAAACGAGCGGCGAATTCGATGTGGTAACGCAAGACCCCGAGGGCTACGCATTCTACGAAGCAAAGTTCCGCAAATCCCCCATCACGCAAAAAATGGTCGACGAGGAAATCGCCCAAGTCGAGGCAACGGGGCTCAAGTGCCATCGCTATGGATTCTTCTCCCGTTCGGGCTTCGAAGCCGGCAAAAGCGATCGAACCGTCTTCATCGACCTGCCGCAGATGTTTGGATAGGACAGGACAGGTCCCTCCCGCACTCCAAGCATTCATTATCTAATCGAACGATTGTTCGATGGATTTCGTGTTGGTTGGAATCGCCTATGGGCTGGGCTATGCTACCTTGACTATCTATATGACTTAAACGCAGCAAAGGAGCACCGAGAGAGCGAGTATGGCAAAAAACACCGCAAACTATGGTAACGACAGTATCCGCCAGCTCAAGGACGAGGAGCGCGTACGCCTGCGCCCCGCCGTCATCTTTGGCTCGGACGGGCTCGACGGCTGCGCGCATGCCGCCTTCGAGATCCTGTCCAACGCCGTTGACGAGGCGCGCCAGGGCTACGGCAAGCTCATCACCCTTACCGCCTTTCGCGATGGCTCCATTCAGGTAGAGGACAACGGCCGCGGCTGCCCGCTCGACTGGAACCCCTCCGAGAAGCGCTTTAACTGGGAACTCGTCTTTTGCGAGCTCTACGCCGGCGGCAAATATAACAATAACCAGGGCGGCGACTACGACTTCTCGCTCGGCACCAACGGCCTGGGCTCATGCGCAACCCAGTACGCCTCCGAATACATGGACGTCACCGTCTGGCGTGACGGCAACAAGTACTCCTTACACTTTAAGAAGGGCAAGGTCGTCGGCGCCAAGAAGAAGGCACTCGAGATTGAACCCAGCGACGAGGACCGCACCGGCACCACCATCAAGTGGCGTCCCGATCTTGAGGTCTTTACCTCCATCAGCATTCCCCACGATTGGTATCGCGAGACCATGCGCCGCCAGGCCGTGGTCAACGCCAACGTGACCTTCCGCCTGCGCATCGAGGGCGACGATGGCGAGTTTTCCGAAGAGGATTTTTGCTATCCCAAGGGTATCGAGGACTACGTGCTCGAGAAGGTCGGTACCGACTACCTTACCGAGCCCTTCTTTATCGAGGCCGACCGTCGCGGTCGCGATCGCGAGGACCTGCCCGACTACAACGTCAAGATTACCGCGTGCATGTGCTTCTCGCGCACCTTCATGATGCAGGAGTACTACCACAACTCCTCCTGGCTCGAGAACGGTGGCTCGCCGGAGAAAGCGGCCCGTAGTGCTCTGACCAGCGCCATCGATGCCTACATTAAGCAACAGGGCAAGTACAACAAAAACGAGAGTGGCATCAAATGGCAGGACGTCCAGGACTGCCTGGTGCTGGTGACCAACTGCTTCTCCACCCAAACGTCCTACGAAAACCAGACCAAGAAGGCCATCAACAACCGCTTTATCCAGCAGGCTATGACGGCCTTCTTTAAGGAGCGCCTCTCGACTTACCTGATCGAGAACAAAGACGCCGCCAACAAGATCATGGAGCAGGTGCTCATCAACAAGCGCTCGCGCGAGAACGCCGAGAAGACGCGTCAGAGCATCAAGACCAACCTGCAGCAGAAGACCGACATGGCCAACCGCGTGCAGAAGTTCATCGACTGCCGCTCCAAGGACAAGAACCGTCGCGAGATCTACATCGTAGAGGGCGACTCGGCAGCAGGCGCCATTCGCACCTCGCGCGATGCCGAGTTCCAGGGCGTTATGCCCGTCCGCGGTAAGATCCTCAACTGCCTGAAAGAGGACTACCCGCGCATCTTTAAGTCCGACATCATCATGGACCTTATGCGCGTGCTGGGCTGCGGTGTGGAGATCAAGGACAAGCGCATCAAAAACCTTGGTGCCTTTGACCTGGACAACCTCAACTGGAACAAGGTCATCATCTGTACGGACGCCGACGTCGACGGTTATCACATCCGTACGCTCGTGCTCACCATGCTCTACCGCCTGGTGCCCACGCTTATCGACGAGGGTTACGTGTATATCGCCGAATCGCCGCTCTACGAGATCAACTGCAAAGAGAAGACCTACTTTGCCTACACCGAGCTCGAGAAGAACGGCATCCTCAAGGAGATCGGCGACCAAAAGTGCTCCATCAACCGCTCCAAGGGTCTTGGTGAAAACGATCCGGACATGATGTGGCTCACCACCATGAACCCCGAGACGCGTCGCCTGATCAAGGTGGAGCCCGAGGACGTCACCAAGATGGAAACCATGTTCAACCTGTTGCTGGGCAACGACGAGGCGGGCCGCAAGCGCCATATCTCCGAGCACGGCAAGGAATATCTGGACCAGCTGGACCTGCAATAGCAGCAAATCGACAACGACGGCCCATAAGAAGTTCAAGAGGAAATCGTGGCAAAGAAGAAGACGAAAACCCAGCCAAAGAAAAAGCAGGTCAACGCCGAGAACGTCATCGGCCTGCACTCCGAGGTCACCGACCAGCCGATCACGCAGACGCTCGAGGTCAACTACATGCCCTACGCCATGAGCGTCAATGTCTCGCGTGCGTTCCCCGAGATCGACGGCTTTAAGCCCTCGCACCGCAAGCTGCTCTATACCATGTACAAGATGGGCCTGCTCAAGGGCGAGCGCCAAAAGAGCGCCAACATCGTGGGTCAGACCATGAAGCTCAACCCGCACGGCGATGCCGCGATCTACGAGACGATGGTGCGTCTGGCGACGGGCAACGAAGCACTGCTTGCCCCCTTCGTTGAGTCGAAGGGCAACTTTGGCAAGTACTATTCGGGCGACCTGAGCTACGCCGCCTCGCGTTACACCGAAGCCAAGCTCTCCCCTATCAGCGCCGAGATCTTCAAGGACATCGACAAGGACCCGGTCGACTTCGTTGACAGCTACGACGGCGCCATGAAGGAGCCGCGCCTGCTGCCCACCACGTTCCCCAATATCCTCGTCTCAGCCAACAAGGGCATCGGCGTCGCCATGGCTTCTGACATCTGCGGTTTCAATCTCAACGAGGTCTGCACCGCCACCATGCACTACCTGCAGGATCCCGATTGCGATCTGCTCGAGTACATGCCCATGCCCGACTTCTCGACCGGCGGCGAGATTATCTACCGCCGCGAGGAGATGGAGAAGATCGTCGAGACCGGCCTTGGCAGCTTCCAGATCCGCTCCCGCTGGCGCTGGATTCCCGAAGAGCGCATCATCGAGGTCTACGAGATCCCCTACACCACCAAGACCGATGTCATCATCGAGCGCATCGTCAAGCTCTCCAAAGAGGGCAAGGTCAAGGAGATCGCTGACATCCGCGACGAGACCGACCTCTCGGGCCTGCGCATCGCCATCGACCTTAAGCGCGGTGTCGACCCCGACAAGCTCATGGCCAAGCTCTATCGCTCGACCACACTGCAGGATTCGTTCTCGTGCAACTTCAACGTGCTGGTCGACGGCTATCCCCGCGTTATGGGCGTGCGCCAGATCTTGCACGAGTGGGTCAAGTGGCGTATTGAGTCCACGCGTCGCCGCATTAACTTTGACCTGGGCAAAAAGTCCGAGCGCCTGCACCTACTGCACGGCCTCGAAGCGATCCTGCTCGACATCGACAAGGCCATCGCCATCATCCGCGGCACCAAGCTCGAGGCCGAGGTCGTGCCCAACCTTATGAAGGGTTTCGACATCGACGAAACCCAGGCCGAATTTGTTGCCGAGCTTAAGCTCCGCAACATCAACGAGGAGTACATCCTCAACCGCACCAAGGACATCGCTAAGCTCGAGGGCGAGATTGCCGAGCTTGAGGAGATCCTCTCCAGCGAGGAGAACATCAAGAAGGTCATCAGCGACGAGTTGGCAGCGGTCAACAAAAAGTATGTGATGCCACGCCGCACGGGCAGGATTGAGCCCCACGAGGTCATCGAGGTGAGCTTGGAGCCCGAGGTCGAGGAGTACCCGGTTACCATCATGCTCTCGCGCGAGGGTTACCTCAAGAAGATGACAGACCGTGTGCTCAAGAAGGCGACCACGCTCAAGTACAAGGACGGCGATAAGCCCTTTATCGAGTTCCCGTCCTCCAACACGCACGAGCTGCTGGTCTTTACCAACAAGAGCCAGGTGTACAAGTGCAAGGTTGCGGCGTTTGAGGACACCAAGTCGGCCCAGCTGGGCTCGTACCTGCCGACCGATCTTGAGATGGAACCCGACGAGAGTGTCATATGGGTCATCGACCCCGAGGACTACAAGGCCGACGTGCTGTTTGTCTTTGAGAACGGCCGCGTGGTGCGCGTCGCGCTTTCTGGATACGTCACCAAGACCAACCGCAAACGGCTCAAGAACGCCATCTACGGTGGCAGCAAGCTGCTGTATGCCCAGGTGCTCAAGGAAGATCGCGACATCGCGCTGGTCTCGAGCGACTACCGCCTGATGAACTTCAACACGTCGCTGCTCAAGACCAAGACGACCACCAACACGCAGGGTGTCCAGGCCTTTACCGCCAAGAAGGGCCGCTCGGTCACCACCGTCGGCACGACCGAGGAAATCCTTGGCACCGGCGTCTCGGCCGAGAAGTTCACCGCGCAGAGCCTCCCCTCAGCCGGTGCCCTCATGAAGGAAAACGACATGCCGAGCCTGTTTGACTAGGTACCACGGCAACGAGACCGTTAGATATTTCGCAAAGCGACGAGGCCCGGAGCGCAACGGCATTGCGCCCGGGACTCGTCGTTTTTCTTCTCAACTATTTCTTAACGCAGATTAATTGATTTCTGCTTATTTTTCTGCGTTAAAAAATGTCAGCGTCACTGCTTCGATGCCCTTTGGTCGGTCGTTAGCAAAACTTGCAAAAATTAGCAAAACTTGCAAAGGAGACACCATGGAGTACAGCAAGAACCCCTTTACCCCGACGTTCGGAAGTATCCCTCCCTTTCTAGCGGGTCGCGAGCATATTCTGCGTGACATCAACCGTGGTTTTATCAACGGCCCGGGAGATCCAAACCTGTCGACTATTTTTAGGGCGCAAGGGGAACGGGCAAGACGGCGCTTCTCTCGCTCCTTTCAGAAACGGCGCTTGAACACGGTTGGATCGCAGCAAATGTCTCCGCCATGCCAGGCATGCTCGAAGATATTATCGAGCGAACCAAAGAAGCCGCAGATAGCTACCTCTCACAGCCTCATGCGCGCATAAACGGCGTTCAAATTGGTCCAGTGGGCATCGATTGGACATATGCTCAAGAGGTCCAGGGCAACTGGCGCACACGCATGAATGGCATCTTTAAGCAACTCGAAAAACATGACATCAGACTTCTCATTACCATCGATGAAGTCACCGTCGATCTCGAAGAAATGCTTCAATTTGCCTCTGTTTACCAGCACTTTGTACGCGAAGGTAAAAAAGTTGCCCTACTCATGGCAGGACTGCCCTACAAAGTATCGGCGTTGCTGCGTAACGATTCCGTCTCGTTCCTCAGGCGTTCCCAATATCATCAGTTAGGACGAATCACTGACGTTGAAATTGCAAACGCGTTTCGCAAAACCGTTGAGGCCGGAGGACGTTCAATCACACCAGAAGCGCTCGAGAATGCTGTGAAGGCCGTCGACGGATTCCCCTACATGATGCAGCTCGTCGGATATCGCACTTGGGATGTTTCGGAGAACTCGCCCCAAATCAGTGCATCCGATGTCCAGCAGGGTTCCCTACTCGCACGCATGGAGCTGCGTGATCGCATTCTCGAAACGACCTATCGAGAGCTTTCCGATAAAGACATTGAGTTTTTACTCGCGATGCTGCCCGATTCTGGCCCCAGCAGGGTCTCGGAGATAGCCAAACGCATGGGCGTCGCCAGCAACTACGCAAGCCAATACAAACGCCGCCTTCTCGAGGACGGCGTCATCGGGGAACGCGGGCGTGGTCTCGTTGGCTTTGACATCCCCGCATTCAGGGAGTTCCTGAGCGAGAAAGTCTCCTAGCACGCGGATATTGTCCATAAGGATATCAACGCATGGCAATCAGTAATCCTCTTGGTAAGGGAAGTAGGCTTTCCGCCAACGCTGATTGCCATGCGTTCTTCTTGTCCTTAGGCGAGCTTGCGAGCGAGCTCTCGCACCTCTTCTAACTTGGGCGACGATGCCATGCTGTCGCGCTCGGTCATACCGCTGATGGTGACAATGCCCTGGTCCTCCCACTTGCAGTACGCGCAGGTTGACTTGTACATGGCGATCGCCGCATCATAGACGCCCTCGCTGTGGCTATCGAGCAAAAGGGCCGTCTTGGTGAACGGGAAGCCCGTAGCACCGAAGGCGTACAGGCGGTCGACAGCGGCCTTCTCCTGCGCAGTGATATCAAACCAGTAGATAGGCGAAGCGAAGACAACCATATCGGCGTCTTTCAGCGACTCGATCACGTTGGCCATGTCATCCTTCTGCACGCAAGTGCCCTCGTGGGCGAAGCAATACTGACACCCCAGACAACCAGCAATTTTCTTACTGGCAACGCGGATGACCTCGACCGTATGGCCACCCTCACGCGCGGTCTCAGCAAACGCCTCGACCATGGTGTCGGTATTGGCGCCCTTGCGCGGGCTGCCGCTCAACACAACGATATTCATAGGATTCCCTCTCCTTCATGCTGCAGGCGCGCAGCATGTTTTCTTGTAACCAAAACGAATGGAGTTAATCAATCGCCTCGTTTCAGCTACTCCCTCTCTTTAGAAGAATCGTTGCTGGAGACTTGGCATTAAATCAAGGCACGCCTTATTTCAGATACTCCTCAAAGAATGCCTTCAGCTTTCCAAACGGAATGATGTCCATCTGATCGTAAAGGTCGGTATGGCTGGCACCAGGGATAATGAGCAATTCCTTGTTGTCCCCGGTCAGCTTGCCGTACGCGGTTTCGCTGAAATAACGGGAGTGCGCCTTCTCGCCATGCACCAGCAGTACCGCAGAGCGAATTTCGCTGCTGTATTGCAAAATCGGCATATTCAGGAACGACAGCGAGGACGTCACATTCCAGCCACCGTTGGAGTTCAGGCTGCGGGGATGGTAGCCTCGCGGAGTTTTGTAGTAGGCGTAATAGTCCGCTAAAAACTGCGGCGCATCCTCCGGTAATGGATCGACAACGCCGCCCGCCAGCGCATTGCTGCCGTTTTTATAGTCCTCGGTGCGCTGCGCGTTCAGCGCTTTCCGCTTTTCAAAGCGCGCCTGCTCGGAATCCTCGGCGTCAAAATAGCCGTTTGCGGTCACGCGGGTCATATCGTACATGGTCATAGCCGCGGTAGCTTTGATACGGGTGTCGATGGCCGCCGCATTGACTGCCATGCCGCCCCAACCGCAGATACCGATAATGCCGATACGCTCCGGGTCAACGCTTTCCTGCACGGAGAGGAAATCCACCGCTGCGCAGAAGTCCTCGGTGTTGATGTCCGGGGATGCCACATAGCGGGGCGTGCCGCCGCTCTCGCCGGTATAGGACGGGTCGAAGGCAATTGCGAAAAAGCCCAGCTCCGCCATTTTCTGCGCGTACAGACCGGAGGACTGCTCCTTCACCGCGCCAAACGGGCCGCTGACGGCGATGGCGGGCAGCTTGCCTTCCGCGTTCTTAGGCACGTACACGTCGGCAGCCAGCGTGATGCCGTAGCGGTTGTGGAAGGTCGCCTTGCTGTGCTCAACCTTGTCGTTTTTGGGGAACACCTTGTCCCATTCCTGCGTCAGTTTCAACTGCTCCATGCCTAAGCCTCCTTGTCGGTCGCTTTAAGGTATTGCTCGTCGATCACGGGCTCCAACCACTCATTGGAAGCCTCCTCGCCCGGAACCTCCACCGCGAGATGGGAGAACCAGCTCTCGGGCGCGGCTCCGTGCCAATGTTTCACACCCGGGGCGATGTTGACCACGTCGCCAGGGCGCAGCTCCTGTGCCGATTTGCCCCATTCCTGGTAAAACCCTCGACCGGCCACGCAGACGAGGATCTGTCCGCCACCGCTTTTGGCGTGATGGACGTGCCAGTTGTTGCGGCAGCCGGGCTCGAACGTCACGTTGTAGACCCCGACCTGCTCGGTGGAAAGGGGCGCGAGGTAGCTTTGCCCGATAAAGTACTTCGCAAATGCGTCGTTGGGGGCACCGATGGGAAAGGCCATCTCGTTTTGATGCTTGATTCGTGCGTCGACGGCATCACTATCCGCCCAGACCTCCTTCGCCATGCGAAAGGCCGCCCACGCCTTGGGCCATCCCGCATAAAACGCCGCATGCGTAAGGATTTCCGCTATCTCAGTCCTGGTCACCCCGTTGTTCTTTGCGGACATCAGATGATATTGGAACGAAGAGTCCGTCAGCCCCTGTGCCATCAAGGCAACCACCGTCACCACGCTGCGATCTCGAAGGGAAAGCCCGTCTTCTCGGCTCCACACCTCGCCGAACAGCACATCGTCATTGAGCTGTGCAAATTTGGGGGCAAAGTCCCCCAGGGTATCCCTGCCCGCCGTCTGCTTAATTGCCATGTTTGATTCCTCCTGTCGATGGTTTTGAGTGCAAAACTGCTTCCGCGCGGTCAAGCTGCCCGCCTAGATCCCCATGCCCATTCGTTGCGCCTGTTCCAGAGCGGGATGCCCGGCGATATCGCCCACACCGTTCACGCCGCCGGCGAAAACCGTTTTGCCCATTACGGACCACCCCTTGCGCTACCGATTTGTATTGACGAGAATGAAGGTAATACCTAAACCTGACTTTAGGTCAAGGAATGAATTCGAGATTTATTCGGAGGGGCCATGTACACAATCGGACAGGTGGCGGAAATGTTCGGCTTGCCCGCCTCAACGCTGCGGTATTACGACAAGCAGGGATTGTTCCCGGGGCTGGAGCGGACGTCCGGCATTCGCCGATTCGGCGATACGGAACTCGAAGCGCTTCGGGTCATCGAATGCCTGAAGAAGGCGGGAATGGAGATCAAGGACATCCGTCTGTTCATGAAATGGTGTGCAGAGGGTCCATCAACATACCCCCAGCGCAAGGCCATGTTCGAGGAGAGGAAGGCCCACATGGAGTCGGAGATCGCGAAGATGTACCGTGCCCTGGACATGTTGAAGTTCAAATGCTGGTACTACGAGCAAGCGATTCAAGATGGCAGCGAGGATAGGCTGGAGACGCTGATTCCCGACAATTTGCCGGAAGAAATCAAAGGCGCCTACGAAAACGCACACGCTCGATAAAGCCGTTCGCTATCCATGGGACTCTGGCAAGGAGCTCCTTCCGAACAGAACGAAAAAGAAAGCCTCCGAACCAAAAGGTCCGGAGGCTGTTATTTCCGCTATTCCCACTCGGCAATAGGAGTCACTGGCCAAAAGCTTGTCAACATCAAAACAAGTCCTCAATCTATCGATTCTACGTGAGGCAATGGTCCTCATTTGATGCCCGCACTGTTTGCGCACTAGGGAGCAAAAGAATCTGGCCGCCGCTCAAATAAGATCACCGCCATCTTGCATAAACGACGCCATGTTAAGGTGCCTGACGCCATCCCTCTCCTGCAATAGAGGATCAAGCGTAAACAAGTAGCGCGGATACCCATCCCTGATGTGGCCGAACGGCCTGTACTCGCGCTCCTCGACGCCTCTGTCGGCAATCGACATAGAGACCTGGATGTAGGCGTAAGCATTGCGCCTACGAGCGATGAAGTCACACTCGAGCTTCCCAATACGGCCCACAGAAAGCTCGTACCCGCGCGATGCAAGATAGAGGTAGAGCACGTTCTCCAACGCCGGCCCGTAGTTAATCCTCGCATCCGTGTTCATGGCGAAATAGAAGCCGGGATCAGCCAGGTAGTACTTCTCTTCGCGGATAAGCGATCGCCGAGACTTGAGATCGAACCTCGAGCAGCGATAAAGGATCTTCGCGTCAACAAGAATCTGGATATACCGATTGAGCGTTTCGCGCTTGATGGGAATCTTCTCGACATCATTGAAGTACGCAAGGAGGTTCTTCAGGTTCGTCGGCGCACCAAAGTTGTTGATGAGATACGTCTGGACGGCATCGAAAACCGAGACATTCTTAATCTTGTTCGAATGTTTGACGTCCTTTTCAAAGATCTCATGAATAACACTCTTGATATAGGTGCGCTTTTCATCCTCGCCCTCATACTCCAACGCTTTGGGAAATCCTCCAAGGGTCAGGTACTCGGTAAACTCTCCCACGAGAACGTCATTGACAGGCTTGCCGAGAAAACGCTTCATATCGATATATTCCGCAAAGTCGAGTGGGAACACCTCGAACTCGATATAGCGACCCGTCAGCTTTGTAACAAGCTGCCCAGAAAGCAGATATGAATTCGAACCGGTAATGAAGATGGACCAACCGCCATCTGTCCGGTAGCCGTTGATGAGCAGCTCGAATTCCTCTACGTTCTGAATCTCATCGATGAAGAGGTACTTCGTCCCCTCAGTGTCTGCTGGGGTCGACATGTCAATCAGATTTTCGAGCTCATCGGTCGTCTTGACCTTCCTGTTCTCCCGTGAGTCAAGGTCGATATAGATGATGTGGTCGCTCGCTACACCGGATTCCACAAGCTCGTCTGCGATTGATTGCATGAGACAGGATTTACCGCACCTGCGAACACCGGTGATCACCTTGATCATCCCGTCATCGTGGTAGAAACCACGCATTCGCTTCAGATACTTTTCACGTCGGTATATACGCAAGATGCACCCCTTTTTTCAGTGTCCATTTTATCAGTTATGGGGGTACTTTTTTACATTTTATAAAAAAGCGTACCGATAACTTATTCTCACTTAGTTTCGGAAGTCGAGCAGGCGGTCGCGGTAGTACCCGTACTGCGCCCGGCGTACCTCGATTTCGGCGGGGATACCGTCGGTGAGTGATTTCGTTAGGGAGTCGAAGCGGTCGAGGATGTCGACGACCTTCTGCTGGGTGCCGATGGATGGGGCGGGAATCTCGACCCTCGATAAGTCCACAAGCGCGGCTTCGATTACCTTTTTCGGTTTAGCGTATTGCTCTTCAGATCATCGTGGTGTGCTCGTAGCCGCGCTCCACGAGGAGCCGCTCGGCAACGTCGAGAATCTTCTCGACCGCCTCCTCCGGGTACTTATTGCGTGCCGCGGGCACCTCCGTCCTTGTTATCGCGATAAACATACCATGAGTGGCGTACGGGTCGAGAAGGGCTGGCGCCAAAAGAGCCCAACGGCCGTTACGGCTTCGTTAGAAACGCGCCCCATCATGGATGGTGAACCCGAAAGATAAGGCGCGCGGGCACGGCGACTCGGCCCGCGCGCCCGGAAGAGAAAGGACGAACCCATGGGTTACATGCTCGAGACGCGCGGGCTCACCAAGCGCTTCGGCCGCGGCGACCAGGCGCAGGATGCCGTGGCCGACGTGAGCCTTCATATCCGCGAGGGCGAGGTGTACGGGCTGCTCGGCCCCAACGGCGCCGGCAAGTCGACAACGCTCAAGATGATCTGCGGGATGCTGCGGCCGACGGCCGGGGAGATCCTCTTTGCCGGGCACGCCTGGCGCCGCGAGGACCTCTACGCAATCGGCAGCCTCATCGAGGAGGCGCCGCTCTACCCCAACCTCACCGCGCGCGAGAACCTGCGCGTGCGCACCACGCTGCTGGGCCTTCCCGAGAGCCGCGTAGATGAGGTGCTCGCCGCCGTGGACCTCGCGGACACCGGGAAGAAGCGCGCCGGGCGCTTCTCGATGGGCATGCGGCAGCGCCTGGGGCTCGCGCTGGCGCTGATCGCCCGGCCACGCCTGCTCGTGCTCGACGAGCCCACTAACGGCCTCGACCCCATCGGCATCGAGGAGCTGCGCGACCAGATCCGCGGCTTCGCGGCGGCGGGCACGACGGTGATCGTCTCGAGCCACATCCTCTCCGAGGTGCAGCAGATGGCGGACACCATCGGCATCATCTACGGGGGGCGCCTCGCCTACGAGGATGCGCTTCGACCTGGGCAGGACCTCGAGGAACTCTTCATGAGCGTCTGCCGGGAGGGGCGTCGAGCGCGCGGGGAGGTGGCGGCATGACGGGCGAGAAAGGCGGCCTGCTCGCGGGCCTGCGCGCCGAGGCCCTGAAGTCGCGCCACGCGGCACCGGTTCGCCTGGCCGTGCTCATGGCGCTGCCGATGCCGCTGCTCGGCGCGATGCCCTACCGGGGCGTGCAGATCTTCAGCGCCTGGAACTACTGGTACGCGCTCTTCCTGCCCGTGTCTCTCTCGCTCGTGGTGGCGTGCGTCGCGCGGGCGGACGCGCGCACGCGGATGCGGGGGCTTCTAGGCCTGGGCTTCCCGCTTAGGCGCGCCTGGTGGGCCAAGGCGCTCTGGTGCCTCGCGCTCTGCGCGCTCTCGAACCTCGTGGTCTTCGGCATCTACCTCGCGGGATCGGCGTTCTCCTCGCAGGGCCTCACGGCCGCGGGCACGCTCACGATGCTCCTCTGCGCGCTCGCCAACACGGTGACCGCGGCGTGGATGATCCCCGCAGGGCTCTTCCTCACGGCGCGGCTCGGCATGCTCGCGGGCATCTTCTGCCCGCTCGCCGCGCAGCTCGTGGGTGGGTTCGCCTGGTCGCTGATGCCGCTGCCGCAGCTCTTTCCGCCGTCGGCGAGCATGGTCATCCCCACGAGCTTCATCCCCGTGCTGCCGAGCGGCGAGCCACTCGCGGCGGACATGGCGCTCGGCGGGGCGCTCACGGCGGACGGCATGCTCACACTGGCGGGCCTTGCGGTCTGCGCGTTCGCGTTCGCCGCGCTCACGGCGGCGGGCGCGGCCTGGTTCGCGCGCTCCGAGGAGAGGTGATGGCCATGACACGACTCTCCAACCCGACGCCGCGCATGACTCTCCCGCGGGCCCTGCTCTCCGAGGCCCTGCGCCTGGCGCGCTCCCCGCTCACGGCGGTGCACCTCGTCTGCGGCCTGGCAGCCGGTCTTGCCTGCGGCGAGTACTTCTCCGTTACCCGATGGGACCCGGCGCTGGGCGCGGACGCCTACGCCCAGTTCCTCGGCGCCCTCATGCCGCTCATGTCCGCCATCGTCTGCGGGCTCGCCGTGGACGAGGAGCGCGCTGCCGGGCGCCTCGCCAACCTCACGGCGGTCCCCTCGCGCGGGCGCGCCGTCGCGGCGAAGCTGCTCGCCCTTGCGGCGCTCGGCGCGGGCGCGCTGGCCGTGGCGCTCGGCGTGTTCGGGGCCGTGCTCGCCGCCGCCGGGCGCCTGCCGCTCGGGCCCGCTCCGCTTGCGGCCGCCTGGGCGGGCATCGTGCTGGGCAGCCTGCCCCTCTACGCGCTGGGGCTCGGCGTGGCCCTGCGCCTCGGCCGCAACGCCGCCATCGGCGCCGGCGCGGCGGGAATGCTCCTCGCGTTCTTCTCAGTGGGCGGACTTGCGCACGGCCTCATGACCGGCGAGCTCACCGGTGCCCTGGCGACGCCCCTGAGCTGGGTGCCGCTCGCCTGGCCCGCGCGCCTAGGGTCGCTCGGGGTGGAGGCCTTCATCGACGCCGCACGCGCGGCGGGCCCTCTCCTCACGACTGCGCTCGCTGGCCTCGTGCTCGCCCTGGCAGCCGCCGCCGTCCTTCTGGCCTGGTTCTGCCGCTTCGAGGACGGGAGGGCAGATGAGTAGGAAGCCGCTCGCCGCCGTGCTCGCCCTCCTCTCCGTAGCGCTCGTCCTGGGCGGGAATGCCCTGCTCGACGCCGGCTGGGGGTCGGCGCTGCGCTCGATCGCCGACCGCGTGCTGCCCAACCCTGAGATCGCCATGTGGGCGCCCGCACCCGCGGCTGCGCGCGGGGCTCTGGACCGCTGAGCGCGGCGCAAGTACAATGCAACGGGAGTTTCAGGAGGTCGAATATGGCGAGGATACTGGCAGTGGATGATGAGCGGGCGATCCTCGACGCGCTCGCGCGCGTCCTCGGCCGCGACGGCCATGAGGTCGTCAAGGCAGAGGACCCGACGGCGGTCCCGGGGATGGACCTCTCGCGCTTCGACCTCGTGCTCTGCGACGTCATGATGCCGGGGCTCGACGGCTTCGAGCTCGTGCGGCAGATCCGCCCGGACTTCGACGGGCCCATCATCTTCCTGACCGCGCGCGTGGCCGAGGAGGACGCCGTGGCCGGCTACGGCCTGGGCGCCGACGACTACGTCCGCAAGCCCTTCGGGGCCGCGGAGCTGCGCGCCAAGGTCGCGGCCCATCTACGCCGTGAGCGCCGGCCGCGCTCGCACGCCCTCTCCTTCGGGGAGGTGCGGATCGACCTCGGGGCGCGCGGCCTCGCCGTGGGTGGCGAGGCCGTGCCGCTCACGCCCACCGAGTACGCCATCTGCGAGTACCTCGCCCGCCACCCCGGGCAGGTCATGAGCCGCGCGCAGATCCGCGAGGCGGTGCTCGGCTGGGAGAGCGACGCCGACGACGCGGCCATATCCATGCAGGTCAGCCGCGCCCGGAGGAAACTCTCCGAGGCCGGCGCCGATCCGATCGCGACCGTCTGGGGGATGGGGTACAAGTGGCAGCTCTGAGGACCGGGGCGCGAGGTCGCGGGGGCATGCCGCTCTCCTTCGTCATCGCGCGCTACTTCGCCTATGCGTTCGCGGCGGTCGCTACGGCGTGGCTCGCCTCGTTCATGGCGCTCTCCGCGGCGATCAACGCGGGCTTCGTCTACGAGGCAAGCTGGGGGCCGGCCAATACGCGCGAGGTCGCGGAGGGCCTGGCACGCGACGGCGTCTGCGGGCAGCAGGACGTGCCGACGGCGTACCGCTACCTCATCCTGAATAAGGACGGATACGTGCTGATGACAGACCTCGAGGGCACGCGACTCGAGGATGCGACGGAAATGGCCCGTGCGGCACTCGCCGCGGATCCGGGCACAGTGGAGATTGAGGGCGGGGGCTCGGGGCTCACCTACGCCGCGTTCCCGCTCAAGGGCGGCGGGGCCTGCGCACTCGTCAGCGAGTACCTGCCGCAGTGGGTCTCGCGCGACCTCGCCGGCCTGCTTCCCAACCCGCAGAACCTCATGCTCGTCTGCGCCGCTGCGGGAAGCGCGCTCGCGCTCGCGCTCGTGGCGCGCCGCGCGAGCCGCGTGATCTCGCGCAAGATGGCGCCGCTCGCGGAGGCGGCGGAGCGCGTCGGCGCGGGGGAGCTCGATTTCGCGGTCGGCAGCACCAACGTGCGCGAGGTGAACGACGTCCTCGCCGCGATGGACGCCATGCGGGCTTCCCTCGCCGAGTCGCTCGAAGCCCGCTGGGCCGCGGAGCGGGGGCAGCGCGAGCAGGTGGCGTCGCTCGCCCACGACCTCAAGACGCCGCTCACCGTGCTGCGTGCCAACGCCGACTTCGTGGCGGAGGAGCTGGAAGACGAGAAAGACGCCGACCTCGCGGCCGCCGCGCGCGACATAGCCGGCAGTGTCGAAAGACTCGACGGCTACGTGCGCCTGCTCATCGAGACCTCGCGCGGGTCCGGCGGGGCGGAGAGGGCCCCCATGCGGCCGGCCGAGCTCTGCGAGCAGGTCCTCGCCGAGGCCGCCCAGATCGCCCGGGCGCGAGGCGTGACGCTCGACGCGGCCACGGGCCCTGCTGTCGTGGGCGCGCCCGAGGCCCCGCTCGACCGAACCGCCCTGGCGCGAGCCGCCGCGAACCTCGTGGCCAACGCCGCCGAGCACGCGCGCTCGCGCGTGGCGGTCTCCTGCGACGTCGCGGACGGACACCTCGTCATCGAGGTGTCCGACGACGGACCGGGCTTCTCTCCCGCCGCCCTCGAACGCGGCTGCGAGCGCCTCTTCACAGACGACTCCTCCCGCTCCTCGCGCGACGGAGGCCGCCACTACGGGCTCGGCCTCCACGCCGCCTCCGAGGCCGCGAGCGCCCACGGGGGCTCCGTCTCACTCGCCAACAGCCCCTCGGGCGGCGCGGTGGCCACCATCGCGGTCCCCCTGTGCGGGGCCTGACGACTCAGGCCCTCACACCGGCGTGCCTCGCAATCAAACGCTTCCCGGATAACAATGCCCGTTGCGGGGATCGCCCTGGCTAGTCGCCGCCCATGTGCATGAGCATGTCGGCGATGCGAGTCACCATCTCGTCCGCCGCTGGAATGAATCCTTACTCCCATTCCTCCGAGTACCGCCCCATGCCTTGTCGTCTTGAAACACGGGGAGTAAATGGCGAAATCGCAGATGAAAGGGAGTAAAAAGGCAAAGAAAAAGCCTCCATTCCAACATGGGAACGGAGGCTCGATAATTGAGTTTACTCACCAATGTCGCTGGTGGCTTTGCCGTGACTCTCGTACGAAACGAAACTCAGCGGCACAGTGCGGCACTCAAAAGTGCAGGTCAGAACCCTGTCAGCCTACTCCCACTCAGTGCCTAATCCAGTCCGAGTGTTGTCGATGCGTGTCGCGTCGTACCGTCTAAGGACTGAATCGTGCGCAATTTGGGCGAATCAGGCCCTTGATTCGCGATTTCGGGAATGACTCAATTGATTCGCAAAACCGCAGGCCGCTCCTTTAATCACTCCCTGGTTCCCGCCGGGGTTCGTAGCGGGTGGCGTGAAAAGGGGTGATTCAAAGGGTCGGAGAGATGCGTCTTAGCCGAGAATAAGGTTAGCCTTATCTTACTGCATGATTCGTGTGTTATAGTTAGATGTCTCTAACTATTTGGGGGCGATAGCAATGCACGAATGCAAGGGCTTCTGGGACAAGAATGCCGGTCGGTACGACCGTTTCATGCGAAAGGACCGGGCGGCGTATGAGAAGATGTATGGGCTGATCAGGCCGGTGGTGAAAGCAAAAACCGTGCTGGAGGTTGCCACCGGCACGGGGCTTATCGCAAAGAGCATCGTGAATGCGGCGGCGTACATCGAGGCTACGGACGCTTCTGCAAAGATGATCCTTGAAGCAAAGCGGGACAATCAATCCGCAAAGCTGCACTTTTCCGTACAAGATATGTTCCGCCTGCCCTATGCACAGAAGTCCTTTGATGTGGTGATCGCGTCCAACGCGCTTCACATAGTGCCGCATCCGGAAAAGGCCCTGCAAGAAATCAGGCGGGTGCTGAAGGACGACGGCGTGCTCATCGCGCCAACCTTCACCCACGCGGGGAGCTCGGTTTCCGGCAAGGCAAAAGCCTTTTTCATGAGTATGGCGGGATTCCCCCTCCACAGCAGGTGGACAAGCGAGGAATACCTACGTTTCCTGCGTCAAAACGGCTGGGCAGTGCAGAAAAGCGCGGTGCTGAAGGCCTCGTTCCCGTTGACCTATGCGGAATGCACGAAATCGAAGGGGCCAGATGTCGTTCTTTGAAAACACCCGCAAGCCCGTGGGCCTCGGCGGAAAACTTATGGTTGCCATGATGAATCTGGGGCACAGCCCTGTGGCGCGGTGGGGACTTCGATTTCTACGACTTGCGCCAAATGCCAAGGTGCTGGATTGCGGCTGCGGCGGCGGGGCGAACATAAAACGGCTGCTGAAAAAATGCCCGCATGGCGTCGTCAAGGGCATCGACTATTCGCCCGTCAGCGTGGAGAAGACTAGAAAGCTCAACCGAATTGCAATTCAGGAGGGGCGTTGCGCCGTTCTGCAAGGCAGTGTGGCAGATATGGCGTTTGAGGATAGCTACTTCGATGCCGCCACGGCCTTTGAGACCGTCTATTTTTGGCCCGATTTGCCCCGATGCCTCCGTGAGGTCTGGCGGACGCTGAAGCCAGGCGGGACAATTCTTATCTGCAACGAGAGCAATGGCGATACGGACAAGGACGAGAGGTGGACGCAGATCATCGGCGGCATGACCATCTACAAGGACATTGAATTAAAGGCGTGTCTGGAGCAGGCGGGTTTTCACGAGGTGCAGATACGCAAAAAGAAAAGGTGGCTCTGCGTCACGGCGCGAAAGTAAGGGTATCAAGCACGGGCATTTTTGCATCCATCCTGCACATGGCGATAGGCATGACGGTCATAGCGGCTGTGCTGGCGGCACTTATGACAATTTTTATTCACTGAGGAAGAAACCTATGAAATGTAAAATTGAGAAAAACACCGTTCAGGAGACGCTGATCCTCCCGCTGTATTCCCGGAAGCTGTGTACGGAGCTGTACCCGAACCTTTATAGGGATGAAACAGCGGTTCGTCTGCTCGACCAAATCGACTACGACTATTCAGAGGCAGCGAAAAGCTCCCGCAGCCTGATGCAGCGTTTTGGTGCGCTGGAGGTGGCCATGCGGCAGGGTGATCTTGCTTTCGAGGTACAGGATTACCTGAAAGGCCACCCCAATGCGGCGGTGGTCAATCTGGGCTGCGGACTGGACAACACCGGCAGAACCTGCGACAACGGTAGATGCAAGATTTACAATCTGGACTTCCCGGATGTGATTGCCTTGCGGCAGCAGCTACTGCCCGCCGGGGATCGAGAACAAAATATCCCCTGCGACCTGAAAGACACCACATGGTTTAGCAAAATCGATGCCTCCGGCGGGGCGGTGTTCTTTGCCTCCGGGGTGTTCTATTACTTTCTGACCCAGCAGGTCCGGGAACTGGTGCGGGAGATGGCGGACGCTTTCCCCGGCGGTGTGCTGGTCTTTGATGCTGCCAATCGGACAGCAGTAAAGATGATCGCAAAAACATGGCTTAAGACTGCAAAAATCAAGGATGTGGGGGCATATTTTGCGGTTTCGGATGCCGCCAAGGAAATCGGCACGTGGGACAGCCGTCTGCAGGTCACAAGTCGCGGCTATATGCTGGGTTATAACGATTTGAGAGACCCTTCTGTCAGCGGCTTTTTCCGGTTTCTCGCAAGGGTCGGTGACAACGGGATGAAAATGCAAATCGTGAAAATAAGATTTTGAGAGACAAAAATGCAAAAGACGAGCACTTCTTGCCGCTCAATTGGCAAGAAGCGCTCGTCTTTTCTTAACGCGTTGTATGGCGGAGAGAGCGCAAGTTAAGCGAGCGCCCTTCTTGCCAGCTCGGCCGCGCCGAGGATTCCTTGGTCGCCGCCGCAGCCCGGGGCGCAGATGTAGCTCTCCATGTCCTTAAGCTCGGCGGTCTGGATGTAGCCACCCAGATATTCGAGGGTCTTCTTGCGGACGATGCCGTAGAGCTGCTCCTGGTGCATCACGCCGCCGCCGAGGACGATGCGGCGAGGCGAGTACATGAGCACGAGGTTCGCGCACATCTGCCCCAGATAATCCCCCTCGAGCGCCCACACCTCATCGTTGTCCGCGAGCTCGGCCGCGGGCTTTCCCCAGCGCGCGGCAATGGCGGGGCCGGAGGCGAGGCCCTCGAGACAGCTCGCGTGGCTCGGGCAGGCGCAGCGTCCCTCCTCGGTGGGACGGGTCCTTACCAGCATGTGGCCGGCCTCGGGGTGCAGCATGCCGTGAAGGAGCCTGCCCGCGCACATGACGCCCGCGCCCACGCCGGTGCCGATGGTCACGTAGACGGCGTCCTCGAGCCCCTTGCAGCAGCCGAAGACCACTTCGCCGAGGCAGGCAACGTTCACGTCCGTGTCGTAGGCCACCGGAATCCCGAGGGCGTCGGCGAACGCGGCGCGAAGACCATAGCCTCGCCACGCGAGCTTGGGCGTTTGGAGGATGGAGCCGTAGCGCTCGTCGGCGGGGTCGACGCAGGTCGGGCCGAAGGCGCCGATGCCCAACGCGTCCACATCGCGGGCGGCGAACCACTCGATCATCTGCGGGACGGTCTCGGCGGGCGCAAGCGTCGGGGTCTCCATACGGTCGAGGACCTCGCCGTCGCCGGACACCACGGCACAGACCATCTTGGTCCCGCCGGCCTCGAGGGCGCCGAGCCTCATTTGCTTTTCGCTCATGTGATCCTCCTTACAAAGGGACGCCCGCAGTCATGGTCAACCGCGGACGCCCATAACGTTGGCTTGTTTCGAGGCGACCCTACCTGGGCACGCGGTCCTGCCTTGCGGCAAACGGGGCGAGCACGGCGTGCGGCTCGCTTTGGTACCAGTAGGCGACGGTGGAGATGTCGTCCTCGCGCTCGTAGAGCTTGATGTCGTCGTTGCCGAGGTCCTGGAACGTCACGCGCAGGTCCTCCTTGAACGAGATCGGGTCGGGAAGGTGCCACCTGTAGAGGCCGTGCCTGGGCAGCGCGTCGTCGTTGGTCGCGAGCATCGGGTTCGGGTTCGACTTGCCCGCGCTGAAGCGGTCGCGCGTGGCGTCGCGCGTCGAGCGGTACGGGTAGCCGGCGAACAGCGTGTTGAAGCACTGCGCCTCGGGCAGCGCGTGGGGCGGCCTGTCGAGGAAGGCCCAGGCACCGCCGAAGTAGTCCTCGGCTCCCGTCGAGGTGACCGTGGGGAACTCCTCGTCGCCGTCGAGGAAGAACTTCATCTCGCCCTCGCCCCACCAATAGCGCTCCAGGGCGCACAGGGCCATGTAGGTGCCGACGTAGTAGCCCTTACCGCGCACGCCGTCGAGCACGGTGTAGTCGACGCCCCTGCGGGTGCTGCGCTCGCGGTTAAAACGGGCGTGGAAGTACATGGCGTCGTCCGGCACGTCGGTGAGCGCGTAGTTGAACGTGTAGAAGATGTACTTAATGAACCCGGGGTGCTCGCTCGTAAGCGTGACTTTGGCGTGCTTCCTGAAAGGCATCTCGAAGTAGCAGTTCATGCCGCCCGTCGGGTTCACGCAGATGGGCATCGAGTTGACGATGGCGCGCTCACCGAAGCCGTTGCAGAAGAAGTCGCCGACAGGGCACTCGACCGAGGGGGTCTCCTCGTCGTCCCAGTAGAAGCGCAGCACGAGGTCGCGCATGACGAAGCTGCCGGCGGCGGTCTTGTCGGGGACGGTCATCCAGATGTGGCGGATGATGCCGGGGCCCTCGATGTCCGCGAGCGTGATGGTCTCGCCGGACTCAAGGGGCACGCAGCACGAGCCCTTGCGGCCGACGCCGAGGTGGCTGGCCGACATGGCGGCGCGGCCCTTCTCGCCCGTGATGTTCTCGGGGGTGATGGCGCGGCTTTCCTCACCGCCGTGCATCCACACGTCTTTAAGGAACTCTCTCATCGTCGACCTCCTCTATTCGTCGTCTTCGCACTCGGCGGAACTGGCACCGTTCACGTAGACGATCTGCTGGCGCGCCTCGTCGACGAGGGCGTCGAAATCGAGTTTCTCGTCGGGGCGCGCGAGCGCGACCGTCATGGCGAGCGGGAGGTTGACACCCGCGATCACGTGGATCCGGTCGGAGGCGAAGCGGGAGAAGCGCTGGTTCACGCTGCCGCCGAGCGCGTCGGTAAGGACGACGACCTCGTCAGTGCCCGAAAGCGCCGCCTCGACCGCCGCGTCGAGCCCCTCGCCGTTGTCGTTCACGTAGGCGCACACGGCGTTGACGGCGTTGCTCTTACCCGTAAGGAACTCGAGGGTGTCCTTGAAGCCCTGGGCGAGAAGGGAATGGCTCGCCACAACTATCTTTCTCATTGATTCACCAATCTCTTGGGTCGAAGCTAGGCGAGGATGCCGGCGGCAGAGGCGACCATCGCGAGGACGATCACCACGAGGATGAGGGCCGTCATGCTCGCGTTCTTCTTGGTAAGAAGGTAATACGCGCTTCCCGTGATGGCGGCGGGGATCATGGCAGGCAGGATCTTGTCGAGCAGCGGCTGAATCTCCATCGAGACGTCGCCGAAGCTGAAGCTAATCGGGCAGGTGACGCCGATGACCGAGGCGATGAGGCAGCCGACCACGGTGAGGCCGAGCACGGAGGCGGCGGCAGTGAGGTTGGGAAGCTTCTCGCTGAAGTCGGTGACGAGCTTCACACCCTGCTTGTAGCCGAACTCGAGGGCGTGCATGCGGACCCAGAAGATGGCCAGGATGAGCGCGAACCAGATGCCGGCTCCCACGGGGTTGCCCTCGATGGCCATATAGGCGGCGATGGAGCCCATGATGGTCGGGATCATGGTCATGAGCAGGGAGTCGCCGACGCCGGCGAGCGGTCCCATGGTGCCGATCTTCAGGTCTTGGACGGCGTCCGCCGCCGCGAGGCCGTCACGCTCCTCCATGGCCACGCAGGCGCCGAGGATGATGGCGGCGAGCCAAGGCTGGGTGTTGTAGTAGCGGAAGTGGTTGTTGAGCGCTTGCTTATAGTCCTCGTCGTTCGTGTAGATCTTCCTCAGGATCGGCGAGAGGGCGTAGGCGACCGAGGCGCCCTGCTGGGTCTGGTAGTTGAAGGTGCACACGCTCATGAGCCAGCGCCAGTTCGCGTTGCGCAGGTCCTTCTTGGTGACCTTATAGCCGGAGGGCTTGCCCTCGACGGCGGTGATGTTCTCGTTTTCCATGGTTACTCATCCTCTCCGATGAAGGCGTCTGCGGAAGCGTGGGCGGCGAGCTCGGTGTCCCTCTCGGCACGCTGGTAGAACGCGATCGCGAGGGCAACGCCGACGATGGCGGCGCCGATGATGGGCACGTTCAGGAAGGCCGAGAGGAAGAAGCCGGCGAGCAGGTACTGGAAGTACTTGCCGGTGGGCATGTAGCGGAGCAGCATGGCGATACCGATGGCCGGGAGCATCTTGCCGGCGAGGGTGAGGCCGGAGAGGAACCACTGGGGCATAACCTCGAGGAGCCAGTTGACGGCGGGTTGGCCGAGGGTCACGGAGACAAAGACGGGCAGGGCGGCGCACAGGCCGAAGAGCGCGGGGCAGACCCACAGGATGGCGTTCATCTGATTGAACTTACCCTCGTTGCAGAACTTCTGGGACTTCTCGACGACGAAGCCGTTGAGGATCTTGACGATGACGTCGAGCTGGATGCCGAGCATGCCGACCGGCAGGCCGATGGCGAGGCCCGTGTCCGTGCCCAGGGTCACGCCGTAGGCTGTGGCGATGATGGCCATCGTGCCGTAGTCGGGAATCGACGAGCCGCCGAAGCCCGCGACGCCGAGCTGCATGAGCTGGATGGTGCCGCCGATGACGAGGCCGGTCTGCCAGTCGCCCATGACGACGCCGGTGATAAGGCCCCAGAAGACGGCATAGTTGACGAAGATCATCGGGATGCCGTAGTAGTCCACGTGCTTGATGAAGGCAAGCAGGGTCAAAAGGACGACCTGCAGAATAGTGAAGTTGACCATGATCCCTCCTTAGATGAGGTCGGCGACGGAGACGGGCTTGTCGGCGGGCACGAACTGTGCCGTCACCTTGACGCCGCGGGCGATGAGCGCCTTGTAGCTCTGGACGTTCTCGGCGGAGGCATAGGCGCGCTGGGTGAGCTGGACGCCGCCCTCCTTGACAAGAGAGCCGCCGACGATCAGCGACGGGAGCTCGATGCCCGACTCGACCAGGTGAAGGATCGTCTCGGGCTCCTTGGCGATGACAAAGACCTTCTCGCGGTTGTACTTGCCCGCCGCGAAGTTCTTGAGCGCGGTCTCCTCGGAGATGATCGAGACGGCCATGCCCGCGGGGCGCGCCATCCTCATGGTGGACTTCAGGACCTCGTCGCCGGCGACCTTGTCGTCGATGACCATGACTCGGGTCGCGCCCGACACCGGGGCCCACTGCGTCACGATGATGCCGTGAAGCAGGCGATTGTCGATTCGTGCCATAACAACACTCATGTTTGCTCCTATCAAATGAAGTTTTACGTTCGGTACTGCCTCGGCGCTATCCGGATTCGCGCCGGGCAAGGGGTTATCGGATTATTGAGGACGCGCGGTCAGCTTGCGGCGGCGCGGGGAATGTCACTCGTCGAGCAGGAGGTCCGAGGAGCCGAGGCGCTCTTCTCGCGCCGGGGCGGCGCTCACGCTTATGTAGTCGAAGACATATGCGATCTCGCTTACGGGAACCTCTACGCGATAGCGCGTCGAGATGCTCGAGAAGCTCTGCCTGAAGGACTCGATGAAATCGGTGCGTTCCTCCTCGAAGCGGTCCTGGCCAACGTAGGTCTCAATGGGGTTTCTGGTAACAAGGCGCTCGACGAGACAGCAGAGGTGGACGTAGAGCCCAATGATGGAGTTGCTGCCGATCTTCTCGCCTGTCCTGCGCTGAAGCTCGTGCACGGCGCTCTCGATCTCGTGGAATAGCCGCTCCGGGTCGAGGATGGTGATGGAGCGGATGACGTTCTGCAGCGTCATGTTCGAGAGCAGCTTCTCGTGGAAAGAAGAGAGCTCGGAAGCGTCAAGCCACCTGCCGAACACGGCATCAACCTTAGAGGCGGACGCCGTCGACATGATGTCCTCGAGGGCGACGAAGGGGACGGAGACGACCCCGGGGTCTCCCGTGCCGATGACGGCGCAGACGCGGTGCTCGGAGAAAACGGCGTCGTTCGACCCGTTCGCGACGAGCTGCTTGAAGGGCCTCGTGAGCAGGCGCGCGCCTATGGTGCGCGGGAGGCTCTGCGAGACGAGCTGGCGTATCCTCTCCGCGGCGTCGACCCCGGACTCGGAGCAGAAGACGATGGCGTCCTCACGGTTGACGCGCTCGATCACCTTGCAGTGCGTCACGCACGCGGCGGTCGCATCGCCAAGAACCTCGGCGATGGACTTGCCGCCGAGCAGCCCGACCCCGATCTCGAGCGCAAGACCGGTAGAGACGTTGTTCACCACGCCGATAGTGGAGTCGGTAACGTTCTCGAGGGCCTTATAGGCCTCCTCCAAGGAGCCCATGTCGACGAGGAACACGACCCCGGTGCAGTAGGAATGGCGGTCGACGAGGCGCTGGAGCGGACCGACGATGTCCTTCAGCTGCTGGTCGTAGGGCATATCGACCGCCTCGTACACATGCATGCCGAGCATACGGTTCGCCGCGTCGGCGATGCTCGTCGCCGTTGAGTAGCCGTGGGACAAGATGACGCAGAGCGTTCGAAGGGCCTTCGCGTCGCGAGACTCCGATGCGACGCACAGCGTCAGAAGCGTCTTCGTGAAGTGATCGAGCGAGATTCCCAGCGCCCCTTCCACGTCTGCGGCGACCTGATCGGAGACGCTCGAGGCAAACGGTAATTCGGAGGTCACGGCACCGAGGAGATGGGAGATTTGCTCCGCACAGGCAGACTTTCGCTTAGCCAGGCCGATGCCCGGCCACAACTGCAGGCAAATCTCCTGGGCCAGTAGAAAAGCGACCTTCCTCGAAAGCTCGATGCCATAAGAAGAGCCTGCGTCGGCAAGGACCGCGCCCACGATGCGCTCGAAGGCGCGCGACCTCGAGGAGGTAACGCCGCGGCCGAAGATCAAGTGATCCTCAACGCCGCGCACAGCGGAGACAGCTTGCGAGACGAGCTCGGAGACAGAGAGCTCCCCGGCGCAGAATCGCTCATCGAGAGAGCACAGGGCATCGAGCGCCTGCTCGACCGGCCCTGTGCTCTCGGCGGCATCCAGGGACGCGTCGATCAGAACGCCATCGTCGGGCTGTTGATCGATCTGCGCGGAGGAGAGGAGCCCGCTGGGAAGAAGATACGGGCGAACGACGACGTAGTCGCCCTCGCGATTGAGGAACGCTTTGGCGCAGCAGTTCGTCACGCAGGCGCGCAAGCCGGCGATGTTATCGGAAAAGTCCGCGTTCACGAGGCAACGGTATGCGCCGCGGCTAATCTTCACATCAGAACCGATTCGGCACCCCTCGCTGCGCAGGAAGCTCAAGATGAGATCCTCGCGCTCCTCGGGGGTCCGCTCCTTGAGTGAGGGGACGCGGGCACAGATGGGCATTTTGCTGTAGGCCGAGGAAACCTTCAGGTCATCGGCGGAAAGCGTCGTCGAAAGAACGAGGCGAGCGCGCGGCGCATCCTGGGAGGCATCGAGCCCGAGGGCCGTCGCAAGGCAGTGCTCCATCGCAGAGGGAGAGAGTGCCTCGATGCCGTTGACAAAAACCACACCCCCGCGCGATTTCGCGATCGACTCGTCAAGAAGCCCGTTGAACGAGGCGGCGTCCGGGACCCCGGCGCAGTCGATGCGCACATAGGAGGAGTCGCGGGACAGCAAGCCCTGGTTCTTGCCGTACTCGTACACAAGGCGAGAAAGGAAAGACTTACCGACACCCACGCCGCCGCTCAAGAGGATGGGTAGGCCAAACGGAGGGTACTGAACCGCAGCCTTGCACTACTCGACAACGGAGCTGAGGCTCAGGTCGAAGCCCACGGCACGCGCGAAGTCGCGGTGATCGGCGATTCCCGTCGCCTGGATGAGGTCGGCGAGCGAGGCGTACTCGCTTGCAGAGAGCTTTACCTGAAAACGCTTCTGGAACGCGCGGCGATGAAAATAACGGACAGGCCTGCCCGCCACCTTAACCACAAGGCCGGCGCGAACAAGGTCGTTGAGGTACTGGCTCGCCAGGCTCCTGGAGATGATGAGCGTCTCGGCGATGTCGGAGGTGGACAGACGGGCAAGGTCATCGAGCGAAACGGCAGAGGTGAGGGCCTCGAGATGCTCGAGAATCCTGTCCCTCATGTCGACGGGTTTCTTTGCCAAGCTGTCCTGTGTGGTCTTGTCCATGACTTCTTACCTCCTCGTACAAGGAGTATAAGGGGAGAACAGAGAACGGAAGGGGGCGCGTGGGGGAATCAACAGCTCCGAGGAAAAGTCCACCACTTGAGGGGCAGAAAACAACGGTCATTGAACATTCAGGGCCGACGCTCAACACTTCGGCTCGACACTTCGCTTTGGAAAGGGCCCTGCGCGATGGTGCAGCCCTCCATCTCGCAGCACAGGTCGCCGAAGGTCGCGAGGATGCGCTCCTTCTGTTCCGTGGGCGAGACGGCTCGGTGGGCAAGGTCCTCTCAAAAGGGGTCGTCCGACGCCGCAAGACCTCGATGACCGACTACCGCCTCGAGCAAGTGGCGGATTACCTCTGCACCATCGAACTTGCCTTGGTCAAGTGCGAGGCCAAGGAGAACGGTGAGACGTACAACAAGTTCTTCGGAGGTATAGGCTCTTTCAAGAGGAACTGGCTCAAGCAAGCCCGCAGCAAGCGGATATAGCTGGTCTCGCGGTTTCGCAAGGAACGGTCAGTTCTCCTCTGGCGAGGAACCCCGGGCGACGTGCTTCGAGCAGCGGAAGCTGAAGCGCAAGCAGAAGCAGCGCGGGCATTGATCGGTGCCGACATGGGCCCAGACGTGAACAGTGCTACATCCCCTGTTCACGGGGCGCGAAACCGCAAAGGTTGCACAGAGGTTGCAAAATAAGAAGCCCCCGACCTGTTTTCGCAGGTCAGAGGCTTGAAATCAACGAATATCGTTTACTCCCACTCAATCGTCGCGGGCGGCTTGGACGTGATGTCGTAGCACACGCGGTTGGCGCCGGGAACCTCGGCAACGATGCGGCCGGAGATGCGGGCCAGCACGTCGTAGGGCAGCTTGGCCCAGTCGGCAGTCATGGCATCGCTGGACTCGACGGCGCGCAGGATGATCGGGCGCTGGTAGGTGCGCTCGTCGCCCATAACGCCAACGGACTTAATGTCGGGCAGGACCGCGAAATACTGCCAGCAGCTGTGCTCGGAGTTGCGCTCGCCGGTCTGCTCAAACAGACGCTGGTTGTAGGCGTCGAGCTCCTCGCGCACGATGGCGTCGGCGTTCTTGAGAATCTCGAGTTTCTCCTTGTCGACCGCACCGATGATGCGGATGGCCAAACCCGGGCCCGGGAAAGGCTGGCGGAACACGATGTGACCCGGCAGGCCCAGCGCCAGACCAAGTGCGCGGACCTCGTCCTTAAAGAAGTGGTCGAGCGGCTCAATGAGGTCGAAGTGCACGCCCTCGGGGAACGGGATCAGGTTGTGGTGGCTCTTGATGGTGGCCGTCTTGCCGCCCGTCTTGCGAGCTCCGGACTCGATGATGTCGGGGTAGATAGTGCCCTGAGCCAGGTACTTGACCGGCTTGCCATCGGTCTCGAGCTGCTGCGCCACGGCGAAGAACTCTTTCCAGAACTGCGTACCGATGATGCGGCGCTTCTCCTCGGGCTCGGTCACGCCAGCCAGAAGCTCGGCATAACGGTCCTCGGCGTGGACATGAATAAAGTCGACGTCAAACTGCTTGGTGAAGACCTCCTCCACCTGCTCGGGCTCGCCCTTGCGCAGCAGGCCGTGGTTGATGAACACGCAGGTCATCTGCTTGCCCACGGCGCGGGCACCCAGCGCAGCCACGACGGAAGAGTCGACGCCACCGGACAGGGCCAGAATCACGCGGTCGTCGCCGACCTTCTCGCGGAACTCAGCCGTCATGGTCTCGACCAGGTTGTCCATGCTCCAGTTGGGCTCCAGGCCGCAGATCTCAAACAGGAAGTTGCTCAGCAGCTGCTGACCGTACTCGGAGTGCTTGACTTCGGGGTGGAACTGCGTGGTGAAGATCTTGCGCTCGACGCACTCCATGGCGGCAACCGGGCACACGTCGGTGCTGGCGGTAACGGTAAAGCCCTCGGGCACCTCGGACACGGCGTCGCGGTGGCTCATCCACACAGTCTGCTCCATGGGCGTGGAGTTAAAGAGCTTGGCGCCGGCCGTGCGCGTGATGGTGGCGCGGCCGTACTCGCCCACCTCGGAGTGGCCAACCTTGCCGCCGAGCGTCACGGCCGTGATCTGATGGCCGTAGCAAAAGCCCAGGACGGGAAGGCCCAGGTCAAAGATGGCAGGATCGATGGACGGAGCGTCCTCGGCATACACAGAAGCCGGGCCGCCGGAAAGGATGAGCGCAGAGGCGTTCATCTCGCGAATCTCGTCGGCCGAGATGTCGCAGGGGACAATCTCGGAATACACGTTGAGGTCGCGGACGCGACGGGCAATGAGCTGACCGTACTGCGCACCAAAGTCGAGTACGAGGACCTTTGCGGAAGCCTTTTGATCCATGGTTTCCCCCTCTTGTTGGCGGGGAGCCGGTGCCCACCCGCGTGAATGAACGAAAATAACTTCCATAGTGTACACGTTATATGGGGTTTCTCGTCCCTCGCAGCCATCAGCGCACGGCAAACGCACGACCAGGGCCCCTATTTGACGGCAATTGAAGTGTTACCAAACGTTACAGATGATGTAATACGTTTGAACATTGGACGCCCTGTGCCACAATACTGCCGAACGACTCCGCCCTTGCGGCGGCAAATACGATAGGAATACCAGCATGAAGCGCATCCTTCTCATCGCCACGGGCGGCACCATCGCATCGACCGAGGACGGCAACGGCCTCTCCCCCGCCCTGACCGGTGAGGAGCTCGCCCAGAGCGTCCCCGAGATCTCGGACCTCTGCGAGCTCGACGTGGTACAGCCCATGAACATCGACAGTACCAATATGCGCCCGAGCGACTGGATGCGTATCCGCGACGTCATCGTCGAGGGCTATGCCGACCACGACGGCTTTGTGGTCCTGCACGGCACCGACACCATGAGCTACACCGCGGCGGCGCTTTCCTATCTGATTCAGGACAGCCCCAAGCCCATCGTGCTCACCGGCTCGCAAAAGCCCATGGGCAACCCCTTTACCGACGCCAAGCTCAACCTGTATCAGAGCCTGCTCTACGCGCTCGACGAGCATTCGCACGATGTGTCAATTGTGTTTGGCGGCGTCGCCATTGCCGGCACGCGCGCCCGCAAACAGCGCACCATGAGCTTTAACGCGTTCATTAGCGTCAACTATCCGCCCATTGCCTACATCCGCAACGACCGCATCGTGCGCAACGGGCTCCACGGCACGCATCAGGGCGAAAACCCGGTGCGTTTCTACGACAGCATCGACCCGCGCGTATTTGTACTCAAGCTTACGCCCGGCGTGAACCCGGGCATCCTCGACGCCCTTGCCGACAGCTACGACGCCGTGATTCTGGAGACCTTTGGCATTGGCGGTATCCCCGAGTTTGGCGAGTCGGGCGAGTCGTTCCAAGAGGCAATTTTCCGCTGGGTCGATTCGGGTCGCACCATCGTTATGACCACGCAGGTCCCCGAAGAGGGCCTCGATCTGGGCGTTTATGAGGTCGGCCGTGCTTACGCCGATCATCCGGGCATTCTGCGCGGCGACGACATGACCACCGAGACGCTCGTGGCCAAGACCATGTGGGCACTCGGCCAGTCACGCGATGCGGCCGAGATCCAGCGCCTGTTCTACAGCCAAGTCAACCACGACCGCATCCCCATGGCGTAGTTCAGTTGTCGACGGGTATCCCCTATTCGATACCCTCGAGAAGCTCTGACACCGTCATGCCGAGTGCGGGTGCGATCTTAAATAGAACCTTGAGCGTGAAATTTGCCGTCCCATCTTCGATTCGGTCGAGGTAGGGTCGGCTGATTCCTGTCGCCACACAAAAATCAACCTTGGAGATACCAAGGTCCCTGCGTGTCTCTTCGACCCGCCTGCCAAGAATCTGTTTCGCACGTTCGTCCATGCAGCCGAGTTTGAAATGGAGCCGAACATAAACGTAAACTATAGTTTACGTTTTGCCGAATACACAGGAGTTTTCTATGTCGGGTTCTTCGGTCCGCATGTACCGAGCCACGCTTCGCACAAACAGCGCGCCGCCCAAGCTCGTCGTCGTTGAAGCAGAATACCTTTCGCCCGATGAGCGCACAGCATTTGCATTGCTATCAAGTCGCGTCGCCGCCGTTCTGGCCCCTTGCCCGGCGCAAGGTGAACTTGCCATCCAATGCCAAGCGCACAGCTGCTCGCTCAATCAGGCTGCCGTAATCGCAACCAGTCAACGTGGCCTGCCCCTTCTCCTGGAAGCCGGTATCGCGCTCTGCCTTCGCGGTGCCGGATACGAAAACGAGGCCGCCGCCGATGTAGTCTTTCAACCACGATCGAGCGGCGGCCTCGCAGCAGCCATCGAATATGCGTGCAGGCTCGTTGCCTAAAGGCGCAAGCTAAAAGCCCAGGCCAAAGCCCATACCGGTAATCGCCGAATACATAAAGTAGACGTTGATCACGTTGAGGAACACACCCGTGATGCAACCGTTGCGCAGGTAGCGCTCGCACACGATGCGCGCCATGGAGGCGGAGTCATCATTGTTTTTAGCCTGGCGTCCTGCCGTAAAGTACGTCGCCACGCTCAGCAGCAGGTTGAGCACCGGCAGTGCCAGCAGCTCGTAGCTCTTACCCCAGCGCGTCACCTCGCCGGCTGCGTTAAACTTCGTTGCCACCTCGGGGCCAATGTTGGGGATAACACACGCTGCAACCACCAGCGGAATCACCGCAAGTACGAGCAGCGCAATACCCATGTAGCCAGCTTTTTTGCCATATTTAAACATGCGCGTCGTCCTTACACGTTAAAGCGGAAGTGCACGACGTCGCCATCGGCCATGACATAGTCCTTGCCCTCAATACGCAGCTTGCCGGCGGCCTTGGCGCCCTGCTCGCCGCCGAGCTCGATGTAGTCGTCGTAGCCAATGACCTCGGCCTTAATAAAGCCGCGTTCAAAATCGGTGTGGATGACGCCGGCGGCCTGCGGGGCGGTCGCGCCCTGACGAACCGTCCAGGCCTTGACCTCCATCTCGCCAGCCGTAAAGAACGACTGCAGGCCGAGCAGCTTATAGGCCGCCTGCGCGAGCACGTCCAGACCGGGCTGCTCCAGGCCCAGGCTCTCCAGGTAGTCGGCGGCGTCCTCGGGATCGAGCTCGGAAAGCTCTGCCTCGATCTTGGCGCAGATCGGCAGCGGCTTGACGCCATCGATGGGCGCCAGGTCCTCGTTAAGCATATCCTCGTCCACGTTGGCCACATACAGGATGGGCTTCATGGTGAGCAGGAACAGGCCCTTGGCGGCGGCACGCTCCTCGTCAGTCATCTCCATGGATGCGGCGCGCTTGCCCTCGTTGAGCCAGGCAAGCAGGCGCTTGGCCACCTCGAACTTGGGCATGAGCTCCTTGTCGCGCTTGGCCTCCTTCTCGAGCTTGGGCAGCTGCTTCTCGAGCGTGCCCATGTCGGCCAGGATGAGCTCGGTCATGATGGTGTCGGCGTCACCGGCAGGGTCGACGAACTCGCCCGTGCGGCCCACCTCACGCATGACGTTGGGGTCCTTAAAGTAGCGCACGACCTCGCAGATAGCGTCGGTCTCGCGGATGTTTGCCAAGAACTGATTGCCCAGGCCCTCGCCCTCGTTAGCGCCCTTCACCAGACCTGCGATGTCGACAAACTCGACCGTCGCCGGCACAATGCGACCGGGGTTGACGATGTCGGCGAGCTTTTGCAGGCGGCTATCGGGCACATCGACGATACCCACGTTGGGGTCGATCGTGGCAAACGGATAGTTGGCGGCAAGGCCGGTCTTTTTGGTAAGCGCGGTGAACAGCGTCGACTTGCCCACGTTGGGCAGGCCCACGATACCGATGGAAAGGGACACGACAGCTCCTTTTGGTACAGGTACTTCAAACCTCATAAGTATAGCGCCGCCGCAGCATCCGGGCGAATCCGGACACCGCGGCGGCGCAAATGAAGCAGAGATGCGTGAGGTTCGAGACAGTAGTCCTTACTTAAGCTCGGGCCAGAAATCCTTGTTGGCCTCGATGAGCTCGTCCAGGATCTGCTTGGCAACGCTCGCCGAAGGAATGGTCTTGGAGAGCGTGAGCGCCTGCCAGAGCTTCTGGTAGCTGCCCTCGACCCAAGCCTGGACAACGAGCTTCTCGACGGAAACCTGCTGCTCCATCAGGCCCTTCTGGAACTGCGGAATCGGGCCCTGGCAGATCTTCTCAAAGCCGTTGGAACCGACGATGCAAGGCACCTCGACCATGGCCGTCGGGTCGAAGTTGGGCACAGCGCCATCGTTGGGGACGATCAGCAGGAAGCGCTCGAGCGTGTTCTCGGCCAGCGCGCAGGCAAGGTCGACGATGTAGTTGGCATGTACATCTGGCTCAAAGCCGCCGTCCTTGGCAGTACCCTTGGCGATGATGTCGCGGCAAGCGCCAAAGACCTTCTTCTCGCGGCCGTCCATAACCTCATTGGCGCGAGTGTAGTTGGGGTCAGACGTCTCGACGACATAGTCCGGGTACAGGTAATACTTGAGGTAGGTATTGGGAATCGTCTCGGGATCGACAGCATAGACATCCTTGGCCTTGCCGAAGGTGTGAATCCAGCTCTCCTCGACATGCTGCTCCTTACCGGCCTCGTGCTCGATGCCGTCCAGGTAGCCGTTCTTAGCCATGTGCTCCTTAATCTGCGGCATGAGGTCGTTGCCGTCCTTGTCGTAGATCTTGCTCCACCAACCAAAGTGGTTGAGGCCGTAGTAGCTATACTGCAGCTCGCGACGATCCTTGATGCCGCACATACGGCTCATCTTATCCATGAGGTCGATCGGCATGTCGCAGATGTTGATGATGCGGCTGTTGGGGCGCAGCACGCGGCAAGCCTCGGCGACGATAGCCGCGGGGTTGGAGTAGTTGAGCATCCAGGCGTTGGGGCTGTACTTCTCCATGTAGTCGAGGATCTCGATGACGCCGCCGATGGAGCGCATGCCGTAGGCGATACCGCCGGCGCCGCAGGTCTCTTGGCCAACGCAGCCGTACTTGAGAGGAATCTTCTCGTCGAGCTCACGCATGGCGTACAGGCCGACGCGGATGTGAGCAAGGACGAAGTCGGTCCCGGTGAATGCGGTCTCGGGGTCGGTGGTGTAGTTGAACTCAACCTCGGGAGCGTTCTCATGGAAGTAGATCTCGCAGGCCTTGGCCACGGTCTCCTGGCGCTCGGCGTTGTTGTCGTAGAAGGTCACCTTGTTGACCGGGAAGCGGTCGCGCTCCTCAAGCAGCATCAGAGCGATGCCCGGAGTGAAGGTAGAGCCACCGCCGGCAATGGTCACGGCATAGTTTTTCTTGGACATGATGTCCTCCTCATTCTGGCCGCTTGCTCAATCCATCCCCGCACGCGGCCTGTACGGTTTGGAACTGTTACCTAGAAGTGGAGTTTTTTATCTCTAGAATCGGCCTTGCGGTGCATACCGGCTCTGCAAGGCCGATTGTTTCGATGGACGATGGTTTACAGAAGACTCTCGAACTTCAGAAGACTCTCGAACTTTTCGCGAACCTGCGGGACGGTAAGGCCGATGATGACCTGGATTGACTGGCCTTGGACCACCAAGCCATGCGTACCGATCGCCTTGAAGGAAGCCTCGGGCGCAACGACGCTCTTGTCCTTGACGTTAACGCGCAGACGGGTAGCGCAGTTAGTTACATCGATGATGTTATCCGCGCCACCGAGCAGATCGAGGATGTTCTCGGCAAGCACCAAGCGCTCGTCATCTTTACTCTGGGCGACCGATTTGCCAGCAGCACCGCCCTGCTTTTGCTTGTAGTCGGCCTTGGACTTGAGCTCGACCTCAACATCGTCATCCTCGCGACCGGGGGTCTTAAAGTCGAACTTGACGATCAGGAAACGGAAGACCACGACCCAAAGGGCGGTAAAGCACAGACCGACAAGGATGGAGATGGCGTACTGCAGACCGTGTGCGGCCCAAAGGGGCAGCCAGTCCCACGAGAGCATCGAGATGATGCCGCCGTCGAAGATACCCACGACGCCAAGGAGGTTTTGAGCCATGCAGCCGAGCGCTCCGAGCACGCAGTGGACGACGAACAGGCCGGGCGCGATGAACAGGAAGGTGAAGTCAAGCGGCTCGGTGATACCGCAAAGCATAGCGGTAAGGGTGACCGGGATCAGCAGAGCCTTGACGCGCTGCTTGCGCTCGGGTTTGGCGGTCATATAAAACGCAATGGCGACGCCAAGCGAGCCGAAGACCTTAGTCCAACCAGGGCAGGTATAGGCAGCCCAGGGTGCGGCATCCTTAAGAGCAATGCTCGGATCGGCAGCCAGTTGGGGCAGGATATTGGCCCAAGCAGCAAAGATGCCGCCGTTGACCGCCGCGTTGTCGTAATAGAACGGCGTATAGATAAAGTGGTGCAGGCCTGTAGGGATCAGCACGCGCTCGAAGAAAGCAAAGACACCCACGCCAAACGTACCGGCGGAAAGGATGAATCCCTGGAAGGCAGAGATAGCAGCCTGAACATGCGGCCACACCAGGCAGGCGATAAGAGCGACCGGAACCATAACGAAGAAACCGATCATATAGATGAACACGGAACCCGAGAACACGCCCAACCACTCGGGGAGCTCGGTGTCGAAGAACTTATTATGCAGCATCGTGGCGATACCAGAGATAATGAGCGCGCCCATGATGCCCATATCAAGCGTTTTGATGCTTGCGATAGTGGCAAGACCAGTACCGCTGCCCGCCTCGACAGAGTAGTCGACCCCAAAGACAGGGCCCCACTGCCCCAAGATTGTGCTAACAAAGTAGTTGAAGGTAAGGTAGATGGCCAAAGCCTCCATGCAGCAGCGAGCGTTCTGCTTGTTCGCGAGCGAGATTGGCAACGCTACGCAAAACAGCAACGGCATCTGGTTAAAGAGCGTCCAACCACCCTGGAGCAGCACATTCCAGCAATCAAACCAAAGATGGCCCGCAGTGGCCATCTCGCCAAAGATCGCCTCGGTGGTAAACAACGTACCCAGGCCGACGACGATTCCGGAAAATGCGAAAAGAATTGCAGGCGTGTACATTGCACCGCCGAAACGTTGTATCTTTTGCATCATGACGGGGAATCCCCCTCTCTTCATTCGGAGCGACTGCGGTTTTGGCTTCACTCGAGACCGCAGACGCGCCGTTTGCGTGTACCTCGTGCAATAGGACGGGTGGGCCCGCTTCCCTGACTTCTTGCGCTTCTATTTTTATCATATCACTTATCTAGACAAGTTAGCATAAATACTACGGTCGCTAAACGGTTGATTGTTGGCTGTAAACGGTATGAGTCCAGTGTTTTGCCTGCTAGATCTGACATACCTTATGGCTGCATTTAAAATTTCTTTTCTACTTGTCTAGATGTGCTTGTCTATATCTATAGACATACCTATACTTCATTACAACATTCACCGCCACGTTAAGGAGTCACCATGAAAAGCGCGGTCTTCTATGGAAAGCACGACCTCAGAGTCGAGGAATCGGCAAAGCCGGCCGTGGGCAGGCGCGACGTTCTGATCAACGTCAAAGCTTGCGGCGTCTGCGGTACCGACGTTCATATCTATGAAGGCGACAAGGGTGCAGCCGACGTTACCCCGCCCACGATCCTTGGTCATGAGTTTGCGGGCGTTGTCGAGGCCGTGGGCAGCGACGTCGCTGGCTTTAAACCGGGCGATCGCGTGTGCATCGACCCAAACCATCCCTGCGGCTGCTGCGAACCCTGCCGCGACGGAATCAACCACTACTGCGAGCATATGACCGGTTACGGCACCACTGTTAACGGCGGCTTTGCCGAGTACTGCTCCGTCGATATGCAGCAAGTTTACAAGTTGGGCGATCACACCAGCTTTGAGCAGGGTGCTATGACCGAGCCCGTCGCCTGCTGCCTGCACGGCATCGATATGTGCAACATCAAGCCCGGCAGCACAGCTGTCGTTATCGGCGGTGGCATGATCGGTCTGCTCATGATGCAGCTTGCTAAAAACGCCGGCGCCACCAAGGTTGTCTTGCTCGAGCCCGTCGAAGGCAAGCGCGAGGTTGCGCTCAAACTCGGCGCCGACCTGGCAATTGATTCCATCCACGAGGACGTCCCGGCCCGCCTGAAGCAGGAGGGCGTCGGCAACGTCGATGTCGTTATCGAGTGTGTTGGCAAGCCCGTCACCATCGAGCAGGCCATCCAGATCGCCGGCCACAAGGCTACGGTCATGATGTTCGGCCTCACCAAGCCCGATGAGACAATCACCGTCAAGCCCTTCGAGGTCTTCCAGAAGGAGCTTGTGCTTACTTCGTCCTACATCAACCCTTATACGCAGCGTCGCGCGCTCGAGCTCATCGACTCTGGCAAGCTCGACGTATCCTCGATGGTCGCCAAGGTGGCTTCCCTCGACGAACTCGGCGCCATCCTGTCAGACCCAGCTCTGCGTGCCATGGGTAAATATATAATCGACCCCAGCAAGTAAATCGATCGACACCTGCGCGAGCGGTCCTCATCCACCGCTCGCGCACTCAGCTCTAGGAGACCGTCGTGGCGCGAGCCATCTTCCAAACTATTTATGACAACGTGAAGCAGTCGATTGACGACGGCACATACGCCTATCAGAGTTATCTGCCTTCGGAGACTGAGCTCACGCAGCTGTTTGACTGTTCGCGCATGACGGTCCGTCGCGCCATCTCGATGCTTGCGGCAGATGGTTACGTGCTCCCCCAGCAAGGCAAAGGCATGCGCGTCATTCGCAACATCAGTGACGAGAAGAGTCGTGGCGGCGGCGGACTCGAGACCTTTAAGGAAATCGCGGTCAACCGAGGCTTTGAGCTCAAGACTGTCACCACCGTCTTTGAGCTCCTCATCTGCAGCAAGGCGCTCTCCAAGATTACCGGGTTTCCCGAAGGCTGTGAGCTCACACGCGCCAAACGCATCCGTTATGCAGACGGACAAGCCGTGTGCTCCGACGACTCCTATTATCTAAGCTCACAGGTACCGGGACTGACACCCGAGATTGTCAACGATTCGATCTATCGTTACCTCGAAGAAGATCTTGGCATTAAGATTGCCACGGGCAAACGCGATGTGACGATCGAGCATCCCACGCCCGAGGATACGCGCGTGCTCGATCTCGACGACTTTAACGCACTCGCCGTTATACGCGGGCAGACCTACAACGCCGACGGCATCCTTATGGAATACACCGAGACCAAACAGGTCCCCGGGTTCTTTTTGCTCCATGAAACCGTGACGCGCAACGGTACCGGTCGAACCGGCCACCAAAGTAGCATGAACTAACCATCTATTAGTTGCGGTGGAATAGTTCCTAGAATGGCCAGCTTAAGGGCAAGACAGGAACTGTTCCACCGCAACTTTTTTGGCCGGCGGGGCAGTACCTGTCCCACCGGCCATCATTTACGCTCTTTTAGCTAGTCCGCGAGCTTTTCCACCTGGTCGAGCATCTTGTTGAGCTTTTCCTTTGCCTCGGCCTTGACCTTCTCAGCTTCTTCGTGAGCCTTCGCCTTCTGGGCGGCCTTTTCCTCGGCTTCGGGATCGACGACGACCAGGTTGGATGCATCATGCTCAACCAACTTAAGCGCATGCTCGGGGCACACCTTGACGCAGGCTCCGCAACCTAGGCAATACGTGGACTCCAGTGCAAAGCGACCGCTTCCCACCAAATCGCAGGCAAACGTGGGGCACACGTTGACGCACTCGCCGCACGACGTGCACTTGTCAAAATCGCACTCCGGCGTGCTCACCTGCATGTTCTGGGCAAGCTCGGGGTGGTTCTGCAGCGTCGAGAGCACCAGCTGCCGCCCGTGCGTGAGCGAACGGCGACGCTTAGTCGTCGTGGTGCCGCACATGGTGTTGAGCGTACGCTCGAGCTGCGTGATCTGGTGACGGTGGGCCTTCAACTTCTGCGTCACCGAGGCCAGTGCCGCCGTCGCCGGGTTGAGCTTAGTCACGGTTAGACCCGTGGTGCGGGCAATCTTTTCCATGTACTCCTTACGCTCGTACTCGCGGCGCTTATGGCATTTGAGGCTCTTGGGGTCGACCTCCAGGCCCATGCCCGTACCGGCCCACTCCTCGGCCTTCGCAATCGCCTCGCCCAGAATATCCTCACCGCCGGTGTTGCGGCATTTATCGCACACGCCCAGCGGCAGGTACACACTCACGTTGGGATAGTCCGCCAGTACCGAGAACCAAGTCTCTGCCGTAATATCGCCCACGCAGGCAACGACGACCTCGTTTTCGCGCGGCATACGCTTGAGGGCGCGCGTGCAGGTGACGTAGGCGGTCTCGTGGCTCGTAGCGGCAGAGACGATATCGTCATACAGGTTTTTAGGCGCCAGGCGCGGCGAGATGATCGCCTCGGTCGGGCAGGCAGCGGCGCACAGACCGCACTTGCGGCAGGAGTCGAGGATCTCAATGGCGTCTTCCTCGACCTCGATAGCGTTGACCGGGCACACGTCCATGCACGCGGTGCAGCCGCTCTTTTCGTTTTTGCAGGTCAGGCACGGAATGGTATTGCCGCGCGGGCGCTCCTTGTAGTCGGCAGGATTCCACTGCGGCACCGACGGATCGAGTGCATCGGTCACGCCGCCAAGCGGGTTTTTAAGAAAGTCGAAACCCTTGCTGATCTCGATAATGTCATCAAACAGATCGTGTTCCTGCGCCATGCGCGGCCCCTCCCTGAGCAGTGCAAACAAGCAAGAGATAATGATACGCTATCGGCCCACGCCTCGGGCAAATTACACGCGGCGCACCTTTGAGGCAAATAGACCTACAATCTATTGCCAGCCTAATCGCCTAGGTTTATTGAGGAGTCACAAGATGAAGATTGCCCTGATCGAACCGTTGGGAGTACCCGAGCAGACCATCGACGAGCTCTCCGCACCCCTTAAGGATGCCGGACACGAGTTTGTCTATTTCGATACCAAAACAACCGATCCGGCCGAGCTCGCTCGACGCAGCGAGGGCGCCGAGGTCGTCATGATCGCCAACAACCCCTACCCTGCCGAGGTCGTCGCCGGCTCCGATGCGCTCAAGATGATCGCCGCTGCCTTTACGGGCATCGACCACGTGGGGCTTTCCGCCTGCCGTGAGCGCGGTGTTGAGGTTCGCAACTGCGCCGGCTACTCCGACGTTTCGGTCGCCGAGCTCACCCTTGGCCTGACCATCGACGTGTTGCGCAAGGTGGGCGCCGCCGATGCCGCCGTCCGCAGCGGCAAGACGAGCGCCGGCCTAATGGGCACCGAGATCCGCGACAAGACCGTGGGTATCGTGGGCTGCGGTAAGATCGGCTGCGCCACGGGTCGTCTCTTTAAGGCCTTTGGCGCCCGCGTGCTGGGCTATGCCCGCCACGAGCATCCCGAGGCAGCCGAGGCCGGCATTGAGCAGGTTTCGCTCGAGCAGTTGCTCGCCGAGTCCGATATCGTAAGCCTGCACCTGCCTAACAATGACACCACGCGCAAGAGCTTTGGCACCGAGCAGTTCGCCCAGATGAAGGACGGTGCCGTCTTTATCAACTGCGCCCGCGGTGCCATCGTGGATAACGATGCCCTTGCCCAAGCACTCAACGACGATAAGCTCGCCGGTGCCGGCATCGACGTCTTTGATATGGAGCCGCCCATCCCCGCCGACTACGCACTCATCAACGCCAAGAACTGCACCTTCACGCCACATGTAGGCTTCCTTACGCACGAGGCCATGCAGCGCCGCGCCAAGATTGAGTTCGACAACGTCGTCGCCTACGTCGAGGGTCGCGCGCAAAACGTTTGCGAGCTGTAGTCAAACAAGGGCGGGGCAAAAACCTCATCGCAGGCCTACCCCGCCTTCTTTGGTTCAACTAACCTGACCCCTTTGCACCATAGCAAAAAAGAGCAAAGCCATCTGCCGGCTTTGCCCCTTCCTTACCTTAGTTTACTCATCCATAAGGTAGTAGTGGCCCAGTGCGTCGGCACCCAGGATGGCGTTTGCGACCATCTCGGGCGTCACCTCAAACGGCATGTTGCACATGGTGTCCTCGGGCGCGCACGCGGCCTCGGCAACAATCATGGCCTTCTCGCGCGTAAGCTCGGCAACGCCCAGCTCCTTCATCGTGACCGGTAGGCCCAGCTCAATGCAGAAGCCCAGGACTTCCTCGAGCTTCTCGGTCGGGGCATCCTCGAGTACCAGCTGGACGATAGTGCCAAAGGCGACCTTCTCGCCGTGATACATGCCGTGGCACTCGGGCAGCATCGTCAGGCCATTGTGGATGGCATGAGCAGCAGCGAGGCCCGAGCTCTCAAAGCCAATGCCCGAAAGCAGCGTGTTGGCCTCAATGATGTGCTCGACGGCAGGCGTGAGCGCACCCTTCTCCAGCGCAACCTTGGCCTTGACGCCATCGGCCATAAGCGTCTCGTAGCAGAGCTTGGCGAGCGCCAGGCCGGCCATTCCGCCTTTGCCGCCGGCACAAGTACCACCGTCGGCATCATGCGTCGCCTGGGCCTCAAAGTAGGTTGCGAGCGCATCGCCCATGCCGGAAACCGTCAGGCGCACCGGGCTCGCCGCGATAACCGTCGTATCCATAAGGACGATATTGGGGTTTGCCTTCAGGAAGAGGTACTTGTCGAACTGGCCGTCATCGGTATAGAGCACCGAAAGCGCCGAACACGGGGCATCGGTCGAAGCAATGGTGGGGCAAATGATAACCGGGGATTCCAGGTAATAGGCGACGGCCTTCGCGGTGTCGAGGATCTTGCCGCCACCGACGCCGACGATGATGTCGCAACCGTTGTCACGGGCGAGCGCAACCAGGCGATCGACCTCGCCCTTGGAGCACTCGCCGTTAAAGTCCTCAAACAGCAGCTCGGCCTTGGCCTCGGCAAAGCCGCCCTCGATCTTGGCACCGACGCGCTTCTTGCCCGAAGGCGTCACGATGACGAGGGCCTTAGCGCCGAGCGGCTCAACGTAAGAGCCGAGCTTGGCGAGCTCGTCCGGACCCTGGATGTACTTGCTGGGGCTATTGAAAATTGCAGCCATAACTATCCCATTCTCTAAAAGAAAAAAGAAAGGGGCTCCGTACGGATACGTGCGGAGCCCCTCGTTACGATAACAAGAGTCGATTAGAAATCGATGTCGGTGTCGTAGTAGCAAGCCTTGAGAATCTTCTCGAAGTCGGCAGCCTTGGTCTCACGCGGGTTCTCGGGCGTGCAGGCGTCCTGCTCGGCGTTCGCGGCGATCTCGGGCAGCTTGGCGAGGAACTCCTCCTCGGAAACCATCTGCGGGTTCTCGGCGTCGACCTTCACGCCACCATTCGCGTAATCCTTGATGGACTGCGGAATGTTGAGCTGGTCGTTGAGGTCGCGAATCTTCTGGACGAGCGCAGCGATGAGCTCCTCGTTGGTCTCGCCGGGAAGGTGCAGGATCTCCTTGGCCACGTAAGCGTAACGCTCAGCAGCGCGCGGGTCCTTGGAGTTCCACTGGATAACCTTGCCCAGGTACATGGCGTTGGCAGCACCGTGGATGATGTGGCCGTTCTCGAAGGCAGCGCCGGTCTTGTGAGCCATGGAGTGAACGATGCCGAGCAGGCCCGAGGAGAAGGCGATACCGGCGATGCACTGAGCCTCGTGCATGTGCTGACGGGCCTCATGGTCGCCAGCATAGGACTTGGGCAGCCACTCGACGATCTCGCGGATGCCGTGCAGAGCGTTGGCGTCGGTGAACATAGAGGCGCAGGTGGAAACGTAGGCCTCCATGCAGTGGGTCAGAGCGTCCATGCCGGTGTGAGCGCACAGCTTGGCGGGCATGGTGTAGGTGAGCTCGGGGTCGACGATGGCGACATCAGGGGTGATGTTGAAGTCGGCCAGCGGGTACTTGATGCCCTTGGCGTAGTCGGTGATGACGGAGAAGGCAGTAACCTCGGTAGCGGTACCGGAGGTGGAGGAAATGGCGCAGAAGTGAGCCTTCTGACGCAGCTCGGGGAAGCTGAACGGCTGGATGATGTTATCGAAGGACTCCTCGGGATACTCGTAGAAGACCCACATGGCCTTAGCGGCATCGATGGGCGAGCCGCCGCCGATGGCGATAATCCAGTCGGGCTCGAACTCGCGCATGGCCTCGGCGCCCTTCATGACCGTCTCGATGGACGGATCGGACTCGACGCCCTCGAACAGCTTGACCTCGAAACCGCCTTCCTTAAGGTCGGCCTCAACGTCCTGCAGGAACCCGCCGCGGCGCATAGAGCTGCCGCCAGAAACGATGATGGCCTTCTTGCCCTTGAGGTTCTTCACCTCGTGGCGAGCGCCCTCACCAAAGTACAGATCGCGAGGATTGGTAAAACGTCCCATACTGTGCCTCCTAAACAAGCCCCTCTTAGACTTGCGTATATAACGGAGCACCCAATTGGCTCCGTTAGGACCGGTTTGCGCGTTGCCGGCGATGGCAATGCACGATGTCTGAACGTCTCAACGCTCAGACAAACACTATTTTACCGTTCTGGTTGGTCAGTTATTCACCTAAAGCCGACAATGATGAAACGTTTTTTCTATCCCTGAAGACCCTTGTGGGGCATTCATACTCCCAAGCTGGGCAAACGTTTTATCAGGGTTGACCACATATCCCGGGCGGGGCTGTGCCTCTCCAAAATGTGCCCCGTTCGCCGCCAAAAATCGACCGTTTACGGCACTGTGATACCACCCCCGCAACCGAGGTGCCGACATTTGTGTGACATCCGTCTTCGTGGTGCAAAGGTGCAAGTCCAAGTGCGGCACCCCCGGTGTGCCACATGCGGGTAAACTAGAACCTTATATAAAGATATTTGAACCCTAACCGCAGCAAAGGAGGCCCCATGGCATTCGATCCCATTCAAGAGGATTGCCATCGCCTCGTTCTTGAGGCCTTGCGCCGCGACAATATTCCACTCACCGACGGCCCCGCCGTCGAGCGTCTGATGGAACAATTCACCCGTAACCCCGCGCCGCTCATCGTGCACGACCGCGACCGAGCTGGGCATCTCATTGCCGAGGTCGTCGAGGCTGTCGACTACCGCATCCCCTTTATCCCCGACGACGCCCAGGCAGAGCAAGAAGAAGCCGCAGCCGAGAACATGCTCCGCGAGGCAGCCGCGCTCGATCCGGCCAACTGGGATGCCCAGCGCATGCTGACGGCGCTCACCGCCGAATCCAACGAGGAATACGTACAGTATCTGGTGTCCAAGTGCGACGAGGTGGAGCACGACCTGGCGCTCAAGATTGTCTCGGCACAGGACCCCTACGAGCGTGAGGCCGCAGGCGACCTGACCCGCCGTCCCTACCTGCGCTGGCTTGCCGCCTTGGCATCGCGCGCGCTCATTAGCGGCCGCTACCGCATGTCGCTGGATGCCGCGAATCGCAGCCTGGACTTTGCGCCCAACGACCCCGCTGGCGTCCGCCATACCGCGATGCTTGCCATGGCAAAGCTCGAATACCCTGCCGAGGAGCTCAAGCGTTTTCGTTCCGCCCACTCCGTACCCTATCTTGCCAACACGCCGCTGCGCCGCCGTCCCAAGGACGCAGAGCGCGACTTGGACCCGTGGACGCTCATCGCACTGATGAGCGCAGCCTGGCGCGAGCTGGATTACGAGGGCGCCGAGCACTACCTGCGCATCCTGGTGCGCTCATGCCCGCACGCAGCCGAGGCACTCTACTTCCAAACCGAATTTCCCGATGGCGTCTATGCTCGCGTCAACGTGGGTGTGGGCTCCACCGATGAGCTTGTCCTTGCCCTGTCCGAGGCGACGCCGGTGCTGCAGGAGGGCCTAGGCGCGCCCGACAACGCCAGCTTTGCCGCCTGGGTCGCCACCAACGACATCGTGCGCTCCCAGATCGACGAACGAATCCTGCGCGCGGCCGAGCAGGGTTTGCCGTTTAAGGGAGGAGACCTCTAATGGATCCGAGCGTCTACATCCCCGCCTATCTGGAGCGCACCTATCTGGCGTCGCACCCCGAACTCACCGATGCAGCACGCGAGCTTGTCCATAACGACATCAGCGCAAACCCTCACAAGTATGCGCAGACCGAGCATGCCCAAGCGCTGCTGTCCTATGCCGGCGTTCATCGTCATTTGCTTGACGAGCTTCGCCGCATCGAGGACATGGGCAGCGACGAGGAGTTTGAGCAGACGCGCAACCGCCTGTTCGACGACATGCGCGACGAGCTGCTCAAGATTGTCCGCGTCGATGCGCATGTCTTCGATGCCCAGCTGCTCGCCATCATCCTGGCGGACACGCCCGTCGATGCCTGCCTGGGCGACTTGATGAAGCTCGAGACGAGTACGGCCGACTACCTGCAACAGAGCGTGCCCGGGTTTGATATGGAGGCCCCACACTACTGGGCCAATAATGTTGTGGCCGACGGTGTCACCGCAGCAGACCTTACCGTGAGCGAGCCGGCGCTTATCGGCTGGCTTCACACGCTCGAGGCCATCTCGCAGCTGTGCATGGCGAGCGCTCGTTACCGTGCTGCTGCCAACTACGCCCGCCGCGTCCTTAAGGCAGAAGGTTATCCCACCCGAGCTGCCGGCACCGTGCTGCTTGCCCTCGCCCGCTTGGAAGACCAGGACGGCTTTTTTGCCCTGGCACATCAGCTTGAGGAACAGATGGGGGCAGATGCACTCGAGAACTCCCCCTGGTACCTGCTCGCCCGCACGATTCTGCTGTTCAAAACAAACAAGATGCGTCCGGCGACACGTGCACTGCGCGAGTTTGCCAACCGTTGCGAGGGCGGCGCGTTCTTCTTGCTGAACCCCATGTACCAGACGCCGTACCTTCCCTGCCGACCCGAGCCACGCGACCCCTGGGACCTCTCGCACCAGGCGGTTTGGGAAGCCGACGGCATTATCTCGGACACCCCCGACTTTGCCCCCTGGGCCAACGCCTGCGAAGATGTATCGCAGCTTGCCCAGGAATTTGCGCGCCGCTACGGCTTTTAGCGACGCGATCGCCCCGACCATGTCGTTTACGTTAGGAACGATTTCATGAACCTCCGCTCATCTCTCGCCTGTACCTCGAGCGATATCGCCCGCTGGGGACTGCGCTCTGTCCTCAAGCGCCAGGGTGGCGTGCTTCCCGGCTGCATCGCCATGAAGATCGACCCCGAGCTGCTAAGCGACCTCGCGAGCCTGGTCGACCGCAGCGTGGTGATCACCGGCACCAATGGCAAGACCACCACCTCCAACCTCATCGCCGACGCCGTTGCCGCCAGCGGCGCCACCGTGGTATGCAACCGCGCCGGCAACAACATGGAGCCGGGCGTGGTGGGCGCACTGCTCGAAGCGCGCAGCGATCTTAGGCGTGTCGACAGCGGCAAGCGCGTAGGCGTTTTTGAGTGCGACGAGCTCTACACGGTGCGCGTCTTGCCCAAGCTCAAGCCGACCTACTTTGTGCTGCTCAACCTGTTCCGTGACCAGCTAGACCGCTACGGCGAGATCGACCATACCCAAGACGTCATCGCCCATGCGTTGGAGCTCTCTCCGGCAACAACGCTCATCTACAACGCAGACGACCCGCTGTGTGCCGCAATCGCCGCGCGCGTTCCCAATGCAAGCATCGCCTTTGGCATCGACGGCGCCACCAACACCGAGTCCGACCGCATTAGCGACTCGCGTTTTTGCTCACAGTGCAACGCACCGCTGGAGTACGACTACGTGCAGTACGGACAGCTTGGCGCATACCATTGTCCTTCGTGCGGCTGGGCCCGCCCCGGGCTTGTCCGTCGCGTGACGGGCGTGGAGCTCGGCTGCGACGGCTACGGCTTTGACCTGAACTTTGGACCCGATATCGACGCACCCGCAACGCACATCGCCACGCGCTACAACGGCCTGTACATGGTCTACAACGTTGCCGCCGCCTTCTTTGCGGCGCGCGAGCTGGGCGTAGACGCGGCGCATCTGCAGCCCACGCTCGACGCCTACGTGCCAGCAGGTGGTCGCATGGGCCGTTGGAATATCGCCGGCCGTACCGTCGAGGCCAATCTGGCCAAAAATCCCGTGGGCTTCGATCGGCAAATCCAGTCCATCAAGACGGCAGGCGGCAGGCTCTGCGCCTTTTTCCTGAACGACAACGATGCCGACGGCCACGATGTATCGTGGATCTACGACGTCGACTTTGAGCGCATCGCCAACACGCCGGGACTTGTCGCCTTTGCCGGCGGCACGCGCGCACACGACATGCAGGTGCGCCTCAAGTACGCCGGCATCGATGCCGCGATTATCTCGGACGTCGCGCAGGCAATTGGCGCCGTGGCAGGTGAGGAGGCTGGCGACACTTTCTATGCCGTCGCCAACTACACGGCCTTTCCGCCGCTGGTCAAGGAGCTCGATGGGCTCAAAGACACCGATGCGGCTACGGTTGCCGCCCACGCTGCAACGTGCGCCGATGGCAGCGCCGTCCCCGTCGGCGTCGCGCCGGTCGAGCTCTCGCGCCCGCTGCGCATCGTCTACCTGTATCCCGATGCCCTCAACCTCTATGGCGACGGCGGCAATGTTATCGCGCTCGAGCGCCGCTGCGTCTGGCGTGGCATTCCCGTGCGTGTAGACGAGGTCCGTATGGGCGAAACGCTTGATTTGACCGATGCCGATATCGTCATGATGGGCGGTGGCTCCGACCGCGATCAGCTAGCCGTGGCACACGAGCTGCTCGCCCAAAAAGACAAGGTCGCGGCCTATGTTGAGGATGGCGGCTCGCTGCTCGCCATCTGTGGCAGCTATCAGCTGCTCGGCCGTTCGTACTATATGGGCGAGGATCGCATTGAGGGTCTGGGGGTCATTGCCGCCGAAACCGTACGCGGCTCCGACCGCCTGATCGGCAACGTAGCCGTCAAAACCGATCTGGCACCCGAGCCCTTTGTGGGATTTGAGAACCACGGCGGCCGCACCCTGCTCGATGCAGAGGCCACGCCACTCGGAACGTCCGTCGTCACGGGCACCGGCAACAACGGCGACGATGGTCTTGAGGGCCTCATCTACAAGGGCGTCATCGGCACGTACCTGCACGGACCGGCACTGCCCAAGAACCCCGAACTCGCCGACTGGCTCATTACCCACGCCCTCGAGCGCCGTGGCGACGCCCAGGCCACAGCCCTGCTGCCGCTCAAGCCCCTCGACGACACCTACGAGCGCGCCGCCCACGACGCAGCCATGAAGCTCCTCCCCTAGCACCCCACCACCACAAAGGGGACAGGCACCTTTGTGGTGGTTTTTCAGTTTGCCAACGATATGTGAACGGCTAAAAAAGTCTGCTATACTCTTTCCCGCTGTCCCCATCGTCTAGCGGCCAAGGACGCCACCCTTTCAAGGTGGATATCGCGGGTTCGAATCCCGCTGGGGGCACCATTTGAATTGAAGAGCCCGTTACCCTCGCGGTAGCGGGCTTTTTGCTACCGATATGCCGGGATTCGAACCCGACAGGGTGCGAATCCCGGCATCATCGCAAGGCCTGTGGGCAAAAAATAGCAAATATGAGTACTGTTACCATTTTAGTAACAGCAATTTCATGCCTTCAGAAGACGATTTAGACGTCAGGCGTCCTACGGCGGAAGAATTGCAGACGTTTATCGGCTAAGTACTTGGACATATGTTGCGTAACACTTCATATTTTGCAAATAAATAATGCTACAGGACTTGTGACAGTACTCATATTTGACGTTTTTTGTCCACGCCCCCTTATTGCGTGGGCGAATCAGGTGCAAAACGGGCTTCAAAGCGTCCTTCGCAAACAAAAACCGGGGCCCGCATGATGCGGACCCCGGCTCAATACCGTGACGATATGTCAGTTACGCTCTACACGTAGAACAGAATGTCGTCGTAGGTCGGGACCGGCCAGTAGTCGGCGGCCACGATCTCCTCCATGGCATCCACGGCGGCGCGCAGCGTATCCATAGCGGGAACGACCTCGTGCGCGTACACGTTGGCCTGCTCCTGACCATCGAGGCCCTCGGCCTTCTGATGCACGGCGTCAAGCGCCTTGATGGAGTCGTTGATGGTGGTGATGCCGTTGCAGAGCTTGTTGAGCGTGTTCTGCTCACACTGCATGGCGGCCTCGGCGCCGGCGGCACGAATAGTCTCAAGGCCCTTAGCGACCTTGGTGGCATAGGCGGTAATGACCGGGCGATAGGTACGACGCGCCTCGCGAACCATCGTGGTAGCCTCGATGTTCATGAGCTTGTTGTACTTCTCGAGCTTGCAATCGTAGCGGCACTGGGCCTCGGCCTTGGTCAGAACACCCGTCTCCTCAAAGAGCGCAATGGCCTTATCGGAAACAAAGGCGGGCAGGGCGTCGGCCGTGGTCTTGTTGTTGGCAAGGCCGCGCTTCTCGGCCTCGACGGGCCACTCATCGGAGTAGCCGTCACCGGAGAACAGGATGCGCTGGTGATCGGTCAGCACCTTCTTGCAGTATTCGAGCGCGGCGTCCTGGAACTTATCCTCGGGCGTACCCTCAAGCGCGTCGGCGAAGGACTTGAGCGACTTGGCCACGGCGGCATCGAGCACCAGGTTGGAGTCGGAGACGTTCTGCTCGGAGCCGCAGGCACGGAACTCGAACTTGTTGCCGGTGAAGGCAAACGGGGAGGTGCGGTTGCGGTCGGTGTTGTCCTGCATCAGCTTGGGCAGGGTATCGGCGCCCAGGTCGAGCACGCCGCGCGTGGCATGGACGGAAGCCTTGCCATCGATGATCTTCTCGACGACCTCGGTAAGCTGGTCGCCCAGGAAGATGGACATAATCGCCGGAGGAGCCTCGTTGGCGCCCAGACGATGGTCGTTGCCGGCCGAGGCAACAGAGGCACGCAGGAGCTCCTGATAGTTATCGACGGCCTCAATCACCGCGGTGAGGAAGACGATGAACTGCAGGTTGTCGAGCGGGGTGTCGCCTGGATCGAGCAGATTCTCGGACTCGGTGCCAAGCGACCAGTTGTTGTGCTTGCCCGAACCATTGATGCCCTCAAAGGGCTTCTCGTGCAGCAGGCAGACCAAGTCGTGGCGGGAGGCGATGAGCTTCATCTTCTCCATCATGACCAGATTCTGGTCGATGGCCTCGTTGACTTCGCCATAGACGGGGGCAAGCTCATGCTGGCAGGGAGCAACCTCGTTGTGCTTGGTCTTGGCGGGAATGCCAAGCGCCCACAGCTCATCGTCCAGGTCCTTCATATAGGCCGAGACGGTGGGGCGGATAGCGCCAAAGTAATGCTCCTCGAGCTCCTGGCCCTTGCAGGGAGCGGCGCCAAAGAGGGTGCGGCCGGTAATGACCAGGTCCTTGCGCTTGCGGTAGGCGTCCTTCTTGATCAGGAAGTACTCCTGCTCGTCGCCCACGGAAGGAACGACCTTCTTGGGGGTCTTACCGAACAGCGCCAAAACGCGCTTAGACTCACGCGAGAGCGCGGTCATGGAACGCAGCAGCGGGGTCTTCTTGTCCAGGGCCTCGCCCGTGTAGGAGCAGAAAGCCGTGGGGATGCACAGGACATCGTCCTTGATAAAGGCGGGGCTAGTGGGGTCCCAAGCGGTGTAGCCACGGGCCTCGAAGGTAGCACGCAGGCCGCCGTTGGGGAAGCTCGAGGCATCGGGCTCGCCCTGGATGAGGTTCTTGCCCGTAAACTTGGTAATGGCGGTGCCGTCGTGGTTGGGCTCCAGGAAGCTGTCGTGCTTCTCGGAAGTAATGCCCGAAAGCGGCTGGAACCAGTGCGCATAGTGCGTCGCGCCCTTGGAGATGGCCCAGACCTTCATGGCATGGGCAACGGCGTTGGCCACATCTAGGTCGAGCGGCTCACCGCCCTCGAGGGTTGCAGCAAGGCGCTTCCAAATGTCCTTGGGGAGGTAGTCCTTCATGACTTCCTCAGAGAACACCATGGTCCCGAAGCGGTCAGTAAGTTCGGCCATACGGAACTCCCTTCGTATCGGCACCGCGTGAGAAGCGGTGTTGATTACTAACGAACGAGTCATAGCTTAGACTCGCCGTGTTTCCGCGACATTACCGTTATGTTGCTGTCGCGAAACCAATCAATGAGGTTACCCTATCGAGGCGGCGTTGCCACCCTCAACAGCCAATCAACTGCATAAATTGCAGACCTCTCTCCATGGTTTAAGGGTAGTCAATTTGGGATGGAGCTCTATTAACTGGTATTTTGCATCAGATACCAGTCTTTATAGTCCGTGCCTAGATTAGCCGCTCTGTTATAGAGAAAGCCGATAGCAAGGCATCTTTGATTGGTATCCTCAAATAGCGAGTGAAACTCCACCGTGGCACAGTAGTGCTGTAGAATCCTTACAACACATCACACTATTACGTATCTAGAGGAGCACGATATGCGCGTCGACGAGGTTTTTAAGCAGGCAGCATCCCAGGGCACCGCGCCCATTTCGTTTGAGATGTTCCCGCCCAAGGGCGAGCTGACCCTCGACACGGCTCGCGAAGTGGCAGGCAATCTGTGCAAGCTTTCGCCGAGCTTTGTCTCGGTCACCTGCTCGGCCGGCGGCTCGGGCAACGGTGCCGCCACCGCCCCCATCGCGCATATGATTACGAGCGAATTCGACACGCCCTCGGTGGCACACCTTACCTGCGTGGGCCGCTCGCACGCCGATATCGCCGCCAAGATCGACGAGTATCGCACCGCCGGCGTAGAAAACATCCTGGCCCTGCGTGGCGATCTCCCTGCCGGCGCAACCGAGGACGACAAGCCCGCCTCGGACTACGCCTACGCCCGCGACCTCATCCCCGAGCTCGTCGACGCCGGCTTTTGCGTGGGCGCCGCAGCCTACCCCGAGGGCCACATTGCCTGTGAGGATCTCAACCTCTCGGTCGAACACCTCAAGCAAAAACAGGACGCCGGCGCGAGCTTCTTTGTGACGCAGCTCTTCTTTGATAACGAGTGCTTCTACCGTTTTCGCGAGCTTGCCGACAAGGCCGGCATCACCGTGCCCATTACCGCGGGCATCATGCCGTTTATGGGCAAGTCACAGATCAGCCGCATGGTCTTTATGTGCGGCGCGTCGCTGCCCTCCCCCGTCATCAAGATTCTCGCCAAGTACGAGAATGACCCCGAGAGCCTGCAGACAGCTGGTGTAGATTATGCAGCCCGCCAGCTTTGCGACCTCAAGGAGCACGGCGCCGACGGCCTGCACCTGTACACTATGAACCGTCCTGCGATCGCCGCGACCATTATGGAGCGCCTGGGGTAATGGAAAAACCGCACATCGATACAACCGCTGTCGAAGTGCCGGCCGACCTTGCGTCGCCGGCGCTCTACCGTATCGATGCCGCGCACCATCCCCGTGTCGACCGTGCCGAGATGCTGCGGTATCTGGGTTACGGCGGCCAGCAGATTGAGCCCGAACTGTCACGACGTATTGAGCTTGTGGTCGAGCGCCTTGAGCTTGACATTGAGCCCCGTGGCGTGCGCCGCGTATTTGCCGTCGATGCCACGAGCGTGGACGAGCAGGGCAAGCCTTGCATCCGTCTGGTCGGCACCAATGTTGAGCTGCGAGGTCGTGATATCTATCGCCACCTTAAGGACGCCCGCCTGGCGGCGCTCATGGCATGTACCCTCGGGATGTCTGCCGAACGCCGTCTGCGAACCACCGGAACCCAGCAACCCCTGGAAGGCGCCGTGCTCGACGCCGCATGCTCTGCCTATGTAGAAGCCGCCGTCGAGCAGATGGACCAGCAGGTCAAGGCTGCGGCCGCTGCACACGGGCTCGCCGGCAACTGGCGCTTCAGTCCCGGCTATGGCGACTGCCCGCTCTCTGCCCAGCGCTCGATCGTGGATGCACTCAATGCCACGCGCCTCATTGGACTTACCGTCACCCCCACCAGCCTGCTCATACCCACCAAGAGCGTGACCGCTGTGATTGGTCTGTTCGACGGCGAAGTCCACGACGCCCAGAGTCGCCCCACCTGCAATATCTGCCGCATGCGTGAGCACTGCCGCTTCCGCGCCGCCCACACCACCTGCTATTCCAGCCATTAGGAGCCATCGATGTTTACTCCGCTTATCACTCATGATCTGGACGGTGCCGCACTGGCGGCACCCGTCAATGCTGCGCGCTGCAACGGTGCCGCGTACAAAACGCGCACGATCGACGACCTTCGCATTAAGGACGATCGCCTGTGCGCCGCCATCGAGGGCACGGGACATCTGCTGTTCGACGGCGGCATGGGCACCATGCTGCAGGCGGCCGGCATGAAGGCCGGTGCCCTGCCCGAGTTGCTCAACTTTGAGGAGCCCCAGGTCATTACCGATATTCAGCGTCAGTACGTCGAGGCCGGCTGTGACGTGATCACCGCCAACACCTTTGGCGCCAACGCCCACAAGCTCGACGGCGCCGCCACCGTGGCAGACGTCTTTGCCGCGGCAGTCACCTGCGCCCGCGAGGCCGGCGCCCGCTACGTCGCCGGCGACATCGGCCCCATCGGCGCCCTGCTGCGCCCCCTGGGCACCCTCAGCTTTGACGAGGCCTACGACCTCTTTGCCGAGGAGGTGCGCGCCGGCGTCGCCGCGGGCGTCGACCTCTTTATTATCGAGACTATGACCGACCTGGCCGAGATCAAGGCGGCAGTCCTCGCCTGCCGCGAGAATTCCGACCTGCCCGTCTTTGCCACCATGACCTTTGAGGAAGACGGCCGCACCTTCTTGGGCACGAGCCCCGAGGTCGCCGCCATCACCCTCGACGCCATCGGCGCCGACGTCCTGGGCATCAACTGCAGCCAAGGCCCGGCCGAGCTCCGAGGACTCGCCGCGCGTATGCTCACCGTCACCGACAAGCCCGTTATGGTGCAGGCCAATGCGGGACTGCCCCGCGTGGACGATGACGGCAATACCGTCTTTGATATCCAAGCACCCGAGTACGCCGAGGCCGTCGCCGGCATGATCGCCGACGGCGTAAGCGTCGTGGGCGGTTGCTGCGGCACCACGCCGGCGCACATGGCGGCCCTGCGCACGCTTATCGACAACCACACGCCCAGCCCACGTCACCGCAAGCCCAGCATGTCGGTCACGAGCGCCCAGACGGTCGTGGACCTTCCCTGCGACGGCCACAAGATCGCCGTCATCGGCGAGCGCATCAATCCCACCGGCAAAAAGCGCCTGCAGCAGGCCCTGCGCGACGGCGACCTGGACTACGTCGTGAGCCAGGGCATCAGCCAGCAAGAGCAAGGTGCCGATATCTTGGACGTCAACGTGGGCCTGCCCGAGATCGACGAGGTCAAGATCATTCAACAGGCCACCGAGCAGCTCCAGGGTTCCACGCTCCTGCCGCTGCAGATCGACTCCACCGATCCCGCCGCCGTCGAAGCCGCCGTGCGCCGCTACGCTGGCAAACCCATCATCAACTCGGTCAATGGCAAGCAGCAGATCATGGATGAGATCTTTCCGCTGGTCGCCCACTACGGCACCAATGTCGTCGGCCTCACGCTTGACGAAGGCGGCATTCCCGATACCGCCGAGGCCCGCTTCGCCATCGCCGAGCACATCGTGGCCGAGGCCGCCCGCTACGGCATCGGTCCGGACCGCATCCTCATCGACTGCCTGGTCATGACCGCCTCGACCAATCAGCGCCAGGCCGAGCAGATCTTGCGCGCCATGTCCCTGTGCAAGGAGCGCCTGGGCGTCAAATGCGCGCTCGGCGTGTCGAACATCAGCTTTGGTCTGCCCGCCCGCCCGCTGCTGGGCTCGGTCTTTTTGGCTGCCGCTTTTGGCGCAGGCCTGGACGCCCCTATCATGAACCCGGGCTCCAAGCGCTTTATGGATACCGTCTACAGCTATCGCGTCTTGAGCGTTGAGGATGAGGGCTCGACCGGATACATCGAGCGCTACGCCGGCTGGACCGATCCGTACAAGATCGCCGCGAACCCGGCGGCGGCTCAGGCGGCATCGACCGACGCTGCGCCCACTGCTGACACCGCCGGCACCGACGGCAACGACGACCCGATTCGTCGCATGGTCGTCTCGGGCCGCAAGGGCGAGATCGCGGCCGAGACCGAGCGTCTGCTGGCAGATCACGACGCCATGGACCTCATCAACAATCACTTTATCCCCGCCCTCGACGAGGTCGGAGTCCTCTTTGACCAGGGCAAGTTCTTCTTGCCGCAGCTTATGGCCTCGGCCGAGGCCGCACGCGTGGGCTTCGACACCATCAAGCGCCTGATGCCCGCCGGCGAGATTGCCGACAAGGGCAAGATCTGCGTGGCCACCGTCAAGGGCGACATCCACGATATTGGCAAGAACATCGTCAAAATGCTGCTCGACAACTACGGCTACACCGTCTTTGACCTGGGCCGCGATGTCGATCCGCAGGAGGTACTCAAGACCGTCAAGGAGCGCGATATCAAACTCGTCGGCCTCTCGGCGCTTATGACTACCACGGTCGTCGCCATGGAAGAGACCATCAAGCTGCTTCATGCCGAGGTTCCGGGCGTCAAGATCATCGTGGGCGGCGCCGTGCTCACCCCCGAATACGCCAAGCAGATCGGTGCGGACTACTACGCCAAGGACGCCGCCGAAAGCGCTCGTATCGCCGAAGAGGTCTTTGGGCAGTAACACAACGGAAACAACCGAGCACCAAAACGTGCCGCATGCGCCACTTGGCACGTGCGGCACGTTAGAATAGATAAGACTATGCTCGTTTTGGCAGATAGGAGCGCAAGGATGGCGATCACGCCCGCAGAAATCGCGGAAACCCGCGGCATGGTTGAGGAGCAGAACCTCGACATCAGGACCATCACCATGGGTGTTTCGCTCATGGGTTGCGGCGACGAGAACCTCGACCGCATGTGCACGAAGATCTACGACCACGTGACGCACACGGCTGAGCATCTGGTCGAGACCGCCGAGAACCTCGAGCGCGAGTACGGTATCCCCATCGTCAACAAGCGCGTTTCCGTCACCCCGGTGGCGCAGATTGCCGCGTGCTGCAAGGATGAGGACCTCACCCCCATCGCGCACGCCCTCGACCGCGCGGCTGAGACGCTCGGCATCGATTACCTGGGCGGCTTCTCCGCACTCGTCCAGAAGGGCATCGGCGACGCCGACCGCCGCGTCATCCAGTCCATCCCCCAGGCGCTCGCCACCACGAGCCGCGTCTGCTCCAGCGTCAACGTCGCCAGCCTGCGCGCCGGTATCAACATGGACGCCGTGCTCATGGCCGCCCAGACCATCATCGATGCCGCTAAACTCACGGCCGACCAGGATTCCGTCGGCGCTTCCAAGTTTGTCTGCTTTGCCAACATGGTCGAGGACTCCCCGTTTATGGCGGGCGCCGTCCACGGCGGTGGCGAGGCCGACGCCGTCATCAACGTAGGCGTCTCGGGCCCCGGCGTTATGGCCGCAGCCCTGGAGACACTGCCCGATTCCGCATCGATGATGGAGGTCGCCGAAAAGATTAAGCAGACCGCCTTTAAGATCACCCGCGCCGGCGAGCTCATGAGCCGCGAGGCCGCCCATCGCCTGGGTGTCGAGAAGGGCATTGTCGACCTGTCGCTGGCGCCCACGCCTGCCATCGGCGACTCCGTCGCGCGCATCCTCGAGATCATCGGCGTGGGTACCTGCGGTGGCCCGGGCACGACCTGCGCGCTCGCCATGCTCAACGATGCCGTCAAGAAGGGCGGCGTCATGGCCAGCTCCAGCGTGGGCGGCCTCTCCGGCGCCTTTATCCCCGTGTCCGAGGATGCCGGCATGATCGCCGCCGTCGAGGCCGGTGCGCTTTCGCTCGAGAAGCTCGAGGCCATGACCTGCGTGTGCTCCGTTGGCCTGGACATGATCGCCATCCCCGGCGACACCCCGGTCGAGACCATCGCCGGCATTATCGCCGACGAGATGGCCATCGGCGTCATCAACAACAAGACCACGGCCGTCCGTGTGATTCCTGCCATCGGCAAGGGCGTGGGCGACTGCGTCGAGTACGGCGGCCTGTTCGGCCGTGCACCCATCATGCCGGTGAACCCCAACGCCGGCACCGTGCTTGCCCACCGCGGTGGACGCTTCCCGGCTCCGCTGAACTCGCTCAAGAACTAGCTGAGGGGGACTGGCGAGGAGCCCCGGGGAGGGCAAATATATAAGGTCGCCTGCTCGGACAGTCCTGACTCGCACGGAGAGCACATTAAGTGCTCTCCGGCTCGTGCGGAACTCGCGATCGACCTTATATATTTGCCCCCCGGGGCTCCCGCACAACGGGACCTCAGTTGGGTTCTATCCCGGTTGCAGTCGCTTCGCTCCTGCACCACTTGGCTGGTGCGGCGGTTTGGCGTTGGAACGGTTCTTTTTCTGATATATGCTGGTTGCGGCTCTTCTTTTGGGAGGAGTCGCTTTTTTGTTGCTAGGAGGTTGGCCCGTGGTTGATGGGGACGCTCGCTCTGAGCTATTTTCTGCTGATTGGAATGGCGAATGGATGCGCCTGCAGGCCGCTCGGCATCGGGCTGATGATTCTTTTGAGTGGGATAAAAGGGCTCGGCATTTTCGGCCGCTTGAGACTGCTCCGTATGCCCGGGATTTTATAAAGCTGTTGGCGCTTGAGCCCGGCGAGTCGGTGCTCGATATGGGGTGTGGGGCTGGGTCGATTGCTATTCCGCTTGCTCAGGCTGGGCATCCTGTGATTGCAGCCGACTTCTCCCCCGCTATGTTGGGCACGCTTGATGCCGGCATTGAGTGCTACGGGCTCGAGGGGCGCATAACGCCGCTTGAGCTTGCTTGGGATGATGATTGGGATTTGGTTGGACCGGTCGCGAAAGCGGTGGATGTGGCCTTTGCCAGTCGTTCGGTTACGACGACCGATCTGAAAGGTGCGCTTGCCAAGCTTGATCGTACGGCTCGTCGGCGTTGTGCTGTCACGATGGTCGCCAACTCCAGCCCGCGCTATGACCTGCACCTGATGAACGCCATCGGCGCCTCGGTTACCTGCAGCAATGGCTTTGTGTACGCCTTCAATATCCTCATTCAGATGGGTGCCCTGCCGCAGGTTACGTACTTTGAATCGCCTCGTCGCGATACTTTCGATAGCCTTGAGGCGGGCGTGACGGACTTCTCCCGTATGCTCGAGCGTGGCAACGAGGATAAGATCGACCGCCTGCGCGACTACATCGCCCAACACATGATTGAGAACCCCCATGCCGGTGAGCCGGGCTCCAAGGGCGTGCCGCAGGGGCGCTATATGCTCGATCATGTCCGTAAGGTTCGTTGGACGTTTATTGCATGGGAGCCGGTCTCTGCACCCCGCTCATAGCCTGTTCGCAGCCCGCACCGCCCACTCACTCGGCATCCGCATTCTTTTTGAACTGGGCAAACGCGCTCCACACCGCGCCGTTCCTGCGCTATCGTGGGACAGCTCACGTAGATTAAGGCCCCGTCGCGGGGCGCCCCATACATAGAAAGCGAGAACCCATGGCACTGACAGGAGCCCAGGTCAAGCAGCTTCGCAGCATGGCCCATCACCTCAACCCCGCCATCATCATCGGCAAGTCCGATGTCAACGAGGGCGCCGTCGAGCAGACGGTCGCCTACCTGGAGAAGCACGAGCTCGTTAAGTGCTCCGTGCTCGATGGCTCCAGTCTTTCCGCCCGCGAGGCCGCCGAAGAGCTCGCCGAGCGTTGCCACGCCGAGGTCGTCCAGGTCATCGGCCGCAAGTTCTCGCTGTATCGCGAGTCCTCGCGCAAGGACATCGAGAAGATCAAGCTCGTCTAAGAGCCAATGATCCGGCGAGCCAACATATAGCAAGCTTACGGGTGCCCAAGTACTTCGGGCGCCCGTTTTTTATCGCTCGACCAGCACGCGATTGAGCCGCCCCTCCACCAAGCGCTCGTATAGACGCCGCGTCTCGGGCTCGGGCACGCCATTGACCTGCTCCCTCAGATGGTGCATATGCCCGCTGTATAGCTCGACGATATCGCGCCGCCGCCCCGCCGCACTGTAGACGCGCATAGCGCAGCGCACCATATCCTCACGCGCCGTTTCCTGCCGAAGCCCCGACTCCGCCAGCCAAATCGCCGACTGCAGATCGTTTTCTTCTAGAGCGGCATTTGCTCCCTTAATCATGCAATCGATGTACTTTGACTGCATAATGCGCCGCATACGCAAAAAGTAGGTGGGATTACAGCCATTGGGGACATACAGCGGTCCGGCATAAAGCTGCTCAATCTTAAGGCACAGCTCAACTAAATGGGGCCCGCGCGCACCCGTGCGATTTCCCAAAACCTCGCGGCTTATCTGGTCAAACAGCCGTACATCGGTCTTGACGTAGTCGCCGTTGAGTCCGATGCATTCATTTTGGATGAGCACACACGACTTGCCATCCGGCGTCGGTCCCAAAGCCGACCGCAAGCGCGATATCGTCGAGTACAGGTTGTTGCGGGCGCTATTGAACTCGGCATGGGGCCACAGCTCCATGGCCAGCGTCTCACGATCGACGAGCGCATCCATGCCCAGCGCAAGCCGCTCGGCAAGCGTCGCCGCCTTCTTGCGGCGCCACATTTTGTCCGTGATGGGAAACCCGTCGCGCTCGGCGCGAAACGCACCAAACATGCGAATCTCGATATGGTCGATGGTATCAACGGCTTCAACCTCGCCGGCCTGGAACAGGCGCTCGCCCTCCCCTTCCAAATCGTCGCGCAGCGAGTACCGCGACAGCTCGCGCACGGGAAGCTTCTTGCGTATCCTGCCCGCCGGCTCGCCCAGACAGTGCATGGCAAGGCGCGCAAAGAGCCGATACGATGGCTCTAGAATCCCCGCACGATTCATGGACATCCAGGCCGCAAGGTCGCTGTCTCGGCCCGCACAGGCCAAATGCAGCGCCACCATCCAGGCCTCCGCTCCACCAACCTGTGTCTGGCTTATATCGAGCAACTCCGCTTCCTCGCGCACCGAAACCATCGAGGTGTTACGCAGATATGCCGCGCGCTCCAGCAGCAATGCGTTATCGCGCATGTACGCAATCGACTCCTCGGCAAGTTTGAGCACTTGGACCGCACGGAACTTTGCATTAACCGGCCGTCCCTCTGCCAGCGACTGCCAGCCTTCTAACAACAGGCCAAACAGCTGAATCTGGTTGTCACGCATGCGCACGGCAAAACGATCGAGCTCGTTGAACGCCGCATCGTCGGTTACCGGCAAGCCGGAAAGGAGCCGCCGTGCCGCCAACACCATGCGCACCCAGATAGCCATCGCCTTAAGCCCACGTACGTCGAGCGCCTCCCGCACCACCGTCATCTCGTCGTCGCGCTCGTCGGTTCCCGCAAACGACCCGTCAAAGAGCTCCACCAGCATACTATCGGCCCGTATAACAATCCCCGCGATATCGAGCTCGCAGTCGTAGGCCTTGCTCGTTTTGAGCTGCTGTAAAACGCCGCCGTCATCTCCCCGCTCAGTCAGACAGCGCTTGACCTCGATATGCGCAGACAACATATCGAGAGCGGTATGGGATGTCTCGATTTCTGGCACGGCCAGGTTCGTAGGAAGCCCAAGCCCGTTATCCCCATAGCAAACAGCCGTCAGTGTCTGGGCCACCCTCCATGAAACAGGGTCTATTTCGCAGGCCGCCCGTTCGCCCCCGCGCTCGATGACCGATGCCATATAGCGAGCGAGCTTTGTATTGGACACGCTGACCGCTGCCAGATATACGCCAAGCGCCTCGGCAGGCGTTGGCTCTGGAGCCGGATCATCGGCATCGATCGTGCCCAGCGCCGCTCGGCAGATATCGGCCCCGTGCCCCGTCAGAGCAAGATCGACCCCATACTGCCCAGCAAGTTCAAGGACCGCTCTACGGTCCAAAAAGGCGTCCGCCAGGCCCATCGCCGCATCGCATCGGCCCGCCTTAAGCAAAATCCGGGCCGCCCTCGGAACAAGTTCGGGGCGAATCTCGGCCACCAACTTACGCAAACGCAAGCGTCCGTTATCCTCCGTGCCCAGACACGTAAAACTCCGCTCGGCGGGATCCAAGCCAAAGATCGGGTAGTCGCGTACAAAGTAGGACTGGTCGACCATCGACAGCCTCACCCCGCAAGCCTCGAGTTCTGAGATATTGCCCTCGCCCATCAAAACCATGAGGCATGCCACGCAAAACAGCGCGTTATTGTCGAGCGAAGCCAGATCGACAAGTGCCGCGCCATATACGTTGACAATCTCATTTTCGAGCAGACCGGCTACGTCGCCTTGGCCATACAGACCCGTCTGCAATGCCGAAACGAGCTCGGGCACGCCCTGCGTGAGCTGATAAAAGTCGAGCGATGTGCTGATCGAAAACGCCGATGCCCACGCCGAATACTCATAGGCATGTACCTTGAGCATCTGCGCATTGATCTTAACCGAATCGCCCAGCCCATGAATCAGATGACGATTTGAAGGACGGCAGGAGATAAAGACCCCTACCCCCATAGCGCGCAGGCCGCGAATCCTGTCGATGAGGTCTTCGGTATCGTGCTGATCGAGGTTTGGCACATTATCAATCGCGATAAGGGAGTGCGGTTTGTCTTTGAGTTCTTCGGTAACCACCTCGAGCTGCATAAACACCTCGCGCCCAGTGGCGCGATCGGCCTCGATAATCCGCACGGGGCCTCGCGTCGGGTCGCATTTAACCTCATGGGTGTACTGCAGCAGCACCGAGGTCTTCCCAAACCCGTCGGGCGCATAAAGAACCACGATGCCGGCCTTTCGGCCCTTGGCGATAAGCTCATTCATCAAGCGTTCGCGTCGCACCATATAGCCTCCGCCCAGCGGCATCAGCTCGAGCTCGTCTATACTGCTCAAATCGTTTACCATGCCCGCTCCTCAACTCGACCGTATGGACACTGTAGCCGCAAGACCATACAAGCCGCGCTATGAATAGAGCGACCTTGTGTTTTAGGTTGTCTTTTGGTACGCAAGCGGCAAGTTTTTGTACAGCGAGGGCCGATTGTTATTAATCCCCCGACTAATCGGTCTTTAAGCAGGTAAATGAGCTTGTCAGCTTGTCCCATCTAAGCGGCAGTGTAACGTAGATGAACAAGGTCCAGCCATGTCATTCAACTCGCCTAGCACCCGCTACCGTCTACGACCTTCTAGTGGCATTTTTGCATAGAATCTGGTATAGAATGAATCAAGCTGTTGGACATCCGGCATTCGTCAAGCTTGCGGCAAGATTTTGGTCAAGTGGGCGAAAAAGGATAGCAAAAAGGCCCCCGCAAAGCGGAGGCCTTAGGCAAGGCTATGTCGAGCTGCAGGATTCGCGCTACTCGCAGAGCGAAAGGGCGGCCTCGTCGGCAACGACAACGCAGTTGGTGTGCAGCTGCAGGATCGAAGCCGGGCACTCGGGCGTAACCGGACCATAGCACATGTCATGCACGGCCTGAGCCTTGGCCTCGCCATTGGCGACGACCAGGATCATGCGGGCATACATGATGGTCTGGGTACCCATGGTGTAGGCCTGACGGGGAACATCGTCGATGCTGTCGAACAGGCGGCTGTTGGCCTGAATGGTGCTCTCGGTGAGGTCGACGCAGTGCGTACCCTTGGAGAAGTGGTCATCGGGCTCGTTGAAGCCGATGTGGCCGTTGTTGCCAATACCGAGCAGCTGCAGATCCGGGTAACCGGCGTCGGCGACGATCTTGTCGTACTCAGAGCAGGCAGCGGCGGCGTCGGGGTTGGAACCGTCGGGCACATGCGTGTTGTTCAGGTCGATGTTGATGTGATCGAAGAAGTTCTCACGCATGAAGTAGTGATAGCTCTGGGGATCGTCGTGCGAAAGGCCGCGATACTCGTCCAGGTTATAGGTGCTGACCTCGGCAAAGTCGACGTCGCCCTTCTCGTACCAAGCAGCGAGCTGCTTGTAGGCACCGATCGGGGTGGAGCCGGTGGCAAGGCCCAGTACACAGTCGGGCTTGAGGATAACCTGCGCCGAGATAATATTGGCGGCCTTGCGGCTCATATCCTCGTAGTCTTTAGCTTTAATGATCTTCATTACGCGTCCTTTCTCGTACAAGAGAGGCAAGGCTCCCTTACAAGCACTTGCCCGCGGCCCGCGTCGGCCGCAACCAACGTGTGCGGCCACCAGGGCGAGGTCGCGTAATGTATGTGTCTCGTGTCTAGCCGCGTCGAGGCCCCTGCCCGTCCACGGTGACCCAAAGCTGTTTAGCTTCGGACAAATCTCATCTTGCCACGGAGGGCGTCCTCTTTCAAGGGCGCCCTCCGTAAACGTGTTTGAATTGTAGGCTAATGGCCACGTGCACTTGCTAGCGCTCGCGAGCAACGATGAGCTGGTCCATCTCTTCGACATGCACGCCAACGGAGCCCTTGATGCTCGAGAACTCAACGGAGTTGCACACCAAGATGGGAACCGTCACATCGTAGCCCTCGGCAGCAATTGCCTCGCGATCGAACTCAATGAGTACATCGCCCTTATGGACGATGTCACCCACTTGCGCATGTACGGTAAAGTGCTTGCCCTCGAGCTGAACAGTGTCCAAACCAACGTGGATGAGCACGTCCAGACCATCGACCGTGTTAAGCGCAACAGCGTGTCCCGTGGGAAAAATGGCCTCGACCTTGGCATCAGCCGGTGCAATCACACGCGTTCCGGTGGGCTGAATCGCCACGCCCTGGCCCAAAAGGCCGGTGGCAAACGTCTGGTCGTTTACCTCGGAAAGCGGAATGACGTCGCCCGAGATGGGAGCATCCAGCGTAAGGACTCGACCACGCATACCAAAAGACCTTAGGACTTTAGTGAACATGCTCCCCCTCGGACATACCAATCAATCAAAATAACCTTAACAGTTTACCACTTGGCAACGGTTTTTGACCATTAGGGAAGTTCGCGCTTGACAACCTCGACGATGTCGTCAACAACGCGCTGGGTCAGCTCGTGCGTCTCGGCCTCGGCCATCACGCGGACCAGCGGCTCGGTACCGCTCGGGCGCACCAGAATGCGGCCGCGGCCGTCAAGCTCCTTCTCGGCAGCAGCGACGGCATCCCAGATGGGCTGGCAATCGTCCAGACCAGCCTTGTTGTCGGAATGCACGTTGACGAGTACCTGCGGGTACTTCTTCATGATGCCGGCAAGATCGGTGAGGGTACGACCGGTGCGCTTGAGCACGGCCAGCAGCTGCAGAGCCGTCACCAGGCCGTCACCGGTGGTGTTGTGCTCCAGGAAGATGATGTGGCCGGACTGTTCGCCGCCGATGACGGCACCGTCCGCGAGCATGCGCTCCAGAACGTAGCGGTCGCCCACGGCGGTCTGAACCATCTCGAAGCCCTGCTCCTTCATAGCGATGGAGAAGCCCAGGTTGCACATGACGGTCGAGACGATCTCGGAGTTGGCGAGCTTGCCGCGAGCGGCGAGATCAGAACCGCAGATAGCCAGGATGTAGTCACCGTCGATCTCATTGCCCTCGCTGTCCACGAACAGTACGCGGTCGGCGTCGCCGTCGTGGGCCAGGCCGATGTCAGCATGGGTGCGCAGCACGAGCTCGCGCAAGGGCTCGAGGTGCGTAGAGCCGCATTCAACGTTAATGTCAGTGCCGCAGTAATCGGTGTTGATAGCGTGCACCGTGGCGCCCAGGCGCTGCAGCGCGGCGGGCGTAGTCTGGCAAGAAGCGCCATGGCCGCAGTCGACGGCAACGACCAGGCCGTCGAGCCTCAGGCCGTCGAGCGTATCGATGGCGTGGTCGACATATGCCTTGCGGGCGTCCTTCATCTTGATAATGTGGCCCACGCCGGCGCCGGTCGGCAGCGTATCGGCAGCCATGGCTTCCTCGGACATGACCCAGGCGCTGATCTCTTCCTCGACAGCATCGGGAAGCTTCATGCCCTTGCGGCTAAAGAACTTGATGCCGTTGAACTCCGGCGGATTGTGCGAAGCGGAGATAACGATGCCGCCGTCGAGCTCGTTTTGAACAGTGAGCAGTGCCACGGCAGGCGTGGGGATGACGCCGCAGCAGTGCGGACGGCCGCCCTCGGCCATGATGCCGGCGGTCAGAGCGCTCTCGAGCATGGTGCCCGAAAGACGCGTGTCGCGGCCGATGCAGATGTCCGGACCAAGGAACTTGGTCGCCGCGCGGCCCAGACGAAACGCGAGGTCGCACGAGAGGTCGGCGTTGGCGACGCCACGGACGCCGTCGGTACCGAAGATGTTCTGGGGCATAGGATCGCTCCTTCCCTAGCAGGCGATATGCAACCGCCCACCCTAGTCGAAAAAGAAAAGCGGGACCCGCCGAGGAATCGGCAGGCCCCGCTTGTACATTGTATCTCGAAAGGAGATAAAACCTTAGCGCTTGGAGAACTGGGGAGCGCGGCGGGCCTTCTTGAGGCCGTACTTCTTGCGCTCGACCACGCGAGCATCGCGCGTAAGGAAACCGGCCTTCTTGAGGTCAGCACGGTAGTCGCCAGCGTTCAGAAGAGCGCGAGCGATGCCCAGGCGCAGAGCGCCGGACTGACCGGAGATGCCGCCGCCATCGCACAGAGCGATAACGTCGAACTGACCGGCGGTGTCGGTCACCTTGAAGGGAGCAAGGGCGTTCTCAACGAGCTGATGACGGCCGAAATACTGCTCGGCGTCACGCTTGTTGATGGTCACCTTGCCGGTGCCGGGGACGAGACGGACGCGGGCGACGGCGTTCTTACGACGGCCGGTACCCTGGTAGACAACGGTGTTCTCAGCCATCTTTAAGCCTCCAGCTCAATCTTCGTGGGGTTCTGGGCAGCGTGCGGATGCTCGGCACCAGCGTAGACCTTAAGCTTGGTCATCTGGGCGCGGCCGAGGGTGGTCTTGGGCAGCATACCGCGAACGGCGCGCTCGATGACCTTCTCCGGGTGCTTCTCCATAGCCTGGCGGAAGCTCTCAGCCTTGAGGCCGCCGTTGTAGCCGCTGTGGCGATAATAGGTCTTCGTGTCGGCCTTGTTACCGGTAAGCTGGACCTTATCGGCGTTGATGACGACAACGAAGTCGCCGCAGTCGCTGTTGGGCGTGAACTGGGGCTTGTTCTTACCGCGCAGGATCATTGCGATCTGGGTGGCAAGACGGCCCAGGACAGCACCATCGGCGTCGACGAGAACCCAGTTGCGCTGGACCTCGCCCTGCTTGGCGTAGTGAGTCGATTTCGAAATCACTTAGACTCCTCCATGTACAGTACGTGTTGTTACAGAGATTCACGGGGCTCTGCAAGTAACCCGTCCATATTACCCCGCTCGCCGTACGAGTCAACAGGTATTTTGGCTCCGACCAGAGTTTCTGCACATGTCATCCACGAGCCGTGATTTTCCAGCTCTTTAGCTGTTGTCATTTTTTGATAGTTCGCCGTCGTTAGCGTTCAACGAACTCTTGGATTTCCGCGAGCAGGCGCTTTGCCTCCTGACGGCCCTGGATATACAGGTCCAAAAGCTTTGCCGAATCGTGCTCGACATGGCCGACCTCGACCGGCTTTTGTGGAGCGACGACCAACGCACGGCCCTCGCGCTCATACTTCCACAGGTGCATGCGCTGGATGTTGTAGCGGTCGTGGCGCGTCTCGATAGCCTCGAGCAGATAGGGGTAGTCGGCATAGCGGGCGCGCGCGGCCGGCAAAAACTCGTAGGGCTTTTTCTCATACGAACGGTCCTGCGTGACAATGACAACCGCGCGGTCGAAGCCCGCCTCCTCGAGCACATGCTCGATGGGGACCGAATCGGCCACGCCGCCGTCGACATATTTGTGCCCGTCAATCTCGACCGGCGGCGTCACCAGTGGCAACGAGGTCGATGCGCGCACGGCGTCGAGATCGAGCACGGCGCTTTTGACCGGGAGGTACGTGGCGGTTCCAAAGAGCATGTCCGTCGCGACGGCGTACATCTCGATGGGGCTCGCGTCGAACGTCTCGTTGTCAAAGGGATCCAGGCGGTCCTGGACATCGTTGAAAATAAAGTCGTAACCCACAATAGAGCCCGTGGACGCAAACGATGCGGCGCCCATGAAGCGGCTGTCGTTGCAGAAAGCCAGGTTGATGCGGTTGGCACGGCCGATCTGGTGCGACTTATAGTTCACGCCGTTGAGGGCGCCGGCCGAGACGCCGTACACCGCCGGGATTTCGACACCAGCCTCCATGAGGACGTCAAGCACGCCTGCGGTAAATTGCCCGCGAAAGCTACCGCCCTCCAGGACGAGCGCGACCTTGCCGGCGTTCTTTGCCTTATCTTCTGCAGTCATGTTGACCTCCTGCGATTGCGTTTTGGCTTTCTTCTACCCAGTTTTGGGATGGCGAGCGCGCAGGTTTTTCGAGGCGGCAGGTGAAGCGGAAAGTGTGCCCCAGTTTGAGGCGGGATTCCGGGATGCGCTTTCCACTTGGACCGCCGCTGGGAAAGCGCGTCCCGTTCTGAGCGCGGATTCCGGGACGAACTTTCCGCTAGCCATTCATTTGGAAACTGCATCCCATTCCGAACGAGGATTCCGGGATGTATTTTCCGCTTGAGCTGCCATTGGGAAAGCATATCCCACTCTACGGCTCGATTCCGGGTCGCAGTTTCCGCTTGAGGCGCCATCCGGAAACTACGTCCCAGTCTGAATGCGGATTCCGGGACGTGCTTTCCGCCTGGGCCGCCATTGGGAAAGCGCGTCCCACCTGCGCTGCTGCGACGTTTTCTTTACGCCCGCGCCCTGCACAGAGTTCGATTCTCCGCGGTGCGGGAGGGGATCCGTTAATGCGGCGCATGGCCGGCTGAGATTCGATAAACATCGCATCCGTTTTGAGTCGGAAGTTTGCGCGGAGAATCCGCGTATTTGCTTCGCAAATCCGCACCGGCTTCGTCCGCCTGCCGGCGTCCTCGCCCGCTCGCTACAAACGCTTCGCGTTTGTTTAACGCTCGCGCCCTGCATAGAGTTCGATTCTCCGCGGTATCTATAAGTAATAAAAAAGCAGGTAGGTGCGTTTACCTACCTGCTTGTAACTATTGGTGGAGGCGCGGAGAATCGAACTCCGGTCCACGAAAGCCCCCTGATTGGCATCTCCAAGCTCAGTCGCTGGTTTAGTCTCGGACGCTTTGCGCGCAGCGACACGCTCGCGGCGTCCTAACCGGTTCGGTCTTAGCCTGCACCATACCGATTACGTGCGCAGGAGCATTCCCCTAAAATGACGTCGCGCCGGTGTCGGGGAAATCACCGGGTTGACGCGCCGCTATAAACTAAGCAGCGAGAGCCATAGGCTCAAAAGAAGAGTTGTTGTCAATTCAATTTGACGGTACCCCTGTTTAACGAGGCGAGGAGACCTCGGCTTGCTTCCTCTCTCAGAGCTATCGTGTCGAAACCAGTCGCCCCCGAATGTTGGGAAAGTCTGGATGGTATCGGGTCTGCAAACACCCGATAACCGTCGACTTTTCAAGGAACACGCGGGGTGAACCCCGCTTGTGGATAGCTATCTTACCACGTTCTAAAGGCAGACAGCTGTTCTATGCACGAGCTGTGAAGACCCCAATGTGCGCCGCACTTCGCACTTTTGTTACCGATCGCGTCACGTATATTTTCGCCAAGCAAAATTGACCCGTCGAAAGGACCGTTATGGATACCAAACAGCAACTCGTCAATGCCCTCGCAGGCCTGGGTTCAACCATTACCGAAGCTATGGATGTCATCGAAGGCTTTGTCCCCTGTGGACATCCCGCCCTCACGGTATCGAACGCACTCGTCGCGCTGGACGCTGACGATGATGCAGCTCTCGCCCAGCAGCTTGAGACCGTCGAGGGCTTTATCGACCACGTGAGTGAGAACCGCGGCGTGGCCGCCTACCACGGCATCGAGGTCGAGCTCGCGGGTCCCAAAGCCGATCTGCTCGCAGCAATCCGCGAGGTAGGCGCCCTTATGCAGACCGCAGGCGTCAAGAACACCCAGGTCAACGAGTGGGTCTACCGCAGTCTGGCAGCACTCGACAGCTCCGACGAAAAGGCAGCCGAAAAGCTCGCAGAAAGTCCCGCCATTAAGGCCGAGCTTTTGTAAATAGCAGACGCGGGCCCCTTGGCGCATCGTCGTCCAAGAGGCCCGCAAACAGTTCGCGTCAACCGATAGCCGCGCCGCCGCGTTCGGCCAAAGCAAGAATCGGCATCATTTGACGAGGTGTCTTTGCTGCAAGATCGGCATGTTCGAGCAGCTTGCGATCGTTGGTTACCAAGTAATCGACCTGCGCGCGTTTGCATGCGGCGAGTACCAAGTTGTCCTCGTAATCGCGATGGAGCGTCAGATATTTGTCAGCTAGCCACAGATCGGATGCATCAGCGCCCACGGCCGTGGCGCTTTCGGTCATGTTCCGAACAAACGCCAACGCCGCATCGCCAATTGCGCGGGCAGATGCCTCGTCGAGCGCTCCCCCGCTGGCAAGAACGCTACGCTTCAACTCGTGTTGGACAACGTACAGCACGTCCTTGGCGATATGCACCGGAAAGAACAGCAATGCCCCCGCCTCCGTCGCCTGCCCAATAAACGCACGCGCGGCAAGCGACTCGGCATGGTCGACGCAAAACGAATCAACCCATACGTTGGCATCCACCATGATCTTGAGAGGCGCCCCACTCACTGAATCATCCCCTTTTGGCGATAATGCTCATCCATGGCTTCGGAATAGATTGTGTCCCAATCGCGATCGTCGGATACGGGCGACGTAGCGATGCCCAAATCTGCATAAAGCCGGTCGGCCGCTGCCCACGACGCGGCGAACGGAGTATCGGGCGCGACGACCTGCTTCCGGTCGTCGACGGCCGCAAGCACTTCCTCACACTGCCCGCCACCCTGCGCGACCTTGGCCACCACCTTTTTGATGAGCTCGGGCAGTGACCCGCCCGAAAGCCGCAGCGCCTCCTCGGCACGGTTCTTGACCTGGCGATCCACACGAACGTTCACCTGCGCCATGCTGCCAACGGTAGCCATCTCAACCTCACCTTCAGCGTTTGCTAGCAGTGCTAGCACGAGCATATATCCGAGCTAACATCTCGTCAAACAAAAGAAGGCCTGCACCCTGGCGGCTGCGGTGCCGCCCGAATGCAGGCCATATACTCAATCGAAAACGCTAACGCAGGTACGCCTTTGCGTTGCCCAGGCTGTAGGCAATCGTCGAGCCGTTGTGCAGCAGCGACGATGCCTGCGGGGTAATCGCGCCGGTAATACCCAATGCCAACAGCGCCGAGTTGGTGAGCATCACCTTGGAATACGAACTCATCAGACGATCAATGAGGCCCTGGCTCATGCGGCGCAGACGCACGATCGCGGCCAGATCCGTATCGGTCAGGATGATATCGGCGACCTCCTTGGCGATGTCGCTTCCGCCACCCATGGCCAAGCCCACGTCGGCCAAACCGAGCGCCGGTGAATCGTTGACGCCGTCGCCCACCATGGCAACGTGGCGCCCCTCGCGCTTAATCCGCTCCACATACGCGTACTTGTCCTCGGGCAGCAGCTCGGCCTTAAACTCGTCGACTCCCGCCTCGCGCGCAATGCGCTCGGCCGTGCGCTCCGAGTCGCCCGTGAGCATGACCACGTGCTTAACGCCCAGCGCATGCAGGTCGGCGATGGCCTCGCGGACCCCGGGCTTGAGCGGATCCTCGATGCCGAGCACGCCCACGACCGTGCCGTCGACCGCCAGGTACAGCGGCGACAAGCCCTGCATCTGGAGCTCGATTTGCTCCTTAATGTCGGACTCGAGCTGTGCGCCCTCGTCATCGAACACAAAGTGAGCGGAACCGATGATGGCGCGACGCCCTTCGATGGACGAGGCAATGCCGTGCGCCACGATGTACTCGACGGCGGCATGGCGCTCGCGGTGCTCGAGCCCGCGCTCGCGCGCCGCATTGACCACGGCGCGTGCCACCGGATGCGGAAAATGTTCCTCCAAGCAAGCGGAAAGGCGCAGGATCTCGTCCTCGCTCCAACCATCGGTGGTGAGTACGCAGGCAAGACGCGGCTGCGCCTCGGTGAGCGTGCCGGTCTTATCAAACACAATGGTATCGGCCTTGGCAAACGACTCAAAGTACTTCGCGCCCTTGACCATCACGCCCATCTTGGCGGCATCGCTCATGGCGGTCATGACGGCGACCGAACCCGTGAGCTTGAGCGCGCACGAGTAGTCGACCATCAGCGCCGCCGAGGTCTTGATAAGGCTGCGCGTAGTGAGCGCGACCAGGCCCGCAAGCAGAAAGTTCCACGGGACGATCTTGTTGGCGAGGTCTTCCATGTGCGACTGGCCCTCGGACTTGAGCGAGTCGGCTGTCTGCACGAGCGAGACGATCGAGCGCAGCTTGGTCTGGGCCGTGTTGGCGCGCACGCGCACCAAGATGCTGCCGTCTTCCACGACGGTGCCGGCGAACACGTCGTCGCCCACGCTGCGCTCGACAGCCAGCGGTTCGCCGGTCAGGGTCGCCTGGTTGACCATAGCGCTCCCCTGCTCGACAACACCGTCGATGCAGATGGACATGCCGGTGCGCACGGCGACCAGATCGCCGGGCTCGAGCTCGGTCGCGGCAACGCTTACCTCGGTGTCGCCGACGACCTTTTGCGCCTTGTCGGGCACATCGAGCAGCGAGTTGATGAGCTCGTTTTCGCTCATGGCGCGGGTGTAGTCCTCGAGCAGCTCGCCCACGTTGAGCAGGAACATCGTCTGGCCCGCGGTGTCGACATCACGCTTGACGAACGAAATTCCGATGGCCGAAGCGTCGAGCACAGGAACGGTCAGGCGCGGCTGCGCCAGCTCATGAAGGGCGGCGCGCAAAAATGCCAAGTAACCGGCCACGACAAACACCGCACGCAGAGGCGTCGGCAAGAACCAGCGGCGTGCGTAATGGGCGCCGACGAGTGTCGCCAGGTCCATAACGAGTTTGTGCTTGCGCGGCTCGAGTTGCATCACATAGCCCGACTTGGCATCGGCGATAGCTTGAGCATCGAGTGCGCCCAGGGCGTCGAGCACGCTCGCACGGCGCGGCTCGTCGTACTCCAGCGCCATCTGGCCAATACGGCCATAAACGCGCACCTTGTGCACGCCGTCGATATCGCCGCTGAGCTTAAGAAGTGCGTCGAGATCGCTCTCTGGCACAGGACCCGCCAATTGAAGACGGGTCCTGCCAGGGATCTCGCTAATAATCGAGAATCTCATAATTTGTGCCTGAGAGCGTTACTCGGCTGCCTCGTCAGCAGCGGCCTCGCTCTGGGTGATGTAAGCAGCCTCGGCAACCATGTCGTCGACATTAGCCTTGGCCTGCTCGACCATGTCCTGGTAGCCGTTCTTGATGCGCATGCCGCACGCGATACCCTGCACGCAGGCATTCTTTACCGGAGCGCTGGTAAGCAGCTTGATGCCGGCCGTGCCAAGCAGAAAACCGCCACCGACAAGCAGGGTGTTAAAAGTCGACTTCTTCATGTTGCTTCTCCCTTTTGCCGCACAAGCGCGGCATGGTGCCTTAGCACCCGAGTTCATTAGTTTGCTCGAGCACGCTTTTGAGACTAGTTTAGTCGAACTATTATGGTCAACCAAAGTTAACCTTTGGAAATCTTGGTCCCCTTTCCTACAGCTGCCAGTCCGCCGCCTCCTTTTGCAGCGCAACCATACGGGCGAATTCTCCGCCTGCCGCCTTAAGCTGCGCCGGAGTGCCCTGCTCGGCAACCACACCATCCTTGAGCACAACGATTTTGTCGGCATTTTCCACCGTACGCATGCGATGAGCAATCACGATAACCGTCTTACCTGTAAGCAGACGGGAAAGCGCCTGCTGTACCACGGTCTCGTTCTCCACATCCAAGCTCGCCGTCGCCTCGTCCAACAGCACGATAGGCGCGTCTTTGAGCAGCGCACGGGCGATAGAGATGCGCTGGCGCTCACCGCCGGACAGCTTGGAGCCGTTCTCGCCGATCATGGTGTCGTAGCCCTGCGGCATGCGGTTCACGAACTCGTCGCAGTTGGCGGCACGCGCAGCCGCAAGCACTTCCTCATCGGTGGCGTCGCGGCGGCCAAGGCGGATGTTGCCCATCACGGTGTCGTCAAAGAGCAACACGTCTTGGAACACGATGGCGTAATCACGCAGCAGCACCTCGGGATCGACGCTCGCAACATCCACGCCGCCCACGGTAACCTTGCCCGCGGTGGCATCCCAAAAGCGCGCGGCCAGGCGGCTCACCGTGGACTTGCCGGAGCCCGAAGGACCAACAAGCGCCGTGACCTCACCTTCCTTGGCGGTAAAGCTCACATCGGTAAGAACTTTCTCGCCGGCGCGGCCGTCCTCGCCCGCACCATAGCCAAATGCCACGTGATCGAACACCACATCGTGGCCCACGGGCTCAAATTTCTCGCTGCCCCGCGCCACAGGCTCTTCCATGATGGAACGCATGCGCTTGGCAGACGACTCGGCGACAAACAGCTCGGACATTAACATTAACGCCTGGTCAAAGGGCGCATAGATACGGCTCACCATAAGCAGGAAGGCAAACATCACCAAAAAGTCGACCTGCCCGGAGGCGACCATCGCGGCGCCCGTGACCAGCGTGGTGGCAATGCCCAGACGCAGGATGGCAAAGGCGGAGTTGACCAAAAGCCCGTTAGCGAGTTCACCCTTGGTGGTCTCGCGCTCCTCGGCATCGATCACAACGTTGAGCCCCTCAAGATAATGGGCCTCCTGGTTGGTGGCGCGGATCTCGCGAACGCAGTCGAGCGTCTCTTGAATAGCCTCGGTAACCTTGACCTTCTCGGCACGAACGCGATCGAACACCGGGGTCATGGGGCCGCGTGTTAGATACAGCACGGCAAAGGCCACGGGAATGCTCCAAAACGCTGCGATCGCCAGCTGCCAGCAAAAGAACAGCGATGCCACGAACACAATGGCGCTTGCGATGATGGCACCCCAAAGCTCTCCCAGCACGTGGCTGTAGGCGTGCTCCATGGCCTGGACGTCACCCATGATGGTCTCGGTTAAATCGGCCAGATCACGACGACCGAAAAACGACAGCGGCAGTTTGCGCAAGCGCTCGGCAATCTCCATACGCTGCTTGCCGCACTCCTCGTAGAAGATGCAGTAGGTGTAGTAATACTGCTGCCAGTTAGAGGCAAAGAGCAACACGAAAAAGACCAGGAGGCCGCCCACGATCGGCAGGGCATCCGGCAGGTCGGCGCCGGTGGCGAGATGCTCGACAAAGCCGGCCATAACCAGGAATAAAAAGCCCATGCCGGCCATGGTAATGAGATTGGTGAGCGTGGTCCAGAAAATGCCGCGTTTTACGCCGGCGACGCCTTTATCGGATAGGAAATACTTCTTTTGGAATGAGGCGAACATTTAGGCCTCGCCTCCCTTCGTGACGGCGGCATCCGCGGTCGCTGCAGTGATTTTCCAGCTCGCGGCCTGTTCGTATTCGACCCACATCTTGGCATACAGACCCTCTTGGGACAGCAACTCGGCATGGGTACCCGACTCCTGCACGCTGCCCTGGTTGAGCACCACGATTTGGTCTGCGCCCACTACAGTCGAGAGTCGGTGCGCAATCATAATGACCGTGCGGCCCGCCGCCAGCTTGCTAAAGGCGCGCTGGATGAGCGCCTCGTTCTCGGGATCGGCAAACGCCGTGGCCTCATCGAGCACCACGATAGGCGCGTCTTTAAGGATTGCGCGGGCGAGTGCCACGCGTTGGACCTCGCCGCCCGAAAGATATGCCCCGCCGGCACCGAGCATGGTATTGATGCCCTGTGGGAGCTTGGCCACAATGTCGTCGCACTGAGCTGCGGAGAGGGCCGCACGCACTTCGTCGTCAGTGGCCGTAGGCTTGGAGGCGCGCACGTTATCGGCAAGTGTTTGCCGGAACAGCTGGTTGGTCTGAAACACGAAGGCGACCTGGTCCATAAGCTCGTGCGGATCCATATCGCGAACGTCCACACCGCCTACGAGCACTCGACCCGAGGAGACATCCCAAAAACGCGGGATCAGGCTTGCGCAGGTTGACTTACCGCCACCCGAGGGACCCACCAGGGCGAGGGTGCTACCAGCGGAAACGCTAAAACTCACATGGCTAACGGCAGGCGCTTCGGCGCCCTCGTAGGTAAAGCTCACATCCTCAAATCGCACGTCGCTGCCGGCAGGATGCTTGGGTTGGACGGGCACGGAGAGCTGCTTGGAATCCATGATGTTTCGGATGCGAGCCAGCGAATCGGCACTCATCTGAGAGGCCTCGCCCACAAACATGAGCTTGGTCATGGCCGTCGGTACCACGGCCGAAAAAATCGCGTAAAATGTAAAGTTTGCCATAAAATGCGCGAAGTCCGTCTCGCCCGGCGCCAACAGCAACGCCACGGGCAGTAGGAATGCCACAAGACCATTGAGCGCGGTAAGGTTGAGTACCTGCGGACCTCGGCAGAACGTGCCCGCATAGCTTTGTGCCATGTCCGCGTATTCGGCGATCGCATCGTGGAAAGCCTTGAAGGAGTAGACCGTCTGCTGAAACACCTTGACCACGGGGATGCCGCGTACGTATTCGGTGCCGGTCTTGTTCATCTTGACCAGCGCTCCCATGTAGGCCTTCATGAACTCGGCGCCTTTGCCGCTCATCATGGTGGCCATGGCGCCAAGCGAAACGACGACCGAGATAAGGCATGCCACCCCCAAACGCCAATCGAGGGCGAAAAGCAGCACGAGTAGGCCTGCGACCATGGCGGTGGCGCCGGCGATATCGGGCAGCATGTGTGCGAGCAAAGTCTCGGTGGAGGCGGCACATCCGTCTACAACACGGCGCAGCTCACCGGTGGCGTGCGTGTCAAAGTAGCCAAGCGGCAGCTTAAGCAGGTGCTCGCTCGTAGTCTTGCGGATATTGGACGCACAGCGAAACGCAGACAGGTGCGTGCACATGAGCCCCACGAAATAAACTACGATGCTTGCCAGGGCAAAACCAACGGCCCACCAGCCATACATCGCGATATCGGTGGCTTCGCTCCAGTTAGGCGCCACAGCGATAAGGTCTCGCGCGACAAACCAGATGCACACGTACGGGCCAAAGCTCAGCAGCTGCGAGAGCGCCGAGAGAGCCATGCCCAAATACGTGAGGAATTTACGGTCGCCGGCATATGCAAGCAGCTCGCCGATGCCTCCACCTTCCCTTTTTGATCCCTTTGCCATGAGATTCCTTTCTAACGGCTTGAGAGTTAACCGTAATCAACTTATCATCGATATGTTAGCCAAGGCTCACAATCGAGCCAGGCGTGGACGTTTCTGCAAAGGAAGGGGACGCTTTTGAAAATGCATCGGGCAGCGACCGACATAACCGAGCTCTACGCACCGCAATTTGAGCAGTTTGGCCTGGAGCTTACCGGCAAGGGCGCCGTCTTTACCGGCGAGGTGGCAAACGACCGGGCGCACGGCCGCGCATGGATCATGCCTCTCTCCCCTGCCTGCATCGTCATGGAGCATTTCATCACCCCGACGCACGATATGTACCTGGCCGAATACACACCCGAGCCATACGCCTGCGTGAGCGAAGTCAGCGCGCCCACACTTACATGCATGCCCGAGGCTGGCATAACGCCCGCGAACCTCAAACCATTGCATGGACCGTGGCCAAACAATGCCGTTTGCAGCTTTATCCAAGATAGCTGTGGCGAGGAATTAAGCCCGCTGTTTGCGGGGGAGCTTTATCACTCGCGCTCGGTGCTCTTTTTGCCTGGATATTTTGACGAACTGGAGCACCGCTATCCCACCGAGTTCGCGGGAATCTTTGAGGCGTTTGCCGAGCCATGGCACGAGGAAGCGACGTCTGCCATCTGCCACACGCTGCGCCGGATTAACGAGGACCGCGCCAGCACCGTAGGCGGACACGTCTATATGCAGGGCATCGTGGAGACCATGGTCGCGGAGCTCGCCTGTTCGCGCGCGGCCCACAAGCAGGCGCGGCAGGCGGCAGACACACGCGTCAGCATAACCATTGCCGAAGAAGCAACGGCAATGATTGAGCGCGCGCTCGACAAAGGCAGACGTGTGGGCATCAACGAGGTGGCCGAGAAGCTCTACACAAGCCGCTCCAAACTATGCGCCACCTTTAAGGCCCAAACCGGCGAGTCCCTGGGCGCCTACATTCGCAGACGCCGCATGGAGCGAGCACAGGACCTTTTGGCCGATAGCTCGCTCACGATAGCGCAGGTGGCAGAGCGTCTAGGCTACCCTCAGCAGGCCGCCTTCGCCCAAGCCTTCAAGCAACACACCGGCATGACACCCACGGCTTGGCGAAGCAAGCATCGCTAAGGCCCAGGCTCCCTGGCCGTAACGGAGCGATTAATTAGCCGCCGCCCGTCAGCTCACCCAGGATCTAAACGTCAAGATGTGCACGATCAAGCGCCTTTTTGATAAGAGGGACAGATCGATCAGCCAAATACAACGGAATGTTGAGCACCCCGTCGTCGAGCTTTAGATTCTTAAGTGAGTAGCGGACCCTCAATGGAGTCGTCTCCGCATGCTTGTCGGCATAGTACTTAAGGCTCTTGGAATGAACGACCTCTCCCGATTTGACCTCGACGGGAACGATTTCGTTTCCGACTTGAATCAAAAAATCGACTTCGTGCTTCGGCTTCTCGTTTGTCCAATAACGCGGAGCAGCATCTAACTGTGAAAGTAATGCCTGAAGCACATAGTTCTCGGCGAACGAACCTTTGAACTCCGAAAATAGCGCATCCGAGATGGCAAAAGCGGACGCATCCAGCCTTGCCATGCGGCGCAGCAAGCCGACATCAAGACAGTAGACCTTAAATGCCTTGAGGTCATCGTACGCAGAGAGCGGCACACCACCAGCAGCATTAAGGCGAACCGCCGTGATGAGCCCAGCATCGGCAAGCCATTCCAGAGCATCCTCGTATTCTCGAGCACGAGCCCCCTCGCGCACCGCACCCCAAACGAACTTTTTGTTCTCGCGCGCCAACTGAGCTGGAATCGAGTTCCATATTTGTGAAAGCTTGGCGAACTGCGCACGGCCACCATGCTTGGCAAAATCGCGCTCGTAGGAATCCAAGAGATCAGACAACACCTTATCGACCTGAACGATATCGCCCGTCTCCACCCACCGGCCAAGAGCCTCTGGCATGCCGCCGCATGCAAAATAACGACGAAGATGCTCGACGAGACGGACATGGAAGAAATCGGGCACTGTCTCGATCTGATCCAGGCCGCCAAGGTATTCGTCGTAGTTTGCAGCGCCCTCGGCTTTCAGAAACTCGGAAAAGCTCATGGGGCGCATCTCCATGAACTCGACCTTTCCCACCGGAAAAGCGCTGGTCTCACGGGACAAGCGAACGCCCAACAAAGACCCTGCGCATGCGACGTGATACTCGGGGGCCTCGTCACAGAAGTATTTAAGGGCGCCGACCGCAGAAGGACAATCCTGGATCTCATCAATAATAAGCAGCGTTTCGCCGGGCTCGATAGGCTGTCCAAGTGCCAGGGAAAGATTTGAGATGATCCGTCGAGGATCGCGCGTACCTTCGAAAAACTGAGCGTACTCGCTCTGTACCCCAGGTGACGGCTCCTCGAGCGTCAGATACACAAAATTGAGGTACGAGGTTCGGCCGAACTCCTTAAGCGCCCACGTCTTTCCAACCTGGCGCGCCCCCTTAAGGATAAGCGGCTTACGATATTCTGACGCTTTCCAAGCGTTAAGCTTGGCAATGATATCTCGCTGCATGACCGAACCTCCCGCAAAGAAACTTCCGTAAACGTGATATTTCTCACATTTTACCTTAGGTAAAACGTGACATTTATCACATTTACGGAAGTTTTAAGCTCATTTCGCCACACTTTCATCACATTGAAAAGGCGGAGGCGCATTTTGCGCCTCCGTCACCATCTTTCCTATCAGCCCGCCTGACCCGAACGGCCGAGTCGTCACGGAACCGAGGGGCCGGGCGCAGGGCCTTGCCTCTCAATGAGTTCCGCACGAACAGGAGGCGCCAGTGGCGCCTCCGTCGTGAGTCAGGACTGTCCGAAATTGAGAGGCAAGGCCCTGCGCCCGGCCCCTCGGTTCCCGTTTACGAGAGCGACGTTCTCAGCAACTCGTTGAAGAGCTTCGGGTTGCCCTTGCCACGGCTCGCCTTCATGCACTGGCCCACCAAAAAGCCGATGACCTTCTGGTTGCCGTCACGATACTGCTGCGCCTGATCGGCACAGTTCGCCAGCACTTCGTCCACGATCGGCTGCAGCGCGCCGGCATCGCTCACCTGACGCATACCACGCTCGTCGACGATCTTATTGGGGTCGTCGCCGGTCTGGGCCATGGCTTCAAAGACCTCGTGCGCCTGGTTGGAGCTGATGGCATCGGTCGCCAGCAGCTTGGCCAGCGCTGCCACCTGAGCCGGCGCAATGCCGGACTCGGCGAGCGACACGCCCGCGCCCTTAAGGTAGGCAATCATCTCGTTGACCAGCAGGTTTGCGACCGTCTGGGCCTCCTTGCCAGCCATACCGGCAGCGGCGGCCTCAAAGAAGTCGGCAAACTCGGGGTCGCCGGCAATCTGCTCGGCGTCGGCCGTCTTAATGCCAAAGTCAGCCTCAAAACGGACGCGCTTGGCATCGGGCAGCTCGGGGATCTCGCCACGGCAGCGGTCAATAAACTCGTCGTCCAGGTCGAACGGCGCCAGGTCGGGATCGGGGAACAGACGATAGTCGTCTGCCGTTTCCTTCACACGCATGACCACGGTGCGCTTGTGGCTGGGCTCCCAGTGACGGGTCTCCTGGTAGATAATGCCGCCCTCCTCGAGCACCTCGGCCTGGCGGCAGATCTCGTAGGCAAGGCCGTCATGCAGGCTCTTAAACGAGTTGAGGTTCTTGAGCTCGGTCTTGGTGCCCAGCTTGGTCTCGCCGCGGCGTCGCAGCGACACGTTGCCGTCGCAGCGCATGGAACCCTTCTCCATGGAGCAGTCCGAAATGCCCAGCGTCACAAAGATGCGACGGAGCTTTTCCATAAACAGGCGAGCCTCCTCGGGCGTGCGCAGATCGGGCTCAGTCACGAGCTCAATCAAAGGCGTGCCGCAGCGGTTGTAGTCGACGAGCGACTCGGCCGCGGCGGTAATGCGGCCCTCGGCACCGCCCACATGGACCATCTTGGCAGCGTCCTCCTCCATGTGGATGCGCAGGATGCGAATGGGCACCGTGTAGGAACCGTCCTCGCGACGCTCAGGCATCTGCAGGTTGGACGCATCATAGCTGGCCAGATGGCCGGCGCGCTGGTTGCCCTCGCGCATGGTCGACGTCATGGACGTGGACAGGCCCTCGGCGTTGGCCGAGGCGCTCGCCAGACTCTGGGCCTCGGCCTCGCCAAACGCGCAGTCGGGGCGCTCGGCGGCACCGCGACCGGTCACGTCCAGGTCCAGGTGACCGTACATGGCAAAGGCGACCGGACCCTGCGTGGTCTGGAAGTTCTTGGCCATATCGGGATAGAAGTAATGCTTGCGGTAGAACATCGAGTGGCGCTGGATCTCGCAGTTGGTGGCGAGACCGGCCTTGACGATGCTCTCGATGGCGCGCTCGTTGGGCACCGGCAGCGCGCCGGGCAGGCCCAGGCACACCGGGCACACGTTGGCGTTGGGCTCGTCATCGTGGCTGAGCTTGCAGTTGCAGAACATCTTGGTATCGAGTGCGGTGAGCTCGGTATGAATCTCCAGGCCGATCACGGCCTCCCAATCCTGCAGGACCTCGGAAAGCTCCTTCATTACAGCTCGCCTCCCTTCCCGGCAAAATCGGGCGCGACGGAAAGCGCGGGCGCACCCGTGGCGGCATCGGCAAAGCCGCGCTCCAGGGCGCGGGCAAACGTGAGCAGCTGACGGTCCTTAAAGGCAGGTCCCACCAGCTGGGCAGAAACGGGCAGCTTGCTGTCCTCGCCCAGGCCCAGCGGCACCGAGATACCACCGTTGCCGCAAATGTTGAGCGAGATGGTGTACAGGTCGGAGAGGTACATCTGCGTGGGGTCGCTGATCTCGCCAAACTTAAAGGCCGTGCGCGGCGAGGCGGGCATGAGGATGGTGTCTACCTTGGCATACGCGGCGTCGTAGTCCTGCGTGATGAGCGTGCGGGCCTTTTGCGCGGCGTAGTAGTACTTGTCGTACACGCCCGAGCTCAGCAGGTAGGCGCCGAGCATCTGACGACGCTTGGCCTCGGCGCCAAAGCCGTGGGCGCGCGAAAGCGAGCTCTGGTCGGACAGGTTGGCGCAGCCCTCCTCCTGATAGCCGTAGCGAATGCCGTCGAAGCGGGCCAGGTTTGAGAACGCCTCGGCCGGGCCGATGACGTAGTAGGCAGCGATGGCGGCATCCAGGTGCGGCAGGTCGACCTCGACCAGCTCGGCGCCCTGGTTCTGCAGCTCCTGGGCGGCGCGCTGAACAGCGGCCTTGACCTCGGGCGTCAGGCCCTCGGCCTCCATAAACGCGGGAATGATGCCCACGCGCTTGCCCTCGATGCTGTCGTTGAGATGCTCGGTAAAGTCGACGGCGCAATCCTGGCTGGTGCAGTCGTACGGATCGTGGCCCGCGCCGGTAAGCGCGTTCATGGCCAGCGCGACGTCCTCGACCGTGCGGCCAAAGGGACCCACCTGGTCGAGCGACGAGCCAAAGGCGACCACGCCGTAACGGCTCACTGCGCCATACGTGGGCTTAAAGCCCACCACGCCGCACAGCGACGCCGGCTGGCGAATAGAGCCGCCAGTGTCCGAGCCCAGCGAGAGCGCGACCTCGCCCGCGGCGACGGCTGCAGCGGAGCCGCCCGAGGAGCCGCCGGGCACGCGCTCGGTATCCCAGGGGTTGTTGGTGCGATGGAAGGCCGAGCTCTCGGTAGAGCTGCCAAAGGCAAACTCGTCCATGTTGGCCTTGCCCATGGGCAGACAGCCGGCATCGAGCATGCGCTGGACGCAGGTGGCGGTGTAGACGCTCTGGTAGTCCCCAAGCATGCGGGAAGCGCAGGTGGTGCGCGTGCCCACGAGGTTCATGTTGTCCTTGATGGCCAGCGGAACGCCCGCAAGCGGGGGCAGCGGCTTGCCTGCGGCACGGTCGGCATCCACGCGCGCAGCTGCCTCGAGCGCAAGCTCGGGCGCCACCTGCAGGAATGCCTGGACCCCGCCTTCGCGCGCCTCGATGGCGGCAAGGGAGGCCTGGGCCACCTCGGTAGCGGTAAAGTCGCCGGCGGCAACGCCCGCGGCAATCTGGGCAGCGGTAAGGGAATCGAAGCTTAGCGCCATTACTCGCTCTCCCCCTCTCCCAAAATGGACGGCACGCGGAAGTAGCGGTCGCGCGCGCTGCCGGCGTTTTCGAGCGCGACGTCGAGCGGCAGGTCGCGCTCGGGCTCGCGCAGGTCATCGCCCATCACGTTGGACAGGCTTCCGATAGGATGGAACGTGGGCTCCACGTCGGGCAAGTCATATTGCAGGACGGGCTCGAGCATCTGGACGGCGTCGTTCAGGTAGGACGTCATCTGGGTGAGCTCGTCATCGGTCAGTGCGATCTTTGCGTACTCGGCGATGCCGCGCACGTCTTTCTCGCTGAGTGCCATAGGCGCTCCCTTCCGCATAACAGTTAAACCGCTCTAGTATACAAGGCAACGCCGGCTTGGAGCAGGCGCTTTACCCAAATGCAGCGAAAACGTAACGAGGGCGGCGGTTGACAGGCGGCGGGCCGGCGGTTCTTCAGCGAAACCGCACCGTCCATAGCGAAAACCGTCCCGCCCACAACGAAAGCCGTCCCGTCCGCAACGAAAGCCGTCCCGTCCGCAACGAAAAGCATCACAACATTCGACGTTTTTCGCCAAAATCGCGATTTTCATCGAATGTTGTGATGGTTTGGAAGCCCCCGACCACCACAAAGGTGCCTGTCCCCATTGTGGTGGTTCTGAACGATGTCCTATGCCGAGGCCTTGGCCTTGCGGCGCTTGCGGACCGCGTGGATCACGATGTCCAGCAGCAACAGCACAATGGCCACGACCACGATAAGCACGGCAAACTCGCGCTTGCCCCAGTGGCGGCCGGCCAGCGACTTTTGCTTGTCGACGTCCTTCTTGTTGTACTTGGTGCGCACGCAATGCACCAGCAGGCGATGGTCGTTCACGCCATAGGGCGTGCAGGTGACGAGCGTCACCTTGTCGGCGCCGGGCTCGATATTCAGCGACTCCATCTCCTCGGGCAGCACCACCTCGGAGTCCACCATCTTGTAGGCGAGCGTCTTGTTCATGGTGTGCAGCAGCACCAGGTCGTCCGGCTCCAGCGAATGGATGTCGTCGAACATGCTCAGGTTGCGCATGCCCGAGTGCGCGGTGAGCACGCAATGCGTCGAGGTGCCGCCAACCGGCAGGCTCGTGCCCTCCAGGTGGCCGACGCCCGCCATGAGGACTTCTTCGCTCGTGCCGTGGTAGATGGGCATGCTCACGTCGATGGAGGGGATCTCGACCCAGCTCATCATGGGGTCGCGGTCAAAGATGAGCTGTTGGGCGTAGGGCTCGATCTGGTCGGCGGGGAGCTCGGTGGCCTCGCCCGCCAGCTGCTCGTTAAAGGAGCGAGCCTGGAGCAGGATGCGCTCGCGCTCCTCGGCAGACAGCGCGTCTACGGTGCTGGACACGGTGCTGATCTGATTAAACACGCCCGAGGCCTCGAGCCGGTCCAAGATCCACGGCCAGGTCATAAGGCCCACGCCAATAAGGATGATGACGATGGTGATGAGCCGGTCGGCCCAGCGCGGCAGCCGCTTGCGGCGACGCTTGGGCTTTGGTTGAGGTTTGGGCTGAGGGCTTGAGCCACCGCCGGCCGCGGCGTTATTGCTCTTCATATGTTTGGCGCCCTGCACCATCGCCAGTCACTCCTCTACAACTCAAGTTGTCTAAACAAATAATAGCCGAATTACGAGCTTCCGCGCCGGACAACGCAGCTAGACTGCACCGTCCAGTCGAGGATAAGCCTGCATTTGAGTTTTCAAAATGTCCCGGATCGGCGGGGCGATTCGGGATACAATGTCAATAGAAAACGACGCACCCCGCGTAAGTGTACGAGAGCGCGGGCGGCCTAGTTTTCAGCTTTAGTTAAATGCCCGGGATCCGACCCCCGGGCATTCTTATTTGCGCTTGTTGCGGCGCAAATGCCTTCTACCGTCCGCACCGCGCGTGCGCCTACGGACCTTAAACCGAACCTCATACGAGTCAAGAAACGCGATGACGAACGAGCCCACCGCCGCGAGGGCGGCGAGCGCGTTAAGGAATTTCAGCATATGGTGACCTCCGATCGAGTCGTCGGCCGCCCGCGCACGGAATGCGTCGCAAGGGTATTTTACTGCGGTTGCACGCACCGCGCCTGGTAAACGCGATTTTGACAAACATTTGTTCGATAGTTACACACACTATTCCTCGTCCGGCGGAGCCTGGCCGCATTGTCCGGGTTTGCCCGACGTGTTTACGTTTTCAAAATGTCTCGGATCGGCGAAACGATTCGGGATACAATAGCTACAGGAAACGACGCACCCCGCGTAAGTACTTAGGAGCGCGGGCGACCAGTTTCCGACGTTGTTAAATGCCCGGGATCCGACCCCCGGGCATTCTTATTTGCGCTTTCGGCGCAAATGCCTTCTGCCGTCCGCACCGCGCGTGCGCCTACGGACCTTAAACCGAACCTCATACGAGTCAAGAAACGCGATGACGGATGAGTCCGCATCGGACGGTGGAGGCTGCCTGTGTTGTCCAAAAAGAACGGGGCAGACTCCAGTGCGGAGTCTGCCCCGAAAAGAGAATGGCAAAGCAAGAACGTGGATGGACGAGAAAAGTGTCCGCAAGTCTCACGGCCATCACATCCCACCTGCCAAAGGGATGGGTGAGCGAGCGTTACTCCTGCTCGGACTCCTCAGCCTGCTTACGGCTGCGGATGAGATGCGCCACGCCGATGACGAGCACCGCGCCACCAGCGACCCAAGTGAAGGTCACGCCGTTAAGGCCGGTGAGCGGGAGGTTGGAGCCCTTCTTATCGGTAACGGTGAGGTGTACTTTACCATCAGTAGCGGCTGTCGCCTGAACAAGATTCCCGTCGGTTCCCTCGGCGAGATTGCATCCAGGATTGAAAGAAACGCCGTTAGTGGGCAGACCATCGTTCGTGATGGTAAACGTAATGCCATCGGCTGCGGAGTTGTTGTAGCCAGGGGCAGGCTTAACCTCCGTGAGGATATAGGTGCCCTCGTCGAGACCGACGACATTGATCTTGCCTTCGCTGTTGGTGGTCAGAATTGCATCATTCTTTTTTGGCGTCAGAGTACCGTCGGCCTTGATGTAATCGTTGGTTCCACTCTCATGCAGTGTGAACTGAACGCCGGCAAGGGCTGGCTTATTTCCACTCTTGTCAACATCGGAGCCAACCTTGGTAACGTCAATGCCGTAAGTATAGTCGTAGGCGAGATGGTCGACCGTGGTGCCGTAATCATCGGCGACGTGCGGGTTGTTGGAGTAGGTAAGCTTAACCGTATTCGGCTGTGCGGTACCGAGCAAGCTGCCAAATTGTGACTTGAGCGAACCGTCAGGATTGCAAACCTTACTAGAGTCGAGCTTGGCCTTATATTCAACGGTCACTTTAGACTCGTCATTCAGGACGATAGGGTTGTTGTTGTTGTCTTGGCACGCCTTAAGATTAGTGAAGTTAACCTTGAGCACGTCGTCGCTATAGGTCGGCTCGTAGCCTGACTTGACCACATTGCCATCGATTTTGACCGTGACAACAGGTGTCATGTTGTCATTCTCGAGCTCAGGTGTCATGGATGTGGGAAGCGTATCCGCGAAGATGTACTCGTAGGTGCTGTAGGTGTTGATGTTGCTCGCAACGGTGCCGGTCAGCTGATACTCGATAAACTGATCCATGCGGGAGTCGGCGGACTTACTAAACGTGGCGCCTGTCGCATCGTCCATAACAGCCTTGGTCACCTTGGGAGCATCCTTCTTAGGCTCCGCATTCACATCGGCTCCGCCGACGATGGCGAAAATCGGCGAAGTGTAGGCATCCGTGTTGCCAGTGTTCGTGTTGGCGGTGTTGCTAACGCTCGCAGTCACAAAAAGCCAGTAGCCGGCAGGCAGTGTAGAAAATGTACCATCAGTCGAAGCTTTCCAGCCAGTGGTCTCATCGGTTGTGTTTACTTTCTCAAGCGCCTTGGCAATCTTGTCGAGCGCACTGTCGGCATCGACCTTGAATCCTTCGCCAGCATTACCAGCAACTATTCTATTGATGTAGTCTGCCCAATCCTGAACTGTGGCGCTATCACCAGGGTTGGCGTCTTTAGCAAAAACGCCTTTAACAGCTTTCTCAACCTCAGGAGTCGCCCACTGGATGTCGGACAGCGTCTTTTCGCCATCCTTGTTCCAAGCTCCATCCGCATCTGCAACGCCATCGCCATTCGTATCAGCCTTACCCTGCGTTACCGTGGCCTTGAAAATCTGGATACCCTTAAACGAGGTGCCGGCATAGGTGTTCTCAGCAATGGTCACGTTGCCGGTCGTCGTCGCCGTCGGCACATAGCTTGCGGCGGTTCCGCCCTCAGCCGCAAACGCCATCGTGACCGGGGCCATGACTCCGCCGAAGCTCAGCGCCGCCGTGAGGCCGGCGGTTACTGCCAGGCGTGCGATGTTCTTGCTCATGCTCATCTTCTTTTCCTCTGCTTTCTGCTTGAAGTCCGTTTGATCTAAATCCATCTGTCTGTGTCTTAGCATCTACTTCGCTACGTCTCGCCCCGCTCTCTGCGGGGCTGCCAGCTACTCTTTATGGCTGCCACCTCCCCGCTTGACCAGGAGCGCGACCACGATGAGCGCGGCTCCGGCGACCGCTGCGGCGGCCGCGGCGTACATTGCCATATCGCCAGTCGAGGGCATAAAGCCTCCGGTGGTAATGCTAGGGGGTGTGCCGGTGGGCGTGTTGATGAGCGACGCCTCCAAGCTGCCCGTCGACCCATCCGCGCTGTCGGCGCGCAGGGGCGACTCGGCCGTGATGGTGAGCTTGGGCTTGGCGGCGGCCACCTGGTCGACGTCCAGACCCTCGGCCTTGACCGTCACGGAGCGCGTGCCCTCAAAGGCGACGTAGCCCTTGGGTGCCTTGAGCTCGCGGACCTCCAGCTTGCCCGAGTCCACGCCCGAGACGGTCACGCGGCCGTCCTCGCCCGTGGTGACGGTGGCCTTGCCCTCTGCATCCCACGTGCCGTCGGCCGCTAGCGTGCGGCCGCGGTCGTCGGTGATGCTCAGGACCGCCCCGGCAAGCGGCTTGTCGCCGTCGCTGCCGCGCTTGGTGAGCGCGAGATCCCAGGTGTAGGCGCACGCGTCATCGCTCGGCGTGCGGGTAAAGCCGGCATCGCCGGACTGGTCGGCAAAGGGAGAGCGCGGGTAGCGCAGGTAGACCTCGTTGGGGTTGCCCTTCGAGATGCCGTGGTTGCACGCGCTGTTGAGCGGCGCATCGTACACGGCGACCACGCGGGCGCCCGCGGTGAAGGCGTCGGACCCGCCGAGCGCGGCGATCAGGTCGCCGGTGCGCACGGTGAAGGTCTTGCCGTCGGCCGCTACCTTGGTGGCGCACTGGGCCGTGATATCGGTCCAGCCCTTCGCGGGCTCGGTGCCGGCGCGCTCGTCCTTGCCGGTCTGGACCGCGTCGAAGCCGCCGTCCGCGCCCGCCGCCACGTACACGCGCATGCTCGCGGCCACCTTGGAGGGGTCGAACCCCGCACCCATGGTGTCGACGAACCGCACCGTATAGGTGTCGTAGGCGGTAAGACCCGCAGGGACCGTGGCAGAGAGGCGCCAGTACAGGTCGTCGGCGACCGTGGCGTCGGCGGCCTTCTGCCATGCGGCGGTGCTGTCCTCCAGCACGTGCTTGGCGACCTTGGGGGTCGCCGCCTTGGGCTTGACGGTGACGGCGCCGCCGCCCACCAGGGCCATGATCGGCGCGGTGCCGGCCTCGCCCTGGGCGATGGCGTCGTCGTCGGCAACGATGAGCCAGTAGCCGCAGGGCAGCTCGACCGTCGTGCCCGCGTTAAGGGCCGCAGGCCTGGCGCCAGAGCTCTGGAGGGAACGAGCGAGCTGTGCGCTCAGCGCGCTCGTAAGGTGGGAATCGGTGTTGAGCCACTCGGCAGCTTCCTGCGCGGTGGTCTGGGAATTGGGCATGCCGGCGCTGTGCAGCACGGGCAGCGCGGCGTCGCGCACGGTGTCGCTTGCCCAAGCGAGGTCGGTGGCGATCTTGGCGTCACTGTCGCCGTCGACGACGTTGGCGCTAAAGATCTGGTAGGCGTCGTAGCTGCTCGCCACGGTGCCGCTCACCGTGATGGAACCGGTCGAGGTCGGCGCGGCCTGCGCGGAAGCGGGGAACACAACCGCGCAGGTGCCGATCAGGAGGGCAAGCAGCGCAAACAAGATCGGGAAGGAGCAAACTTTCTTATTCACGACGCTCACCTCCCTTCGCATTCGCCTTGCGACGAATGTGCATCCAGGCTGCAGCAGCGCAAAGCACCGCCGCGCCGGCAAGGTACGTCAGAGTGACGCCCGACATACCAGAAAGGGGCAAAGAGGTGGAGTAGGTGTTGGTGAAGGTGGGGGCGGAATCGTCGGTGAACGTCTTTTCTGCGGTATTGGCGTCTGCCGTCCACTCACCTTTGGGGTTAACGGTTCCCTTCCTGTAGGTCACCGCACATTTGATCTCTCCTTTTTCGGTGTCATACGTTGGCTCAACCGTGAACTTATAGACCGAGTGGTCGTACGTATAGTGCGAGAACTGCGAACCGTCGGTTTTCTCGCGCACATAGTACGTAAAGGTCTTGAAAGAGCCACCCGTGGAACCACCCAGGTCGTCGGGATTATTCCTGATATCAGAAAGCGAGTACTTGAGCTCAACCTTTTTATTGTTATCAGTGGTGTCCTTGAACGAAAGCGTCTGCTCCGTATTTTTACCAGCAGAGGTCACGGCAGTACCGATGATGTTGTCAAATTTGCTGTCTTTCGCAAGCTGAAGTGTAAACTCCTTCATCTCGCCACCCTCAACGACCTTAGTCGCCTCAGGAGTCCAAGAAACCTCAGGGTCGTACTTGTTGGTGAAGGTTGCCTTGTTGGTGGAGGTTGCGCTGATGGAGTCGACGATCGAATAATACCCATTAGCATCTGCTGACGCAGTCCTCGGCGAGCTAGCTGAACCCCCAGGATTCTTAGTCACGCACACATTATCAATCGTGAAGTTATAGACCATAAGTTTTTTAGTCTCATTCGGCTTTCCCTGTATCGGAACAGACATAAGTTCAGTCGGCGTGCATTTGACTTTCACCTTAATCTCGTATACAGCATGATCGTATTTGACACCAAGTTCATTGCCCGCATTTTCGACCATGTAGTATGTAATGTCGTAGTCTGTAGTTTCGCCAGTACCACTCGCTTTAAACTGCTTGCTAAGAAGCTCGCTAAGCTTCTCGCTAAGGTCAAAGGCGATGTTGCCGTCAGCGTTATTCTGGGCAGATTTGACAAAATCGCAGTCACCAGTGCTGAAATTACCATTATTGTCCCAAGAAGGCGCCTTCGCAGTATCCAAGTCCTTGCGATAAACCGTAAAGGTGAACTCCCCATCTTTGAGGACGCGACCGTCCAACTCCTTGGTTGCCTTCAACTTAAGGCTCGGATAGGCATACGCGTCCGCTGGCTGACCCAAGTACAGGTCACCATTCGACATGATGCCGCCACCATGGTCCCAGGAATAGTTGCCCGTGATGAAAGTTGTAACTTTAGTACCCTGTACTTTACCCTGTACTGCGTCAGTCACCGCTTGATCCGTGGCCTTAACATCAGAAGTCAGGCCGATGCTATTTTTTACCCCAACAGCACCGTTGGCGGGGATGGTGATGCGATTCGTTAGCTCAATGCTTCCCGAATACTTGGCGTCTATATTGCCAAGCATCTTGCCGCTTACCACTGCGACCGGCGTTGTGTGACCTGTCGCTGCGAGGAAGAAATCGGCATGACCGCACTCGCGGAACTTGTCCGATTTGTATGCAGCTCTATCTTCAATCTTATTAGCACCACCACCTGAAAGATGGGGTGAAACGTCATTGCCGGTATTCGTCGCTGAGTCGTAAGCATGTTTTTTATTAGGCTCATTAGGATGATTAGGATGATCATCGCCATCATGCTCATCTCCGGCAGACAAATTGCCAAAGATTGCCGTGCCGTTAGTGTTCGTTACCAGCGTCTTGCCCGTCGGACAAACCGCAACGCCGCCACCATAGCCGCCAGCGGTATTGCTGCTTATGTACGAGTTATATATGAATAGCCTACCAGCAGTATATTCCATGCCTTGGTTTGAGTTTCCCTGAACAAAGATGCCGCCGCCACCCCAGTCAAAGCGAGACATGCAGTGATTGTTAGTGATATAGACTTTATTGCCTTCAGTGCCGTTAATCATCGCGTCAACCATCTGGCCCACTCGGACGCCGGCACCTTCAGATCGGTAGCTCACGTTAGAGGCAATAATTCCTCCCGTGATATTCAGCCACGCCATTCCTGAGCGAGACGTTTGGCCATTCCGTTCGACATCGGTAACGTAAACGCCGCCACCGGCTTCATCGGAGTAGTTGCCGGTAATCTGACCATCGGAAATAGTGACTTTCGCTCCATAATTGGCAGCAAGCCCAGCGCCGCCATGGTCACCGTTGCCATCCTTGCCGCAGAATTTAGCCATTCTATTATTCGTGATATAGCCACCAGAAACGGACACGATGCCGCCCTTGGCCATAATGCCGCCACCGAGTCCCTCGTTGAGTGTGCTATTACCGGAGATTACGCCACCGAGCATGTTGATTTTGGTCATGTTGTTTTCAGAGTCTTTAGGGTTCACATCGACGCCGCTAGCGTACACACCGCCGCCTGTAGGAGCGCAGTTACCTGCGATCACGCCACCGGTGAGGTTGAGGGTGGCACCTTTGCCGCGCTTGACGCCAAGTTCGATGCCTGCGCCTTGGCTCTTAGAGGTTGCACCGCAAACGTAGCCACCGTTCATATTGACGGTAGAACCTTCCTCGGCATAAACCAAACTGTTAACACTGATATTTTCCTGTTGCGTAATCACGCCACTCTCGAGCTTGAACGTACCACCCTTGTCGTCGGTTGCATAGAGATTAATGAGTTTCAGGTTGTCATGATTCAGGTTGTCTTTGTCAGCACATGCCACGATGGACCCGCCGATACTCGTTTCATGTTTATACAGAGTCTCGGTAGTACTGGTGCCGTCCGCCTTAACAGACGATCCAGTTACATAGTAGGTGAGATTGGTAGGGATATTGGAATTGTCGTAGGTCATGGAAGCAGGGTTACCATTTTTGCTGAGCGAATTATCCTGGCAAACGAATTTGTCGCCAGTCGGAATATCCATTGCATCCTGCTTATTATCCTTGACGGTTAACGTTGCACCTTTAGTGATGTTGAACAGAGGCTGATTTATATTCGAATACTTAATCTTATGGCCGTTTAGATCCAGCGTGATATTGCTACCGTCTTCGTCGAGCAGAATATACGTGCTGGTATCAATATCTTTCGTAAGCTCAAAGTTGGCAGTGCCGCTTGCCGCCTCCAGTTCAGATTTCAGCTTTTCCGCGCTATCTATCTTGTCGGATGCCGTTTCAGTCTGCCCGCCTTCCGCGGCCGCCATTACATCATTGCCATCCGACGACTTGCCGTCTTCACCCCGTTGCTCGTCCTCAAGCTGATCCTCAGCCTGATTCTGCTCAACGTCATTTGTAGGATTGGTCTCGCCGCCCTCGGCGTCGTTGCTATTCTGGTTTCCGGCATCCTCGGCAGCGTTGTCTACATCAGTGGGCTTGCTTGAGGAATCCACCGTCACAGTTTCTTCGGTCTGAACATCGTTGGCAATGGCCTGCGAGATCGGGGGCATGACGAGCGACAGTACCAGGCTCAAAACGGAGGCTCCGCACAAAACGCCTGCCAGTACACGGCGCGTCGCTTTATTACTCTGCTTAAATTTGTCCGAATTCGCTTTCATCGATGTCTCCTCCCCAAGAGACCGCGATCTTGCTCTTTCCCTATCAAACGTATCTGCGCAATCTGTAATTGCACACACTTATAGTACATATTGTAACGATTGTTTGAACATCTAAGCAAAAATACCGATAGTTTTGTAGCGAATTCTCAATTCTCTTGACATTTGCTCGGATTAACCTTCGTTTATTCGCTATGAAATATCTATTTCTACTGGTAATTAAGCCAGTTATCATTTTTTAATAGCATTTTATTTATTTGCACAACATTTTGCTCAAGAGCAGACGTCCTGCGAACGGTCGAAAATCGACCGTGAGCGGTAGGTCATTAACCGGGATGAATATCCTATCAAATTGATGAGAATATCTTAAACCCATCGGTGGTCAGAAACATGATGTTCAGACAATAATATTTGAATTATCCCACAGATTTTAGGCATCAATTCGCCCAAATCGCCTGAGGCCACCGCAAAGGTGCCTGTTCCCCTTGTGGCGACTCTCCCCCGGCGCTACAGCAGATGTTCCTCGATAAAGATCGCGATGCCGTCTTTGTCGTTGCTCGCGGTTACAAAATCGGCGGCGGCACGGGTGGCATCGCTGCCATTTGCCATGGCCACGCCCACGCCGGCGTCAGCCACCATGCAGGTGTCGTTGTCCGCATCGCCAAACACGCAGATGTCCTGGAGCTCCATGTCGTTGAGCTCCGCCACGCGCGCAAGGCCGCGCGTCTTGGACACGTGCGGATCCATGAACTCGTAGAGCCGCTGCGTGGTTTGCAGAGCCGCCGCCTTAACAGTGTCATCGGCAAACGTCGACGCCCGCTCAATCACCTGCGGCATCACCTCGGGCGCCATGGTAAACATCACCTTAGGCTGCGGCTCGCGCAAGAACTCGGCAAAATCGACCACCTGGCAGGGTACGCCGTCGACGCGCGACAGGTGCTCGACGCACGCGTTGCTCTCGGGTACGTAGAACACGCCGTCTCGGGGGCAGACGGGCGTTGCCGGAAGGTCCGCCATGTGCTTGCAGATGCGCGCGATGGTCTCGCCCGGCAGCGGATAGCTCAGCTCGTTGATGTCGTGCGCGCGGTCGATGACCTCGGCACCACCGCAGCCCACCATCACGTCTACCAGGCCTTCGATGCCCCAGAGCTCGTACATGGCCTCGGTCGCGTGGGCGTCGCGCCCGGTGCACAGGCCAAAGAGCACGCCGCGCTCGCGCAGGGCGCGGATCGCCGCCACGGTGCGCGGGGACACCGTGTGCTGGCTCGTGAGCAGCGTGCCGTCGATATCGCAGAACACGGCTTTGATGTGGCTGAAGGTGGTGTCCATGGGGGCCTTTCTGGGTTGTGCGGCGGTGCTGAATGTGGCTGGAAATGGTGTACATGGTATACCAAGGCGCAGCCGCGGCCCGTCAAAGCAAAAACCACCACAAAGGCGCCTGGCCCCTTTGTGGTGGCCGGACCCGCAGGATGGTCTGGCCCGGGGCGCGAAGCATCACAACATTCGACGTTTTTCGGCAAAATCGCGATTTTCATCGAATGTTGTGATGGTTTTTACTGCCTTACGGCACGATCCAAGTGCCGGCGGCCAAACAACAGCAACGCCGCGGGAACTGCCGTCACGACCATACCCGCCCCTACGAGCGTCTGCTGCACGCCAAATGTCGCCGCCAGCCACGGGGCAATCGCCAGCGGGGCCACGCCGGCGAACATATTGCCAAAACCCATGACCGAGTTCACACGGCCGAGCTGCTCGAGCGGGGCCGTCGTTTGCACGATCGTGTTGTGGAGCGGGTTGACAACGCCCCAGGCCACGCCCAGGACAATCTGGCCGACAAGGGCTACGCCCACGTACGGCGTTCCCACGTAGAGCAGGCTTCCCAGACCCACGGACATGAGCGCCACGAGCAGCGTCTTAAGGTTGACCAGGTGCGGCGGCAAGCGGAACGCGGCCACGGCGCCCAGCACCGCGCCCACACCGCTGGCCGACGAGAGCCAGCCCATCCATTCGACACCGACGTGTAGGACATCGCGATAGAAAAACGACTCGAGCGGATCGAAGGCCCCGTAGCCAAAGTTCGAAAGAAAAATGATGCAGAAAAGTAGCGCGAGGACGCTGTTGGTGAAGACTGTCTTGATGCTGGTCGCGAAGGTGACGCGGGTGGACGCGCTGGGGTTGGAGCTTTGTCCCGCACGTCCCGCTTCCTCTGCCGAATCGGCATCCGCATCCCCGGTGACATGGCTGGCCTGCGGCCTAAAGCCCCAACCGGCGACGAGCGCCAGTGCGGTAAAGACCATCATGAGCACGAACACCGCGCGTGACGATGCAGCCGCCGCGACAAAGCCGCCCAGTGTGGGGCCGACGATAATGCTCACGTTGGAGAACATGGTTATGGCGGAGTTGATGTCTTTGAGCTCGACGGGGTCGTCGGTGAGATATGCCGGATAGGACGTGGCGATGGGTTGGGCGAATCCCATCACAAAGCCCAGGAGTACCGCGCCGGCAAGGACTGTTCCGATCGCGCTGCCAAAGGCGAGGATTGCCGCGCCGGTTGCCAACGCGCCGACGACGCTCAGCAAGAAATGGCGTCGCGGGCCCCAAGCGTCGAGCACCGCGCCGCCCGCAAAGGATCCCAGGATCACGAAGACGTTCATAAAGAGGACGGCCAGCGATGTCGCGACGACCGAAGCGCCGTCCGCATAGGTGAGCGTTCCGATGACGCCGATAAAGTAGCTGGTCTGAAAACCGGTGTAGATGAGAAAGCGCATCGCCACCAGGCGCTTGGCCTGCACGGACAGCGATGATCGAGGCTTTGAGAAAAGAGAGGCGAGCATGGAGACTCCTTGTTTCATACGAATACGGGCGGCGGGCATTCGCCACCGTCTGTCAAATCAATCTATCCGCATGAAACATTAAGGACGCATCAAGCCCCTTCTCTCCGTTTTTTCGCCCGTCATGAACTACTTGGTAGATTGTAAGACATGTCCCACACATCTACCAAAGCAAAAACCACCACAAAGGTGCCTGGCCCCTTTGTGGTGGAAATGACGTTTGCCCAGATAAAACCTGCCAAATTAACCTGTCTTTTTTGGCAGGTTTTAGGCCAGATGATCTTGGATCAGATCGCAGATGGCTCGGGCGTCGTTGATGTTGATGGCTCGGGTCGCAAAGCCGGCGTCGAAGGCCTGACGCGCCAGGGCTTCGTTGCAGGCAAGGGCCAGCGTGTGACCGTCGACCAGGTCGAGCGAGCTCTTGCCGCGCAGACGGTCGACACCGGAGCGCGCGACCACGATGTTGTCGAAGCCCTCGGTCTTGTAGCCCTCGATGATCACCACGTCGACATCGTTGTAGCGCGACAGCAGCTCGCGCGCGGGCATCTCGTCCTCCTCGCGCGTGTCGGCGTACTCCGCCCAGCGCGTGGCGCAGATGAGGCCCACGTGTTTGGATCCGGCCTGGTGATGGCGCCAGGTGTCCTTAGCGGGTACATCGATGTCAAAGCCGTGATGCCCATGATGCTTGAGCGAACCCACGCGCAGGCCGCGGCGGGTGAGCTCGGCAATGACCTTCTCGACGAGCGTGGTCTTGCCCGAGTTCTGGTAGCCGATAAACGCGATCGCGGGGACGGCCGGGGCCGGAGCTGCGGGCGCGACGGCGACGGGTGCGCTCGCGGGCGCGTTGCCCGCGGCTCCCACGGCCTCAACAGCAGCGGCCTGACGCTCGGCACGATTCCACACGCCCGAGCGGCCGCCCTCCTTGTGCAGCAGGCGCACGTCGACGATCTCCATGCCGCGGTCGACGGCCTTGCACATGTCATAGATCGTTAGGCACGCGGCACTCGCGCCGGTCAACGCCTCCATCTCGATACCCGTCTTGCCCGTCACGCCCGCCGTAACCAGTACGTGAAAGCCAACCTGCCCGTCTGCGCGCGCCGGCGCCCAGCCCTCGGGCACGTCCTCGGCCGGTGTCCCCGCCGGAGCGATGGGCGCAATGTCGCACTTGCTCTTGGTAATGAGCAACGGATGGCACATGGGGATGATGTCGCTCGTGCGCTTGATGGCCATAATGCCCGCCACGCGCGCGCAGGCGAGCACGTCGCCTTTTTTGGCGCGGTCCTGCAGCACCATGGCCTGCGTCTCGGGATGCATGAGGATGGTGCCCTCGGCGATGGCTATGCGATGGGTCTCGGCCTTGTCGGACACGTCGACCATGCGCACCTCGCCCTTAGCGTCCACGTGCGTCAGCTCGTCGCGACGGGCGTCGCGGGCGGGCTCGATGGCAGCACTGGCAGACGGCTGCGCGGACGCGTCGACGCTGCCAGCATTCGCCGCAGCCGTGACTTTGTGGGCAGACGTCGCGGCCCTGCGAGCGGCCTTGGTGGCATCGGCGTACCTGCTCTTGGCCATATGATCATCCTCCGATTTGGGACATAAATCGTTGCGTGCCCTCAATTATCGCGTGTTCCTGCGGTTTGTGGGCCACGGCATCGCGCCAAATCGAAAGTACCTGCATATCATCACCACGGCGCAGCGCCTCACGCACCGAATACTCGGCATCGCTGAACAGGCACGGACGCACGTTGCCATCGGCCGTCAGGCGCAGACGGTTGCAGTTCGCACAAAAATGATTGGACATGGCGCTAATGAAGCCGACCGTTCCCGCCGCGCCCGGAAAGTGCCAATAGCGTGCAGGGCCCGCGCCGGCAGGAGCGTCGTTGATGTCGAGCGGCTCGAGCTCGCCCAGTCCCGCCGCGGTGGCCCCGGCATTGATGCGCGCCCGCAGCTCGTCGCTCGGCACGGTGTCGCTCGCGTCCCACAGCTCGGGATTGAGTGTGGGCGCGTGAGGGTCTACGGCACAATGCGAGCTCGTGTGCTCGTCGCCGATGGGCATGTATTCGATAAAGCGCAGATGGATGGGGCGATCGAGCGTGAGCCGCGCGAGGGCAGCCACGTCTTGGTTGAGCCGGCGCACCACAACGCAGTTGACCTTAACGGGCTCAAAGCCCCAAGCCAGCGCTGCGTCGATGCCAGCCATGGTCTGCTCGAGTCGGCCCAGGCGCGTGATCTTTCCAAACAGCGAGGGGTCGAGCGTGTCGAGCGAAATATTGACGCGGTTAAGCCCGGCATCTTTGAGCTGTGGCGCCAACTTGGGCAGCAGGGCGCCATTGGTGGTGAGCGAGATGTCCTCGATCTGCGGAATCGCGCGGATATCACGAATGAGCGGAATAATACGGCGGCTGACCAGCGGCTCGCCGCCCGTCAGACGCACGCGGCGAATGCCCTCCCCCGCCACCAAGCGCACAAAGCGGGCGATTTCCTCGGCGCTGAGCAGCTCGTCGTGTGCACGGGGCGCCACGCCATCGGCCGGCATGCAATAGATGCAGCGGAAATTGCACTTGTCGGTAACGGCAATGCGCAGGTAGTTGATGTCGCGACCAAAACCGTCATGTTGCACGTGCCCGTCCACGCGGCCCTCCCCTCACGCGGCGTTTTATTCTTCGGAAAACATAATACCCCACGAGAGAATCATGCCGACACCCGTACGACAGGACAGGTCGCTTCGAGCAAAACGGACTTCCCAAGCCCATCCTCAGCACAAACCATCACAACATTCGATGCTTTTCCCGTTTTTGGCAAAAAACGTCGAATGTTGTGATGGTTTGCCTGCCCACAGCGCCCCGTAGAAGGACCAAAGCACCCCTAAAGGCCACCGTCCCAGTGTCGAATCACGAATTCTCGCAGATCGTTTTGCCGCTTTTGGAACGCTTCGCTTCGGTCGCACTTGAGACCCATAGCGAGTGCGATGGCGTTCATCGCCCGATGCAATTGCAGCTGATGGGCAAACTGAGTCCCGGTGAGGACGATCATCCTAAAGCCCAGCGCGCTCAGCACGGTCATACGCTCCGCGTCCGACGCGCTGCGCTGTTTATCAAGATGGTTCGAGCCGTTGTATTCAATCCCCGTACCGCTCGCAGGCGCATATACGTCGATCTCGAAATACCCGGCCTTTGCGAGATACTTGAACTCGTTGGGGACATCGACCCGATGGTTGAGCTCGATCTTGGCGTATCCCAGCCCTCCCTGAGAACGTTTTGCTCCGACCATGATTGCGGTGGCCGTCTCCATGGGCGACCGCGCGCCATCGTGCACGCGCTTGAGCACGGCGGCCGCGCGTATAGCCCCCTGACAAGATCGGTTCTCATTGCAATAGGTAATCAAGTCGGCAACGGTATACCTCTGCCCCATCTCGATATAATCGCCTGTCGACAGATGATTCAAATGGTATCGGGCGCAGATCTCATACCCATATTCCAGCTGCTCGGGCTCACTCATCCACGAACCCGCTTGGACAAAGCACATGGCCTCATCAACCACCAGAAGGCCCTCTGCCACCTCGATAAGATGGCCTGGAGGCACCGGCGCCCCAAACACGTGGCACCTAAATCCAGCCGGCGTCGAGCGCTCAAAATCGAAGTTAACGAGCGTATCAATATGATCGAGCTCTTCTCGTGGAATACCAAGCGAAACCAGATAGTCGGTGACGATCCCAACTGCCGTTGAAGCCCTCAGCCCCTTGGCATCGAGTCCCAATTTGGGCAGGCTCGCGGTCGGTTCCGCCTCGCTAGCAAGCGAGTCCTCATCGTATAGGCTGCTTGCTCGCGAGAGCGGCTCGGACGGGCGCGCCACGTTGTAGTACAGCCAGGCAGTCTTATGGGACAGGACGATCGGCAGGTCCATGAGCCCTCCAATGGAGTCGGATAACCAACCTTATTCCCCTGCCCACGGGTCCGCACACCTTCGTGCGCAAGAAAGCGATTCCACCCGGTCGAGTGGCAGAAAAACCATCACAACATTCGATGCTTTTCCCGTTTTTGGCGAAAAACGTCGAATGTTGTGATGGTTTGAGGCGAGGTGAGGGGCGCTAAGCCTACACGGCACGTGTCCGTATTCAAATGGAAATGAATACAGGCTCACTTTTTTCGCCCCACTGTCGACACAAACCTTGACTCTACAATCGTTGTAGGGTTTTCACTACACTGGTAGCCAAACGAACCAATCCAGAAAGTACCCCACCTATGGAACACGACCTCACACGCGGCAATGTCCTTAAGACCATCGCGGTCTTTGCCCTGCCCTATATGCTCTCGTACTTTTTGCAGATGCTCTACGGTATGGCCGACCTGTACATGATGGGGCAGTTTAGCGGCGCCGCCGGCATCACCGCCGTGGGCAATGGCGCGCAGACGCTCTATATCATTACCGTGACGCTCGTGGGCCTGGCCATGGGAACGACGGTCATCGTCGGTCACGCCGTGGGCTCGCGCCGCTTCGATCGCGCCGAGACCGCCATCGGCAACACCATTACGCTCTTTATGGGTGTCTCGGTGGTGCTGGCCGCTGTCCTGCTCGCACTGTGCCCACAGATCGTGGCACTCATTGGCACGCCGGCCGAGGCAGTCGAAGGCACCGCCGCCTACCTGCGTATCTGCTTTATGGGCATCCCCTTTATCGCCGCGTACAACATTCTTTCGGCCATCTTTCGCGGGCTGGGCGATTCACGCTCGCCCATGTACGTGATCGGCGTGGCATGCATCATCAACATCGCGCTCGACTTTCTGTTTATCGGCCACATGGGGCTCGGCTCCGTGGGTGCGGCGCTCGGCACGGTGACCGCGCAGACAGCCAGCGTTGCCCTCGCGCTCGTGTGGCTCAAGAGCCGCCGCACGAACATCCACGTTAAGCGCAGCGACCTGCGCCCACAGCCCGAGGTGCTCGGCAGCATCCTTAAAATCGGCGTGCCCGTGGCTGTGCAGGACGGCTGCATCCAGGTGGCGTTTATGTTTATCACCGTCATCGCCAACCATCGCGGCCTGGTCGACGCCGCCGCCGTGGGCCTGGTCGAGAAGATGATCAGCTTTTTGTTCATTGTGCCGAGCTCCATGGGTGCCACCGTCAGCGCGCTCACGGCGCAGAATGCCGGCGCGGGCAAGGGCGACCGCGCGCGTCAGGTGCTCAAGAACGCCATGACGATCTCGGTGGTGTACGGCTGCCTGATCACGGCGCTGATGTGGCTGGTCGCGCCGGCGTTTATTGGCTTTTTTGCCAAGGACCCCGCGGTTGTCGCGGCCGGTACCGGCTATATGCGCAGCTACATTTTCGACGCGATTTTTGCCGGCATCCACATTTGCTTTAGCGGCTTTTTCGCTGCGTATGGCAAGAGTTACATCGGCTTTGCGCACAACGTGCTAGCCGTGGCGCTCATTCGCGTGCCGGGCGCGTGGCTGCTGTCGAATGCCTATTCCGACACGCTGTTTCCCATGGGCATCGCTTCGCCATGCGGATCGATTTTGTCGGCAGCCATCTGTGTTGTCGCGTTTACCGTGCTCAACCGCCGCGGGGCTTTTGACAAGTTGGTGGCGTAGCGAGGCGACGCGAGCCTGGCGCCCCTCCCCTGCTTTTTACCGAAAGGAGCAGTCCTGTGACCGACATGCCAAGTGAACATACCGAGGGCCTGCTCCGCATTGGCGAGGTGGCGCGCCTGTTTAACCTGAGCGTGGGGACGCTACGTCATTACGAGCAGATGGGCTTGCTGGACCCGGCGCACATCGATCCGGCAAGTGGGTACCGCTACTACGGATCGCGGCAGCTCTCCACCCTCAACACCATCAGCCACCTGCGCGTTCTCAACTTGCCGTTAGCACAAATCCGCGAGTTTGTGACCACGCGCGATGTGGACCTTATGCAGCGGCAGCTGGCTCAGCAGCAGGAGCTCATCGAGCGCAAGCGCCGCGAGCTCGAACGCGTGTCGCGCAAGATCGATAACCGGCTTGCCCTGCTGCACAATGCCTTGAACACCGAGCTCGATACCATTTGCACAATCGATACGCCCGAGCTTCGCTGCGCCGTGCTGCGCGAACGCGTCAACCCTACCGACGCCTATGCGCTGGAGTGGCAGATTCGTCAACTGCAGAAGGGCCAGCACGAGACCTTTGTCTTCCTGGGCAACTTGGGCGTTGGGATTAGCGCCGAGCGCCTGGCCGCCGGCGACTTTGACGGCTACGACGAGGTCTTTTTGCTGCTCGATGACACCGATGATTACGTGGGCGATGTCGAGGTGCGACCCGCCGCGCGCTGCCTGACCATTAGCTTTCGCGGCACGCACGGGCAAGCAGCCCCACGCTATGAGCAGCTGCTCAGCTATATGCGCGAGCACGGCCTGACACCCGCCGGGCCCTCGCGCGAAATCGCCCTCATCGACGACATCATCAGCGACGACCCCGCGACCTACGTGACGCAGATCACGGTGCCGGTTACTATGCTCGATTAAGAACCTCCCGGACAGGCATGAAGTGCAGCTCAACTAACGAACGTCAGCTACAGGAGAACCGCCATGTCGAGGACAATCCCCGATATGGCGGTTTTACTCCTCCGGAATCGGAAACGCACGGATGAACTCTGCAGGCGAGAAGGTCTTGATGGTCGAGCGCACAAAAGCGGTGCGATTGCGCGTGATGATAAAGTCCACGCCGGCACGCTCGGCCATCGCGCGGATACAGCCGTCCTCAAAGTCTGGCTCATCGGAATAGGCGGAGGTAAAACAAGCTTCTTGGTCGAGAGGCTCTACCGAGTAGCTCTTAAGACAGTCGCGCACTACCTCGCGGGCGCGCGCCTCGCCTGCCTGTTTAGTGAGAATGTAGTACACGTCCTTGAGAGAGCAGGCCGAAACAACGCCCTCGATAAGCCCCACGTCAACGAGCCCCTTGATCGTTTGCGCCGCCCCATGCTCCGGCCGGCCCGGAAGCACGCAATCGAGCAGAAAATTGGTATCGAGAAACACCCTCATAGGTAGCGCTCCCTCGCGACGCGCTTTTCATCTTCAACCGTCATCGTATCGAGCGGCGTTCCTTTTGGCATTTTGGCTACGATATCGAGATACTCCTGGTAGTCCTCATTCTCCGCGAGCATCTCGCGAATCTCCTTCCAGGTAATCTTGGGATGCCACATCGTACCCACGTCGCGCTTGGGCTTGTCCGAGCCGCGCGTCGGCTTTGCACCCCCGCGCTCCTGGGCAGCGTCATATTCCACCGTAACTGGACCTTCATAGTCGAGCGGCACGATCTTGAACAACGGCTTGCTCCGCTTGAAGACCACAACCTCCTCGCCCTCATTGGCAACCTTTTCGGCCACCTGCGTAAGGTTTTGGCGCAGCTCCGAAAACGCGACGGTAACCATAACTGCTCCTCTCAACATATATCTTCACTGCTAAGTATACACGTTAATGTTAATGTTAAAGTGAATAAAACTCATCACAATGGGGCAGCCCCGTTGTGGGACCTCGCTGCGGGGCACCTCTGCTTTGTATGAATCTCTTATCGCTCCGGAACGACACCGCTCCGCAGGGTCACCCCCAGCAACCTACATGACGCAGATCATGCCGCCCGCCACCACGCCCAAATAAAAACCTCCCGGAAAGTATCAACCTTTCCGGGAGGTTTTCTCATTTGATTATCGATGTCCTAAGCCTGGGGCACCTGACCAGTCGCCAAGATCTGCTCGAGTGCGTCCTCGTCCAGCACGGGTACACCCAGCTGCTCGGCTTTGGTGAGCTTGGAGCCCGCTTTGGGGCCGGCGACCAGGTAGCTCGTCTTCTTTGACACGCTGCCCGAAACCTTGGCGCCGAGCACCTTGAGCGCCGCGCCCGCCTCGTCGCGCGTGCGGTTGACGAGCGTGCCGGTGAGCACGAAGGTCAGACCCGCAAGCGGCTGCGCATCGGCGAGCTCGCCCGCCACGCCAGCGTCGGCTGCGGCTTGCGCGTGCGCGGCGCCCAGGTCGACCTCGAGTGACAGACCTGCCTGGCGCAGACGCTCCAGCACGGCAAGGTTTTCGGGCACGGCCAGGAACTGCTTGACGCTCGCCGCGATTTTGGGGCCGATGCCCTCACACTCGGCGATGTCCTCTTCGCTCGCCAAGATGAGCTTGTCGATCGACAGGAATCGCTCGGCGATGACCTCGCCCACGCTCTTGCCCACGTGGCGGATACCCAAGGCAAACAGCACGCGACCGAGCGGCTGGCTCTTGGACTTGTTAAGCTCGGCGATGATTTTCTCGGCCGTCTTGAGGCCCACCGGAATGGGATCGCCCTTCTTGACGCCCTTTTTGCTATTGGAGCTGGCATAGGTGCGCCCCGTGTCCAGGCCTGCGATGTCGTCGACCGTGAGCTGGTAGAAATCCGCGACATCGTGGATCAGGCCGGCGGCGATCATCTTGTCGACGATCTCGTCGCCCAGGCCGTCGACGTCCATGCAGCCGCGGCTTACCCAGTGAAGCAGGCGCTCCTTGAGCTGTGCGGGACAATCGATGGAAACACAACGGTAGGCGACCTCGCCATCCTCGTGGACCACGGGGCTGCCGCACACGGGGCAGACCTCGGGCATGTGCCAGTCAACCGAATCGGCGGGGCGCTTATCGAGCACCGGGCCCACGACCTCGGGGATTACGTCGCCTGCCTTGTGCACGATGATGGTGTCGCCCTCGCGCACGTTTTTGCGACGGATCTCGTCGATGTTGTGCAGTGTGGCGCGCGCGATGGTGGAGCCGGCGACCGTCACCGGGTCGAACTCGGCGACCGGCGTGAGCACACCGGTGCGGCCCACCTGGATGCGGATCTCGCGCAGGATGGTCTGCTTTTCCTCGGGCGGGAACTTAAAGGCAATGGCCCAGCGCGGTGCGCGGGCGGTAAAGCCCAGGTCGAGCTGCTGTTGGAAGCTGTCGACCTTTACGACCACGCCGTCGATGTCGTAGTCCAGGTCGCCGCGGTGCTCGAGGGCCTGGGCACAGAACTCGTGGACTTCGGCCGGCGTGGCGCAACGGGCCACGTTGGGGTTGACGCTAAAGCCGGCGCTGCGCAGCCAGTCGAGGAACTCGCGCTGGCTGTGAACGTGCAGCGGATCGGTATCGGCGATGGCATAGATAAAGGTGGCCAGGTCGCGGCGCGCCGTGACCTTGGGGTCCTTTTGGCGCAGGCTGCCGGCGGCGGCGTTGCGCGGGTTGGCGAAGGGGTCGCGCCCCTCGGCATCGGCCTCGTCGTTCAGACGAACAAAGCTGCCCTTGGGCATATAGACCTCGCCGCGCACCTCGATGGTGCGCTCGCGGTCGGCGCCCATGTGGGCGAGCGCCGGCTCGGACAGGTGCATGGGCACGTCCTTGATGGTACGCACGTTGAGCGACACGTCCTCGCCCGTGGTGCCGTCGCCACGCGTGGCCGCACGTACGAAGGTGCCGTTTTGGTAGGTAAGCGCCACGCCCAGACCGTCGATCTTAAGCTCGCAGGTATAGGTGGCGCTACCGGCACCGAGGGCATCCTCAGTGCGCTGGAGCCATGCGTCGAGCTCGTCCAGATCCATGGCATCGTCCATGGAATACATGCGCGCCATGTGCGTGACCGGCGTAAACTGCTCGCTCACGTAGCCGCCCACGCGCTGGGTATAGCTGTCGGGCGTCACCAGGTCGGGGTAGGTCGCCTCGATTTCCTGCAGCTCAACAAGCATTTTGTCAAAGGCGGCGTCCGTGATCTCGGGTGCATCGAGCATGTAGTAGCGATAGGCGTGGTAGTCGAGCTCGTGGCGCAGCTCGGCCGCGCGCGCTGCCGCCTGGGCACGGGCATCGGCCGGTGCAGCGGCATCCGCACTCGCGGGAGTTTCGGTATCGATGTCCACACCGTCACCAAACAGGCTCGATTGCTCCATAGCGGCACTCCTTCGATCGATTTCAAACGGATACTAGAGTACCACCGGTCGCAACGGGGCCGAATAGCGGTCTCAAACCGCACCGAATCGGCAGCCGACGGACCAGGGTTGATCGCACGATCAAACCATGCTCTTATCAGCTCCAAATGACCCGTTTTCCTCCGTCCCCAACGGATCAATAGGAAAAGAGGGGGCTGTCCCGCATTAGTGGGACAGCCCCCTCTGGCATCGGTATGTGCGAAACGGCTCGTTAGTAACCCTGGCCGTAGCCCTGGCCCTGGCCCTGCTGGCCCAGCAGCTCCTCCAGGTACTGGCGCAGCTGCTCGTCGGTAATACCGCCGTTGCCGGTGTCGGTCGCGCTGTCGTCCTGCTGCTGGTTCTGCAGCTCCTCGTCGGAGCCCAGCTCGACGGTAACCTTTTTCTCTTCCTTGCCGTGCATGAGCGTGATCTCGACCTTCTCGCCCACCTCGTGGCTGCGCAGCGCGATAATCAGGCCATCGGCGCTCGTAATCTCGTCGTCGCCCAGCTTGGTAATGACATCGCACTCTTGGATGCCAGCCTTGGCGGCGGGACCATCCTCGACGACGCTCGCCACATACGCGCCGCTGTCGGTGCTCAGCTTGTTGGTGCGAGCGTTGAGCGCGTTGACGCTCGAAAGCGTGGCGCCCAGGTACGGGTGCACCGGCGTCTTACCGTCGATGATCTGGTCGGCAATATTCTTGGCATAGTTGACCGGAATGGCAAAGCCCACGCCCGAGCTGGAGCCCGAGTAGCTCTCGATAAGCGAGTTAATGCCCACGAGCTCGCCGTTGTCGTTGACGAGCGCGCCGCCAGAGTTGCCCGGGTTGATGGCGGCATCGGTCTGGATCATGTTGGCGTAGATGGTGTTGCCGTTGGCAGAGCTCATGGCCGTGGAGCGATACAGCGCCGACACGATACCCGTGGAGACAGACTGCTCGTTGCCGAACGGCGAACCGATGGCCATAACCCACTCGCCCACGTTGAGCTTGGAGGAGTCGCCGATCTCGATCGGCGTGAGCTTGGAGGCGTCGGCGTCCTTGAGCTTGATGACGGCTAGGTCGCTCGAGGCATCGTTGCCCACGAACTCGGCCTCGTAGGTGGTGCCGTCGTCCATGGTCACCACGTACTGGTCGTAACCATCGACCACGTGGTTGTTGGTGAGGATATGGCCCTCGGTATCGAGTACAACGCCCGAACCGACACTGCCCGAGTTATTCGAATCGTCGGCAGACTGCGAAAGCGAGCCATTCTGGCTGTCGCTCGAAGTGGCGGTAACGGAAACCACAGAGGGCAATGCCTTGGCAGAAACGGCCTCGGCCAGCGTGGTGTCCTCGGAGTCGATCGTGATCTTTTGCGTCGATGAACCCGAAGCGCCCGCCGTCACGGCATTCTTGCCGCCACCGATATCGAGCGTGCCACTCATAATGAGTGCAATGACCAGCAGGGCGCCGCAGGCACAGCCGGCGAGTGCCGTAATGAAAATCGGCAGCTTTTTGGTCTTGGTCTTGACCACCGTGTGCTTGTTTACGACCTGTTGGCCGCCCAGCGGCTTGCCGGTCTGTGTGTCGTAAGCCTGCACGTAGGGAATGTTGCTGCCGGCAGGCGTCGACTCCACCTGCACGCGCGGCTGCTGCTGGGTCTCGCCGGCGTTGCCCGCATCCTGGGGACGCTGGGAATCGTACTCGCTCATAGCTGCGATCCTTTCGTCAAATAACCAAAGGCCCGCCAAACACGTGGCGGGCCATCATTGTTCACGTTGAGTTGTACCCCAATATGCGGGCGAACGTGTATGAGAACGCAATCTTTTAGGAAGGCTTAAGTTCTGCTGCAGGCCCAAAAGGGCCCAGCCTACGGCAAAACCACCACAAAGGTGCCTGTCCCCTTTGTGGTGGAAATCTAGTCCTTAAACAGATAGCCCACGCCGCGGACGGTGGTGATGTGTGCCGCGATCTGCGGGCCCACCTTGGAGCGGATGCGTCGAATGTGCACGTCGACGGTGCGCGTGCCGCCGCAGTACTCAAAGCCCCACACGCGGTGCAGCAGCACCTCGCGGCTGTAGGCACGGTTGGGGTGCGTCGCCAAAAAGCTCAGCAGCGAGTACTCCATCAGCGTCAGGTCGATGGGCTCATCATCGAGCGTCACCTGGTAGGTAGCCAGGTTAATCTCAAGGTTGTCGATGTTGAGCACATCGTCGGCGGTGACGGTCTCCTCCTCGCCCATCAGGCGCTGCGCACGAGCCTTAAGCTCGTTGGGCGTCGCCGTGGGGCATACAAAGTCGGCATGCGCGTGGTTCGGCAGACGCAGGGTGCTAAGCGCCTCGTCGTCAACGATCACCAGCATGGGGACGCCGCCGCGATCGTCAAGCCACTTGGCAATCTGATCGATGCGGTCGCTGCGGATGCCGTCGGAATCGAGGATCAGCAGGTCAAAGTCGTGCGCCGCAGTCGGCGAATCGGGGGTTGCCAGGCTCACCTCGACACCCAGGGTGGTCGTCAAGCTGCGGGCAAACTCGTGGAAGCGCGTCGTGCGCGCCATGAACAGGGCACTCTTTTCGGACATATCGGCCTCCAAAGAAATGAGCTCAATCGTACTGGAACAAGCCAGCGCGATTAGGAGTTCGCCAGGTAGTGCTTGATCTCCCACTCGGTGATCGTAGACTCAAACTTATGCCACTCGTCGCGCTTCTTTTTGAGGAAGAAGCTGTGGATGTGCTCGCCGAGGGCATCCTTCATAAACTGCGAGTCCTCAAACACGTCGAGTGCCTCTTTGAGCGAGCGCGGCAGCGGCGTGTAGCCGGCCTCGACCATCTGGCGGTCGGTAAGCTTGAGCGTCTCGGCCGTGGCCTCGGGCGGGAGCTCCAGCTTGCGCTCGATGCCGTCCAGACCAGCCGCCAGCGTGACGGCGTTGACCAGGTACGGGTTGGCCATGGGGTCGGGGCTGCGAAGCTCGATGCGCGTGGACAGCTGCTTGCCGGGCTTGTAGACCGGAATGCGGACCATGCTCGCGCGGTTGCGCAGGCCCCACGTGGCGTACTGCGGCACGGAGTCGCCGCCTGTGGTGATGCGCTTGTACGAGTTGACCGTGGGGTTGGTGATGGCGCTAATCTCGCGGGCATGCGCCAGGATGCCGGCCATGTAGTGCTTGGCGATATCGGAGAGGTGGTACTTCTCGTCGTCCTCGCCCCAAAAGACGTTGTTGCCGTCGTGGTCGAATAGCGACTGGCACAGGAACATAGCGCTGCCGTCCTCGCCCGCCAACGGCTTGGGCATAAAGGAGGCGTGGCAACCGCTCTCGTAGGCCTGCTGCTTAATGATGAGTTTGGCCGTGGTGATGGCGTCGGACATGCTCAGGGCCTCGGCGTGGCGCAGGCTCATGCCGTGCTGCGAGCGGCCGGCAGCGTGGAAGGTGTACTCCACGGGCACGGACATCTTCTCGAGCGTGAGAACCGTGTTGCGGCGCAGGTCGCGGGCGGCATCGCTCACCGAAAGATCGAAGTAGCCCACGTTGTCGAGCGGCTCGGGCGTGTGCTCGTCGGGGAAGTAGTAATACTCCAGCTCGGCACCCACGTTGAGCAGATAGCCAGCCTTCTCGGCCTTATAGAACATGCGGCGCAGGGCATCGCGCGGGTCGCCGGCAAACGGCTTGCGGTCGGGAGTGCACACGTCGCAGAACACGCGGGCGACGCCGTTATGGCTCGGACGCCATGGCAGAATCTGGAAGGTCGAAGCATCGGGGAATGCGAGCATGTCGGCTTCCTCGGGCGTGGCAAAGCCCTCGATGGCCGAGCCGTCAAAGCCAATACCCTCCTCAAAAGCGACCTCGAGGTCCTCGGGGCTAATGGCAAAGTTCTTGAGGCGGCCGAGAATGTCGACAAACCACAGACGCACAAAGCGGATGTCACGCTGCTCTACGGAACGGAGTACGTAATCGATGTTCTGCTGGTTCATGTCGCTCCCCTTTCTTTCGGGCGGGTTTCGACTGGTCTATATCGCAGATACTATCGCAGAAAAATGTTTCCGCAGGGTTAAAGCGTATCAAGCGCTCAAAAAACGTGTGCGAACAGGCAGTTACGAACGAGCGGCTAGCGCGAAGTTGATGCGCGATGTTCGATGTGGCCGGGGATCTCGATGCGTTTGGGCGCCAGCTTTGCGGCCTCGCCCACCGTGGTGGTGACGACGTCGATGCGCTCGGACAGGCGCTCGACCACGCGCTCGGCAATGGTGAGGGTGTCCTGCGCGGCCGTGGTCACGCCGCCAAAGAGCACATGGTTCCAGGGGTAGTCGTCAAACGTCGCGATCTTGAGGCCAGCCGGCAACGAGGGCCCCAGCTGTGCCAGCGCCTCGGTCAGGCGCAGGAAGACCAGGCCGTTGACGGCGATAAGGCCGAGCCTTTTGCCCGCGTAGTCGCGGATGGTCTTGTCCAAACGGCCAACGCCCGTGGCGCCACCGTCGGCCAGGGTGACGACCTCGCCCGCAAGGCCGCGGCGCGAAAGCTCGTCGGCAAAGGCCTCGGCGCGCTCTCGACGCACGGGGCTATCGTCGCTTGCCTCGGTGAGCAGGCACAGACGCTCGCTGCCCGCAGCTGCCAAGGCGTCTACCAAGCCGGCGACCAGCTCACGGTTGTTAGATGTCACCAGGTCAACACCGCCGTCGGCAACGTCGCGGTCGAGCAGCACGACGGGCAGACGTCCCGCTGCCGCGGCGATCGCCTCGTCATTGCCTCCGCAGGTGTTGACGACCAGGCCATCTACGCCAGCGTCGATAAGCCTGGTGAGCGACTCGGCCTCCTTGGCGGGGTCGTTTCCGCTAATGGCCGTCATGAGCGAGCAGCCGCGCGCCGCGGCGCTGGCGGAAAGCCCTTCGAGCATGGCGCTGGAGAACGGGTTGGCGATGTCGGCCAGGATCACGCCAATGAGGTTGGTGCGCGAGCTGCGCAGATTGCGCGCGGCGGCACGCGGGCGATAGCCGGTGCGCTCGATAACCGCCGCGATGCGAGCACGGGTCTCCTCGGTCATTTGCCCGGGGCGGTTGTTGAGGTAGCGCGAGACCGTGGCCGGACTCACGCCCGCCTCGGCGGCAATGTCCTTGATTCTCATCTGCGCCATAACGCACCCCGTTTCCCAATTGTCGGCGATCTGAGCCATTTTAGGCATTTTTTTAAAAATCTCGGTTGCAAAACGCTGTAGGTGAGTATACTACAACTCGAAACGAAACCGATTTCGTAAACCGATTTCGGCGAGCGTTGGCACGCAGGTGCAAAGACGCACCCTACCGTCTTGGCACCTGCGTGCCAACGCCATATCAAAGGTGTACGCACGAGTAAAAGGAGCTGCGCGACCATGGGTAAAACGGTTCTTACCTTCGGCGAGATCATGATGAGACTCTCACCCAAAGACCACCTGCGTATTGAGCAGGCAACCGAGTTTGACGTCCGCTACGGCGGCGCCGAGGCCAACACTGCGCTTTCCCTGGCCTACCAGGGCGACAAGGCCGCTTACGTCTCCGTTGTCCCGGCCAACCGTCTGGGCGAGTGCGCCCTGCGTTCGCTGAAGGCCTACGACGTCGACACCACGCGCGTCGTGCGTCAGGGCGACCGCCTTGGCTCCTATGTGTTTGAGGTCGGTGCCTCGCAGCGCGGCAACGGTTGCGTCTACGACCGCAAGTACTCTGCCATCAACATGGCCAAGCGCGACGTCTTTGACTGGGACGAGATCCTCAAGGGCATCGATGTCTTCTATTTCTCCGGCGTGACCCCCGCCGTCTCCGATGAGATGGCCGCCGCCTGCAAGGATGCGCTCGCCGCCTGCCGCGCCAAGGGCATCACCACCGTGTGCGACGTGAACTATCGCGGCAAGATGTGGTCGCCCGAGAAGTCGCAGGCCACCATGAAGGAACTCCTGCCGCTCGTCGACATCTGCATCGCCAACGACGAGGATGCGCCCGCCGGCCTCGGTATGACCTGCGTCTCTGGCTCCCTTGCCCACGGCATCGAGGAGCGCGACACCTATGTCGAGATGGCCCGTCAGATCTGCGCCGAGTACGGCTGCAAGAAGGTCGCCTCGGTCGTCCGCAACATCTCCTGCGTCGAGCGCTCCATCTGGATGGGCATGCTCTATGACGCCGAGAGCGGCGAGCACTGGTTCTCCCCTACTCACGATGTGCACGTGCTTGAGGGTGTTGCCGCCGGCGACGCTTTCAACGCCGGCCTGGTCCACGCCCTCATCAACGACTTCGATCCGCAGGCTGCCGTCAACTACGCGATTGCGGCCTCGATCCTCAAGCTCACCATCAAGGGCGATTCCAACTTGGTGACCGCAGACGAGATCGCAGCCGTGGCATCAGCCGCCGACGGTGGCACTCGCGTCGCACGCTAGTCCGTCTCCATTCCGCGGGCCGCAGCTTTCCAATCCCATACCCCTGCGGCCCGCTCCCCGATTCCTCCGGCCGGGCAAAACCACCAGTCCCATTCCGGTTTTGCCTGGCATTCCCTACATGACTGGTCGAGCAGCCGGTTTTGGAATTGCTTGAACCCCAAGCAGTGCCTCCGATAACCAATCCAAAATCGGCTCCTGACCAGCACATTTGGCAATCACGCGCCCATGCGCGCCACACATCGAAAGGAACATCATGTTCGATCAGTTCTACACCACGCTTGAGTCCCTGGGCATCGTGCCGGTCGTTGTGCTCGACAAGGTCGAGGACGCCGCTCCGCTCGCCCACGCCCTTATGGCAGCTGGCATGAAGTCCGCCGAGGTCACCTTCCGCACCGCCTGCGCCGCCGAGTGCATCGCCGCTATGGCCGAGGCCGAGCCCGAGATGTGCGTTGGCGCCGGCACTGTCCTGACCGTCGAGCAGGTTGAGCAGGCCCGCGCAGCCGGTGCCAAGTTCATCGTCTCCCCGGGTTACAACGAGGACGTCGTGAAGCACTGCATCGACATCGACCTGCCCGTCCTTCCCGGCACCGTGACCCCCTCCGAGGTCACCGCAGCCGAGAACCTGGGCCTCAAGGTCACCAAGTTCTTCCCCGCGTCCCAGTATGGCGGCCTGAACACCATCAAGGCCCTCGCCGCTCCGTTTGTCGGTCACCGCTTTATGCCTACCGGCGGCGTGAGCACCGCCAACGTCGAGGAGTACCTGAGCTCCTCTGCCATCATCGCCTGCGGTGGCACCTGGATGGTCAAGCCGGCCCTGTTTGCCGATGGCGACTTCTCCAAGGTCGAGCAGATTGCCCGCGAGGCCATGGACGTCGTCAAGAAGGTCCGCGGCTAGGTTTAGCTCTCTATCGTGAAAGGGGGCGTGCCCTAGACCTCGCCCCCTTTCTTTTAAAGCGGCTCGGAAGCGCGCCGTTTCCGTCACGAACAAGAACCAAAACCGTCTTGTATGCTGATAGAACGTGACGGAAGCGACACGCCCCCAAGCCGCTTTGTATAATCGGCTGGCAGTCGCGCTCAACTGAGCCACTTCGGTAAAAGCCGAGCCATCAAAACAGCTGCGGCGCCGTCTGGAGGAATGGACCCTTGCTTCCGGTCTTTTCCTCCAAGCGGTGCCGCAGCTTTGTGCCCCGGTTACGCCCCAACGCAGTTGCGGTGAAATAGGGACTGTTTGCGCCACCTAGGCCGCAAACAGTCCCTATTTCACCGCAACTTATATGGGGATTGATTAGATGGCCGAGTCTTTGGACAACTCAAAATAGTCGGGATGCAAGGCGATAACCGGACCTTGCTCTTCGGGCATCAGGTGCAGGTGTGTCTCTGCCAGATAGCTCGCCGCGTCGGTATCGCCCCTCTTAATGGCCTCGAGAATCCGGCGATGCTGCCGACGAATCGGCTCCCAATCCAGATCCTGTGACACCATACGCAACCAGTTGTATCGCTCAAAATGCGTGTTGATGCTCTTCATCCAATCCCACAACATGTGACGACCGGCAATCTCAAAACATGTCTCATGGAACAGGTTATCCAGGTCAAAGAAACGGCGCGTTTCGCCATGGTCGAGCGACTCGGACTCGGTAAGAATCTGCTCAAGCCGCTGCTTTTGCTCGGGCGAGGCGGCCGAACAGCATTTAATAAGCACGCTTCTCTCGAGCTTCTCGCGCAAAAAGCAGGCGTTTTCGGCGCGTTCCATGCTGATCTTAGAGACGTAGGTGCCGCTTTTGGGACGCGTTTCCACCAGCTCCTGCTCACGCAGGCGCACAAAGGATTCGCGAATGGGCGTGCGCCCGATTCCCGTCTCCTTTTCCAGACCAATCGCCGAAAGACGCGTGCCGGGCCTGAGCTCGGCATAGATGATCTTGGAGCGCAATGCGTTGTACGCCTGGTCTTGCAGGCTCTGATAATGCTGGTGCTGTTCCATAAAGCCCTCGGATAAGTCCTCGGTTAGTCGAATACCACCATGCAATACTATCGCATCCCCCGCCCCCTCATAAGTTGCGGTGGAATAGTTCCTGTTCAAGGCCTTCAGCAGCAAAAACAGGAACTATTCCACCGCAACTACAGCCAACGAGTTGTTGCGATTAGGTGAACGTTCACCTTTTTATTGTTTTTCTCTTCGCAAATAAAATCCCGTCGTATACTTAGGCTCAGACGAAACCGATTTCGTTGAGCGTGAGCAATAGGATGCTAAGACGCACCCTACCATCTTGGCATCCTATTGCCCACGCAATGTCATTTGCTTTCCTCCCGTCTCGCTGGCCCTTCAGTCCCATTCCGGCACAGCGAGACACTTCCTAGACGACTGACCGTGGGGCCGGCTTTTCTGCTTTTGCAGCAGTGCCTCCGATAACCCTCTTTTGCCGGCCCGGGTCAGCTTTTTCACACAACCGAAAGGACGGGTAGCAACATGCGACCGCTCATCATCATGCATGGCGAGAACATCGACTGGTGCCATACCGTCATCAGAATGCTGATGTATCTTGTGGGCGTTGCAGTACTGGCACTCGGTATGAGTCTCCAGACGGCATCCGGCCTGGGCGTCGCCGCGCTCACGTGCTTTGCCACAACCCTATCCATGCTCACTGGCAAGACGCTCGGCTTTTGGATCACCGCAACCTACGTCGCCTACATCGTGGCGCAATTAGCCATCTTGCGAAGCGAGTTCCAGCCGCGCATCCTGCTCGAGTTGTTCTTCTCAACGCTGATTGGCGGCTTGACCGACCTCTTCATGGCGGTCAACCCACTGCATCCCACGGCACTCCCCACACAGATTGCGACCATGCTGCTCTCCCTCGCTGTCACCGCATTTGGCGTAAGTCTCGTCGTCAACATGGGCGTTGTCCCCAACGCGCCCGACGGCTTGGTGCAAGTCATTGCCGAAAAGCTTAAACGCCGCTTTGGTGACGTAAAAGTCGTGTTTGACTGCTCACATGTCGCCGCCTCGCTCGCGTTGTCGCTGATCTTTATGTACAACCTGGGCGGCTTTGGCGTCACGACCGCCATCTCGGCACTGTTCCTGGGCCATGTCATCAACGTCGCCAACAAGCTGTTCGCCCAGCGCTTTATCCGCGCGGCATTCGGAAAATAGCACCACCGCAAGAACCCGCAAAACCCGCGAGTAGCGCTTACTTTGCTATATCTCGCTATACTTTGCTATATCTTGCTATACTTTGCTATATCTTGCTATATCTTGAGCAAAGGTGGCTCACATGCAAACAAACCCTTTTAAGCCCACAGCAGGTAAAACACCTCCCACGATTATCGGCCGCGAAGATGTACTCGAAGAATTCAGTGAAGGCCTCGCCAACGGGCCTGGTGCCCCGGGGCGCCTAATGCGCATAGCTGGCGTCCGTGGAACGGGCAAGACGGTCCTCCTTGACGAGTGCTCACGTTTGGCGCAAAGCCGTGGCTGGACGGTCATAAAAGAGGTCGCAACCGAGGGACTTTGCCAGCGCATTCTCGAACAGCTGCAGCCCAAATTCCAGGCCAAACACGCCAGATTTGAGCCCACCGTAGCTGGCATATCCATCGGCAGCATAGATATTGAGCGAATCGGCCCATCGCTACGCGACGCCATGAGACAGACAATATCCAAGAATGGAAATGGCCTGCTCATCACTCTCGACGAGGTTCAAGACGCAGAGCTCGATGAGGTCCGAACGCTCTCCATTGCGATTCAGCAGGTTATCGGCGAAGACCTTGATATCGCCTTTGTTTTTGCTGGGCTGCCTTCGATGATTGAAAGCATCATCAACGGAAAGACACTTACGTTTTTGCGCCGTGCCCTCCCCTTTGATCTGAAGGCTGTGGCAGTAACCGAAGTGTCGTACTCCCTCGAGGAAACCATTGAAGCGTCTGGCATGGAGTTGCAGCCAGGTATTGCCGGCCAACTTGCCGAGGCAACGCAAGGCTATCCTTTCATGATCCAACTCGTTGGATACTACGCATGGCAGTTGGCGAGACGCGCACATACAGCGATTATTGGAGAAGAAGAAGCCGAGCGTGGCATTGCAACGGCACGCGAACGCTTCTGCGCCATGGTGATTGAGCCCGCGCTGCAGCGCATTCCGCCCACGTGCATCGCTTATCTGCTGAGCATGGCGTCTTTGGGGCAGACGAGCTCGACCAGCATGGTTGCCGATGCCCTAAACAAAACGCCTCAACAGGTGAGCTCCGTCCGCAGCCGCCTGTTAAGAGAATCGATTATCGAGGCTCCTTCGTACGGCAAGGTCTCATTTGCCATCCCCTACATGCGCGACTACCTCTGCGAACACAAAGCCGAACTGGAAGTTGAACTGTAGAAACGGCAACTGCCCTGCAAGACGAAAACCATTTGCGTACGGTTTAGAACCAGACGCAAACGCTTTTCGTCTTATTTGCGTCTGGATTTGAGACGTAAATATCGCTTTCGCACGGTTAATGCCAGACGTAAACGGTTTTCGTCCGGCAATACGTCCGCGATCCAAACGAAAAAGGCCCCGAGTTCATATGAACTCGAGGCCCTTCGTGCCGCGCATCTATGAGAGGAGAAATTCGATGCGCCCGGGCGCTACTCCATGTAGCCACCCTGAATGGCGGAAACCGCATGCTCGGTAAAGAACTTGAGCGTGCCGGAGGTATAGCGATTAGCCTTGGGCTTCCAAGCGGCTCGGCGCTCGGCCAGGACGGCGTCGACCTCGGCCGGCTCCATCTCCTTGCCGGCGATGCCCACGATAGACAGCGAGCGCTCGGGGATGTTGATCTGGATAAGGTCGCCCTCCTCGATCAGGGCAATCGGACCGCCCACGGCAGCCTCGGGCGAAACGTGACCGATAGCCGGGCCCTTGGAGGCGCCGGAGAAACGGCCGTCAGTGATCAGGGCGATGCTCGCGCCCAGCTCGGGGTCGCTGGCGATAGCCTCGGTGGTGTAGAACATCTCGGGCATGCCGGAGCCCTTGGGGCCCTCGTAGCGAATGATGACGGCGTCGCCGGGCTTAATCTCGTGCGTCAGGACGGCGTGGATAGCGTCCTCCTCACAATCGAACGGGCGAGCCTTAAGCGTGGCCTGGAACATCTCGCGCGGAACGACGGTGTGCTTGACGACCGCGCCCTCGGGGGCAAGGTTGCCGTGGAGGATGGCGATAGAGCCGTCGGTACCAAAAGCCTGGTCAAACGGGCGAATGATGTCCTCGCGCCTGAGGTTCCACTCCTCCAAGTAGCGGCCGCACTTCTCGTAATAGCCGTTGTTCTTGAGATCCTCGAGGTTCTCGCCGAGAGTCTTGCCGGTGACGGTCATAACATCGAGGTGAAGCATCGACTTGATCTCCTCCATGATGCGCGGCACGCCGCCCGCATAGTAGAAGAACTGCGCCGGCCACTCGCCTGCGGGGCGAACGTTGAGCAGGTAGTGGGCGCCACGGTGCAGGCGATCGAAATCGTCGGCGGACATCTCGATGCCAAACTCGCGGGCAATCGCGGGGATGTGCAGCAGCGAGTTGGTGGAACCGGAGATGGCGCCGTGGACCATGATGAGGTTCTCGAAGGACTCCTTGGTCACGATGTCGCGCGGGCACAGGTTGTGCTCGGAGAGCCACACGGACTGACGGCCGGCCTCGCGGGCAAACTCGCGCAGGTCGGAGCTAGTTGCGGGCAGCAGGGCGGTACCGGGGAGCATAAGGCCCAGAGCCTCAGCCGTGACCTGCATGGTCGAGGCGGTGCCCATAAAGGAGCAGGCGCCGCAGCTGGGGCAGGCGTTATGCTTGGCGAACTCGAGCTCCTCGCGGGAGATCTCGCCGCGCTCATAGCGGGCCGAGATGGTACCGAGCTGCTCCAGGGTCAGCAGGTCGGGGCCGGCATCCATGACGCCGCCGGTGACGACGATCGAGGGGATGTTGATGCGGCCCATGGCCATGAGGTTCGCAGGCAGGCCCTTATCGCAGCTGGCGACAAAGACGCCGGCGTCGAACGGGGTGGCCTTGGCATGGATCTCGATCATGTTGGCGATCATGTCGCGGCTGGGCAGCGAGTAGTTAATGCCGTCGTGTCCCTGGGCCTCGCCGTCGCAGATATCGGTGCAGAAGTAACGGGCACCGTGACCGCCAGCCTCGGCAACGCCAGCACGGACCTCCTCGACCAGCTCGAACAGGCCGGCAGAGCCCGGGTGCGAATCGCCAAAGGTCGACTCGATGATGACCTGCGGCTTGTCCAGGTCTTCGATGCTCCAGCCAGAGCCCAGGCGCAGCGGGTCCATCTCGGGGCTGATGGTGCGGAACTTGCCAGAACGCGGCTGCAGCTTGGCAACCAGGTCGGCGGCCTCCTGCTGAATCTGTGCTTTGGTTTTCTCGTCCATGATGTTCTCCTCTTTTGGTTTGAACGGTTGTACCAATCGTTGGTGAATAAATCTGGTGTAGGTGGCTGCCGAGCGATGTGCTCGGCAAAAGATGCCCGACTAGGCGAAGAACGAGATCACCAGGGCGCAGGCAAGACCCGAAAGGCCGATAAGCGTCTCCATAACGGTCCAGGACTTGAGGGTGGTCTTCTCGTCAATCTCCAGGAACGAGGAGCACATCCAAAAACCGGCATCGTTGACGTGCGAGAGGGCCGTGGCACCGCCGCAGATGGCAAGACAGATAGCGGCACGCATGAGCACTGAGGCTCCGGAAACCGCGGGCATGGCGGCCATAATGCCCGATGCCATGGTCATAGCGACGATGGAGCTGCCGACAGAGGCACGCACCATGACGGCGATCAAAAAGGCAACGACCACCAAAGGCAGTGGTGAGGCCTCGAGCATAGGGCCGATAACCTGGCCCAAGCCGCAGTCCTGCAGCATCCAGCGAATGACGCCGCCACAGGCGATAACCAGCAAGATCATGCCGACGGGCTTAAGAGAGCGGTCGAGTAGGGCCTTGAGCTCGGCACCGGAGTAGCCGCGCCGCGCGCCCAGCAGATACATCGCGACGAGCGTGGCGAGCGTCAAAGCGACGAACGGCTTGCCCAGGAAGGCAAGAATCGAGGCGAGTTCGGCGGGCATGGGGATATAAGAGGACAACGTGCCCAGCAAAATCAGACAAAGCGGCGTGAGCACGATCGCGAGCACCATGCCAAAGGAAGGAAGCTCCTTTTCGTCGCTCGCACCCTCGGCAGAGGTAAAGTGCTCCGGAACATCGGTAAAAATGCGACCGCCCACGTTGCGGCCCCAGATGACGCCGGCAATTGCCATGGCGATGAAGGCGGTGGGGATACCGACGAGGATCATGGTGCCCAGGTCGACACCGAGCGTGCCGGCGACCAGAACCGACCCGGCCGATGGCGGCACAAACGCATAGCCAGCCGCCAGTCCCGCGAGCAGCGCGATGCCATAGTAGAGCGTCGACTTTTTGGTCTGCGATGCCACGCTAAACGCAAGCGGAATCAAAACGACCACGCCGGCCTCAAAGAACACCGTAGTGCCGATGACCAGACCGGTGATGCCCAGCGCCCAGCTGGAGTGGCCCTGGCCAAAGGTATCAATGAAGGTCTGGGCGATCTTCTTGGCGCCGCCGCTCTCCTCCAAAATCTGGCCAAACATCGATCCCAGGCCAATGAGCAAGGCGATGTTTTGCAGCGTGGTGCCCACGCCCTTGGTGACGGTGTCTGCCACCATGTCGAGCGGCATGCCGGCACCGATACCGATCACGAGCGCCGAGACCATCATCGACAGCACGGGGTGCAGCTTGAACTTGATGATGAGCGCAAGCAGCAGCGCGATGCCCACGATGGCGGCGATGACCAGCCTGGTGGGATCAGCCATAAACGTTGGGTCTGACATCTTTCCTCCAATTCATCAGACCTTTTGAATTCGTCTGATGACTATAGCGTGTTTTGGAATGGTCTGATGTTTCATTTTGAAATTTGTTCGAAATACATCTGATGTATTTGGTAAACGGTCGTATTTGCGCTGCGAACGGTATATCTAAGCCGCCCGACTCAAATCCAGCGGCCAATATCGCATCCGTGGTGCGCTAAAATAGCTCAGATGAATTTTGTAATGAAAGGTATAGCTATGGCCCGCGCCGAATCGGGACTCCCCGAGCAAATATCGGAGAAAATCATTCAATTGATTCTGGATGAACACCTTGAACAAGGAGATCGTCTGCCTAAGGAAACCGTGCTGGTCGAGCGCTTGGGTGCCGGCAGGAGCACTGTGCGCGAGGCCATGAAGTTGCTGCAGTCGCGCAATATCGTGCGCATTAAGCAGGGCTCGGGCACCTATGTGGCATCAAACCCCGGCGTTGCCGACGATCCGCTGGGCTTTACCTTTATCGATGACAAGAGGCGCCTGGCACGCGACCTGCTCGAAGTGCGCTTTATGATCGAGCCGCAGATGGCCAGCATGGCCGCAGAGCACGCGACCGACGATCAAATCATCTGCATTAAAGAGCTTTGCGATGAGTCCGAGCACTTGGCCGCGCGGGACGAAGACTATTCTGCCGCCGACACCGCGTTTCACATCGCAATTGCCGAAAGCTGCGGCAACCTCGTCGTTCCCCGCCTAATGGGCGTGCTCAAGGCGTCTGTCCCCCTGTTTATTGACGTGACCGGCAAAAAGCTGGTTGAGGAAACCATCCGCACCCACCGTGGCGTGGCCGACGCCATCGCCGCGCGCAATCCCACCGCAGCGCACGACGCGATGTACCTGCATCTGGTGTACAACCGCAACATGATCGCAGAGGGAGCGCAGGAACAGAGCAAATAGACGTCCGCACGGCAAGGGCGAGACTACCGTTCGCCTTTTAAAAGTGAACGTTCACCTGATTTTAGGGAATAAGGGGTGGCTATTACGCCGCTTCACCTATACTGACCTTGTATGAAAAGCAAGACTTATATAGATGAACGTTTCTTTTGAAAGGATCGCTATGTCTGATCTTATGGACAGCTTCCGTCTGGACGGCAAGGTCGCACTGGTGACCGGCGCCACCTACGGCATTGGCATGGCCATTGCCGAGGCGCTCGGAGAGGCCGGCGCCAAGATCGCCTTTAACGCCCGTCACGCCGACAAAGTCGCCGAAGCCGAGAAGCACTACCGTGAGCTGGGCTTTGAGGCTCATGGTTACGTGGCAGACGTCACCGACGAGACTGTCGTCGCCGAGCTCATCGCCAAGATCGAGGCCGACTTTGGCACCACGCCCGACATCCTGGTCAACAACGCCGGCGTCATCCAGCGTACCCCGATGCTCGACATGAGCGCCGAGGACTTCCGCCGCGTCGTCGATATTGACCTCAACGCACCGTTTATCGTGTCCAAGGCCTGCCTGCCCGGCATGATCGCCAAGGGCCACGGCAAGATCATCAACATCTGCTCGATGATGAGCGAGCTGGGCCGCGAGACCATCGCCGGCTATGCCGCGGCCAAGGGCGGACTCAAGATGCTCACCAAGAACATCTGCTCGGAGTTTGGCGAGGCCAATATCCAGTGCAACGGCATTGGACCCGGCTACATCGCCACGCCGCAGACCGCACCGCTGCGCGAGACGCAGCCCGACGGCAGCCGCCACCCGTTTGACCAGTTCATCATTGCCAAGACGCCGGCCGCCCGTTGGGGCACGCCCGAGGATCTGAAGGGCCCCGCCGTGTTCTTGGCTTCCGACGCGTCGAACTTCGTCAACGGCCACATCCTCTACGTCGACGGCGGAATCCTCGCATACATTGGAAAGCAGCCTCAATAAGCGTCGCCGCAACTGCCCATATCAGGTTTCATCCACTCGTTTTTCATTTGAGTTGCGGTGAGATAAGGATTGGTTTTGGCTTCTATCAGGCAAAACAGTCCGTATTTCACCGCAAGTTAGAAATAGAAAGGTAATTCGCAATGAAGATCGCTCTGATCAACGAAAACTCTCAGAACTCCAAGAACCCTATGATCGAGGCTGCCCTTAAGAAGGTTGTCGAGCCCATGGGGCACACCGTCTTTAACTATGGCATGTATGCCGACGCCGATTCCAAGCCCCTCACCTACGTGCAGAACGGCATCCTTGCCGCCGTGCTGCTGAACTCCGGCGCTGCCGACTACGTCGTGACCGGCTGCGGCACCGGCGAGGGCGCTATGCTCGCCTGTAACTCCTTCCCCGGCGTGCTGTGCGGCCACGTTGCCGACCCGCTCGACGCCTACACCTTTGCCCAGGTCAACGATGGCAACGCCGTTGCCATGCCCTTCGCCCTCAAGAACGGCTGGGGCCAGGAGCTCAATCTTGAGTACACCTTCGAGAAGCTCTTTGGCTTTGGTTCGGGCAACGGCTATCCTGCCGAGCGCGTTGAGCCCGAGCAGCGCAACAAGAAGATCCTCGACGGCGTGCGCGCTGTGACCATGCGTCCGCTCGTCGACGTCCTGGGCGAGATCGATCAGGACCTGGTGAAGGGCGCACTTGCCGGCGAGCACTTCCAGGAGTACTTCTTTGCCAACGCCACCGACGAGGCCATCATCGCCAAGGTCAAGGAGCTCCTGGGGCTCTAATCGCACGACTCATTGCAGCTAACGCAAGCGGCGGTCGTCCCACGTACGGGGCGACCGCCGCTTTTTGCTATCTACCGACTGACGCCGCGGGGACAGGCCCCATGCGCCAAGGGATTAACTAGAGCTCGCAGGCAATCTTGTAGCCGTCGCCGATGGCGTCGCGGATGTTGCCGCACTTGTTGGCATCGCCCAGCACGTGGGTGGCAACGCCGGCAGCGGCAAGGTCGTCGGCCAGCTTGGTATTGGGACGATAGCCCATGGCAAGCACCAGCGTATCGGCATCGGCGATGGTGTGGACCTCGCCGTCCTTCTCGTAGCTGATGGCATCCTCGGTAATCTCGGTCACCTTGGCCTCGGTCAGCACGTGGACGCCCTTTGAGAGCATGCGCGTGATGAGCACCGCGCGACCGGCACCGCCCTCGTTGGCGGCGAGCGTCTTGGTCATCTCGATGACGGTGACATCGCGGTTGGCCGGCGACAGGTCGTTGACCAACGGGGCCAGGTAGTCAGCCGTCTCGCAACCGACGGTGCCTCCGCCCACGATGACGATCTTCTTGCCCGGGAAAGCTTTGCCACCCAGCAGGTCGTCAGCCGTCATAACCTGCTTAAAGCCCTGCATGAAGGCCGGGACGATGGGCTCGGCGCCATAAGCCAGGACGACCTCGTAGCCGGCGTAGTCGCACTGAATGTCCTCGGCAGTAAGCTCGGTGCCAAATATGCACTTCACGCCCGCCTCGCCCAGGCGACGATACTGATACTTGATCACGCGGGTGAGCTCCTGCTTTGCCGGCGGAACGGCCGCGATGCGCATCTCGCCGCCCGGCTCATCCTGCTTGTCAACGAGCACCACGTTGTGGCCGCGCTTGGCGGCAATGTAGGCTGCCTCCATGCCCGCAGGACCAGCGCCCACAACCAGTACGTTCTTGGCCTCGGCGGCAGGCTCGTAGCCAGCCTCGTCGCGCTCCACGTCCGGGTTAACGGTGCAGGAGATGCGCTTGCCGAACATAATGCCGTTCAGGCAGCGCAGGCAGCCAATGCAGGGACGGATCTCGTCGGCGTTGCCGGCAGCGGCCTTGTTGCAGAACTCGGCATCGCACAGATTGGCGCGGCCCATCATGCATATGTCGGCAGCGCCGTCCTCGATCAGCTCCTCGGCGATCCAGGCCTCGTTGATACGTCCGACGGTGGCGACGGGAATGTTGACGTGCTTCTTGATCTCGCGCGAGCAGGCGGCGTGCGAGGCCTGCTGCGTGCCGGCGGCGGGAATCGCAGAGCCGCGCTTGATGGTGGTGCCGCCCGACACATGAATCATGTCGACGCCGGCCTTCTCCAGGCGACGCGAGACGTAGATCATGTCGTTGAGGGTCAGACCGCCATCGGTGTACTCATCGCCCGAAATGCGGACGTCGATGATAAAGTCCTTGCCGCAGCGCTCACGAATCTCGGCGATGACCTCGAGCAAGAAGCGCATACGGGCGTCGAGCGAGCCGCCGTACTCGTCGGTGCGCTTGTTGTAGAGCGGAGTCAAAAAGCCGCCGAGCATGCCGTGGGCGTGCGCCGCATGGACCTCGACGCCATCGACGCCAGCCTTCTGCATACGCACGGCAGCGTCGCCAAACTGATGCGTGAGCTCGTGAATCTCATCGACCGTGATAGGACGCGGTGCCTCGCGGGCATAGGACGGTCCCACGAAGGACGGAGCGATCAGGCGCGGCGTGCCCGGAATGTTAAAGGCCATGTAGGCGGGGTGAAAGAGCTGCGGCATGATCTTGCAGCCATACTCATGCACGGCGGCGGCGAGCTTTTCCCAGCCAGGGATAAACGTGTCGTCGTAGCAGCACATGTCACCCGGCAGATAGGTATAGGTGGGCTCGACCGTCACGACCTCGGTAATGATGAGGCCCACGCCGCCCTTGGCGCGGGCACGGTAATGATCGACCAAGTCGTCGGTCACATAGCCATGATCGGCCAGGTTGGTGGACACCGGCGGCATAAAGACGCGGTTCTTGACCTCGGTCGTACCGACCTTGATCGGACTAAAGAGCATCGGGTAGGCGGAGGACTCCATACAGGGTTCCTTTCATTTGAGCCGCTCGGCGGCAGTTGCTGACGTACCTATCGTACCAGCAACCGCGCAGCACCCGACCGTGCGCGTTCCCCCAGCCTCTGCTCAACCCCAAAAAGTTGCGGTGAAATACGGGGCAGCCGAGGCTTTTGACAGGCAAAACAGTCCGTATTTCACCGCAACTGATGGATGGGATGGAGTTAGAGGCCCAGGTAGCTGGTCATGCCTTCGACGGCGAGCTTGGCGCCCGCCACGGCATGAACCACGGTGAGCGGGCCGTTAACCACGTCGCCGGCGGCAAAGACGCCAGGCACGGTGGTCATGCCGCACTCATCGACCGAAAGCAGGCCACGATGGTCGGTCTCTAGGCCGCCCGTTGTAAGCACAAGCTTGTCTTTGGGCACCTGCGAAGCTGCAATCACAACTGTGTCGGCAGACGCATGGTCGAGCTCCTCCTCGTAGCCCACCACGTTGTTGTCCTCGTCAAAGATAGCCGTCTCGAACACCGGACCGTTATCGTCGATGGCACAGATCGCCTTGCCGCACACAATCTCGGCACCGTCAAGCTCGGTCAGCTCGACCTCGTCGTCGATGGCCGAGATATGGCGCGAGCGTGCATACACAGTGACCTTGCGAGCACCCGAACGCAGCGCCGTGCGGGCCACATCCATGGCCACATTACCGGCACCGATGACCGCCACATTCTGTCCGATCGCCACGCTCGAAGGATCGACCAGGTAATCGATACCAAACAGCACGTTGCCGCGCGACTCGCCGGGAATACCCAGTTTGCGAGCTCGCCAGGTACCGGTGCCAACAAAGACCGCATCGTAGCCGTCGCGCAGCAGGTCGTCGATATGCAGCGCGCCACCGATGGTGGTCGAGGGGCGCACGCGCACGCCGAGCGAGCACATCACGTGGCGATACTTTTGCACGAGCGCACGGGGCAGGCGGAACTCGGGGATACCGTACTCCAGCACACCGCCGATCTCGGGGCGCTGCTCAAATACCGTGACGGCACAGCCCAGCTGGGCCATCTTAATGGCCACGGTAATACCAGCGGGACCGGAACCGACCACAGCAATCTGTTTACCGCACGACGGTGCGGGCTTCCACTCCTTACGATCCAAATATGCCGTGGAGATATAGTTCTCGATGCTCGAGAAATGCACCGGCGCGCCCTTGCGGCCCTGGATGCAAGCGCCCTCGCACTGGCCCGAATGATTGCACACCATGGAGCAGACCGCGCTCATGGGATTGTTCTGGAACAGTAGCTCGCCCGCCTCTTCTAGACGACGCTGTTTGAACAGGCCGATGACCTGCGGAATAGGCGTCTGAACCGGGCAGCCCTTAATCTGACAGAACGCCCTTTTACAACCTAGGCAACGATTCGCCTCTTCGACAATGTGGATAGCCACGCAACTCCCCTTTTTAATGCAATCCAATGGGGCGACGATAAAGACCCTTCACCGCCGCCCCCATGCAGGTAATCTCAATCTGCCGACACGGCAAAAGCCAATGCTATAGCTCGCGATGCGAAGCCCCGCAGCGAGCGGACATGTGCTCGAGTGTCGCCAGGCAGTCAGCCGCCGTCGCCGGCACGCTGTTCTCGACCACGCAGGGAATCCCAGGACAGGCGGCGGCAGCCCAGGCCACCACGGGCTCAAAGTCATAGCGGCCCGTCTCGCCCACGCCGTGGCACACCAGGCGTGAACCCGTACCGTCGCACCATCCGGCTTCGTCCTCGTTATCAACGACCTCAAAATCCTTGGCGTGCAGCACGCGGATCTTACTGCCGCATAAGTAGAGCATGCACGCGGTGATTTCCTGCGCTTCGTCAACGACACTGGGGTGCAGCAGCGATACCGGGTCGTAAATCACGCCGAGCGACGGGCTCGAGACGCGCTCCAGCACCTCACGGCAGCGATCCGGAGTATTAACCGTCTCGTTCCAACCGGGCTCGATCAAAATTTGCCCGCCCACGGCCTCGGCCCGATCGCAGACGCGTGCAAGCCCGTCTGTAAACGCTTCGAGTGCCCCATCGGTCATGCGGTCGTCAGCAACGCGGTTCTGCGCATTGGGGCGACCGGTCTCGGTGCCAACCGGGCATCCGCCGAGCATCTGGGCAAAGTTCAGGCATGCCTCGTACTCGGCAATGTTATCCATGAGCTGTTGGCGATCGGGCGTCGCCAAATTCTTATAGCAGCCGAGCACGGCGACCGAAACGCCCGACTCATCGAGCACCGCACGCAAATGGTCGGCAAGCTCGCGGGTCAGGCCGCCTCGATCGATCCCCATCGATGCGTAGAGCACCTTGCTCGGCAGCTGAATGCACGAAAAGCCCAGCTCTCCCGCCATGCGGATGCGTTCCTCGACGGTCCCCTGCGGAAGGTCGTGCAAACGCACACCCGGAGTAATAGCCCCCACGTTATTCACATCCCTTATGAGCGTTGATGCCCGGGGTGTATCCGCCAAACGGGTCCTCGATAGAGCACACGCCCGAGGGAGCAAGCGGGTCATGCCTGCCGGCCAGTTTGTCGTGATGCATGGTCTCGATATAGGCAAGCACCAGCGGCGCCACGCCCTTCGCATCGTTTTTGACGATAGGCTCGCTCATGTAGTAACCAAACGTGCCCTCGCGGTGCGCGGTGTTTCCCAAGCCCGCAACCAGGCAGATGTTGTCGAGCGCCAGCTGCCCATCATGCTCGGACAGGCAGGTCTCGCAGATGCCGTCGAAGGCGCGACGGCCGTACTGGTAGTAACGCTCGCCCAGCACGCCTAGACGCACGCCCTTCATGATGGCATTGGCAAAAATCGCGCTACCAGACTCCTCCAGGTAGTTGGGGGCGATATTGGGCAGGTTGATGACCTGATGCCACATGCCGGTCTTCTCGTCCTGATACGGCAGCATGGCATCGATCAGGTCGTGGAACATCTTGCGAATCTCGTCCTTCTCGGCCGACATCGAAGGCGGCATAAGCTCCCAGGTGTCGATGAGCGCCATGGCAAACCAGCCCTCGGCGCGCAGCCAGAAGTTAGCCGAAAGGCCGGTGACCGGGTCGCACCAGAACTGTTTGCGGCTCGCGTCGTAAGCGTGATAGTACAGACCGTTGAGGGGGTTGCGCATCAGGTCATGCACGACCTGGAACATATGGAAGCTGTCCGAGCAGGCACGACGGTTGTGGAAGCTCAGCTCGTACTGCATGTAGAACGGCTGGGCCATATACATGCCATCGAGCCAGATCTGGTTGGGATAGACGGCCTTGTGCCAAAACACGCCTTCTTTGGTGCGCGGCTGGGTCTCGAGCTGGCGGTAGATGGTGTCCATGGCGGCACGGTACTTGGGCTTGCCCACCAGGTCATAGAGCTTGTAGAGGGTCTTGCCCGCATTGACGTTATCGAGGTTGTACTCCTGCGGGTTGTAATGCTTGATGGTACCGTCGTCCTGGACAAAGAAATCGATGTAGTCATCGGCAAAGGTCAGGTAGCGCTGCTCACCCGTGATCTCGTACAGCTCGATGAGCGCCTTGATCATGCAGCCGTCAATATAGTTCCAGGTGTTCTCCTTGCCGGCGCGAATCTTTTCGATATTCCAAGCCGGCGCCTGCGGCGTAGAGGTTTCGATCAACTGCTCGATATAACGGTCCAGGATTTGATTGCAACCCATTGCTGTCCCCTCTGACATAAACGATAGGTGAACGTTACCCCTAGTGTAACGCGAACGGGGAATATAGGGTGAACGTTAACCCTATATTCCCCGCAAACGGCAGACTTTTAGCGGCAAACGGCGGTGAGACCCGCGGCGATGCGATGCGCCAGGCGCTCATAGCCGGCAGGACTGTAATGCAGACCGTCCGGCATATAGAGCTCGCGGTGCTCCGGCAAAAACGGGCTGATGCCGCTTTGCGCATACAGGTCAATCACCGGAACGGAGTAACGGTCACAGACCTCCAGCATCGCTCGCACGTAGGCGTCTTGCGTCAGACCCAAATGGTTCGCCTCATCGCTTGCCGGGATATCCTTCTCGTGCTTACCACTCGTCTTGCATGGCGTCATAAACACGAGCTTTGCCTGAGGTGAGCGCGCCGTGATGGTTCGGATCAGATAGTCGACCGCACCATAGAACTCATGCGCATCGGTGCTGCCCAACTCGCCAAGCGGCACGTTGCGGCTAAAGTCGTTAACGCCGCCAAAGACAACATAGACATCGGCCGCATCGTCGATGCCGTCCAAGCGCTCGACAAATGAATCGGTACGGTCGGCCTTGATGGCGATACGCGAACCCTTGATGCCAAAGTTCTCGACGACTGCACCTCCCAGCAACGCGCCCAGATGCGAAGTCCAAGAGATGTCGTTGCCGCCTGCGCCGCATCCGTTATCCCCCCATGTGGTCGAATCGCCAAAGCAGCAAATGGTCGATTCACTCAAACTCTTCGTTTCCATAATCTTCTCCTCATCCGCCCATCGGCAGTCATACAGGAACGTACCGTTTATTCGCAGCATGCCGAGGGGCTATGCACGGGCGCATTCCGCAACGTGCGAATCGAGCCATTCGATATCCTCGACAAGATGTGCCACGCCCAGATGGTGTTCACCCGGACACACCTCGTGCCGCAGGCCATCTCTGCGACCCAGCAACTTGTAGGCATCGCGCACGATCTCGAGCTGCTCGTCAACATTTTTCAGCCCGCGCGAACCGTTCAGATGATCCTCTTCGCAGCTTTGCACCAGCAGCGGATGCGGCGCGATGAGCGAGGCAATATCGCCCATGTCGAGTAAGCGCCAAAGTCCGGGTGTGTAGTTGCAGCTGCAATTGCCATTGAGATGCAGCAGCGAATCGTCGACACCGTACAGATAGCCCGAGACAAACGCCTTGCGCACACGCGGGTCGAGTGCGGCCAGGTACAACGTCATGTAGCCGCCACCCGAAAAACCAAAGCAACCCAGGTCATCCATGGCAATGTCGCCGCGCGCCTCCAAGTAATCGATCAAGCGCATGTTGTCCCAGACGTTGAGGCCCGCGACCGTAAGACCCAGTGGCTCGGCCATACGTGCTTGATTCAGACACGTACCGCGCAGGTAGCTGTTCTCGCCATCGCCCTGACCCTTCCAGTCACGACGGTATCCCCAACCGCGCGCATCAGGGCAGACGGTCACGTAACCCATGCGTGCCAAACGCAGACCGTAGTCGTAATTGAACTTACGCACGGCATCATCGACAGCCGGCACGCCCGCAACACCGGCTACGCTTGCAGCACCCGCTCCCTGATGGCCATGCGGGCAGATATAACAGCGTTTGAGTCCCCGCTCATCAAGCTTAGGATGAGACGGTTCCAACAGGTAGAACGGCATCCAAACATCGCGCTCGACCTGCAACATCGCATGGGTGCGCACGATGCCGCCGGCAACCCGCACGCGGCTGAGCTCACGAATCTCAATCGGGACGCGGTCCATAAGCGAAAGGCCCAAAACATCGTACAGACGAGTCCTGGTCGCAATCTTCCATGCCTCAAAATCTGCAGGAGTCTTGCCCGTAAAAGCAGCCGAACGTCCCTCGCGCTTCAGCCGGGCACGCAGCGCAGGCTCGTCTTCGCAGTACGTCTCGATGTGCACGGTGCGGCCATTGGCAGATAGCCCAGCCGTCTCCACCGCATCACCGTCGCCGCCCTCGGGATCCCAGCCGTCCGCACCGGCAAGCACCTGTTCGCGGGCGTACCCGGCGGCAGCCATCACATCGAGTTTATTTGCCCACGGCACCCAGCCGGTAGTATCGCCCGCCGGCCCATACAGGATCGCGCCAGCATACTGCGCGCAGTTGTGCGCCGCCGGTTTATTCCAATCCCACCAGCCATCGCGCTTGATATGTCGCCCTAGCCAACAATCGATCAGCGCAGTTTGCGCCCATTCGCGCCAAGGACGGCCCAGGTAGACCGAATCCGGCGCCACGCCATCCGGAGCTGTAAACGAACAACCATGAAACACAAATCCGTACGGCTCGCCTTTAGGCGTGGAGGCTGCCGTTACATACCCGTTGACATCCATATCGCGGTTGAGCGAGCGAATCTCGCACCCCTCAAAGTAGGCACGCGCGCCGCCAAAGATAAAGTCGACATCGCCCTCGATCCGGCAACGTCGAAAATACTGGCGTCCCACCCGGCGCGGCGCATACTGTTTGGGTCCTATAAACCCGCCCGGTTTGGCCTCATGCGGCGGCAGCGGACCCAAAAACAGCGTGTCTTGGTGTCCCTTAATGCAGCAGGCATCGACAACCAGACGGTCGCCATCAGCATACAGGGCAATCGCTTGACCGACCTCGCGGCCGTCGCCGGCATCGTTGACGATCGTAAGGTTCTCGAGCCGCACGTCATCGGCATCGACCAAAACGGTATAGGTCCTAAAGGTGCCGAGCGTGCCGTCGACGCCCGAGCCGTCCCCCGAGGGCATCTTGGCACCCAGGCTGCCCACGATACGCACACTGTCAGCCGTCTCGCCCACCAGCGTCACATACGGTCGATGAATCTCGACCCGCTCGCGATACTCGCCCGGATCGATATGGATTGTCACCGGTTGCTCGGCATCCGGATAGAGTTGATCGGCTGCCGCCAAGGCATCGGAAATCGTTGGATATGCTCCTGCCGCAGCCCTCGAAACGCGCAGTGTATAGATGCTTTCGCTCATCGTCCATCACGCTCCCAGGCAGCGAACTGCTCAGGCCAGCCCTGAACCTGTGGCTGAATATGCTCGGCGCAGCCCTTAAATGCCGTTAGGGCCGTGGCGAGCGATGCCCCATGCTTTCCATGCGGAAAGACATGTAGGCTAAAGCCAATCCCGTGGTCGGCAAGAGCCTGCGCAAGAAGGAGGCTATTTTGAACTGGTACCGATGCATCCTCGGCGGTATGCCACAAGAACGTACGGGGGAAGCCCTCGCCCACCATATTCTCGATCGACAACTTTTGAGCCAAAGCGCCATCGGCACCCGTTAGGTGTTCAAATGAACCACGATGAGCATAGGCCCCCGAGCTTACGACCGGATAGCCCAAGCAAAGTGTGTCAGGCCGAATCGATTCAGGCGATGCCGCGATCGACTCTGCAAGCCAGGGTTGGTCCCAAAGCGCCCCGAGCAAGCCAACTAGATGCCCACCGGCCGAAAAACCCATGACCGTAATCCGATCAGGATCGACACAGTACTCTGCCGCATGGCTTCGGACGGTATCGACCGCCCGCGCGAGTTCTTGCAATGCCAGCGGATAGACAGCCGGAGCAACCGAATAGTTCAGTACAAACGCTTGGTAGCCCATCGCCAACAAACGGAGCGCTACCGGCTCGCCTTCGCGCGGCGAAACGTGATCGTAGCCGCCTCCTGGCACGACCACAACTGCAGGCAGCGGTTTTAAAGCATAAGCATCTTCGGTCGGGGCAAAAACATAAGACGTAATCGTGGCAGACGAGCCATCGACCCCGACAGGAATCGTTTTATTGAGCATGTATTCCCTTTCACCATGATGCGTAGCGCAGCGCACACGGCCGTATCGCACAAGGGCTGCATTGCCGATTTATCCGACAATGCAGCCCTGGTCATCAACCCGAGTTAGGAACGGACAACCTTGTCGACGTTCTGGAGCTGCAGCTCCTCGCCGTCCTGGCCCTCGATCACCACATTTTGCAGGTCGAGCACCTTGACGTTTTGCGCAATGATGCCCTGACGCACCATGGGCTCAACGCCGCAGGCCATGGCCGGAACAAAGGGCTCAGCATCGTCGGCAAAGGTCACGTGGACATCCTGGAACGTCAGGCGCGTCACTTTGCTCTCGGGCAGGCCCGTGATGTAGGCAGCGGCAGCATGGCAGTTGGTAGCCTCGATATCACAAAACGTCGTGGCGCCAAAGCCGGGCGTGCGGTCGTCGACGGGCAGCGCCTCGCGAGACTGCACGTAATCGGTCTTGCCGTCCTTGTCGCAGAAGTAGAACGAATTGACCACGAAGGGCGTAAGCACCTCGTCCATGCGAATGTGCTCAAAGGTAATGCCCTCGTTGACGGCATCCTTGCCGCGCCCACGGCGGGTCTTGACGCGCAGGCCACGGTCAGTGCGCTCAAAGAGGCACTTACTCACGGTAAGGTCCTTGATGCCGCCGGCGGCCTCTGAACCCAGGACCACGGCGCCGTGACCATCGTGCATGTAGCAGTGAGAGATCAGCACGTCGTGCGTGACGGGACGAAGCTCGGGCTCAATACCCAGCTTGCCGCTCTTGATGGCGATGCAGTCGTCGCCCACCGAGAACTGGCAGCCCAAGATGCGGACAAAGCCGCAGCTCTCAGGATCGAAGCCGTCGGTGTTGTGGGAGTTCTTGGGACCCTCGATGGACAGGCAGAGCGCATCGACGTGCTCGCACAGGATGGGGTGGATGTTCCACGCCGGGCTGTTGCGGACGGTGAAGCCGGCCAAGCTCACGTTCTCACACTCGGATAGGAAGATCATGCGCGGGCGGGCGACCTCACGGCCCTCCTCCGGGCGAAAGATGTTCTTAAAGTCCTTGTTCCACCAGTTGTCCTCGGCAAAATCAGTCTGACCGTCGATCGCGCCGCGACCATAGATGCACACGTCGTGCACGCTCAGACCCGTAAAGGTAGAGCAGTAGGTCGAGAAGCTCTCGCCCTCCCAGCGGCCCAGGGGCAGCATATCGGTGCCGGCATACCCGGCACCCTCGTTGCCCGTGACCGTGCCCGGAATGTAGGCAAGCGAGGCACGATCGTGGCGGGCCAGTAGCACCGCTCCCTCGGCGAGCTCGATGTTGATATTGCTCTTAAGAAAGAGAGACTTGATGCGATAACTACCGGCGGGGATCAGCACGCGGCCACCCTTGGGGCAGGCCATGATGGCAACCTGGATGTTGGTGGTGTCGTCGTGCTCGGCATCGCCCTTGGCGCCACAGTCGCGAACGTTGATGGTAAAGGGCTCAGCCGGCGTGGTGACACCTACGCTCAGCTCACGCTCGCCACAAACAAAACGAACCAGGTTGCGCTTGCCGGGGGTCAGGCCGTCGACATAGGTCTCGACCGTATTCGTGGTACCGGCGGGCTCGTCGTTGACAAAGATCTCCCACGTATCGGCGCAGGTAAAGTAACCGCCGTCGTCAAGCTCGATAACTGCCGCGCGCGCGTTGCGCCAGATAACGTTCGTCTCCATGGGTTTCTCCCTCAAAAAGATGCTCTAAAGGCAAATTGTACGCTGTTGAAAAAGGGCCGTGCCTGCCGGCGGAATTCCGGTGGCACGGCCCTGTGATTTGGACGATATGTCGGCCTTACTCGGCGGGAGTTACGCTACCGTCCTGGAAGCCAACGTTGTTGTGGGCAAAGCAGTCCTCGTACTTAAAGCCGGAGAGCTCCTCGCAAAGCGCCTTGACCTCGGGCTTGACGTCGGCCATCTTGCCACCCTCCTTGACTCGGTGAATCTCGTCGCAAAGGACGTCGCACTGCTCCTTGTCGATCTTGATGCCGCGGGCAAGGACGGCCGCAAGCAGGAAGAAGCCGGCGCAGCCGATGATCATGTAGCCGCAGATATACAGAGGCACGGTAGCGGGCTGGGTCACGGCGTCGCTATTGCCGGCGGTCTGAATGAAGCCGGAGGCAGCAAGGACGATAGCCCACACGTTGACGGCGATAGCCTGGGCGATCTGCTGGCAGAGCTGCTGCGCGGAGCTGTAGATGCCCTCGCGACGACGCAGGGTGATGAGTTCATCGACATCGGGGATGTAGTTGAGCAGAACATCGGGCAGGTACTGGAAGCCGACGTAGAAGAACTTCCAGATGGCGAAGATGATGGGGTAGGCGATCATGGCGATGGCGACCGTGGAGGTGCCGTTGATCTGACCAAAGGCGAAGTAGTTGTAGGCGATGATGCACGCAGCGCAACCGACGTTGGCCAGGTACCAAGACTTGTGGAAGCCCTTCTTGGCCATGAGAGCGACCCAGATGGCGGTGCAGACGATAGCAACGACCTTGCCAGGCATCTCCATCACGGACTCGTAGGACTTAGGAATCTGCAGGCAGTAGACGATGAAGAAGGACAGGCAGGCAGACCAGCAGGCAGCAGCGAGCTTCGTGGAGACCTGTGCATACAGGACCTTGCGGAAGGACTTGTTGCGGAAGGTGGAGATAACGTCCACAAAGAACTTCTTGATGCCCTCGCCGACGCTCTCGATCTTCTCCTGAGCGACCTCCTCGGGGGTGTGCTCCCACGTGGACAGGTACACGCAGAGCAGCGAGATTGCCATGACCGAAGCGTTGACCGTAGCGATGATGAAGTAGCTGAACGGGTTGGTCTCGCCGAAGGTGCCAAAGCCGAAGCCCACAAGTGCAGCCATCAGGAAGCCGGCGGCGTTACCAAAGAGATGCTTGTAGCCGGTGAGGTACGTACGCTCCTTAAAGTCGTCGGTCATCTCGATGGTAAGCGGCGACAGGTTGGCGGTGCAGAACGTGTACGCGACGTTGTAGATCAGGTACAGCACAAAGTAGTACGGGAAGCCAAACGGCGTAGCCACGAAGATGAGCGGCTCGGCGATCATCATCGGGATGGCCAGCAAGATCCAGAAACGACGACGACCAAAGATGCGGCCAATCTTGGTGGCATAGAAGTTATCGGCCACAAAGCCCATCAGCGGGCAAAGAATGGCGTTGACATAGATGGCAAACGAGCTGATCAGTGCAGCCTCGCCTGCGGACAGGCCACACTCCGTGGACAGGAACAGCACCATGTAGCTGTGCGTAAAGGTCAGGGCACCGGAATTGAGCATACCGCCCATACCAAAGCCCAAGCGCGTCCAGAATGTGATCTTACGCTTTTTTCCGATCTTATTAGTCATCGAGCTCCCTCTCTTTTCTCGATTGTCTTGTAACAAGACATTTGAGTCCACACTGACATCTGTCTGCCCAGCGTTCAGGGTGAACGTTTAGTTAGATTATGCGCGATTGCTTACGACAGGTGAACGTTCACTTGAATAATATCCTTGAACGGTCGATTTTTACCGCTGAACGGACACAATTGAGGTCCTCACACCTATTTTCTGCTGGTAAGGGTGCCATGCTGGACAGCCATGAGATAGGTGAACGTTTATCAGATTTTCCAACATATTCACTTAGCCACGAAACGAAAAAGCCCCGCCGGGAACACTCCCGACGGGGCCATGGTCAATAGCGCCCTATACGGACTTGTTTGCCACTACAGGCAGACGCCGTCCTTCCAGATGCTGATCTCGTGACAGCCACGGCGCTCGGCACTCGTGAGTTTACCGCTCGCCGTCTCCAGCACCAGCTGGTATAGATCGTGAGCAGCCTCGTCGAGCGTGCGCTCACCCGTGGCAATCACGCCGGCGTTAAAGTCCATCCAGTTGGCCTTGTGGTCGCACAGACGCTGATTGGTGAACACCTTGAGCGTAGGCACCGGCGCGCCAAACGGTGTGCCGCGGCCGGTCGAGAACAGAATCACGTGGCAGCCGGCAGCCGTCAACGCCGTGGTGGATACCATGTCGTTGCCCGGACCGCACAGCATGTTCAGGCCGTGTTTAGTTGCCTGGCCGGCATACGGCAGCACGTCGACGATGGGGGCAGACCCGCCTTTTTGCACGCAGCCGCAGCTCTTGTCCTCGAGCGTGGTAATACCGCCGTCCTTGTTGCCGGGGCTCGGATTCTCGTAGACGACCTCGCCGTGGCTAATAAAGTAGTCCTTAAAGCCATTGAGCATGTCGGAGGCGACGTTAAAGACCTGCTCGTTCTCGCAACGGTCGAGCAGGATGCTCTCCGCGCCAAACATCTCGGGCACCTCGGTAAGCACCGACGTGCCGCCGCGGGCGACGACCATATCGCTCACGCGACCGATCGTGGGGTTGGCGGTAATGCCCGAAAGACCGTCGGAGCCGCCGCACTTAAGACCAATAACCAGCTCGGAGGCCAAAATGGGCTCACGCTTGGCTTGCTTGGCCAGGTCAGCCAGCTCGGCCAGAATCTTGTGGCCCTCGATTTGCTCGTCGGATACATCCTGGCAGGTGAGAAAGCGAACGCGCTCGTGATCGAAGTCACCGAGCTCGTCGAGCACCTGCTGGTGCGTGCAGTTCTCGCAACCGAGCGACAGGAATAGCACGCCGGCCGCATTGGGATGACGCGAGAGCGCCACCAGCAGACGACGCGTCTGGGCATGGTCGGCGCCGGTCTGCGAGCAGCCAAAGGGATGCGGGAAGTAGTAAACACCCTCCAGCGAGCCATCGACCAGATCCTGGGCCTGCTCACACATGGCACGGGCGACTTCGTTGACACAGCCGACCGTGGGGATGATCCACAGCTCATTACGCGTCGCGGCACGACCGTCGGCGCGGCGGAACCCCATAAAGGTCTCGGGCTCAACGGGATCCACGACCGGATGTGTGGGGTTGTAGGTGTACTCGACCTCGCCCGAAAGGTTGGTCTTGACGTTATGTGTATGAAGCCACTGACCGGGCTGGACATCGCCCGTCACATGGCCGATAGGAAGGCCGTACTTGATGACGTCCTCCCCCGCGGCAATCGAGCGCACCGCCATCTTATGGCCCTGCGGAATATCCTCCGCGGCCACGACCTCGCCCACCCCGGGAACCGCGACGGCGGTGCCCTTGGCAAGCGGCGACAGCGCGACGATCACGTTGTCGGCCGGATTGATCTGGATAGTGTTCATTACAAAGAGTCCTAACCCTACAGGTTGAGCAGAAGTCGAAGCGCGGGCATGCCATTCCACACCCGCGCCGGATATTTACGCCTGAGCGTTGGCGAAGGCCTGCTTGGCACCCTCGGTGCGCACGACGGCGAGCGCACTGACGACAAACTCCTCAAGACAGGCGATCTGCGTAAGGTCCTCGCCCCACATCTGCTCGTTGGTGAGCACGTCGTGCACCAGCTGGGCATCGTCGGCACCGGCGTGGGCGGCGTAGAAATCGAGTACGAAGGCGTCGTCCTGAGCGGTGTACTCGGTGCCGTCGGCGCGGCGCAAGTGTAGGCCATCGCCCTCGCGAGCAACGAGCTCCTGCGTATAGAAGGCAATGAGCGTAGCAAGGCTCGTCGCCAGGCACTTGGGCAGGTTGCCGGTCTCGGCAACGTAGTCCTTGAGCGTGGGCAGGTCACGGGCGCGCCACTTAGCCGTGGAGTTGAGGCAAATGGAGAGCAGCGCGTGGTCGATAAACGGGTTATCGAAGCGATTCTCGACAGCGGCGGCAAAGGCCTTGCAGTCCTCGACATCCAGGTCGGTGGCGAGCGTCGGGATAACCTCGTCGTAGAGCATGGTGTTCATGAAGCCGCGAATGGTCTCGTCATGCATGCAGTCGCGCACAATATCAAAGCCGGCAACCCAGGAACCCGGAACGAAGGCGGTGTGGGCACCGTTGAGGATGCGGACCTTGCGCTTTTTGTACGGGGTGACGTCGGGAGTCACAAAGACACCCGGAAGGCCAGCCTTCACAAAGGGAAGCTTCTCGGCAAGCGACTCGTCGCCCTGGATGCCCCACATCTGGAAGGGCTCGCGCACGGCCAGGAAGGGATCCTCGTAGCCCAGACGCTCAGCCACCGCGGCGGCCTCCTTAGGATCGCGGATGCGGCCGGGGACGATGGTGTCAACGAGCGTGGTGCAGACGGTGCAGTCGTTGGCCATCCACTGCGCAAACTCGTCCTCCCAACCCCAGTCGCTCACGTACTGGTTCATGATGCGCAGCAGCTCCTCGCCGTTGTGATCGATGAGCTCGCAGGCGAGCACGATGACGCCCGGCTTGCCGGCGGCCCAGCGGGTGTGGAGCACCTGGGCAAGCTTGGCAGGGAAGCTCGCAGGTGGCATGTCGTCGGCCTTGCAGGACGGGTCATAGGCGATACCGGCCTCGGTGGTGTTGGAGACGATGATCTCTAGGTCGTCGGAGACAGCGACCTCCATCATGGCGCGGTAGTCGTCCTCACGATACGGGTTAAGGCAGCGGCTGCAGGCGCTGATCACGCGGGACTCGTCAACCGTGTTGCCGTTCTCCTTGCCGCGCACCAGCACGGTGTACAGGTCGTCCTGGGCATTGATACCGTCGGCAAAGCCAAAGGCACCGCTGATGGGCTGCACCATGACGACCTTGCCGTTCCAGCCGGTGGCCTCGTTGCCCATGTCAAAGAAGCGGTCGACGAAGGCGCGCAGGAAATTGCCCTCGCCAAACTGCAGAACCTTCTCGGGAGCATCCTTGGGCAGCAAATAGCCCTTGTAGCCGATCTTCTCGAGCGCATCGTAGCTGATGTTCTCCATCTATGTGTCTCCTTAGATGTCTGTTAGCGTGCAAGCAAAACGGGGCTCCGCGTGTGGCAACGGCGCCCAGGGTTCGATGTGATTCGATGCGGGCTTAGGCCTCGACGGTGTCCAGGTCAAAGCCAAAGTAGCGGACCGCATTGTTGTAGCTGATGTCGCGCACGATACTGCCCAGCAGCTCCATGTCGGCCGGGTACTTGCCCTGCTCGACCCACTCGCCGATCACGCTGCACAGCACGCGACGGAAGTACTCGTGGCGCGGATAGGACAGGAAAGAGCGGGAGTCGGTAAGCATGCCCACAAAGTTGCCCAGCACGCCCTCGTTAGCCAGAGCCGTGAGTTGCTCGCGCATGCCGACCTCGTTGTCGTTGAACCACCAGGCGGAGCCGTTCTGGATCTTACCGGCGGTCGGAGCCTCCTGGAAGCAGCCCATGACGGTATCGATCATGGTGTTATCGATGGGGTTCAGGCTGTACAGGATGGTCTTGGGCAGGCCGCAGGTCTCCTGGATGGAGTTGAGGAAATCGGCGAGCTGGTCGGACGGCGTGTAGTTGGAGATGCAGTCATAGCCGGTGTCGGGACCGAGCTTGGCGAACATGGCGCGGTTGTTGTCGCGCTTGCAGCCAAAGTGCAGCTGCATGGCCCAGCCCAGGCGGACATACTCGCCGGCGACGAACTGCATAAAGGCAGTCTTGTACTTGAGGACTTCTTCCTCGGTAAGCGGCTCAGCAGCCAGGCCCTTGGCAAAGATGGCCTCGATCTCGTCGGCGGTAGCCGGTACGTACATAACGTAGTCGAGTGCATGGTCGGATGCGCGGCAGCCCAGCTCGTGAGCAACGTCGTAGCGCTTGGAGATGGCCGCCTTCATGCCCTCAAAGTCGCTGACCTCAACGCCGGCAACCTCGGAAAGGTGCTTGCAGTAGTCGGCAAACTCCTGGCCGCGCTCGATGCGCAAAGCGGCATCGGGGCGCATGGCGGGAACGACCTGAACGTCAAAGCTGTCGTCGGCGGCAATCTTCTTGTGCCACTCAAAGCTGTCGGCGGGGTCGTCGGTAGTGCAGATCATGCGGACGTTGGACTGCTTGATCAGGTTACGGCAGGTAAAGCTAGCCTCAGCGAGCTTGGCGTTGGCAAGGTCCCAGACCTCCTGGGCAGTCTTGCCGTTGAGGACGCCCTCGTAGCCAAAGTAGCGCTTAAGCTCCAGGTGGCTCCACTCAAAGACGGGGTTGCCAACGCAGCGACCCAGGGTCTCGGCCCACTTTTGGAACTTCTCGCGAGCAGGGGCGTCGCCAGTGATAAAACGCTCGTCGACGCCGTTGGCACGCATCAGGCGCCACTTGTAGTGGTCGCCGCCCAGCCAAACCTCGGTGATGTTCTCGAAACGCTTGTCCTCCCAAATCTCCTTAGGAGAAATGTGGCAGTGATAGTCGACGATGGGCATGCCCTCGGCAAAGTTGTGGAACAGCTCCTCGCCGGTCTTAGTGCTCAGCAGGAAATCCTGATCGTCCATAAAGTTTTTCATCAAACAGCCCCTTTGCTGGCAACGCGGGCGCACGGCGCGCTCGTTATCCTTTAGGTGAACGTTCACTATACTAATCCATTGCACCTCAAAAGGTGAACGTTCACCTAACCACCACGGGGTGAACGGTAGATTTTGCCCGTTCAACGGTTGCCGGAGATGTGACTTGCATGTATTGCGGACTGTTTGGCGTCCCCGAACACCGAACTTGAGCGCTTTTGCTCAGGTGGGTCATGTCCCGACGTACATTTTTGGGAGTATTCAGCATTGGAGCGCGCCGTGCGCCATCCTCAGCGTCCTATTTGGAACGCAGATAGCGCCCGATCGGCATAAAAAGTGCCCCCGATGGCAAATTACGCCATCGGGGGCACTTAAAACAGTCGTTCTGCACCTCATTCAGGGCATGCCAATGCTGAATACTCCCAAAAATGCACGTCGCAAGAGGGGGTACCTGCTCAATCGGCTAAATACCCGCAAGTTCGCAGTAGCGATCGACATTGCTGGCAAATACCATCTCGACGGCGCCCTTCTGGACGGGCACCGTCGGGGTCCTTCCCCACAGCAGATAATCGCCCAGCGTCTTAGCGCCGCGATACGCCAGGCTCGTCGGGTCCTTATAGACAATATTGGTAAAGATACCGCGGCGCAAGGCCAGAGCACTTTCGGGAAACAGGTCGTTGCCGATCACCATGACCTGACCGGCCTTGCCGGTCGAGACGAGCGCGTCGGCAACCACTTCGGAACCAACGGCAAAAACGCTACAGATAAGTTCAGGGGCGTCCGGCGCACTCAAGCGCTTTTCGAGCTCATGCTCGAGTTGTTTGACTTGCGCATGGGCACCTGCAAGATCCTCAACCTGCCATGGAATATCACGTTCGCGCAGGTAATTGTGGAAGGCGCGGGCGGTTAGATAGTGCGAATCGGTATATGGGTCGCCTGTCAAAAGGAGCACGCGGGCGTCGGCCCCAGAAGCATGGACCAGGTTTGCCGCCTGCTCGGCCATAAGGCTGCCTGCCGTCGAATAATCGGCCAAGCTCGCACCCAAACGATTCAAATGCGGACGGTCGCCGTCGACAAGCTCAATCGTCACGCCCGCCTCGGCGATCTGCCCCAAAAGCTCAGTCGCACGATCGTCGCCCGGCGCATAGGCGAGCAAGCCATCAATCTTCTCGCCCACCTGCAGACGCTCGTCGATTTGCTCGAGTGCATCAGCGTAGCCGCCCACGCCAAATTCAACGCGCTCAACCGTAATGCCCCGGTCGATGACCTCCTGTTCAAAGCGATTGCAGCCTTCCCACAGGTAACGGAAAAAGTACGCTCCCTCGCGCGATGCGCGGGGCAGGCAAAACACCAGATTGATATCCTTGCGGCGCAGGCTTGAGGCACTTGTGTTGCGGTGATAGCCCATGGCCTCGGCCTTAGCGTTCACCTTGGCGCGCACGGATTCGCTCACGCCGGCCTTTCCCGTCAGGGCCTTGTGCACGGTATTGATGGAAACGCCAAGCTCGGCGGCTATGTCCTTCATGGTTACGCGAGCGCTCATGCGGTTACTCCGTTATAGATAAGTTGCCAATTAATAGTCCAGTTAACGATACCCCAACAATACTCTTCGACTCGCCGTGCTCTCCCTCAAATGCACAAAGCGCCCCGCGAACGGATGCCCGCGGAGCGCTTGGATGTCCGGACCTTATTTGATACCGCGACCCAAGTCTTCGGCGATTTTGTCTACGCCCTTAAGTGCGGCGCACGTCTTTTTGTTGGAGCAATGCCCCATGCAAACGCCACCCTGAGCGCAGTCGGCGCAGGTGCCCTTGCGGTAGATGCGCACGCATACCGCGACAAACGCAATACCGATAACAGCCAGTACAACAATATCGATAGGTGCCATAGCAAGCCTCCTCTAGTTAACCATCACTTACTTTACCCCATTCTCCACCTACCAAATAGGGACAGGTTTATTTTGGTCGGTTTTATCTGCGGAAACGCCACATCTCTCCCACCAAAGAGCCCGAGTGTCGCTGGGACACCCGGGCTCGTGGAAAGGGGTTAATCCTTATTCGGACTTAAGCGGAAACTGCGGCGGAAGCAGTGTTGGTCTCGTCCTCATCGGTCCATGCATGTTTGGGCATGGGGCGGAAAATCTGGAAGAGCATCGCAACAAGCAGTACGACGGCCACGATCGTCCAGATACCAAACTGTCCAAGAACAAGCAGGTTGTAGAACTGGTTGATGAACAGGCCGATCACCCAAGCGAAGGCGCACTCGTAGCCGATGGCAATCGCGGTCCACTTGCCAGAGTCCATCTGGTTGCGGATGGTGCCAATGGCGGCAAAGCACGGAGCGCACAGCAGGTTGAAGGCGCCGAAGGCAACGCAAGCGCCCATGGTGGGGAACATGCCGGCAAACGCGGTCCACAGGCTCGGGTCGGTCTCGCCCGCGTCGGCGACGGACAGCAGCGATCCGGCGGTGGCGACGACGTTCTCCTTAGCGACAAGGCCAGAGACAGTCAGCGCGGTTGCCTGCCAGGTGCTAAAGCCGAGCGGGGCGAAGATCCAAGCGACCAGGTTGCCCAGCATGGCGAGCACGGAGTAGTCCATGAACTCCTCGGGGATGCCCTCCATGGCAGGCAGGAAGCCAAAGGCGCCGTTGTAGCTACCAAAGTTGGAGAGGAACCACACCACGACGGTGGACGCGAAGATGACCGTACCGGCCTTTTTGATAAAGGCCCAGCAGCGCTCCCACACGTGCAGCGCCCAAGAGCGGATCGCCGGGAAGTGGTAGGCAGGAAGCTCCATAACGAACGGCGTCGGGCGACCGGCGAAGAGCTTGGTCTTCTTGAGCATGAGGCCCGAGGCGATGACGGCAAAGACGCCCAGGAAGTAGAAGAGCGGGCTGATCCACGCGGCGGTGGTGGAAGAATCGCCAATGATGGAACCCATGAGCAGGGCGATAATCGGCAGCTTGGCGCCGCAGGGGATGAACGTGGTGGTCATGACCGTCATGCGGCGGTCCTTCTCGTTCTCGATGGTCTTGGTGGCCATGACGCCGGGGACGCCGCAGCCCGAGGACACGAGCATGGGGATGAAGGACTTACCGGACAGGCCGAAGCGGCGGAACACGCGGTCCATGATGAAGGCGACGCGGGCCATGTAGCCGCAGTCCTCCAGGAAGGACAGCATGACGAACAGCAGGAACATCTGCGGCACAAAGCCGAAGATGGCGCCCAGGCCGCCGACGATACCGTCACAGACGAGCGAATCGACCAGACCGCCGTCCTCGGTGCCACCCGCCACAAGTGCGTCGTGGACCATGGTGGTAATACCCGGAACATACGGGCCATACTGCGCCGGGTCGACCGAGTCGGCGTCGTCACCCGCGGCCTCGACAGCCTCATCGTAGGCGTCGCGGCCCTGACCGAGCACATACCAGCCGTCGGTACCGAAGAGCTGGTCGTTGGTGAAGTCGGTCACCGTGCCGCCCAGGGTGGAAACGGCGATGTAGTACACGCAGAACATGATGACCACAAAGATCGGCAGGCCCAGGATACGGTTGGTAACCACGCGGTCGATCTTCTCGGAGGTGCTCATCTTTGCCGGAGCCTTGGTGAGACACTCGTCAATGATGTGCGCGATGACGCCATAGCGCTCACCGGTGATGATGGACTCGGCGTCGTCGTCGCAATCCTGCTCGCACTGGGCGACCAGTTGCTCAACGCGAGCGGCCTTCTCCTTGGTGAGGTTGATGAGCTTGCAGGCGTCCGCATCACGCTCAAACAGCTTGACAGCGTAGTAGCGACGCTTGTTGGCGGGAACGCTCGCCGGCAGGTTGTTTTCGATGTGGCCCAGAACGTCCTCGATGGAGGAATCGAACTTGTGCTCCGGCACCTGGCCCTTGGAAGCAGCGGACTTCTTGACCTGCTCGAAGAGCTCCTTGATGCCCTTGTTCTTAAGAGCCGAGATCATCATGACCGGGCAACCGAGCTTCTTGGAGAGCTTGTCCGTGTCGATCTTATCGCCGTTCTTCTCGACCAAGTCGGCCATGTTGAGGGCGACGACTACGGGCAGGCCGGTCTCGATAACCTGAAGCGCCAGGTACAGGTTGCGCTCGAGGTTGGTGGCGTCGACCACCTGGACGACAACATCGGGTTCGCCGCTCATGAGGTAATCGCGCGAGCACTGCTCCTCGGGGCTGTAGGGGGAAAGCGAGTAGATGCCAGGGAGGTCCGTGATGGTAACGTTCTTGTCGCTTAGGAGCTTGGCTTCCTTTTTCTCAACCGTGACGCCGGGCCAGTTGCCAACGTAGCCGTTGGCGCCGGTGATCAGGTTGAAAAGCGTGGTCTTGCCGCAGTTGGGGTTACCCGCCAGCGCGACATGGATCTGAGAATCCGCCATTCAATCCTTCTTCCTTGTGTGCCTGCGCTGCTTTCTCCGCGCAAGCTGGATGATGTGCTTCAAAGTTGCAGCATTAAGTTAGAAATACCTAACTTTATCTGCAGAAATACACGTCGCGAGCCCTTACTGGACCTCGACGACGGCCGCCTCCTCCTTGCGGATGGAAAGCTCGTAGCCGCGCACGTTGATCTCGACCGGATCACCGAGCGGTGCAACCTTCACGACCTTGAACGAAGTGCCCTTGATGAGGCCCAGGTCCATAAGGTGACGGCGAAGTGCACCCTCACCGTGAAGCTTGACGATGGTGGAGCTCTCGCCCACCTTAACGTCACCCAACGTCTTCATCCTCTTGTCCCCCTTTCGGTTTTTATGAAATGCTGCGAACTAACCGACGGTCATGATGTGCATGGCAACCTTGGAATCGATGCCAAAGCGTGCGCCCAGCACCGTGACGATGATATTGGCGCCGCTCGAGCTCACCACGTGGATTTCGTTGCCCTCGACAAAGCCAAGGTCCTTGAGGTGGTGTTTCATGTCCTCATTGCCCTTTACACGAGACACGCGCACGGTTTCGCCCGCTTTTACCATCGAAAGCGGCATGGCCGGCATCTGCGGTCCGCAAGACATGAGTTGCTCCTAACGTCAGTTCGTCCTCAACATCGACGCGATAAAAGTTAACCACGTCTATGTTCGCTTTAGTAAACTAACACATGGTTAACTTTTTGGAAAGGGTCCCCATTCAGATTTCGGAAAAGTTTCCTATACGAAACAAAAGGGCACGGCAAAGGACCATCCTTTACCACGCCCTATCATGCTTAGAGTGAGAGATTTCTGATCGACGTAACGCAGGAAGCCTCGTCTACGCCCGAAACGCGGAAGATGATGTCCTCGCCGCACTCGCCGTAGAGAGCCATGAGTCCCATGACATCGCGGCCATTCGTGTGGCGATCGCCGATGCTGACTGACACGTCGCAACGATGCTTGGCAATGATGTCATAGAGCAGCGCAACCGGGCGGGCATGTAATCCCAACGGATCTTTAATCGTCTTTGTAAACTCGACCATGTCCCCTCCCACGACATCGTACATTCGGCTGGCAAACCCAGCCATGTGGTAGTTATTGTAGCGTTAGATGCTTGTCGAGGACCCTTTCGGACACCCCGTGGACAAAAAGTGGCAAATATGAGTACTGTCACAAATTTAGTAGCAGCAGAATTGAGAGCAAATTGGCCGATTTGGCCGATTTTAATGTTTTGGAAGGGTGGCGCGCGCAGACGTGGTGTAAGAGCGTCCTGAGGTCCGTCGCTGCAAGTC